>NZ_KI421513.1:1993216-2593216 GCF_000473325.1 Leisingera caerulea DSM 24564
GGGGCACAAACCAGGGGGTGGCGACTGTTTATTAAAAACACAGGGCTCTGCGAAGCCGCAAGGCGACGTATAGGGTCTGACGCCTGCCCGGTGCCTGAAGGTTAAAAGGAGGGGTGAGAGCTCCGAATTGAAGCCCAGGTAAACGGCGGCCGTAACTATAACGGTCCTAAGGTAGCGAAATTCCTTGTCGGGTAAGTTCCGACCTGCACGAATGGCGTAACGACTTCCCCGCTGTCTCCAACATCGACTCAGCGAAATTGAATTGCCTGTCAAGATGCAGGCTTCCCGCGGTTAGACGGAAAGACCCCGTGCACCTTTACTACAGCTTCGCACTGGCATCAGGATTGTGATGTGCAGGATAGGTGGTAGGCATCGAAGCCGGAACGCAAGTTCCGGTGGAGCCTCCCTTGAGATACCACCCTTCGCACTCTTGATGTCTAACCGCGGTCCGTTATCCGGATCCGGGACCCTGCGTGGCGGGTAGTTTGACTGGGGCGGTCGCCTCCTAAAGAGTAACGGAGGCGCGCGAAGGTTGGCTCAGAGCGGTCGGAAATCGCTCGTTGAGTGCAATGGCAGAAGCCAGCCTGACTGCAAGACTGACAAGTCGAGCAGAGACGAAAGTCGGCCATAGTGATCCGGTGGTCCCGCGTGGAAGGGCCATCGCTCAACGGATAAAAGGTACGCCGGGGATAACAGGCTGATACTGCCCAAGAGTCCATATCGACGGCAGTGTTTGGCACCTCGATGTCGGCTCATCTCATCCTGGGGCTGGAGCAGGTCCCAAGGGTACGGCTGTTCGCCGTTTAAAGAGGTACGTGAGCTGGGTTTAGAACGTCGTGAGACAGTTCGGTCCCTATCTGCCGTGGGTGCAGGATACTTGAGAGGAGTTGCCCCTAGTACGAGAGGACCGGGGTGAACGATCCACTGGTGGACCAGTTGTTATGCCAATAGCAGTGCTGGGTAGCTATGATCGGACAGGATAACCGCTGAAGGCATCTAAGCGGGAAGCCCCCCTCAAAACAAGGTATCCCTGAGGGCCGTGGAAGACCACCACGCCGATAGGCCGGAGGTGTAAGCGCAGCAATGCGTTCAGCTGACCGGTACTAATCGCCCGATAGGCTTGATTTGATCCAGTAACAGACAGTGTTACTCGAACCAAATAAAGCAAACCATCCAAAACAAAAAACTTGGACAAACGTTGATTGTATTGCCTTCCGCTTGTGGAAACGTCCTGTGACGTAACTCAGGTGCGGCAACGCGCATTTGCTTTGCAAATACGCTGCCTGCCGCTAACCGAGAAAAATCCACCTGCCGAAGGCATCTGGATTTTTCTCGGTTTGGTGGCCACAGCACAAGTGAAACACCCGGTCCCATCCCGAACCCGGAAGTTAAGCACTGTCGCGCCGATGGTACTTGGGCTCAAGCCCTGGGAGAGTAGGTCACCGCCAAACCTAGTAAAATCCAAATAACTCTCTTAAACGGGTCAATAACACCTGTCGCGGGATGGAGCAGCCAGGTAGCTCGTCAGGCTCATAACCTGAAGGTCGCAGGTTCAAATCCTGCTCCCGCAACCAACACTAATTCCTCAGAAATATCAAAGGCTTCGGATAAACCGTCCGGGGCCTTCTTCGTGTCCGGGCCTTGCGCACCCGACGCAAGCCGCAGCAGCCCGGCCAGATCCCCCTCCAGCGTCAGATCCAGGCCAGAGCCCTCCGACGCTGGCGTCAGCACGATCCGCTCCACCAATGCGCGCAGCGCCTCCTTGGCGTCTTCCATGCCTTCGGCGGAGCCAAGGGTCCGGATCAGCCGTGACACCCGTTCGCGGTAGGCCTCTGCCATCGACGGGTGAAACACCACCGTGTCCGGGGCAGGGGTCTGCTCCAGCTCCCGTTCCAGCTGCTGGCGCCGGGTGTCGAGCTCGATCATCCGGTCCTTCACCTGGTCTGCGGGAATGCCCGCAATGATCGCATCCACCAGCTTCTGGTGGTCCCGTTTGGCGCGGGCCAGTGCCTGTTCCTTTTCCTTGCGGTTCCCGGCGGCTGCGGCCTTCAGCCGGTTGCGCTCGGCAGTGTATTCCTCGCAGAAGATCTGCACCGCGTCCGGATCCATCAGGTGGTTGGCCAGCGCATCCAGCACCCGGGCTTCCAAGTCGGCCTGTTTGATGGTGCGCTTGTTGCTGCAGACCGCGGCCCCCTTGTTCCGGGCCGGGGAGCAGCCAAAGCTGTCCTTGGAGATCTTGGCAAAGCCGCCGCCGCAGCAGCCGCAGGCCATCAGGCCGGAGAACAGCGTCTTCGGGCGGCGCCGGTCCCAGACCGGCACATTGGTGCCCGCGGTCTTTAGTTCGCCCTGGCGGGCCCGGACCGCATCCCAGAGATCCTGTTCGACGATCCGCAAATACGGGACGTCGGTGACCGTCCAGTCGCTTTCCGGGTTCAGCCGCGAGATGCGCTTGCCGGTCTGCGGATCCTTCACGTAGCGAAGCCGGTTCCAGACTTGCCGGCCGATGTAGAGCTCATTGTTCAGGATGCCGGTGCCGCGCTGGCGGTTGCCGTGAATGGTGGAGGCACCCCAGTGGCGGCCGGACGGGGCAGGCACGCGCTCCTTGTTGAGCGCTTCGGCGATCTTCTTGGGGGACAGGCCACTGGCATAATCCTGGAAGATCCTGCGCACGATCTTGGCCTCTTCAGGATTGATCTCGCGCTCGCCGCGGATCGGTTCACCATCCTCTCCGACCTGGTTCCTGATACTATAGCCGTAGGACTTTCCCCCGGCGGACTTCCCTTTCAGTGCCCTTCCCTTGAGGCCGCGGCGGGTTTTGTCGGCGAGATCCTTGATGAAGAGAGAGTTCATTGTCCCTTTGAAGCCGACATGGAGGAGATCAATCTCGCCTTCCGAGACCGTAAAGATCGGCACATCCAGGAAGTTCATCTGCTTGTAGAAACTAGCCGTATGTTCGAGGTCCCGCGCAAGACGATCCAGGAACTCGGTCACGATCACGTCGAAGGCGCCGCCACTTGCGTCTTGCTGCAAGCGCTGAAACTCGGGCCGGTGCTGTGTTTGGCCAGAGACCGCGTGGTCAGAATAGATGCCTTCAACACTCCAGCCACGTGCTTCGATCATGCTGCGGCAGAGGCGAATTTGATCCTCGATCGAAGTGTCGCGCTGCAATTGCGTTGAATAGCGGGTGTAGATGGCAGCTCTGAGCTTGGGCTGGGACATGGCGGTGTTCTCCGGTGGTTTGATGTTAACCGGGAGTTTTGCCGTCCCGGTGGTCGGCGCGGGCTGCCTCGCGGGCGAGGGCGCGCAGGAGTTCGTGAAGTGACGCGCGGGTGCTGGCGTCCTGCCGGCAGGAGCCGTTTTGCGGGCGGCCGGGTGTTTCCGGCGCCTGCTGGCATTCGGCATGTCTCTTCCGGTCCCGTGCCATTGGCCGAGGTCTCCTGTCTCCGGTGGGCGGTGGCCGCCCGCGTGTGCTGATGGAGACAGTTTACTGCGCCGGATTGGGTTGGAGCGACCCGGGTTGTAACCCTGCGGAGACGGAAATTGTGGATAAGGGCCTCGAAATACGGAACTTTCCCTCTGCAGAGGGAGCTGGGCAGGGATGCGGGGCATAGACCGCTCCGGCGGGGCTTTGGGACAAAGTATTTCCGGAAGGGAATTATCCGGATTTTGGATCAACCGGAGCCTGCACCGCGGAAGTTTGCGCATAAGAATTGTGCAAACCTCGCGGCGGTGCGGCTTGGTTGGCGGGCGCATCTACTGGTCCAGGACCGGGTCTGGGCCATTTTTGCGCGGCACATCGCGCAGCCAGGACCGGACCGCCTTGGTATCGAGCTCTCGCTCACGGACCAAAGCTTTAGCCATGTCCTGCAGCAGCTGCTGATGGGGGTACAGCAATGCACGGGCGTGGTCCTCGGCGTAGTCGAGCCGCTCCTGCAGGCGCTGGCGTTCGCAGGCCGTCAGGCGGGAGGGATCCTGCGGCCCAAACCAGCCGTTGCCGTAGGCGCCGAGTCCCAGCTCGTGGTCCACTGCCAACGCAATCCGCGCAGCCTGTGCCAAGTCGGACGTGGCGCCCCCGCCGGCCCCGGCAGAAACAGTATTGAAGACGAGCCGCTCCGCTGCCCGCCCTGACAAGTGGATATACAGCTGGCGTTCAAAGTCCGCCGGCAGACCTGCGTTCGGGGGAACATCCCGCTCAATTGTGCCGCCAGATGGAGACAGGCTGATCCTCGTGATCGTCTCGCCGTAGCTCCACGAGGTGATGGCGTGACCGACTTCATGAATGGCGATGCGGTACAAGAGGTCTTGGTTCTCCTCCTGCGCCATGACCCCGAGATGGCGGCGCAGAAGCTGCAGATCGAGCGCGCAGCCGCTGTGCCGGGCTTCACTGCGAGCAGAGCGCACCGCGGCGTCCACGTCGGCGGCGGTCTTGCCAATGCAGTCCCGCGCCAGCTGCTGCAGATCCCCCTCTTGGATTGCGTCCTGCAGCCGCTCAGCAAGGAGGTGCTGCAGCATCGCCATGTTTGGCAGCGGCATCTCGATCTTGATGTCAAACCGCCCGGCTCTCAGCACCGCGGGGTCGATGTGCTGCGGGTGGTTGCAGGCACCAACCACCATGATCCCTTCCTCCAGACCGATGCGGTCCATCTGCTCCAGGAGACCAGCGATCACCTGCGATCCATATCTGCTGCCGTGGGTGTCGCCGCTGGTGCGCGAGCTGATCGCGTCGATCTCATCGATGAACAGGATACAAGGCGCATTCTTCCGGGCTTCATCGAAGCTTCTTCGCATCGCGAGCAGCAGGTTGCCCAAATGACCTGCGCTTTGCCATTCCGCGCAGCTTGTTTGGACGTAATTGACCCCGGCGCTCCGGCCCATCGCGCGGGCGAGATGGCTTTTGCCTGTGCCGGGTACGCCGTGCAACAGCAAAGAATGGGGGATCTGGTCCCAGGCAATGCTGCCTTCGGCCCACATGTGCAGGTCTGCAACCAGTTGCCGGGCGGTGTCATAGGACCGGCCAATGCCTGTGATCTCCTCCCTCGGCGCGTGGGCTTCGGGTGGTGAAGCGGCAGCGGCAGCAAGCGCCTGGGACAGGCGTTGCGCCATCTTCTTCGCTGTGGGCGCACGCAGGGCAAAAGAGAGTGCGGGGGTGGAGAGCTCTTGCAACTGGCCGTTCGGGGGCAGCGCGGCGCGGGCGGCGGCTTCATCAATGCGGCCCGTGCGGCTGTGGGTCCGACGCAGCAGGGCGATCAGAAAATCTGCGTCCACCTGTGGCACTGTCAGCTGATGGCAGTGCTCCGCCACCAGCGGCGCCGGCAGTGCCATCTCATCCGGCAGGCAGATCCACAAAGGCTGGCTGTGCGCCAGACCCTTGATGATCAGATCCTGCAGCTCATCAATGTGTTGCTGTTCAATCGCACCATCGCGGGCACTGGGGACAGCGAGGGTCACGCGCTGAGGCAGCTGCACCTGGCGCCGGGCGTCATAGGCCTGCCAGCCCGGCGGCAGCAGGGCGTGGTTGAGGAGATTTTCCATGTTTGCAAAGTCGCGGGGAGGAATGTTGCGCAGGATCAGCACGGTGCCACGGGCAAGCTGCGCATCCACTGCAGCCGGGGAGCCGAAGGTCGCGGCGATCCGCAGCAGCAGAAGCAGCTTGTCTGCCGGCAGGTCTGTGCCCGGCAGCCAGCGGCCCGTGTCATCACAGGCATATGGGTCGGCACCTTCCTGCTCCAGCGCTTCCCAGAGTTCCGGCGGCAGATGCCGCGCGTCCGGCTGCTCGCTCAGATGCTGCAGCAAAGAATGGGGGTGATCCGGTGCAGGGGGCACAAGGGGCTCCTCGGCGCCAGCACTGTCGTCTGGCGCGTCTTCTTTGAGTGTCTTGCGCCGAGTTTGCTGCAGCTCTCTGTGATAGAGATGATAGCGGCGGGCGCAGTCTTCGGCGAACTGCCACCAATCGGGGCGCGCGGGGGAGTGGTTGAATTGGTTCATGGCAAACCTCCAGTGAACAGGCAAAGAGGATCGGGCGCCTGGCAGAGCCGGGCGTGAAACAGTTCGGAAATTGAAGAGGGGGCGCTTAGCTGTCTTCTTCTGCCTCGATGGCGTCGAGCATCGCGAAGATCACCTGGGCCGCATCGGCGAAATAGACCTCACTTTTGACCCTCAATTCATGGGCGTAGAGGTCTGGCGGCGCGACGCTGTCGGGGTGCTCTGCCTTCAACCGCGCATGCAGGCCTTTTTCAATTTGCACAGCTGTGTGGCCGGAGCTGATGGGAACCGTCCGCAGGACCTGCGCTTCCGTCTCTTTGGTCTTCAAGAGCTGATGGTAAAGGCGGGAGACGGGATCGCGGCTGTAGCCGAGTTTGATCAGCTTGGCACCTTTGGCGAGTTTGAGCTGCATGACGTAGAGAAAGCTTGGCGCACTGCTCCAGCCCTCACTGCAATTGCTGCATTGAAACCGGCCAGTCTGCATGTTGGCTCGTGCGATCCGCTGAACATGGCCGCAGGACGCATGCCGGTACAGACGGTAGTTCTGGTTCCTGTTCGGATCCGGTCCAATCAGCTCCCAACCCTGCGCGGAGGCTTCTTCTTGCTCCTTATGCTGCTGGCAGAGTTCGCAGCGTACGTCGCAGACGCCTTCGGCGGCACGCTTCACCATCTCAAATTGCCGGCGCAAGTTATGGCCGCAGGGGGCGATATAGTGGGCATAGTGACGGTCTTCCGGATCGCGGCCTGCCCACTTCAAACCTGCGGCCACAGCGTCGGCCTGCCACCGGTTTTGAATGCAGTGCGGGCACTGCGGCTGGCTGTTCATAAGAACAAAGATCTTGCTGGCATGTGCCCGTCGGCAGGTGTGGCAGGATAGGAGCAGGTGATAGCGGTCCTTGATGCGCTGCAGGATGCCGAAGCCCTTGGCTTCGGCGGCGGCGCGCCAATGGGGATGGACCGTTTGCGGGAAATGTTCGCAGGTTGAGTGGGGCATGGCAGCCTCCGCATGGCAAAATTGGGCAGGGCAGGCGCCGGGACTGGCGCTTGCTGAAACTTCAGACATGGCATGGCTGAGCCGGGCGCAGCGGCGTGTCCGCCGCGGGCCGGGGTCAGAAGAATGCTGGGATGGTGGGCTTAGTTGGGCAGGAAGTTCTGCGCTTCAGCCGCTAAGGAGAGTTCGACGAGTGCGTTCATCTGACGTGCGGCTGTCTGCAGCAGGGCCTGGCAATCACCATCTTCGACGGTGAACAGCTCCTGGTTCTCATGGAATAGCTGCTGAAATCTGAGAGCCTCTTCCGGCCCCGTGGACTCGATGAGGAAGTGCAGCAGCATGCTCATGCGCTGCATTGGCAAATCTTCGGCACTGACCACCGGCGCAGTCAGGATGTCACCGCTGAGTTTAAGGCAATCCTGCCATTTGGCTTCTACGGCCTCTTGGATATCGGTGGATGCCGGATCCCAGGACAGTGCGTGCGACAGATCACGCTCCAGTTCGAGGGCTTCGTCCACTGCCTTGGTCAGTGTGTCGAAGGTGCAGGTGATGAAGGTGGGGCTGTCATCTGCGGCTGATGCGGACCACAGGGCTTTTGCCGCGCCGGGGCGCGTGATAACGGGAGTGGTAGTCATGCTGGTCTCCTAGTCGAGGTCAGTGTGGTTAGGGCGAGGTAAGAGGTTCCAGCTCTTGCCTCGCCTGAACAATGTGCGATAATGCCATCATGATGTCAACATCAAAATGGTAATATCGGAATGGCCCCTCCCAAGAAAGACACAGAAGCGCTAACGCTCAGATTGCCGCGAGAACTCATAAATGCAATCGATGACCGACGTCGTCTTGAACCTGATCTCCCAACCCGTCCGGAAATGATTAGGCGCGCATTGATTGACTGGCTGGAGAAAACAAGCTGATCGGCAACAGGCTACGGAAGCGAAACAACCTTCACCCCTTCCAGATTATCGAAAAACAACAAGTCATCCCAAGCCCCCGGCAGGGCGGGTCCAGCAAGCTGCTGGCCGCAGGAAGCATGTTTGGGCGGAGCCTGGACTGCGACCGAGGAGGGGATCGAAGGGTGTAGGGTAAGCATCGGACATTACAGGGTGGTGATTGCCCGCTCGCGCTAAGCTGTGCGGACGGGGTTGACTGACCGATTTCTATAGATCTGCAGGTTGCCGATCTCTATCTCCAAGCTTGTATGTATCCAAAGACCAGCAAATCTGTGAAGCCGCCGTTCGTCTTTTCTTCAGCATCCGTCGCTGCGAGCTCTGACCGGGCATTCGCCGTGCCAGGCGTGAATGACGGTAGACAGCCCAAGCACTAAATCGCTCCGCGATAGGGGTTCTGTGTGGCAGGCGTCGCGCTGAACCGGGATTTGTTTCGCGGTTTTCGATGTCGGGTGTGTGCTGTTGGTCGAGGTGATTTTACCTCGATTGACAGAGGGTTTTGCCATGACCATTCAGCATCCTACACCGACGACACCGCTTCGTGGCCGCATGATCGCGGATATGTCCGCACGCAATCTCGGACCTGCGTCGCAGACCAGCCACCTGCGGGCCTGCAAGCGGTTTGCCTCCTGGCTCGGGCGATCTCCGGAGACAGCTTCACCGGATGACGTGAAGCATTTCCAGCTGCATCTGATCGAGAGCGGGACCAGTATCTGCACCCGCAACCAGACCATGACCGGGCTGAAGTTCCTGTTCCGGGTCACCCTGCGCCGGCATGACCTTGCGGCCGAAGTGTTCCACCTCAAAAAGCCCGTGAAGGTTCCCCTCGTGCTGAGCCGCAACGAGGTCAAACGCGTTCTGGCCATGGCGCCCGGCCTGAAGGCGCGCGTAATGCTGTCACTCGCCTATGGATGCGGCCTGCGGGCAAGCGAGGTCGTCCGGCTGAAGGTCGGCGACATCGACGGGGAACAGAACATTATCCGCATTGTGCAGTCGAAGGGACGCAAGGACCGCAACGTGATGCTGCCCGTTGATATTCTGAGCCTGTTGCGAGTCTGGTGGACCGAACGCCCGACCGTCAACGACAGGGGGGTGTCCGGGCCTGATCGCGCGCTCTTTCCCGGCTATTGCGGGCGGCATCTTTCGGCCAGACAGATCTCGCGGCTGTTCAAGCAGGCAGTGCTGGCCGCCGGGATCACCAAGCCGGTCACTCTGCACACCTTGCGTCACAGCTTCGCGACGCACCTGCTGGAACGCGGCGTGGATATCCGGATCATTCAGGCGCTGCTCGGGCATGCCAAACTCACCACGACGGCGCACTATGCCAGCGTTGCCACCGGCATGATCTCGGCGGTGGAGAGCCCGCTGGACGGCCTGACCGCGGCGAAGCGCAGGAAAGGCGCCTCATAGACTGCGTTGTCCCGGCCGAAGCTGGAGGTTGCGGATATCTTCCGGGTCCATGGTTCTGCCTGGCGGGCGGCCAATGCAGGCCATATCAGCCTCGACCAGTTGAAAGTGATGCACGCCATCACGCGCTGCCGCACGGCAGCGCTCGGCGGCCATGCCGCGCGGTGTGAAGACTGCGGGCATGAACACATCGCCTATAATTCCTGCCGCAATCGCCATTGTCCCAAATGTCAGGCGGGTGCGGCAAAGGTCTGGCTGGCGGCGCGCGAGGCCGAACTGCTGCCCGTGCGGTATTTCCATCTGGTCTTCACCCTACCGAAGCCGATCGCCGACATCGCGCGCACCAACAAGCGGGAGATCTACAACCTGCTTATGCGGGCGAGCGCGGATACGGTGATCCGGGTCGCCGCCGACCCCAAGCACCTCGGCGCCCGGGTCGGCATCACGTCCGTGCTGCACACCTGGGGCTCAGCAATGACGCACCACCCGCATGTCCACATGATCGTGCCCGGCGGCGGCTTGTCTGCGGACGGGGCGCGGTGGATCGACTGCCGCAGGAACTTCTTTTTGTCCGTCCGGGTTCTGTCCCGCCTGTACCGGCGGCTTATTCTGGACGGACTTGCCCGGCTGCACGATGCCGGAACGCTTCAGTTCTTCGGCGATCACGCCGAGCTCGTCGATCGCGCGGTCTTCAACGCCTTCCTGCGACCGCTGCGCAAGATCGACTGGGTCGTCTATGCCAAGGAACCGTTCGCCGGGCCAAAAGCCGTGTTGGCGTACCTATCGCGCTACACGCACAGGATCGCGATCTCAAACAGCCGACTGATCCGGTTCGATGCACACAGCGTGACATTCAAGGTCAAGGATTACCGCGTCAACGGTCCCGGGAGGCATACCACCATTACCCTGAAGACCGGCGAGTTCATTCGGCGCTTCCTGATCCATGTCCTGCCCAAGGGGCAGCATCGCATCCGCCACTACGGCTTCTTCGGGAATGGCAACCGTGCGGCCAATATCGCCAGGATCAGGGAACTGCTCGGGAACGGACAGCCAGGTCCGGATCTCGGGCACGACGGCACGGCCGGTGACACCGATGCACCCGCCCGCGTCCTCGCGCTGCCATGCCCCTGCTGTGGCGGGCGGTTGATCATCTCCGAAACCATTGCGCCAGAACGGTACCCCAGAGCGCCGCCAGGAGCAGCGAGGGCCGCTGCATGACACGCGCGCCAAAGACCGGAAGTCCAATTGCCGCTGCTCACGTTACCGCTTGCGGCCAAGCCGGAATGCCTGCAACCCGGATAGCAGTGGTGCGAAGGTTGTCGGCCCCCGCAAGACGCGGCGCATGCCCATCAAAGCTCGCAGAATCCGTACCGAAGCTGCCTGCAACGAGCGCGCTTGGGCCAACCTGCAGAGCAATAACCAAGGCAATCAACCCCTTCAAATCCCCATAGACCCAGCTGGTCTGCCCAATTCCAACACCGCGATTTCCCGCTTGCGCGCTTCTCCGACGCCAGGCAATGCCGCGCATCATTCAAACGTCGCGCGTGGCGTCCGAGAAACCTGCAGCAACACGGACTTAAGAAGATACCAAAGCAGCACTTGCAATGGATTGCGGCCGACAACGCAGCCGTAAGTTATCGGGCTTGAATGAAACAGTGTGCAATTACTGCTCCCGCGTTCAACGCTAATTCCTAATATATATCAGAGGCTTCGGTGTGTCATTCGGGGACTTCTCCGTCTTTGGGCCTGAAATGCACTGTCTGGATTGGTCCGACGTATTGTTTAAGAAAGGGAAGGCCGAGAACACCTGGCGATCCGGGTGCTGCGCAAGCTGAACTTAACCGAGGTCATCGGCGCCCTGACCGACCTGTTCATCCTGCGAGGACCCCAAAATATGTGCGAAGCGACAGCGGGTCTGAGTTCGCCGCTCAGGCGGTGCGGGATTGGATCGCGGCCGCCGGCGCCAAGACGGCCTGCATTGAACCAGGAAGTCCTTGGGAGAACGGCTATGTTGAGAGCTTTAACGCCCGGTTCCGCGACGAGTTGCTGAACCGTGAAATCTTCTACTCACTGCTTGAAGCACAGATCATCATCAAAGGCCGGAGAAAACACGACAATACCAAACGGCCCTCCCAGTGCCTTGGGCTGCCGACCATCGGCTCCGGAAGCCATCGTCTTGATGGACCACAGGCCTATCATGCACCAACTTTCAATTTGGACCACTTAAGAGATGCTGCTCATTGTCAGGCTCCCGGCAAATGCAATCATGCCGGTTTTTACATGCCCAACTCTGCGGCTTTCCACATAAACCTGAAATCACGGTGGCCGGATCTTGCACAGCTGCGCCAGCCATTACAAAACAACAGGTTGCGCCCACAGCGTTTTCCTCCCCAACTCAGCGGCCGGCAGGGACTTTGGTCGAATACCGCGGCTTCTGCCGATGGGTTAAGCCTTTAGGCAGCACCGGATCGAGTGCCTGCAATCGAAGGTGCATGGCTGCCAGTTCCGCTGCATTTCTTGGATCAATTCTTGGGAGGAATGGAATGAACATCCACACGAAAGGGCTGGCCAATTCGGCACTGGACACTGCGCATCTGGGCGTCGAATTTCCGTTCAAGCCCCGCTATGGCAACTTTATCAATGGCGAATTCATTGAGCCCCGCTCGGGCCTGTATTTCGAGAATACAACCCCGATCACCGGCGATGTGATTTGCGAAATCGCCCGCTCAAACGCCGAGGATGTCGAGGCGGCCCTGGATGCCGCCCATGCGGCGTTTCCGTCCTGGGGCAGGACCTCGACCACCGAGCGCGCCAACATGCTGCTGAAGATCGCCGATATCATGGAGGCGAACACCCAGCTTCTGGCCGCGGCGGAGACGCTGGACAACGGCAAGCCGATCCGCGAGTCGATCGCCGCCGACCTGGCGCTGTGTGTCGATCACTGGCGCTATTTCGCGGGCTGCATCCGCGCCGAGGAAGGCCATATCTCCGAAATCGACGCGGACACCTATGCCTACCACACCCCGGAACCGCTGGGCGTGGTGGGGCAGATCATCCCGTGGAACTTCCCGCTGCTGATGGCGGTATGGAAGCTGGCGCCGGCGCTGGCGGCGGGCAACTGTGTGGTGCTGAAACCGGCGGAGCAGACCCCGGCCTCGATCATGGTGCTGGCGGAGCTGATCGCCGACGTGCTGCCGGCGGGTGTCTTGAACATCGTCAATGGTTTCGGGCTGGAGGCGGGCAAGCCTCTGGCGTCGTCCAGCCGGATCGCCAAGATCGCCTTTACCGGCGAGACTACCACCGGGCGGTTGATCATGCAGTATGCCAGCCAGAACCTGATCCCGGTGACGCTGGAACTGGGCGGCAAGTCGCCGAACATCTTCTTTAAGGATGTGATGGCCGCCGATGACGCCTATTTCGACAAATGCCTGGAAGGCTTCACCATGTTTGCCCTGAACCAGGGCGAGGTCTGCACCTGCCCCAGCCGGGCGCTGATCCAGGAGTCGATCTACGACGACTTCATGGGCCGGGCCATCGAACGGGTGAAGGCGGTGAAGCAGGGCAACCCGCTGTCGATGGACACGATGATCGGCGCCCAAGCCTCGACCGAGCAGAAGGAGAAGATCGCCTCCTACCTGCAGCTGGGCAAGGATGAGGGCGCTGAGCTGCTGACCGGCGGCAATGTCTCCTCCCTGGAGGGGCTGGAGGGCGGCAACTACATCGAGCCGACCGTGTTCAAGGGACACAACAAGATGCGGATCTTCCAGGAGGAAATCTTCGGGCCGGTGCTGTCCGTCACCACCTTTAAGGACGACGCCGAGGCGCTGGAAATCGCCAATGACACGCTTTACGGCCTGGGCGCCGGGGTGTGGACCCGCGACACCAACCGCGCCTTCCGCTTTGGCCGCGGCATTCAGGCAGGCCGGGTCTGGACCAACTGCTATCATGCCTATCCGGCGCACGCGGCCTTCGGCGGCTACAAGCAGTCGGGCATCGGCCGGGAGAACCACAAGATGATGCTGGATCACTACCGCCAGACCAAGAACCTGCTGGTGAGCTACAGCCCCAACGCGCTGGGGTTCTTCTAAGCAACCGCGTGACGGGCGGTCCCGGAATTCCGGGACCGTTTGCTTTTCCATTCAGCCTGGGGAGAGTGCAATGACCGGAACAACCGGCATGACCGTGACAGCAACAGAGGCGGCGCTGGACCTGATCGGCGAACTGAAGTCGCGGTTCGGGGCGGATCTGCTGTTTCACCAGTCCGGCGGCTGCTGCGACGGGTCCGCGCCGATGTGCTTTCAGCAGGGCGATTACATCATCGGCGGCAGTGATGTGCTGGTTGGGGAGATCGGCGGGGTGCCGTTTTACATGAATGCCGATCAGCATGCGCGCTGGCAGCACACCAGCCTGGTGATCGACGCCATCGACGGCATTGGCGGAATGTTCTCGCTGGAAAACGGCAGCGGCAAGCGGTTTCTGACCCGCTCGGACGTCTGCCAGCGCTGAGGCGCACCGCGCCTTGCTCAGGTCAGCGCGCGCCCAAGGAAGCCGCGCAGCTCGCCGGTGTCAATCGGCTTGTGCAGCAGCACCGCGTTCAGCCTTGCGCAGGCTGCCGCCAGGTCCGGTGAGCGGTTGGCGGTTACCAGGCAGGCAGGTACTTGGCCGTGTTGCGCCCGGAGCGCAGCAATTGCATCGGTTCCCAGCGCGCCGTCGTCCAGCTGGTAATCGGCGATGATTGCGTCCGGGCCGATGTCGATTTCCTGCAGAAGCGAACTTGCTTCGGCGCAGCTGGCGCAGGGCAGCACGTTCAGCCCCCAGCCGTCGAGCGTGTTCTCCAGCGCCGCCCTGAGGCCGGCATCGTTTTCGATCAGCACCACAATCCGGTTTTTGAACGGCACCGCGGCGCCGTTACCGGGGGCGGGCAGCGGCGACGGCGCGCGCGCTGCGGTGCTCAGCGGCAGCTCCACCGAAAAGCAGGTGCCGCGCCCGACCTCTGAGGTGAGGTTCAGCGGATGTTTCAGCAGCCGACAGGCCCGCTCAACAATGGCGAGGCCCAGCCCCATGCCGTCCGACGGGCTGGCCTTGGCGTTAAGCCGCTGAAACTCCTGAAATACCCTGTCCTGATGCTCCGTCGGGATGCCAGGGCCGGTGTCACGGACTTCCAGCAGCACCCGGCTGCGGCGTTGCCGCACCCCGATCAGAACCTTACCGCTATCAGTGTAGCGCACCGCGTTGGAGGCGAGATTCTGCAGGATGCGGCGGAGGTAAGCGGCGTCGCTTTCCACCACCGCGCCGCTGCGCACGACCCGGAATTCCAGCCCTTTGAGCCGGGCAACCGGTTCCAGCTCGTCCTTCAGCTGGTCCAGCATGCCGCTCAGGCTGATGGCGGTCCGGTCAATCGCAGCCAGGCCGGAGTCGAGCTTGGAGATGTCCAGAAGGGCGCCGAGGATACGCTCGACCGCGACAAGCGCGTTGCCGGCCTTGGCCGCCCGGTCCCTGAAGCCCGGATCCTGGAGATCATCCTCCAGCGAGCCGACATAAAGCTTGGCGGCGGACAGCGGTTGCAGCAGGTCGTGGCTGGCGGCGGCGACAAACCGCGATTTGGAGGCATTGGCGCGCTCCGCCTCCGACAGCGCGTCCTCCAGCTCCAGCGTCCGTTCGGCCACCCGCTGCTCCAGCGTTTCGTTGACCTGCGAAATAGTGCGGACCGCGGCGCGTTCGGCGGTGACATCGGTAAAGCTGATGACAAATCCCTTGTCGGGCATTTGCTGCGCAAAGACCGCGAGGATGCGGTCGCGGCCCATTCCGATCTCGAATGACAGGGGTGCCCGCTTGGCGCTGCTGGCCACCCAGGCCTCGATCTCCTCCAGCCGGGTGCCGCCCAGGATGCGGATGCTGCCGGCGGCCTGGCGGTAGAGGGTCGCGAAAAACATGCCCAGCTGGAACTTGCCCGCGGGCATCGACAGCAACTCTCCGGCGCGGCGGTTCCAGCCGACCAGGCGGTTTTGGGCATCGAAGATGCAGACACCCTGGTCGAGATGCTCCAGCGTTGCCTTGATGACGCGCGACTGATCGTCCAGCAGCCGCTCGCGCTCCTGCCGCTCCAGCCGCATCATGTCGGTGATATCGGTCTGCAGGATCACGGTGCCGCCGTCGGAGGTGCGGTGCTCGCTGACCTGCAGCCAGCTGTTCCCGGCCATCATCACGTTGAACACCGCATGGTCGTCCTTGTGGCGGGCGATCCGGTAAGCTTCCCAGCCGGCGGCGGTCTCCCCCTCTGGCAGCGCCAGATGAGCGCTGGTCGCCACCAGGTTCACATAGTCGGCAAATTCCAGCCCCGGCCGCAGCAAGTGGTAGATATCGGCCAGGTGCTTGCCAAACCGGGTGTTGCACATGACGAGCACATCCTGTGCGTCAAACAGGGCAAAGCCTTCCTGCACCGTCTCAATCGCATTGGCCAGGTTGGCGCGGGCGGCCTCGGTTTCGGCATTTGCCAGCGCCAGTCTGGCGTTTGATTCATTGAGCAAGTCCAGCGCGTGCTCCAGCTCGCGGGTGCGCACGCGCACCTCCTCCTCCAGCATCACTGCGCGCTGGAACTGGGCATACGCCTCGCCGGAGGCATCCGAGCTTTGCTCGGCCCGGCGCATCAGGGTTTCGACGATTTTCAGAAGCTTCTGGTTCTGCCGTTCCGGCGGGTCACTGGGGTCGATCAGCTCATGCACCATTGCTCAGCCCTCGTCCGGCAGGTAGATCGCCACTCCGGTCAGGGTCTGGTTGACATGCATTGAATTAATCTGCTCGCCATAGGTCGAAAAGCCAACCACCCGGTTGTCGCGCAGGATGCGGGAAATGTCCTGCGAGACCTGTTTTTGCTGCGCTTCCAGCCGCCGCAGGATGCAGTCGCAGGCCAGGATGATCTCGGGGCGGCGCTTGGCGCTGAGGGCGGCCATCTCGCGCTCCAGGTGGGTCACCATGTCCTCCGGCTCTGCCAGGGTCAGCACCACGCCCTCGTCAATGGCGGAGAAGAACACAAGCTCGTCATTGTCGGCGACGCGCTGGATGGCGCGCACGTGGTGCTGGTCGCCGAATTGCACGGCGACGGGGTGCGCGGCAAAGGTGAAGGCGGTCAGCTGCTCCGGGTCCTTGCCCAGCACCCGGGCGTATTCGCGGGCAGCGGGTTCAGCATTGATTTCATGCACCACCCGTCGGGCCGGGTCAGCCCCGGTCACCACCATGCGCTTTTCCGAGGGGATCAGGTGGTCAGTTTTAAACACCTCGATCGGGCAGCGGCTGCGGATCTGGATCAGAATGGCGGCGTTGGAATGAGCCTGGCCGCCATGCAGCACAAAGGTTTTGCCAAAGTTGGTGCCGTCGCCCGCCGAGCCGCCGAAGAAGGCCACCGGCCCCAGCCCGACCGACAATTGCGAGGTCAGCGTGTCTTCCTTGGTGGAGAGCCCATCAACCAGCAGGAAGGTGAAGTCCGAGACCCAGTCCCCGGTGTTCTGCGCCATGTGATTGCGGTTGCGGATCATCCGTTCGATCACGCTGTGCGGATCGAAGCTGTCGAGGTCTTCGATCAGGATGGTGCGGGTCTGGAAATGCGACTGGGCAAAGCCGATGGCGACGATCTCGCCCTCAACATAGCCGGCTGCTGAAATTTCTCCTGCAGAGGTGCAGCCGACAACCTGCGCCGGGGCAAACCGGCGCTGGGCCTCGTCGATCAGCCGCGCAACGTCGGTGTCCGGAGACAGAAACAGAACCACCAGCGATAGGCCATTCGGGTTCAGCGCCTGTGCCAGTTGCTCGACAGCGTCCGCCGCCCGGCAGTCAACCGAGCCGGACCGGACAACCTGCGGTTTCGTCATGGTTGCACCCGACGGACCATGGACAGGGCCCATCGCCTTTCTCCTCCCCGAATTTCGTCCGCCAGACTAGGCGGACGGCGGCGTGTCTTGCAAGACGTTTGCAAAACTCGCCTGCTTGGCGGCCAGCACCGCCTGGGTGCGGCTTTGCACCCCCAGTTTGCGCATGATGGCTGTGATATGCGCCTTGACCGTGGTCTCGGCGATCGACAGGTCATAGGCGATCTGCTTGTTCAGCTTGCCTTCGCAGATCAACTGCAGGATCCGGGCCTGCTGATTGGTCAGCTGCGACAGCCGTTGCAGCACGTCGTTGCTGCTGCCGCCGTTGTCTTCCAGCAATACGTATCCGTCGGGCAGGAACACCTTGCCCTGATTGATCGCCTCTACCGCCTTCTGAAACACGTCGCGCTGGCTGTGCTTGGGAATGAAGCCGTTGGCACCGGCATGGATCACGGAGCTGACAATCCGGTTGTCGGCCATCGAGGAGACGACCAGGATCGGGCAGTCCGTCACCTTGCGCAGGCGCAGCAGCCCGTCCAATCCGTTGACGTCCGGCAGGTTCAGGTCCAGCACCACCAGGTCGATGCGGATACCCCCGCCGATCATGTCGAGCGCGGCCTGCAGGGCCGGCGCGGTGTGCATGCTGCTGATCGCGGTCACCGCCTGCAAGGTCATCGCCAGGGCGTCACAGAACAGCGGGTGGTCATCCACCAGCAGCGCCGCATTGAACCTCGGAGTGGCCGGCGTGTCCGTGTGTGTTGGCATATCTGCACCAGAGCTGTTGTTTTCCTGCCAGCTTAGCAAGCGGGCAGCTGCAGGTGTATACGCCTAAAGTCGCATAAGGCAGGCGCGCCCCGCAGGAGGCGCGCCTGAGTTCGTGTAATGTGCCTTTGACCGGTGCGGGATCAGTCTGCCTGAGCCAGTTGGCGGGGCAGGCGGAAGGTCCAGAGCATGCCGCCCTGGTTCAGGTAGTTGACCTTCTTGGCCACCTCGCCGCCCCACAGCGGCACCGCACCGCCCCAGCCGGAAATGACAGAGACATACTGCTCGCCGTTCTGTTCCCAGGTGATCGGCTGGCCGACAATGCCGGAGCCGGTCTGGAACGACCACAGTTCCTCGCCGGTTTCGTCGTCAAAGGCGATGAAGCGGCCCTCGGGGGTGCCGGTGAACACCAGGCCGCCCGCAGTGGTCATCACCCCGGCCCAGAGCGGTGCGTCGTTCTTGAATTCCCACTTGATCTCGCCGGTGTCCGGGTCGATCGCCTTGAGGCTGCCGATATGGTCCTCGTAGTTCGGCTTGATTGTGAAACCCGCGCCCAGATAGGCGGCGCCCTTCTTGTAGCTGATCGGCTCGTTCCAGATGTCCATGCCCCATTCGTTCGAGGGCACATAGAAGTTGCCGGTGTTCTGCGAGAACGCCATCGGCATCCAGTTCTTGCCGCCCAGGAACGACGGCGAGGCAAAGATCACCTCGCCCTTGTTGCCATCGGCTGCGTCCGCCGGGTTGCCGGGGCGGTTGTCCTCGTTGAACACCGGGCGGCCGGTGTCGTCGATGCGCTCAGCCCAGGTGATGTCCTTGACGAAGGGCGTTGCGCTGACGAATTTACCGTCCTCGCGGTTCAGAACATAGAAAAAGCCGTTGCGGTCGGCAGTGGCAAAGCGCTTGTTGCCGCTGCGGTCGGTGTAGGCGACCACCTCGTTCACGCCGTCATAATCCCAGCCCTCGCGCGGGGTGGTCTGGAAGTGCCACTTGATCTCGCCGTTCGAAGGATCGATGCCGATGCGGCTGGCAGCGTAAAGGTTATCGCCCGCGTTGCCCTCGACCGGGGTGCCCGCGTTGCGCAGGTGGCTGTTCCAGGGCGCCGGGTTGCCGGCGCCGAAGACCAGCGTATCTGTCTCCGCATCATAGGAGCCGCCAAGCCAGGTGGCGCCGCCGCCGGTCTTCCACATGTCGCCCGGCCAGGTGGCGTTCAGGGTGCCGGTCATGGTGCTGTCCTCACCCTTGAAGGTGCCCATGTGGCCCTCGATCACCGGCCGGGTCCAGACCAGCTCGCCGGTTTCAGCGTCGCGCGCCTGCACCTCGCCGACGATGCCGAATTCGCCGCCGGAGTTGCCGGTGATCACCAGTCCGTTGACGATCAGCGGTGCCGCGGTCATCGAATAGCCGGCCTTGTAGTCGGCCACCTTTTTGCGCCATTTCACGTCACCAGTCTTCAGGTCCAGCGCCACGATGCGGGCGTCCAGCGTGCCGAAAAAGAAGGTGTCGCCATAGATAGCGCCGCCGCGGTTCACCACATCGCAGCAGGGCAGGATGCCTTCGGGCAGCCGGGCGTCGTATTGCCAGATCTCCTGACCGGTCTCGACGTCGATGGCATAAACCCGGCTGTAGGAGCCAGTGATATACATGATGCCATCATAGATCAGCGGCTGGGTTTCCTGGCCGCGCTGCTTCTCGCCGCCGAGGCTGAAGGCCCAGGCAGGCACCAGGTTTGCGACGTTGTCCTTGTTCAAAGTGTCCAGCGGGCTGTAGCGCTGCAGGTGCCGCCCCATCCCGTTGGTGACCACCTGCGTGGTGGTCGTCTGGTCGTTCTTGAGGTCGTCTTCGGTGACCCCGGCGTGGCTGACGCCCGCCATCATGGTCCCTGCGGCGACCGCCGTGATGAAGCGGTTCATGGGCTCCTCCCTTTCATTGGATCCTCAACAGCCACGGCCCGGTGCGGGCTGCCGGCCTGCCACAGTATCCAAAGCGCACCGAAAGAGCGGTATTGCACAATGGTCGTATGCGGGCGGCGGGAGGGGCAGGGCGCAACGCGGCAGAACCCGGCGCCTTGCAGCCCGGGTTTGCGGTGTAATTGCCCGCGATGCGGGCGAGGGCGGTTCAGCCCGGTTTCGCAGCCTTGCGGATCAGCCCGCGCGCCGGGTCGTAACCCCAGACCGCCAGCCCCAGCCAGACCAGCCCGGACAGCAGCACCCAGGCCAGCGCCGCAGTGTTCAGCTGCTGGTAAAGCGCAAAGCGGATCAGCTCGACCGCTTGGCTGAAGGGGTTCACGGCGCAAATGTCACGCAGCAGCGCCGAGCTTTCGGCCATCTTCCACAGCGGGTAGAGCGCGGTGGACAGAAAGAACATCGGGAAGATCACGAAATTCATCACCCCGGCGAAGTTCTCCAGCTGGCGGATCACGGAGGACAGCGCCAGCCCCAGCGCCCCCAGCATCAGCCCGGCCGGGATCAGGGCGGGCAGCAGTGCGGCATAGCCGCCCCAGCTGAAGCGGATGCCGAACATCGCCGCCAGCGCCAGGAAAACATATACCTGAAGGATTGAGATCGCGGTGCTGGCAAGCAGGCGGCAGACCAGCAGCCACCAGCGCGGCAGCGGGCTGGTCAACAGCAGCCGCATCGAACCCATCTCCCGGTCATAGACCATCGACAACGAGCTTTGCATGCCATTGAACAGCAGGATCATGCCGCACAGCCCCGGCACTATATAGACCTCGTAGGTGGTGTAGGTGGCATAAGGCGGGGTGATTGACAGGCCAAGCGCGGCGCGGAAGCCTGCGGCAAAGACAACCAGCCACAGCATCGGCCGTACCAGCGCCGCGACAAAGCGGCCGCGCTGACCGATGAACCGCAGCGCGTCGCGCTGGGTGATGGCCGTCAGGGCTGCCAGCCAGGCGGTCATGCCGCTTGACCCGTCAGCCTGAGAAAATGATCGGCCAGCCCCAGGCCGCCGCGCAGCTGGCGGGCGGTGCCGTCTTGCGCCAGCTTGCCGCGGTGCAGGATCAGCAACTGGTCGGCGTCTTCGACTTCGTCAGTCAGATGGGTCGCCCAAAGGACCGTCAGCCCCTTGTGCCGGGACAGGTCATGCACATGGGCGGTGATCGCGTGCCGGGTGGCCGCATCCAGCCCCACCGTCGGCTCGTCCAGCAGCAGCACCTTGGGATGGTGGATCAGGCTGCGGGCGATCTCCAGCCGGCGGCGGTGGCCGCCATTGAGGTCGCGCACCCGCTCGCCCAGCCGGCCGCGCATCTCCAGCCGCTCCAGCGCGGCCTCGATGCGGGCCTGCGCCCTGGCGCCGCGCAGCCCGTGCAGCGCGGCGAAATAGCTGAGGTTACGCTGCACCGTCAGGTCCAGGTCCAGCGTCGGCTGCTGAAACACCACCCCCATCTGCCGCAGCGCCTTGCGCGGGGCGCGTGCCATGTCGTGGCCGGCAACCTCAATTTTTCCCTGCGGCGCGGTGAACAGCCGGGTGAGCAGCGCAAACAGCGTCGACTTGCCAGCCCCGTTGGGGCCCAGCAGAGCGCAGAAAGTGCCGGGCTCAACCCGAAAGCCGACCCTGTCCAGAGCTTGCCGGGCGCCGTAGGTATAGCTCAGGTTTTCCACCCGCAGCCCGGTCATTGGATGGTGATCTCCAGCCGCTGGGTGTCGCCGGTGGAGCCGGGCACCTTGAGATGGTAATTCCCGGGCTTCAGAGCGATAAAACCGATCTCCATCTCGCCGGCCTCGTCGAACTCGACGCTGTCGAGCCCCAACGGGCGGATCTCAAGGCCCTCCACGACAATCTCGTCAATCCACACCGCGCGGAAGAAATCGGAGCCGGTTAGGGCCAGCTCCTGACTGCCGTCGCCCTGGATTTCGAACTCGTAATAGGTGCCGGATTTCAGCAGCCACGGCGCATCGGTCAGCGGCATCCCCGCCGACAGGGTAATCGGCGGCAGGTCTTCCTTGTTGGCGGCGGACAGCAGCCCGGCGAGGCCGAGGCTGGCCTTGCCCGGATCATCATCGTCACCGGCCAGGGCGGCGGCGGGCAGCGCCAGGCACAGCGCCGCGGCAAAAAGGCGGGGTTTCAGCATCTTGGATCCTCCTGTCAGGATGCGCCGCGCCGCCGGGGCGCGGCAGGTCTCAGGGGCGCAGCGCCGCGCCCCAGGGAAAACGGCCGACCTTGATCGATTTCAGCGCTTGGCGCTGGGCGGTGTCGATCACGGTCACATCGCCGGAAACGCCGTTGGTGGTGAATAGCAGCGACTTGTCTGGCGAAAACGCCATGTGCCAGACCCGGCGGCCGACCAGGATGTAATCCTCCACCTCCAGCGTCTCAGCATTGACCACCGCCACATGGTTGGACGGCCCCAGCGCCACAAAGGCGGTCCTTTCATCGTCGGTGAAGGCAAAGCCCACCGGCTGCACCCTGTCAGGGTGCACCCCCTTGACCTCAAAGGCGATCTTGCCAGTCTCGGCTTGGGTGGCGGTGTCAAAGACCGTGATAGTGCCGCCGATCTCGGACGAGACCCACAGTGCGCTGCCGCCGGCAGTGAATTCAGCGTGGCGCGGGCGGGAATCAACCAGCGTGTTGGCAAACAGCTGTTGCGTCTCCGTGTCGATCCAATGCGCCATGTTGGTGGTCTCGGAGGTGGTGATCGCGATCTTGCCATCAGGCGAGACCGCCATGCCCTCTGGCTCGATCCCGACATTAATCTGGGCGACCACCTTGCGGGTTTCGGTGTCGACCACCGTGGTCACGGCATCATCCTCGTTGGCGATATAAAGATGCCGGTCGTTGGGATGCAGCACGAACTGCTCGGGATCCTCGCCGGAGGGCAGCTCGTGCAGAACTTCCCCGGTAGCGGCGTCCAGAACCTGAACCGTGTCGCTGTCGGAGGCGCAGACATAGACCCGCGAGAAGTCCTTGGAGAAGGTGATGCCGCGCGGCCGCTCTCCTGTTGCGATGGTGCGGACCACCTCCAGCGTGGCGATGTCGATCACGCTGATGGTGTCGTCCTTCTCGTTGGTGACCCAGATTTCCGCGGCGCCAAGAGGCGTGGCGGCGGCCAGAAGTGCCGGAAAGGCCAGCGCGGCAAGAGGTTTAGCAGAAAATGTCATTGGAAGGCTCCGCAGCGGCTTTCGGGTTCATCAAGGCCCAGGGTGTCGAGTTCACTGTGCTGGTGCAGGAAGCCGGGCAAGGGCGCCTGCGCCGCCAGAGCGCGGGGAGTGGCAAGCGGGATCGGCTGGCGCAGCTGGCCGTTCCAGCTGCGGTAGCTGAGCGGACGGCCCTTGAAACCGGCCAGCTCGAACGCGTCCGACAGCAGGTATTGGCGCAAGACGCCCGCGTCGGCTGAGCCGGTGCGGGTCACAGCCTCTCCGATGCTGCGCACCGCGGCCCAGGCGGCGTAATCCCGTGCCAGCATTTTGCGCCCGGCAAGGTCCTGAAACCGCGATTGCAGCTGCGCGGCGCCCCATTGTTCGACAACCGGCGCCCATGTGGTCGGCACCAGGCCTTCGGAGCCGGCAACCGGCCGCGGCAGCCAAGTGTTATAAGGAAGGTAGCGGGCGAAATCCTGCAGCTCATCGGCGACCAGCAGCAGATCGTGGCGGCCCAGCCCCTGCGACATCAGCGGCACCTCCTGGGCGGCGTTGCGGCGCATGTCGGCGCCATAGTCCCAGGTCCGTTCGGCAGTGATTTTTAGCCCGAACTTGGCGGCGCTTTGGCGCAAGGCAGCGGCAAACGCCTGATCCTGCGGGTGGCCGCCGGAGATCAGCGCCAGACCAGTCCAGCGCTTGGACAGCGCAAACTGCATCAGCGCATCGCTGCGCATCAGGTCCGAGGGCAGGGTGTGCAGCAGATTGCGGCGGCAGTCGCCGCTGCGCAGGCCGGTGTCCGGGCTGGCAGTGTTGAACAACAGCGCATCCTGTGCTTCCGGCAGGGCGGCGGCGGCCAGCAGCGCCGGTTTGGGCGCATCCAGTATCAGCAGCGTGCTGCGGCTCAAAGCCGCCCGCGCCGCCGCGGCAAAATCGCCGCCCGGCGGCACCGCCACCGTCTCCAGGCTGTAGTCGTGGCCAAGGAAGCTGCCTGTGGTCCGGTTGTCCGCCAGTCCCAGCCGGGCGCCGGTTTCGCCCAGGTCCGCGGGCGGCGGGTCGAGATTGGAGAGGGTGGGGGGCTGCCGCTCCTGCTGTTTCAGGTAGATGACCGGCACCTCAACCCCGTTGGCAGCGGCAAGGGCGGCGGGCAAAAGGGCTATCAGAAGTGTGATCAGAAAACGCATCAGGGCACCCTGTTCTGGCTGCATGGGCCGAGCGTACTGCCGCCCGCAGCCCTGCGGCCATTGGACCAAGGTCGTAGGCCGCCTGCGCTGTTCTCCAACTTAAGTCGCGTATCGGGGCAGGGGTCGGGCTGGCTATGCTTGCGGCAAGCTCAAACTTACGGGAGGAACTCATGTTCAAATTGCCTCTTGCGGCCCTCGGGCTCGCGGCTCTTGCCACGGCGGCGCAGGCCCACGGAGACGTCGCGCCGCAGCCGGTGAATACCGATGCCCTGCCCGAAGTGGGCGAGGAATGGCTGACCGAAAACCCCTATCGCGGCCAGGAGACGGAGGTCTGGCAGGCGGCGATCGACATCGGCGGCAGCGGCTACAATCAGAACTGCGCCCGCTGCCACGGGCTGGGCGGCGTCTCTGGCGGGCTGGCCCCGGACCTTCGTTACTTGGAGGCCGAGGAGATGGGCGACGAGTGGTTTGTCGAGCGATTCCGCACCGGGTATACTCAGAACGGCATCACCAAGATGCCCGCTTTCGGGGAGTTGCTGGGCCAGAAGGCCGCCTGGGCAATCCGCACCTATCTGGAAACCCGGCCTGATGACGGCGCGCTGGATGAGGCCACCGGCCGGCTGCTGGAGATCCGCGATGAGCTGACAACCTTGGCCAGCGGCGGCGGCGGTGATGCGGCGGCGCTGCGGGCGGAGCTTTCAAAAATCGCGGAAGGGGTCGAAACCGGGTCCGGCGCTCCGGTGGCCGACAGCGCGCCCTACCGGGCTGCCAGCCTGATCGGCGGCGCGCAGCCGGACTTTGCCGGGGCCGCGGAGGTCCTGACTGTCGGCCTCTCGGCGGCGCACTGAGGCAGGGGGGCTGCGGCACATGAAACAGCAGCTGGCCGGATTTCTTGCGATTGCTGCGCTGGCCTGCGGCTGGGCGCAGCCCGGGCAGGCCCGCTGTGCGGATCACGTGCCGCAGCCCAAGCCGCAGAACGCCTCACGCGATATTGTCGGGCAGGACCTGGAAACCATCATCGAGCGGGGCTTCATCACCTTCGCGGCCTATGAGGAATTTCCCCCTTGGTCTTACGAGGAGGCGGGCCGCATCCAAGGCGCCGATATCGACCTCGCCCGGCTGATTGCCGCGGAGCTAGGGGTCGAGGCCCGCTTCACCCTGGTCGCGGCGGGCGAAAATCTGGACGCAGACCTGCGCAACTGGATCTGGAAGGGGCCGGTCGTGGGCGGCAGCGTCGCCAATGTCATGCTGCATGTGCCCTATGACAGCGAATTTGCCTGCCGGGTCGAACAGGTGGTGTTCACCGGCCAGTACCATGTGGAGGAAGTGGCGATTGCCTACCGCCGGGAGGCCTATACTGAAGACCCGCCGGTGCCGGCTTATTTCCGCTTCGACAGCGTCGCAGTGGAAAACGACTCGATTGCCGATTTCTACCTCTCGGCCTTTCCCGGCGGCCAGCTCAGCGGCAATATCCGCCGCTACCCGACGGCGGCGGACGCAATGGCGGGTTTGGATCGGGCAGAGACCAAGGCCGCAATGGGTCCGCTGGCGCAGCTGGAGGCCGGGCTGACTGAACAGACTGCCGTCCATACGCCGCCGCTGCCCGGCTTCTCCGCAGGCACATGGACCGCCGGGATAGCGGTGCATTTCTCCTACCGCCCGCTGGCCTATGCGGTGGAGGATGCGATTGCCGCCGGGCTGCAGGATGGCCGGATTGCCGCAATTTTTGCAGCCCACGGCCTGAGTCACCGGCCGCCAGAGCTGCGCTGATCCAGTTTACCTCAGCAATTTCACGCTGCCATCCTGCGCCAGCAGGGTGGCATTGGTGCCTGCAGGGAGGCGCGCCAGCGCAGCGGTGATTTCACCTTCGCTCATCAGGCAGAAGGCGGTGGAGGCCGCATCCGCCAGCGCGGCGCTTGCGGCCTCGGTGCTGACGGTGACCCATTTCGGCCGCCGGTCAAACGCGGGGTGCAGGATGTGCGCCGCACCGTGCAACTGCAAGGCGCCGGGGCTCGAGGTTGCCACGGCCCTGTTTTTCAGGCTGCAGGCGGCGAAGATGCCGTGCTCCGGATCGGCCAACCCGATGCGGAACGGACCGCCGAGGGCGGCAAACTCCCCGGCATTGACCAAAACCCGCTCCAGCCCCATGCGGCCTAGCGCGGCGCGGACCATGTCGGTGGCATAGCCCTGGGCAATGCCGTTGAATGTCAGCGCCTGTCCTTGCGCCAGCCGGATTGTCTGTTCTGTCACGGACACCTTGTGCCAGCCTGCGAGGCGGGCGGCCTTTCTGATGCCCTCACTGCGCGCGGCGGCCTGCCAGAGCGGCTGGACCGAAGGGTCGAAGACCCCAGCCGTTGCCGCGTGCATCCGGGTGCAGAGCCGGGCCAGATCCAGAAACCGCGGCGGCGGGTTCCTCAGAACCCCGGTCCGGTTCAGCTGGGACAATGCGGAGGCCGGATCGTAGAGGCTGAACAGCTGTTCGGCCTGCCTCAGCTGTGATAGCACGGCCGCTATCGCTTGGTCTGCCAGCAGCGGCGGCGCGTGAATGGTCAGACGCGCCTCGGCGCCCAAGGCAAATCCCCGCCAGGTTACAGGTGCTGCTTGTAGCGCCGGGGCCGTGGCACCAAGGGCGGCGGCAGAGATGGCCAGGAACCGGCGGCGGGACAGTTTGGCGCTCATTCCGCAGCCTCCAGCTGTTGTTTCTTGCGCGCTGCCAGGATCAGCGGCACGCAGCGGGCCGCATCGTCGTGGATCGACACACAGTCGAGACAGCCGAAGCATTCGTCATAGCGGACCGCGCCGGATGTTTCGATCGCGCCATAGACGCATTTCACCCGGCACAGCTGGCAGGGGCTGCCGCAGGCGGCCCGCCGGGCGATCCAGTTGCGCCGCCGCAGCAGCCCGCCCGCCGCCATCGCCGCGCCCAGCGGGCACAGGTAGCGGCAGAAGGGCTTGAAAAACATCAGTGCTGCCGCCAGCCAGAAGACGGCATATGCAGTGAAATACCACTCGCGCAGGAAATAGGTGGTGATCGCGGTCTTGAAGGGCTCAACCTCCGCCGCGGTGTCCACATGCTCCGGCGCCACGAACACCAGCGAAACCAGCCCGGCCAGCACCCCGTATTTTAGATACCGGAGCCGCCCGTCCCAGGCTGGCGGAAGCGCTGTTTGCGGCAGACCCAGCTTGCGGCCCAGATGGTGCGCGAACTCCTGCAGCGCGCCGAACGGGCACAGCCAGCCGCAGAACAGGGCACGTCCCCACAGGACAAGCCCGAGGATGGCAAAGCCCCAAAGCAGCAGCGAAAACGGGTCATAGGCGAGAAAGGCAAAGCTGCTGCCCCCAACCGCCGTGCGCAGCACGCCCAGCACGGTGACGATGGACAGCTGGCCCTGGCCCCACCAGCCGATGAACAGGGTGACAACCGCCAGCACCGACAGCCGCAGAGGTGTCAGCACCTTGCGGGCGGCGATCCGGCTCTGGGCCAGCAGCAGGGCGGCGGTCAGCGCGCTCAGCAGCAGCGTCAGAAGGATCAGATCCGTGCGGCGGCTGCGCAGTGCCTCGAGCCAGGGCGGCACAGGCGCCGGGGCCGCGTCCCGCAGGAAGAAGCGTTCGGGGGTCTGGTGCGTGACCGGAAATTCCACGGTGCCGGTCTCGGGCTGGAACATGCCGTGCTCGCGCACCGCCTGGGCGTGCAGGGTCCACTCCTGCGCCGGGTCAAAGCCGAGGCGGCGGTCGGCCCGCAGGATCATCGCCGTGCCGTCGTGCAGAGGCTGGGGCAGGTCCGGCGATAGCTCCACCAGCAGATCGCTGTCCCGCAGTGCCACCGGAAGGCCGTTTTGCGTGGCAAACACCCGGTCCGGGGCGGTGTTGCGGATGAACTCCGGGCTGACCAGCCCATGGCGGCCGGTCTCGATCAGCAAGAGCGGCTCATCATCAGGGGAGATCGCCAGGAAATCCTGCAACTCGCTGTAACCCTCGCGCGACAAAACTGCCTGCGCGATCGACGGCGGGCCGACGTCGATGATCCATAGATCCAGATAGGGCGCTTCGGGATGCTGTTGCGCCTCCGGATCGTCATCGGCCCAAAGGGTGCCGGCAAAGGCCGCGTCAACCTCCGCATTGGAGACGGTGGCTCGGGTGGCCAGCCACTGATCGACCAGCGCCGCCCAGTCCAGCGGCTCATTGTGGTCCGGGTCCGGCCAGGCCGGGGGCGCTGTAACAACACCGTGCATCTTCTCGCGCGCCACCGCCAGCGCGGCGGCCATCACCGAGTCATGCGCGATCCGCACCGACGCGGTCGCCTTACTCACTCCGTCGAGGTAGACAAGAGATGAGCCGGAACCCGTCTCACCGTAAGGAGTGCCGACGGTGATCGCCGAGAAGACCGACAGGCCGGGATACTGCTCGAAGAACCTGTGGAACGGGGCCGGGCCAAGCCCGGAAACAAAGACCGGCTCGTTATGGCTGATCAGCCGGACATCCAGAAAGGTGCCGTCCAGATCCAGCAGCACCAGCACGTTGACCGGCGCGCCGGAAAACCCGGGCAGGGGGGCCAGCGGCTCGGTTTCAAAGGCATAGCCCGCTTCCGCCCCGCCGGAGTTGAGCAGGGTATAGACACCCTTGCTGTTCACCGGCTCACCCAAAGAAAATGGCGGCATGATCAGGGCGCTGATCTCCTCGCGGGGCAATGGCGACGCCGCCAGCACGCCACCCGCAAACAGCCAGGCCTGAAGACAGAGTATGAACCGGGATACGCGCATGGCTGGCAGTCTGCCGGGCCCAAACACCCCGTGCCATAGGACCAAAGTCTGAGACTGCCCCTACGACCAAAGGCCAATACCGGGGCCGGAGGCAGGTAGCTAGGCTGAGGGGATTAAAGCCAGCAAAGGAGGATGAAATGGCCTGGTCTGCCCCGAAACTGAAAGAAATCAACTGCGGCATGGAAATCAACATGTACTCCCCGTCCGAGGACGAGGGCCGCGAATACGAACCCGATCTGTTCTGATCGCAAGACAGGAAAACGGCCATGCGGTTTCTGGTTCTTGGTGCAGCAGCGGGCGGTGGCCTGCCGCAGTGGAATTGCGGTTGCCGGAACTGCCGGGACGCACGTCTCGGCAGGATCGCTTCCGCCACCCAGTCCTCGCTTGCCGTGACACTGGACGGGCAGAACTGGGCGGTTCTGAACACCTCTCCCGATATCCGTGTTCAGTTGCAAAACTGCCCGTCCATGCACCCGCAATCGCTGCGCCACAGCCCGCTGCGCGCCGTGCTTCTGACCAATGGTGACATTGATCACATCGCAGGTCTTCTGTCCTTGCGGGAACAGTCGCCTTTCACCCTGTTCGCCACTGCCGGCCTGCTGGATGTGCTGGAGGCCAACCCGGTCTTCAACGCGCTTCCGGCAGCTGTTGGCCGTCATCCGGTGCGGCTGAGCGAGGGCTTCGAGCTGCTGCCGGGCTTGCAGGCTACAGTCTTCGCGGTGCCCGGCAAGGTGCCGCTGTTCATGGAAGACAGGCAGGTGCAGACGGATCTGATGGGCGATCAAACAGTCGGCGTCCGGCTGAGCGACGGTGCGAAAACCGCCTATTACATCCCCGGCTGTTCCGGCGTCTCCGCAGAGCTGCTGGAGATTTTGGCAGACGCTGACCACATCTTCTTTGATGGCACGCTCTGGCACGATCAGGAGATGATCCAGAGCGGAACCGGCACCAAGACCGGCCAGCGGATGGGGCATATCTCCATCAGCGGCCCCGAAGGATCCATTGCTGGTTTGCGGAGTGTGGACGCCGCCAAGACGTTCATTCACATCAACAACACCAACCCTGTCTGGCAGCCCGGCAGCGCCCAGCACGCGGAGGTTCTGGCCGCCGGATGGACAATTGCAGCGGATGGAATGGAGATTGCGCTATGAATGTCCAACCCCGGGAAATGCCGGCCAGAGAGCCGCTTGAGGGCCGCTTGCGCGCCATCGGCGCGGTGCGCTACCACGACAAGCACCCGTTTCACCACAGGCTGCACGGCGGGGAGTGTTCTCCCGACGAGGTCCGCGCCTGGGTGATCAACCGCTGGGCCTATCAGGCGGCGATCCCGATGAAGGACGCGGCCTTTCTGTCCCGCTGCACCGATCCTGCCATGCGCCGGGCCTGGCGCAGCCGGATTGAAGACCATGACGGCGGCGTCAGCGAAGGCGGCGGCATCCGCCGCTGGCTGCGGCTGGCCGAAGCGGTCGGGCTCGATCCGGACTACGTGGCCTCCGGCCGGGGCGTGCTGCCGGCCACTCAATTCGCTGTCGACGCTTATATCCGCTACGTCCGCGACATGCCGCTGCTGCAGGCGGTGGCCTCGTCGCTGACGGAACTGTTTGCGCCCTCTATTCACGAACGGCGGATCGAAGGCCTGCTGCAGCATTACGACTTCGCCAATGCCGCAAGCCTCTCATATTTCCGAAAGCGGCTGACCGAGGCGCCGAAGGACGTGAAATTCGGCTTGGCCTGGGTGCTGGAGAACGCCGGCACGCCGGACAAGGAAGACGCCGCCTGCGAGGCGCTGATCTTTAAAACCAATGTTCTTTGGGCGCAGCTGGATGCGCTCTGGGGGGCCTATGTGGAGCCGGGACGGATTCCGCCGGGCGCCTGGCAGCCGGGCGAGGGGCTGGCATGACACTGGCGCTTGCCCTCTCGGACCGCCCCTATCTGCCGCGCGGGGTGCGGATGATCACGGACAACGTGCGGGGCGGCACGGTGCTGCTCTGCCCGGAAAAGGCCATCGCGCTCGATGCCATAGGCGAGGCGATCCTGTCGCGGGTGGATAGCAGCGCTTCGTTCAAGGAAATCGTTGCCGGTCTCGCGGCGGCCTACGATGCCCCGGCGGAGCAGATCGCCGGCGACGTGCAGCGCTTTCTGGCCGGGCTGCGGGCCCGCATGTACCTGGCGGTGCACCCATGACGGTGCCGCCGCCCATCGCGATGCTGGCCGAGCTGACGCACCGCTGTCCGCTGGCCTGCCCCTATTGCTCCAACCCGCAGGACCTGCTGGGCCGCGAGGCGGAGATGACAACCGGCGAATGGGCGGAGGCCTTCCGCCAGGCCGCGGAGCTGGGCGTCCTGCAATTGCACCTGTCCGGCGGCGAGCCCGCTGCGCGCCCCGATCTGGCGGACCTCACCGCGGCGGCACAGGGCTGCGGGCTCTATACCAACCTGATCACCAGCGGCATTGGACTGACTCCCAAGCGTCTGGATGCGCTGGAGGCGGCTGGGCTGGACCATATCCAGCTGTCGCTGCAGGGCACGAATGCGGAGCTTGCGGATTGGATCGGCGGCTACAAAGGCGGGTTTTACCGCAAGATGCAAATCGCGGCGGAGATCAAGGCCAGGGGAATTCCCCTGACACTGAACGCCGTGATGCACCGGCACAATCTGGATGATCTGGAACGCACCATAGAAATGGCTGTCGAAATGGGCGCGCGCAGGCTTGAGGTCGCCTGCGTGCAGTTCCACGGGTGGGCGTCCCGCAACCGGGCGCAGCTTTTACCCACCCGCGCGCAGACAGAGGCGGCCAAGCGCATCGTCGCCGAGGCGGAACAGCGGCTGCGCGGGGTGCTGGCCTTTGATTTCGTGCCACCCGACTACTACGCGGATTACCCCAAGGCCTGCATGGGGGGCTGGGGCACAGCCGGGCTGAATATCGCGCCGGACGGTACTGTGCTGCCCTGCCATGCGGCCCAGACCATCCCGCATTTGGACTTCGACAATGTCCGCAGCAAACCGCTGGCGGCGATCTGGTACGAAGGCGCGGCGTTCAATGCCTACCGCGGCACCGATTGGATGCCGCAGCCGTGCCGCAGCTGCGACCGCAAGGAGACCGATTTCGGTGGCTGCCGTTGCCAGGCGCTGGCTCTTGCCGGAGACGCAGGGGCAACCGATCCAGTGTGCCGGAAATCACCGCGGCACCAGACTGTGGTTGAGCTTCTAGAAACAGGCAGGAGCAATTCTGAAACTACTTTTGTCTACCGGCGCGCGGCTTGCTAGGTAACGCCAGCCTTGACCTAGGTTTTCGGAGCATCCTCGTGATAGGCATTCACCCTGGTTTGCGCGAAAAAAGCGCTGGGAAGCTGGCTGCTTCGAAACTGTGACAGGTCCATAGCTGGCAGACAGCTCTTGGCCAGTTTCTCTTCCGGAGCCAAGCGATAACCCTCCACAAGGCAACCGCATTGCAGTATGGTCATCACCTTGAAGTTGAGCAGCCCGGCGGCGAATACGATCCCGCGGGTCGGATAGTTCCGACTGTCCGCGTAGCAGACACGACGCGATCCGCTTCCATTGATTTGGCGCAATGCGGCGTCTTGTAACGCGGGTATCCTGATGGCGTTGGAATTCGAAAGCGAGCAATGGCAAGGTTTCTTATCATTCTCATTGCGTTCCTGTCGGCGATGCCGGTCTGCGCGCAGGATGAATCGCGTGCCTTCATCTTCGGCGGCGACGCATTTCTTGCAGGGCGGTCGGTGACACACGACGCAGCCGGGTCCGACGATCTGTTCATGGCTGGCGAGCGGGTCGTTGGAAAGACGGCCATCACAGGATCGGCCCATCTTGCCGGCCGCGAGGTAACCATGGACGGCGGGATTGGAGGCGATGCCTACGCCGCGGGCGAGGAGATCGCCTTGCGGGGCGACGTCGTTGGTGATGCGACCCTGGCCGGCCGAAGTGTCTCCGTGGCCGGCGTTGGCGGTGACTTGCGGGTGGCCGGATCCGAACTTCGCCTTGGCGGCGCGATCGGGGGCACCGCGATGATCGCCGGTGAAGTAATTGCTTTTGATGCCGTCGTCTCCGGCGATGTCAGTCTCGCAGCCAAGCGGGTGGCCTGGGGTGAAACAGCTTCGATTGGTGGGAGACTCATCGTCTTTGAAGAAGAGCCGGGCGAAACGGATATTCCGGAGCGGGTCGTGCCGGCCGGTCGTGTCGAGCGGCGTGAAATCGAGGATTGGGACGGGCCAAAGCCGCCGAGTTGGGGCCGCGTGATTGTAAAGTTCCTTATGGGGGTGGTCGTGGTTGCGGCACTGGCCGCGCTTGTTGCAGCGCTGGTGCCTGAACGCCTCGCCGAAATGCGGCGGCAGGTCTTGGCGCGGCCATTCCACACGTTGTGGATTGGCTTCATGGCTCAGTCGGCCATCATCGGTGCAGGTGTCCTTTTCGCGCTGACCATTATCGGCCTGTTGATGACCCCGGCATTGGTGGTTCTGGCGATTGCCGCCGGCTTTGCCGGGTACGTGGTCGCCGCCTATGCGTTCGGCGTTGGCCTTCTCCTCGCCTTCGGCCGTCCCGATCCGGACAGCATTGCAGAACGGGCGCTGGCGGCGGGCGTCGGCGCACTCACGGCGGGGCTTATCGGGCTGATCCCGTTCCTGGGCTGGCTATTCGTTCTCGTGCTTGTCCTCTCCGGCATCGGGGCGATCACAGTGCGGACGATCCGGCCAGTATTCTTTGCAGACACATACTGAACCTCAAGAAACGATCGGCAGCCTGCCGATCTATGAGCGCGAACAAACTGTTGATTTCTCGCTCGTGGCGAATGTTCAGTCTGGAGGCGCTGGACCGCAGTGCCGTTCTTGACAGCGAGAGTCCGGGTCGGTCCGTCCATGCAGAACGGCCGGTTTGGGTCAGATCTCGAGCACCTCAGCTATTGCCAACGCGTTTTCCAGTTCAACGCCGGGATACCGTACGGTGATGTCCATCTTGGTGCGGCCCGGCAAGAGCTGAACCGCTCGCAGGTTTCCGGTCTTGCGGTTGATGTGTGCGACTTTGGTCCGGCGCATCAAATGCCTTGGCCTGTCGCGGTTTGCTGCCGCTCCTTTGATAGCACTTATTGCACCCAAGGAGACGAGCTACGGGAACGAAACGTGCGGACGAATTGCGCGCTGTTGCGGTGCGGGTCGCGCTGACCAGCGGACTGACACGCAATCAGGTGGCGTCTGATCTGGGCGTTGGCGTATCGACGCTGAACAAGTGGATCACGGCGCATCCGCTGCCCGGCAGTGCATGTTTACATGCACGAGAAGGGCGATACGGAAGCGGTGCCGGAGAAAGACCTGGACTTTGCCCGTGAGAACGAGCGGCTTCGACGGGAGACCCGCATTCTCAAGGAGGAGAGGGACACCCTAAAAGAAGGCCACAGCCTTCTTCGCGAGACAAAAGCCATGAGGTTCAGGTTCATCGAAGAGCATTGCACAGAATTCCCTACAGCTCGTGTGTGCCATGTTATGGATGTCAGCTCACGAGGGTTATCGGCCCCGATTGATCACGGTCATTGGAAGACTTTCGATGTCGGGTAATCTCCTAGGGGTGTCAAAGCCTGTCCGGAGGCAGAGCCATGCCGATCTTTTTGGAACCTGCGGAGGTGATCGACGATCTGAAGGAATTTCGGTCCGTCCTGATCGTATCCTGTCCGATCTGCCCGCCGATGTGCGTCTCGATCCAACAAAAAAGCCCGTTCCTGCAACCGCTGAAGCATGGGCTTAAAACCCCGGCTTTCGAGGACTACATCGCCTCGATCAGAGAGGCGCTGGCCGGTCATGGCGTCCGCTCGGAAGCTTTCACCCTTCGCTTGCCCGTCCCGATGATGTGTCTTTGGACCGCGCGGCAACGCGCTCGGATCTTGAAGCGGGCGCAGGGCTTCGGTGCGGTGCTGGTTCTGGGATGCGACTCGGCGACATACACAGCGGCCGATGCGCTCAGAGGGACCGACTGCAAGGTTTTTCAGGGCATGGAGGTCAAGACGATCACAAACGCAACCACTGCGCTTGGGCCGTCGGCGACCGTCACCCTCGATTGGCACCCGCTCCCGAAGACTCCGAAAAGCGGTCAGTTCAATGGTCCCGACTGGGGAGAAAAGAGTCAGTCGACACGTCGGTGAGCGATGCCGCCCGCAACGATTAAGTGAGAGGATACTCTGATGAGTGTGATGGAACAGATGATGGGTCTGATGATGGGCCGGATGAGCAAGGAAGACAAAGAGGCCATGATGGACAGCATGATGGAGACGTTCTTTGCCGGCATCTCACCGGAGGAAAAGCAGAAGATGATGACAGACATGATGCCCAAGATGATGCCACGCATGGAACCTGCACAGCGCCGCAATTCAGCAGAGGCAATAGTAGAAGCGCTTGTGGATGAAGGTTCCAAGGGCCTGTCCGCAGACGAGCGGCGCGCCTATCTCAACGCACTGTCCGACGTCCTCGAAACAGCGTCATGAGAGGGAGGTGAGACCATGGCTGCGGCAGGCAATGGCAATACTGACTTTCCCGCCAAGTACTGTGTCGTACAGCCGAATGCGCTGCGCCTCGGAAAGGCGCAGCCCGGGGTCATGACGGCGTTTAACGGCCTGCACGTCGCGGGAATGGCCGGTGGACCACTTGACCATAAAACTAAGGAACTCATGGCGCTTGCGATCAGTATCGTTGTGCGCTGCGACGATTGTATTGCCCATCACGTGCACGACGCGATCGAGGCGGGCGCGACCCGGGAAGAACTGGAGGACGCAATTGGCGTCGCGGTGCTGATGGGGGGCGGCCCCGGTATGATCTACGCGACCCATGCTATCGAGGCAGTTCATCAGTTTCTCGATCGCCCAGGCTAGAACATGCCGTCCCGGCTTCTGCTGACCGCGTTCGCAACTCTCAATATAGCCGGTGGGTTGGCTTGCATTCTTGCGCCCGCGTTGATGCTTCGGTCCTTTGGAGTCGTCGTTCCGCCGATGGGTATCGTGATCTACCAGTTCTGGGGCGTCGCCGTGGCTGGCACCGGCGCGCTTCTCTGGCTTTTGCGGAACAGATGCGGCGACGGAATGCCGGTTCCCTTGGTGAGCATTCTGGTCGTGATGAACACCTTGAATGCCGCCATCGCCGTTAGTGGGCAATTCTCAGGGGCGAACGCATCAGGATGGGCAATGGTCGCATTGTACGTCTTGTTTGCACTCGCGTTTCTTGCCGTCGCCATTGGAGCGATACGACGGAACGGGTGGTGAGCGCGGCGCATCATCCCCTTCGATCCCACGCGGCGGAACCGGAATCCCTGGACTTCTACGCCCGCCGGGCCGAAACTTGGCAGATCCCGTCGCAGGCACGAATAGTTACGCATCATGCAGCCAGTCCCTCTTGCGTGTTCAGGGTATGGTGGGAGTGGAACGTCGGGTACTCTCGAATCTCCGGCGCTTTCTTGAGGCAGCTGCTGTTTCCCACTCGCCCGCGTCAAGCAGGTAGCAGAAGTCCGGCCTCAGTCGCCACCCGGCGCGATGTCTATGCATCCCGGCCAGGAAAACTCCGCTACGCTGAGATACCGCAGGAAGCAGTAAAGGCCGGAATGGGGATCGTCCCGCCAAGCGGGGGAGTGGAGAATGGCGATGACTCCTGCTTCCAAGTCTGGATGTCGCTTGGCGATGTCAGCAATGACCGTTCTGAAGGCTTCTGCGGACTGGCATTCATGCCCGCTTGCGGGAGGCTAATACGCCGGATTCCTGGATAATTTCAGAGACTTGATGTTCCTTGCGGTACGCCATGACATGCACCCCGGAAACACCGGCTATGTCACGCATCTGCTGGATCAGCTCCACGCAGATCTTCTTGCCTTCCTGTCCGGGCTTTTCAGCCTTCTCCATACGGTCAATGACCGCATCCGGAATGTGGATCCCCGGTACATTCGAGCGCATCCACCGTGCCGCCCGCGCCGAGGCCAGCGGGCCAACACCGGCAAGAATGTACACTTTCTTATCCAATCCCAAATCCCGTACCCGTGCCATGAACTTTTCGAACAGGGGAACGTCGTAGATGTAATTGGTCTGAATATATTCCGCCCCTGCCTCCACTTTCTTGGCCAGCCGTTCCGGGCGCCATTCATAGGGCGGAATGCAGGGGTTCTCAGCCGCCCCCAGAAACAGCAGCGGCGGGTTGGTGATGGTGCGCCCGGACAGGAATTTACGCTCATCCCGCATGGTCCTGATGGTGCGCAGCAGCGACAGCGAATCGAAATCGAACACCGGTTTTGCACCCGGCTGATCCCCGACGCCGACACCATCACCCGTCAGGCACAGAACATTGCTGACCCCCATGGCAGCTGCCCCCAGCACATCGCCCTGAATGGCGATCCGGTTCCGGTCCCGGCAGGAGATCTGATAGACAGGGGAATACCCGGCCCGGGTCAGCAGCGCGCTGATCCCTATGGAGGACATATGGCAATTCGCGCCCGAGGCATCCGTTGCATTTATGGCGTCGGCAACCTCCCCAAGCGGGCGCGCGGCGTCATAGACATCCGCAGGGTCCGCGCTGTCGGGCGGATTCAGCTCAGCCGTGATGGCAAAGCGGCCGGAGCGCAGCACCCGTTCCAGCCGGCTGTGCGAAACGTGGCCTTCGGGCGGCGGTGAATAGGGCTGGGGCAAACTGTGGTCCATCACTTTGCCCCTTTCTGAGCGCGCGCGGGTTCTTCCGCCAGCGGCGCGGCGGAGGGCTCATTTTTGCGGGCGCCGGGAAAGGCGTCGGCGATGGCCGTGCGGCGTTTTTCCCGGGCTTCACGCAGATGCGCTGCTTTCTCGCGGCTCACCCGCAGCCAGGATGACGACCCTTCGAGGTTGCGTTCGACCGGCGGCAGCACAGTTGCAATCTGTGCGCCGCCCTTCATCCGCGACGCACCGTCCCAGGCCAGCGCCCAAACGCATTTCATTTCCGGTTTGACCTCACAATACCCGCCGGGCCGCACCCCGCCGCACGGGCCGTTGCGCAGCTGCTTGGGGCAGTTCATCGGGCAGGACATGCCGGTCGAGGACAGCACGCACTGCCCGCACATCTGGCAGTCAAAAAGCACTGTCTTTACGCATTTCTCGACGAAAGCGATGGGGCGCTCGACCCGGTCGTAGCCGATTTTTCTCAGGACTGGGTCCAGGGCGATCATGACCTGCTCCACCCGCTTGTATATCCACTCAAAGCTGCGTGAGTGACGAATGGCGAACAGGCGAATCCGGTACATCAAGCTTCCCTTTCTCCAGGCACTTACATCGTCTTATCGTTTCCTTCGGCAGCGCTGGCGTTGAAATAGCCTCTGCGCACCAGGTCTGCATGGTCTGTCCCGTCTCCGGGCTGACGGTACCCGCCGGACATTCCGGGTCCGGCCTGGTCCGCATCTGTGGTCCGAGCAGACCTTGCCCGGCGGCGCCGGGCGCATAGCGGCGCGGCCGAAGTCCGCGGATTGCACCAGTCCTGAGTGTACAGCCACATCGAAAAGGCTCAATGAATTGTTAGTGTATCATTGGCCTTGGGTCCATCGGCACGATGGGTTGAGCCGCCTCGGCTGGCCCGGCAAGCACCTTAATCTGCGGCAGCGTCAGAACTAACTCATCGGGCTTGTGCCGGTGCGCAGCCATGCCGATCCGCCATTTTCTGGCCAGCGCGGTTGGCCTGAATAATCGGGTCAGGGCATCGCTCCGTTGACATGAATGTTGATTCATGTTTCATATTTGCCAGGGAGAAACCAGGGAGGAGCCCTCATGCTGCGCTTGTTTGCGTTGACGGTTGCCGGTGCATTGATGTCGTCTGCAGCCTCTGCCGAAATCCGGATTGCCCATGTTTACGGTAAAACCGGCCCGTTTGAGGCCTATGCGGCCCAGTCGCACATTGGCCTGCAGCTGGGGCTGGAATACGCCACCGGCGGTACCATGGAGATTGACGGCGAGAAGATCGTGGTGATCGAGAAGGACACGCAGCTGAAGCCCGATATCGGTCGTGCCCAGCTGGAAGAAGCTTTCGGCGATGATGACGCGCATATCGCTGTTGGCCCGGTAAGTTCAGGGGTGGCATTGGCCATGCTGCCGGTTGCCGAAGAGTATGAGCGCGTTCTGATCGTCGAACCCGCAGTTGCGGACTCGATCACCGGCGCGAATTGGAACCCCTACATTTTCCGCACCGGCCGCAACTCCTCGCAGGACGCAATTGCGAATGCGGTGGCGCTGGGCGGGGAGGGCGTGACCATTGCGACCCTGGCGCAGGATTATGCCTTTGGCCGTGATGGTGTGGCGGCCTTCAAAGAAGCGCTGGAAGCCACAGGTGCTTCGATCGCCCACGAGGAGTATGTGCCGACCGACACCACCGATTTCACGGCGGCGGCTGAGCGGATTTTCACCAAGATGGGCGAGGTTGAGGGCGAGAAGAAGCTCTTCATCATCTGGGCCGGCGGCGGAAACCCGATGGGCAAGATCAATGCCATGGAGCCAGAGCGCTTTGGCATCGAGATCGCGACCGGCGGCAACATTTTGGCCGCGCTGAAGGCCTACAAAGAGCTTCCGGGCATGGAAGGCGCGACCTATTACTATTACGAAATCCCTCAGAACCCGGTGAACGAATGGCTGGTAAAAACCCATTTCGAGCGGTTTGACAGCCCGCCGGACTTCTTCACTGCCGGCGGGATGGCGTCCGGGCTTGCGATTGTCGAAGCGATCAAGAAGGCGGGGGGCGCAGAGGACACAGAAGCGCTGATCGAGGCGATGAAAGGCATGGCCTGGGAAACCCCGAAAGGCACAATGCAGTTCCGCGCCGAAGACCACCAGGCCATGCAGGCCATGTATCACTTCCGCACCGAGATTCAGGACGGCAAAGACTACGGCGTGCCGGTTCTTGTGCGTGAGATAGGCATGGATGAAATGAATATCCCGATCCGCAACCAGTAAGCTGCGGGATGTTTCCCGCCCATCCTCCGGGGCGGCCGCTGCGGCCGTCCCGGGGCAGGGATAGAGATCAATGACCCAGACACTTCTTGAAACGGACGCGCTGACCGTGCGCTTTGGCGGCCATGTGGCTGTCGATGCGGTCTCCTGCAGCTTTCACGCGGGCGAGCTGACTGCCATCGTCGGGCCGAACGGCGCGGGCAAGACCACCTATTTCAATCTGATTTCGGGCCAGATCCCGGCCAGCTCCGGCACGGTCAGGCTGATGGGCGAGGACATCACCCGTCTTGGCGTGGCCAGCCGCTGCCGCCGCGGGCTGGGGCGGGCGTTTCAGCTCACCAATCTGTTTCCCAGCCTGACGGTGCTGGAAAACGTGCGCCTGGTGATCCAGTCGCGCCAGCACAAAGGGTTCGGGCTGTTTTCGATGGCGGACAGCCACACGGAACTGACCGTGACGGCAATGGCCATTCTGGAGCGGGTGCGGCTGGACACGCAGAAAGACCAGCTAGTGTCTGAGCTGCCGCACGGCGATCAGCGCAAACTGGAAGTGGCGCTGCTGATCGGCCTGGATCCGACGGTTTACATGTTCGACGAACCGACGGCGGGGATGAGCGTCGATGAAGCGCCGGTGATCCTGGACCTGATTGCGGAAATCAAGGCGGACCGGGAACGCACGGTTCTGCTGGTCGAGCACAAGCTGGACGTGATCCGCAGCCTCGCCGACCGCATCATCGTTTTGCATAATGGCGCGCTGGCTGCCGACGGCCCGCCTGCCGAGGTCATGGCCTCAGCCGTGGTGCAGGAGGCCTATATGGGCAAGGAGCTGGATCATGTCTGACCCGATCCTGTCGCTGCAAGCGGTGCATACCGACATCGCGCAGTATCATATCCTCCAAGGGGTAGATCTTGAGGTGCCGCGCGGCCAGGTGACCATGCTGCTGGGCCGGAACGGCGTTGGGAAGACCACGACGCTGAAAACCATCATGGGTCAATGGGCCGCCAAGTCAGGCAATATTCTGTATGACGGCCAGGACATTACCCGTCTGCCCGTGTCAGCGCGCGCAAGGGGCGGTATCGGCTTTGTGCCGGAGGACATGGGGATCTTCAGCGACCTGACGGTGGAGGAGAACATGGTGCTGGGCTGTACCTCCGGGCCGCTGGATGGCGCACGCAAGGAATGGCTGCTGGGTGCCTTTCCGGCCTTGGGCACCTTCTGGAACAGCGAGGCGGGCAACCTGTCAGGCGGGCAGAAGCAAATGCTGTCGATTGCCCGCGCCATGGCCGAAGACCGCCAGCTGTATCTGATTGATGAGCCAACCAAGGGGCTTGCACCGGCGATCGTCTCGACCATGGCCCAGGCGCTGCGGGAGCTGAAAGGGCAGGGAGCGTCGATTTTGCTGGTGGAGCAGAATTTTTCGGTCGCCAGGGCGCTGGGCGATAGCGCCGCGGTCATGGATGACGGCCGGGTGATCTGGACGGGACCGATGGCGGAGCTGGCAGAAAACAAGGACCTTCAGGAACGCCTGATGGGTCTCAGCATGGAGGCGCACTAAGATGACCGCAGCCCCTGATCATAGACCGACTTTTGCCAGCGTCAGCCTGGCAGAGCGGTTGGATGGCGCGTTGCCGGTATTGCTGGTCCCGGTACTGGTTGTTCTCGGCTTTTTCGCCATAGGCGTGCCCTCATCCTGGCTGACACTGACTGTCTCCGGTTTGGCCATGGGAATGATGATCTTCATCATGGCTTCGGGGCTGACCCTGGTTTTCGGCCTGATGGACGTGATCAACTTCGGACACGGGGCCTTTATTTCGGTCGGTGCCTTTGTCGGGGTTTCCGTGCTCATTGCGCTGGGCGAGTGGACCGGGGCGGCATCGCTGCTTTTGAACATGTCCGCGGTCTTTCTTGCTGTGGTGGCCGCTATGGCCGTGACCGGCGCACTGGGCTGGGGATTTGAGCGGATTATCGTCAAGCCTGTTTACGGCGCGCATCTCAAGCAGATCCTTGTGACCGTTGGCGGCCTTATTGTGATCGAACAGCTGATCCATGTGGTCTGGGGCCCGGATGAGATCTTCTTCAACCGCCCCGAAACCCTGAAGGGTGCTGTCACCTTTGCCGGGGCTGCGATGGAGAAATACCGCCTTCTGGCCGTGGGTGTCGGGCTGGTCCTGTTTATTGCCATGCGCATGGTTCTGCGCCGCACCAAGATCGGCCTGATCGTGCGGGCCGGGGTGGAGAACGGGCCGATGGTCGAAGCGCTCGGCTACCGGCTGCGCCTTGTGTTCGTCGGCGTTTTCATCGCCGGGTCCGCCTTGGCCGGGCTGGGCGGCGTGATGTGGGGCCTATATCAGGAGGTCATCACCGCCGGGATGGGCGAAAAGATGATGGTCCTGGTCTTCATCGTCGCAATCATTGGCGGGCTGGGGTCTGTCGAAGGCGCCTTTATCGGTGCGCTTCTGGTTGGGCTGATGCAGAACTACGTGGCCTTTCTGGAGCCGAAGCTGGCGCTGGTGTCGAACATCGCGCTGATGACCGCAATTCTGATGTGGCGGCCGCAAGGCATGCTGCCAGTCGTGAAGGCGAAATAAGATGATCGTTAAACTGCTCTCCGGCGATAAGCCGCGCTCTGCTGTTCTGACCGCCGTGCTGCTGGTGATCCTGATCTGCCTGGCCGGTGCGCCGTTCATCTTTGACGGCGTGCGCCCGCTGGATACAGCAGCACGGATCTGCATCTTCATCCTGCTGGTGGCAAGCTATGACCTTCTGCTGGGCTACGGGGGGATCGTCAGCTTTGCTCACACGATGTTTTTCGGCCTTGGCGCCTATGGGGTCGCGCTTGCATCAACGCATATGGGACGCGGATTTGATGCCCTTCTGGCCGGATCGTTCGCCGGTGCGCTGGCAGCCGTTGTCTTGGCGCTGCTGATCGGCCTGTTCAGCCTGCGGGTGCGGGCGATCTTCTTTGCCATGATCACGCTGGCCGTGGCGTCGGCTGTCGCGGTCCTTGTGTCGCAATTCTCTGCCATCACCGGCGGCGAGGACGGCCTGACCTACAAGATACCGCGGGTTCTGACCTCGGCCAACCGCATGGGCGAGTTTCTAGGCACACGGGTCAGCGGCAAGATCCTGAATTACTATCTGGTGTTCACCGCCTCGCTCCTCTTGTTCCTGCTGCTTCTGCGCATCGTGAACTCGCCGTTCGGCCGCGTGCTGCAGGCGATCCGCGAGAATGATTTCCGGGCCGAGGCGATCGGATACCGCGTGGTGTGGTACCGTACCGTTGCCACCTGCCTGTCGGCGGCTACGGCTGCGCTGGCGGGTAGCCTCTTTGCCATCTGGCTGCGCTATGTCGGGCCAGATACCACGCTCAGCTTCGAGATCATGCTCGACATCCTCTTGATGGTCGTGATCGGCGGCATGGGAACGATGTATGGCGCGGTGATCGGGGCGACCCTGTTCATCCTGGCGCAAACCTATCTGCAAAACCTGATGGGCAGCGCCTCTGAGTCAACCGCCGCCCTGCCGCTGATCCCCGATCTGCTGGATCCGGACCGCTGGCTGATGTGGCTGGGCATCCTGTTCATTCTCAGTGTCTATTTCTTCCCGTCCGGTATTGTCGGCCGGTTGCGCGAACGGCGCGCGTCATGACAATTCCTGTTCTCTTTCTCCATGGCTGGGCGATGAACGGGGCAAAGTTCAACGACACGGCAGAGCGGCTGGGGCCAGAGTTCGACTGCTATGCCCCCGATCTGCCGGGGCACGGCGGACGGCTGGGAGACGAGGCGAGCCTTGACGCCTGCGCGGCCGTTGCAACGCAGTGGATCGAGAGTCTGGACCGGCCCATCCTGGCCGGCTGGTCCATGGGGGCAGGGGCCGCATGGCGCCATGTGGCGAAGCATGGAACGGCGGGACTGCGCGCGCTGATCACCATCGACATGAGCCCCCGGATGCTGCCGGATGAGGATTGGGATCTGGGCCTGATCGGGCAAAGCGCCGAGGCCATTCTGGCAACCTCTGGAAAAATCGTACCGGAGTGGCCCCGCATGGCCAGCAGTATCGCGCGCAATATGTACGCCCTCTCCAGCGATCCGGTCCCAAGCCGCGAGGACATAATTGAACTGCTGCTGGCACAAGATCCTGCACGCCTGCGCCCGCTGTGGGACGATCTGGTTGCCATGGATGAGCGGGAAACGATCGCAAAGATCGCCGTTCCCTACCTTGTCTGCTCTGGGTCGCAGAGCAGGCTATACAGCCAGGAAGCTGCGCAATGGATCGCGTCGCAGGCCAAGCACACCCGGGTGGAAAGTTTCGCGTTTTCAGGGCATTCGCCCCATCTGGAAGAGCCTGAGGCCTTTTGCGATGCCATCAGGCGCTTTGTTGCGGCAGAAGGGCTCGCGACACCAAATCAAGACCAAGAAGTGACCCGATGACCAAGCCGACAACCGCCAAACCCAAAACCAAACGCGGACAGGAACGCCGGGCCAAGATCCTGGCCGCAGCCGAACAGGTGATCGGCCAGAAGGGCTTTGCCGCAGCCTCCATCGCGGACATTACCCGAGCCGCCGAAACCGCGCTGGGCACCTTCTACATCTATTTCTCGGGCAAGGACGAAGTCTTTCGGGAACTGGTTCAGGACATGGGCCACGCCACCCGGTCCCAGGCCGCAGAGCGGGTCGCCGGGGCTGCAAACCGGCTGGAGGCTGAGCGCGCAGGTTTGGAGGCCTATCTGACCGTGGTGCGCGACCGCCCCTTGCAATACCGCATTGTCGAGGAAGCCCGCTTTGTCGATCCGGAAGCCTACCGCGAATATTACACCGAGTTCGGCAAGGCATACGCGGATCAGCTGGATCAAGCAGCCGGAAACGGAGAGATTTCTCCGGGCGACGCCGAGGTGCGCGCCTGGGCTTTGATGGGAATCGCCAAGACCCTGGGTGAGCGGTTCGTTCTTTGGGAGGACGAGGCTGACATCGAACGGGTTGTTGCCGAGGCCCACAAGTTCATTTGCAACGGATTGGCGCCATGAGCGGATCAGTCTCCTGCGACGAGGTAGTTCTGCCAAACGGCGAACCTTGCTTCCGGATCACGATGAAGGCTCCTCGCGCAAATGCGCTGGAACCCGGTCTTTTGCGGGACTTGCACCGTGCGTTCGACACAGTGGAGCAATCCGGCGCCCGAAAGGCTCTGATCACCGGCGGTCGCAACTTCTCAACCGGGGGCGATGTTCGCCGGTTTTTCGAGGCGGCACAGAATGGCCGCGCTGAGAGCTACGCTGATGAAGTGGTCCCGGTCCTGCAAAACCTGATCATGCGGATAATCGCAATGCCCGTGGTGATTGCGTCAGCGGTGCGCGGGGCCGCAACCGGCGGATCGGCTGGTATTCTGTTTGCATCCGACATCGCCGCCGCTGAGCAGGGCGCCTTTGTGCAACCCTATTACGGCGTCATGGGCTTTGCCCCGGATGGCGGGTGGACCGCGCTGCTGCCTGAGTTGATCGGTGCCAGACCGGCGCAGAGCTGGCTGATGGCAAACTGCCGCCGCGACGCAGCGGAATTACAGCGCCTCGGACTGGTTCAGGCGGTTGATGCAGATCCGGAAACCCGGGCGCTGGCGCTCTTGGCGGGCATTGACGCAGGCTCTGCGCTGGCAGCAAAGTCGATAATTTGGAACAGCCCGCGGCTGACCGCTGTCCGGGCGGGGCTGGACGCGGAGACAGCCGCCTTCCGCAAGTTGATCGGGCGGCAGGAAACCCTGTTGCGCATGACAGATTTTCTTCACTCAACCGGATAAGCGTGATGTTTGATTTAATCCCGGATATGGCCGCAAAACGGGCAGAGATTACGCCCGGTGAATTGGCTTTTCACGATACCACGACCGGACGCGGCTGGAGCTTTGCCCGGATAAATGATGCGGCGAATGCGGTCGCGGCGGGCTTCAGGGCGCGGGGCCTGGTTGAAGGCGACCGCGTCGCTATCATTTGCCAGACCCGGGTGGAGTTCTTTATTTCACTGTTCGCCTGCCAGAAAACCGGGGTCATTCTGTGTCCGCTGAACTGGCGGCAGCCGGCGCTGGAATTGGTGGAAATCCTGGCTCAGGCCGGGATCTCCTTGATGCTGACGGACGCGGAGTTTTTGGACACGGCCCGCGAAGCGGCGGCGGGTATGGGCGCGCCGGTCCTGACAATAGAGGATGATCTTGCCGGCTGGATCAGAGACGGGGGGCCGGCACTGAAGGCTCCAGTGCCCTCTGAGCGTCCATGGTACCTGCTGTTCACCTCCGGCACCACCGGCTTGCCCAAGGCGGTCATCCAAACGGCGCGCATGGCCTGGGCCAATACCGTCAATATCGGACAGGCCATTGATATTGCTTCAACGGACAGGGCGGTTTGTTTTCTGCCCCTGTTTCACACCGCTGGTATCAATCTGTACACTTTGCCGGTTTTTCTGACCGGCGGCAGTTCAACCATTCTGCCGAAATTCGAGGCCGAAGCGGTCCTGGGCCTGCTGGCATCCGGGCGGATCAATCAGTTCTTCGCTGTGCCGGCGGTTTACCAGGCCCTGTCGCTGATGCCGGGCATCGAAGATTTGGATTGGTCTTCGATCCGCTGCGGCTGCGGCGGGGCGCCTCTGCCCGAACCGCTGATCCGCTTCTTTGGCGCGATGGGTGCCAATGTGCTGAACGGCATGGGGATGACCGAAACCGGCCCGACCGTTTTCCTGATGGATCCAGCTCATGCGGCGCAGAAAATCGGATCCGTCGGGAGACCTCAGAGCCTTGTCGAAGTGCGCCTGGACGGAGTGGCGGATGGTGCCGAAGGGGCGGGTGAACTGCAGGTTCGCGGACCAGGGGTCACACCCGGCTATTTCGGCAACCCGTACGCGACGGAGAAGACACTTGCCGGGGACGGCTGGCTGGCCACCGGCGATGTCGCGCGGCGCGACGCGGATGGCTATTACTTTATCGTCGACCGTATCAAGGACATGTTCATCTCGGGCGGCGAAAATGTTTACCCCGCCGAAGTCGAGAGGGTGCTGAATGCCCACCCTGCCATTCTGGAAACAGCGGTTGTGGGCGTGCCGGACGAAAAGTGGGGCGAAGCAGGCGCGGCTTTCGTGATGCTCCGGCCGGATCACACGCTTGCACCGGAAACCCTGCGCCCGTGGTGCCGGGAGCGGCTTGCCGGGTACAAGGTGCCTGCACATGTGAGGATCGTTGAAGATTTTCCCCGCACGGCCGCCGGCAAAGTATGCAAACCCAAGCTGCGCGAGGCATTCAGCTATGATTGACCTTCAGGAATACTGGACCCCGGCGCAAGCAGAGTTCGACGCTTTTGCGGACGTTTCCGGCGATGACAACGCGATCCATGTGGACCCCGTGTTCTGTGCTTCCACGGCCTTTGGACGCACGGTGAGCCACGGGATGCTGATCTATTCCAAGCTTTGGGGGATGCTCAAGCGGCACGACGAAGATCTTGCTCAGGTCAGCCAGAGCCTGATGTTCCCGAACCCGGCTTTTGCGGGCGAGGAGCTTAGCTTGCGGATTGCGCAAGAAGCGCCGGGCCGCGTGAAGATGCTGGTCACGCGGGTGTCGGATGGCGCGGAATGCTTAGTCGGGGAGGCAGAGATCACATGCTGACTGTAGGGCAATCGGCGCGGATCACACGCAGCTACACCCGGAAAGACCTTGCGGCTTATGCGGCGTTGAGCGGTGCCAGTGCGGAAAGCGTGCCAGAGCCGCTGATCGCGGCCCTGTTCTCTTATCTTCTTGGGGTAGAGCTGCCGGGGTCGGGCACCAACTATCTGAAACAGGATCTGGCGTTTAAAGCCCCCGCACCGCTGAATACTGCGCTGGAGGCCAAAGTTGAAATCACCCGGCTGCGGCCGGAGAAACAACTTGTGGATCTTTGGGCCAGTTGCACCGCGCCGGATGGCACGGTCCTTTGCGAAGGACGCAGTCTGGTGAAGGCCAAGGACGTTCCGGGCGCCTTTCCCGCCTGAAACACCAGGGAAGAGCCGTACTGGGCCGTTCGGCCCTGGCACTGAATTGCTGATCGTTGAGCGGCCCGCCAAGGGTGCGCTGTACAAATCCCCGTCTCTTGCAACGGATGCTTATATGGCTGGTGGTCTGGATGCGGGCAGGCCGGAGCAGGCGCCGGACGTGCCTGTCCCGTTAGGACGTCAACTCCCTTGCCTGCTCGCGCAGGGCGAATTTCTGGATCTTGCCGGTTGAGGTTCTGGGTATCGCCGTAAACACGAACCTGCCCGGAACCTTGTAGGGGGCAAGACGGGTGCGGCACCAGCTGCGCAAGACCTCCGCGTCAGCCTCCTGCCCATTGGCCAGCTCGACAAAGGCGCAGGGGGTTTCCCCCCATTTATCGTGCGGCATTGCCACCACAGCCGCCACCGCAACAGCCGGGTGGCAGTACAGCGCCTCTTCGACCTCGATCGAGGAGATGTTCTCGCCGCCGGAGATGATGATGTCCTTGGAGCGGTCCTTGAGCTGGATGTAGCCGTCAGGATGCATGACGCCCAGATCGCCAGAGTGGAACCAGCCGTCGGCAAAGGCTTCCTCTGTGGCCTTGGGGTTGCGGAAATAGCCCTTCATCACCACGTTGCCGCGGAACATCACTTCGCCCATGGTCTGGCCGTCGCGCGGCACCGGCTGCATCGTTTCCGGGTCCAGCACGTCCAACTGCTCCAGCGGCAGGTAGCGCACGCCCTGGCGCGCCTTCAACGCGGCCTGTTCGGCGGGCGGCAGATCCGACCAGCTGTGGTGCCAGTCATTCACCACCGCAGGGCCGTAGGTTTCCGTCAGCCCGTAAAGATGGGTCACGTCGAAGCCTGCGGCCTTCATGTCTGCCAGCAGGCTTTCCGGCGGTGGCGCGGCGGCGGTGAAGAATTGCACGGTTCGGGCGAGATCGCGTTTGGTCTCTTGCGGTGCCGAGATCAGCAGCGACATCACGATGGGCGCGCCGCACAGGTGGGTCACGCCCTCATCCGCCAGGGCGTTCCAGATCGGTTCCGCCCGCACCTGCCGCAGGCACACATGGGTGCCGGCGATCGCGGACAGTGTCCAGGGGAAACACCAGCCGTTGCAGTGGAACATCGGCAGAGTCCAGAGATACACCGCGTGTTTCTGCATCGAGGTGGTCAGCGCATTGCCCTGCGCCAGCAGATAGGCGCCGCGGTGGTGCGAGACCACGCCCTTGGGGTCGCCGGTGGTGCCGGAGGTGTAGTTGATCGAGATCGCATCCCATTCGTCCTCGGGCATGGCCCATGCGAACTCCGGGTTGCCGCGGGTCAGGAACACCTCGTAGTCGGCGGCCTCCGATTCTGTTTGCGCGCCGTCATATTCCGCATCGTCGTACTGGATCAGCACCGGTGACACCGCGGCAAGCGCCAGCGCCTCCAGCATCAGCGGCATGAACTCCCGGTCCACGATCACCAGCTTCGACATCGCATGGTCGAGCTGGAACGCGATCACAGCCGCATCCAGCCGTGTGTTGATCGAATGCAGCACCGCTCCGCACATCGGCACACCGTAGTGGCACTCCAGCATCGCCGGCGTGTTGGGCAGCAGCGCCGACACAGTGTCGCCGCGCCCGATCCCGTTTTTGGCCAGGGCCGAGGCAAGCCGCCGCGACCGCGCGTAGAACTCCGCATAGCTGCGCCGCAAGGACCCGTGCACGATTGCTGTACGGTCGGGAAAGACGCTCGCGGCGCGTTCGAGGAAGGTCAGCGGCGTCAGCGGCTGATAGTTCGCGGGAGTGCGGTCAAGACCGGTGTTGTACGGGTTCTCCGTCATGGTCTTAATGATCCTGCCATTGGGGGCTGCGTTTTTCGAGGAAGGCGCTGATGCCTTCCTGCGCGTCACGGGCCAGCATGTTGTCGACCATCACGCCGGAAGCATAGGTATAGGCGTCGGCCAAGGGCATCTCCCGCTGCGCATAGAAGGCGCGTTTGCCGGTTGCCAGGGTCATCATCGACTTGGAGGCGATCTTGCGGGCCATGTCCATCGTGGCCTCCCGCAGCTCTGCCGCCGGAACGGCCCGGTTTACCAGGCCGATCTCCTCTGCCCGGCGGGCCGGGGTCATGCCGCCGGTCAGCAGCATTTCCATCGCGTGTTTATTGGAGACATTTCGCGACAGGGCGACCATCGGCGTTGAGCAGAACAGGCCGATATGAACCCCTGGCGTGCTGAACTGCGCGGTGTCCGCGGCGAGGGCGAGATCGCAGCTGGCCACCAGCTGGCAGCCCGCCGCGGTGGCGATCCCGGTGACCTCGGCAATCACCGGCTTGGGGCAGTTGACGATGGCCTGCATAGTGGCAGAGCACATCGCCATCACCTTGGCGAAATAGGCCCGCCCGCCGTCCGCAGCCGCACGCCCGGCGGTCATCTCCTTCAGGTCGTGGCCTGCGCAAAAGGCAGGGCCGTTTGCGGCCAGGACAACGACGCGCACCTGCGGGTCTTCCCTGGCTTCCGCAAAGGCCTGGGCAAGCGCTGCCAGCATCGCCTCGGACAGGGCATTGCGCCGACCGGCATCGTTCAAGGTCAGGCGCAGGATGCCGGCGTCATCCAGATCGCGCAGCAGAATATCAGGCTGTTGCACAGGACATCTCCTTTTCCGAGGCTTAACGGATGTTGATTTCAACGCTGTCAGCCAGCGTGTTGGCGATGAAGCAGTAGCGGTGGGCGCGGTCCTGCATCTCCTCCAGCTCCTTGCCGCTGACGGAGAATCCGGTGTCGAACCGCACCACCGGGTGCAGGTCGATGCGAGTCACTGACATCTGCCCCTTGGGGTTCTTTCCCAGATGCGCCTCGGCGTAGTCGTGGTAGGTGGCCACCGGCCAGCCGGCCTTGGCCGCCAGCGCCAGAAAGGTCATCATGTGGCAGCTGGACAGAGCTGATGCCAGCGCCTGTTCCGGGTTGGTGTTGCCCGGATCTCCGCCCCAGTCGGGGGCGGAGTCCACTTGGACATCATAGCTGTTGTTGTACTGCACCGTGTGGGCATTCGAATACTGGCCGGATTGCAGCACAGGTTCGGCCCGTTGCCAGTGCAGCTGGATCGAAAGGTCTGACATCGTGGTATCCCTCATTGTCTCCGCCGCCTGCACTCAGGCCGCAGCGAGAGTTTTTTTCGGGTCATAGAACGGCCGTTCCACGATGGTGGCACGGGCCGGGCCGGTGGCGGCCATGACTTCGACGGTTGCGCCGATGACGGCCTCTTCCGCGGAAACCATCGCCAGCGCGATATTCTGCTTCAGCCGCGGCGAGTAGACGGCGGATGTGACCTTGCCGATGGCAGCGCCATCTTTGCTGACCGGCCAGAAGGTGGTGTTGGGCCCGGACAGCGGGTCCCCCTCAAAGATCAGCCCAACCTGTTTGCGGCTGACGCCTCCGTCCTTGATACGGCGCAGAGCAGCTTTTCCGATGAACTCGGCCTCCATGTCCAGGTTCACCAGACGGTCAAAGCCCAGCTCAAACGGGTTGGTGCTTATATCGGCGTCGGCGTGATAGGATAGCATGCCGCCCTCAATGCGGCGGATCGAGGAGGTGTGGCCGGGTTTCAGGCCGAAGGGTTTGCCCGCGGCCATGATCTTTTCCCACAGCTTATCGCCGCGCGATCCGTCCTGCAGATACAGCTCATAACCCAGCTCGCTGGACCAGCCGGTGCGCGACACGATCAGCGGAATGCCGTCCAGAACCACCTCGCGCAGCCAGTAGTACTTCAGGTCCATAATGCTGTCGCCGAACAGCGCCCGCATGATCTCACCGGACTTCGGTCCCTGCAGCTGCAGCGGCGACACGTCGGGTTCGCAGATGGTGACGTCCATGCCGGAATGCACCGCCACACCCTGCGCCCACAGCAGGATGTCGCTGTCGGCCAGCGAGAACCAGAAGTGGTTTTCCGCCAGCCGCAGCAGGATCGGGTCGTTCAGGATGCCGCCGTCGGCATTGGTGATGAGCACGTATTTGCACTGTCCGACCGCCATTTTCGACAGGTCGCGCGGGGTCAGCATCTGCACGAACTTCGCCGCATCCGGGCCGGTGATCTCCACCTGGCGTTCAACCGCCACATCGCAAAGGATCGCGTCGTTCACCAGGTTCCAGAAATTCTGCTCCGGATCGCCGAAATCGCGCGGGATGTACATGTGGTTGTACACCGAAAATGCCTTGGCGCCCCAGCGGACGGTGGCGTCGAAATAGGGGGATTTGCGGATCTGCGTGCCGAACCCGAAACCGTCTGATTGCATCATGTTTTTCACCCTTTGCACCGTCGGCCGGGCCGGCCGCGGACTGTTTCAACCGGGTGAAGAATTACCCGCAGATGCGGGCTGGGAGCGGACTGAAAACAGGCCGTGGACAGACCGGACGGACTGATGTCAGGCAGGCTTGCAGACCGTTCAGGCGGAACCCGTCATTTGCCGGGTCTGGCGGCCAGCCTGGCAAGATTCGGCTGCGTGGATTTGACATGGCGCGTCACGATGTAGGTCATGTAGCGGTCGACCCCCAGCTCATCCGCCAGCAGGCTGTCCATCAGATCCTGAAAGGCGGCCAGGCTGGGGGTGAAAACCTTGAGAACATAATCCATGCCGCCGCCGGTGGCGATGCATTCGGTCACCTCGTCCAGGGTCCGGATATGGGCCTCGAAGCGGTCAAAGTCGGCTTTGCGGTGATGGGTGAGCGAGACCGTCACCACCACTTGGGTGAAATCGCAGACGCGGTCGAGCGCAATGTCGGCGTGATAACCGCGGATCAAACCGGACGCCTTGAGCCTGGCCAGACGGGCCCAGCAGGGGGTCGCTGACAAGTTGACGATTTCTGCCAGCTTGGTCTTGCTCAGCTGGCCATGCTTCTGGACTGCGCTGAGAATGCGGATGTCGGTCGCATCAAGGCTGAACTTGTCCATCCATCAGAGTCTTTCGTTGCAACAGCATCATGCCCCAATACAATCACCAGCAAAAACCCGGAAGCAACATCTTGCCCGGCAGGGCAGTTTTTCAGGCACCCCGGAACATCAGGTGTCATCCGGGCTTCCGCGGCACCAATTGCGTCCATCAGCCGGGATAAAGCGACGTCCCCGGGGTTATGTGCACTTCTCCGCTGCCTCCTCCGCATTTGTCGCCTTGGAGAGGTGGCTCTCAAAGGCGCCTCGTAAGGAGGCACTGCGAAACAGCTTGGGTGGATTTCTGATCATCCCATCCGCGGGTATTACGCCGTGAACAGCAGCGGCAATGACCTTCGCGGATTTAGCACGCGACTCATGTGCAGTTCTGCAAATGTCACGGGGGATGGGTTGAAATCCTCATTTTCCCGGGGCCGGAAGTTTTTTGAAAAAACGCCTTGTTTCTCTGGTTTGCGGAACATATACGGGTCAGCGGAGACGTGGCCGAGTGGTCGAAGGCGCTCCCCTGCTAAGGGGCATGCACCCAACAGATAACACCTCTAAAACAATCGGAAAAACCAGACTACACGTACCCCTTTGCACGGATTTTGCACAGGTTTGCTCGCAGTAGGCCTACCGCACCCGGTCAGCGGATGTTCCCTGCTGGAAAGCCCATCAGTCTGTCCTGATCTTCTCATTTGAGCATGCGGAGCTGCACTGGCTGACCTCATTCATCATCACGTTGGCAGTACGGCATTCACTCCATGAAGGGGAAAGGGCGGTACTTGTTGAGTTCTCTTACTTAATCCAATGACCGGGCTGAAGGTGGCCGGGCCCGAAATAGCTGGCTTGACCGGCACGTGCATTGGGGACGGGGGACGCCGGATAGGCGTGCGACGGAGCTTCTTTTGAAGGACGTGGAAGAGCAAAAAATTAGTACTGGGGTGTGTTTTTCCGAAGCGGGTGATTTTCTGAACCATTGGCGCGGCGATGCTCAATGCGGAACCAGGATCCGGCATTTTTTGATGCGGGCAGACTGCAGGAACGTGCCGACCCGTCGGATGGAAGCTGCCGGGGAGATCAGAAACTAACTTTCACCATCCCTGCCACAACTCACATCTGTGGAGGCCCCCTTTAATGCAAGTTGTTTTTTGAGCGTTTGGGAATGTGAACGGATGCGGTCATCTGTCAGGCCTGTTTATGCGGCGTTTCAGACGCCGCTGGCCGGTATGGAGATACGCGGTTCAGTTCCACATCACAGTGGCGGGTTGATTATCCCGGTGTGAGTTCCTGGTTTTACTGAACCCGATCTTTCCGATCATTTGCCCTTACACTCAAAGACCTCCTCACATTCCCGACGTACCGGCCATCGCAACGCTTACGCGGCGGCGATAGCCGGGTCTCTGTAATCTTCGTGTTTCACCAACATGGCCCATAACCTGCGCGCCATCTTATTTGCGAGTGCAATTGCGACGACCATACGTGGTTTTCTTGCGAGCATCCTTTGGAGCCAAGATGCTTCAGGGGCACCCTTGTGAATCGCCATCCTCACTACGGACATGGCACCGATGACCAAGAGCCTGCGGATATCTCTCTGCCCCATCTTCGACGTTCGGCCCAATTTCTGCTTTCCCCCGGTCGAGTGTTGCTTCGGTACCAGCCCTACCCACGCAGAAAAATCCCGACCCCGACGAAAGATTTCCATAGGTGGGGCGAAGGCCGAGACAGCCATTGCAGTTATCGGACCGATGCCTGGCATGGTCTGGAGACGGCGTGCGTTATCGTCTCTTGTCGCTTCGATGCGTACCTGCTTTTCAAGCCTGCCTATTTGTTCTGTTAGTGTAGCGATCTGACCAAGGTAGATTGATCCAACATCTGTCACCACTTTTGGCAGACCGTTCTCGGGATCTTCCAAGATTTCCCTCAGACTTTTGATATTTGTCGTCGTTTTTGGTGCCACCCGGCCAAACTCGGCGAGATGAGCCCGCAGGGCGTTGATCAGCTGCGTGCGTTGCCTCAAAAGCAGGTCACGTGTCCGGAACAAAACCGCCCGACTTTGCTGCTCATGTGTTTTCACGGCGACTGTTCGCATCGTTGGACGTGACGCAGCCTCGGCAATCGCTTCTGCATCAGCCGCATCATTCTTATGCCGTTTGACGAAAGGTTTCACATAGATGGGCGGTATCAATTTCACATCATGGCCAAGTGCCTCGATCTGACGCCCCCAGTCATGCGCGGTTGCACAAGCTTCCATAGCAACTGTGCAATTCGGTTGTTGTACAAAAAATGCCAAAACTTGCGCCCGAGACAGCTTTTTGCGGAACAGAACACTGCCGTCAGCCGCTGCCCCATGCACCTGAAAACTACGCTTTGCTAAATCTACTCCTATGATCGCAACCATTTCCATTGTCGCCTCCTCTGTTTCTGGTCTGTTAAGACAGTACCAGCATGGCACATCACGATGCCGTCGGGAGGGGCATCCACTCCATCACAGTGCGGAACTTTGCAGCCGTTGCCTTTTCGGGTGTTTGCTGACGCAGCATTCGCTCGCAACCGCGGCACGCTCATCGCAGCTTTCCAGCCACTGCTGGTGATGTCGAAGAGGTCAGCCGGGCTCAGACCCTTTGGCTCAACCTCTGCTTCGTGCTCGGGTTCTCAACGATATTCATGGCACTCAGGGCTTCGGCAACGGCCCTGGGTCAGGCACTGTTGCGGTGGCGTTATGAACTCAACCTCGTTGGCGGTGGCATCGTGATTCTGTTCGGGCTGTTCATGATCGGCGCGGCGCGGATCGGCGCCATGGAACGGGATCTTCGGTTCCATCTCGACGTCCCCGGCGGCAGGCCGGCCGCGTCCTATGTTCTGGGCCTCGCGTTCGGCTTCGGCTGGACCCCCTGCATTGGCCCAATTCTCGGTGCGATCCTCACCGCCAGTGCGGCGAGCGCCATGGTTGGGCAAGGGGTCTTGCTACTGGCGATTTATTCTGCAGGCCTTGGCGTGCCGTTCCTGATTGTTGCGGGTTTCACCGATCGGCTTGTCGGCCGGTTGCAAGGCGCCAGACGGGTCGGGTGCCGCCTGCATCAGGCCGCGAGCGCGGTCATGGTCGTGATGGGGCTTGCGATGATGACCGGGCAGCTCACCGCGCTGTCCTACTGGCTGCTCGATGTCTTTCCGGTCCTCGGGCGGATCGGCTAGCAGCCAAATGATTGTCAAACTCCTAGCACCGATCCTGGGATCAAACCTGTCTGTTCCACCACCGCGAGTACAAGGCCGGCACTAGAGTTGGATTCTATCTGCACGAGCCGGCAGTCGGCCGCCCAGTCGATCCTCGCGGTTGGATCCAGCGCATGAACGTTCCGGGCGAGTTGGCCGTAGTCCGCCTCGCCCGTATAAAAAGGGACATCAATGATCAGCTTCCGGTTCATTGACAGACACAATGCAGCTTTCCGGCGCTGGAGTGTCAAGACTTATCCGGTACGGTACAAGAGCTGCGCCACGTCTATTACAACGGTCTGCGTGTCAATCGGCATGATGTCGGGACGCGTCATAGGCATTCAAAATGGCTCTGAATCGATTTTGGCACAACTACCCCGTCTCTAAGGTCAGAATACTTGAACGAGCCGTGACTTGAACACGCCGATATTCGCCCTGCCATCGAAGCCACCGCGTGGCGCAATGGGCCGAAATCTGCCATTCAACTTCTCTGTCAGAAACCTCCATGTGATGAACTGATCAGTTTTCCCTACCCACGGAGGCCTTGCCAGGTTGGGACAGTAAGCAAAAATAGCTCGGTCCAGAAATCTACGCTGGCCTCAGAAACCCCTTGACCCTTTAGTAGCTGTAGCTCTTATCGGAGTGGGGTAATTTGAAGCAATCAAAGGGCACAGGAGAAAATCTCAGATATGATTACGAGACGCCATTTTGTCGCAAGTTCGTCAGCACTGTTCTCTACTGCAATCGCAGAACCGGTGTGGGCCGGATCTTGGCCGACTGCCACACAGAAGGCAAATTGGGACGCTCAAATCACACCGCCAAACTATGATCCGGCAACGTCTAATCCATGGGGGCTGCACCAACGTTTCCTTCCCACCCGGGTCGTTGCAAACGACGGGTTGGTGCCGGGGGACATCCATGTCGATGCCATTGCGAGATACCTTTACCACATTGAAGAGGGGGGAACTGCCATGCGCTATGGTGTGGCCATAGCCCGTGGCAATTTGTACGAACCTGGCACTTACACCATCCGGCGAAAAGTTGAGTGGCCGCATTGGACGCCTACTCAATCCATGATCGAACGCGACCCGGAGGCCTATTCCCAGTATGCAGACGGGCAGGAACCAGGCCCCAAGAACGCGCTAGGTTCCCGCGCTCTCTATTTGTTTGTTGGAAACCGCGATACCTACCTGCGTATTCATGGAACGCCTTGGCCGCGTTCGATCGGTGGCAGGGCGAGTTCAGGATGCGTCCGCATGGTTATGGCGCATATCAACGATCTCTACCCAAACGTGGAAACCGGCTCGACGGCCTATCTGTATGAGGCCGAAGACGGCATCACTTCACGGAGTTGAGGGGGAGGTTGGTGACCTAATCTATGCGTTTGGTTTCGAACAGATCGGGTTTCCCGCCGTTGTTCTAAGCGGCAGCAACGTGGTTTCAACTGGCCCGCTATGCTCATACCAGTAGCAGCCGTCTTCAGGCAGAAGCCGTGCAGACGCAAGATTTTGTCCCGGAGCCGCGAGATCAACGACGGCGTCAGGCACGTTTCCGACCCGCGTTGCGGCGTTGCCGGAGACACTAGTAGAGGAAGAACATCCTGCCAGAATTAGCATTGTGGCCACGATTGCCGCATTTCGTTTCTGCATCTGAACCTCTGCCGTTTGCTTTTTTGTTTCCCGTCGGCAATCTGGCATACGGTATGTTTCGCCACAAGCCAGAGGTCGGACCCTCGCATTTACGGCGCATTTGAGCGTCTAGCGAAAAAACGCGTTTGACCACTTGAAGCTCTAGGTGCTGTAGGAATTAGGTTCGAAGGATCTCGTCGAATCTGAAGGTCCGCCTATGCCGCTCGAAACCCGCCGTAACGATGACAATAGCACCTGCACGCAGGATCATGAATCTGCCTGCTGCGGCGGTGCTTCAACCTGCGGGGACATTGGTCCGGCAGGCCCGCCCCCTGCTAACGGGCGCAGTTTCCAGGTCTCCGGACTCGATTGCGCCGAAGAGGTGGCAATTCTGAACCGGGCCGTGGGTCCGAGTGTGGGCGGAACCGAGCACCTGGCGTTTGACGTGATCAACGGACGCATGACGATCCTTGATACCGCAATAGCACTATCCGACTCCGAGGTCACCAAGTTGGTCGCTAGTACCGGGATGAGTGCGAAGCCCTGGGACGTCAAGAACGCAGCGAAGGATCAGGCAGCGCATCTGGCACGTCAATGGCGCTTCACCGCGTTGAGTGGCGGATTTTGGGCAGCAGGTTTCCTCTACCACATCGTCGAGACCGGTATGAGCGGGGCTATAGGGCTGTTCGCTGGTCATGGGGAGGGACCGATGCCGATGGCCGAAGCCGGACTCTTCGCGGTTGCGATCCTCTTTGGCGTCTGGCTCGTCGCTCCCAAGGCGTGGTCCTCAGCGCGGCGGTTCTCGCCCGACATGAACCTCCTGATGGTCGTCGCCGTGGCCGGCGCCATCGGCCTTGGCGAATTCTTCGAGGCCGCGACGGTCGCCTTTTTCTTCTCGCTTTCGCTTTATCTCGAAAACTGGAGTGTCGGCCGGGCGAGGAACGCAGTTTCGGCGCTGCTGGACCTCGCGCCCCCCACGGCAAGGGTGCTTTATGACGATGGATCGGAAGCGGAGGTTCCAGCGTCCGCGGTAGCTGTAAATGCAAAATTCATTGTGCGCGGCGGCGACCGCATTCCGCTTGACGGTGAAGTCGTAGGGGGAGCGGGTGCTGTTGATCAGGCCCCCATTACCGGTGAAAGCGCTCTGGTGCCAAAGGAACCGGGCGACGAAGTCTATGCCGGCACCATCAACGGTGAAGGCACTCTTACTGTGCGGGCAACGAAGAAGGCATCGGACACAGTGCTTTCGAAAATCATACGCATGGTTGGCGACGCGCATTCCCGCCGCGCTCCTGTGGAACAGTGGGTGGCGAAGTTCGCGCGGATATACACGCCGGTAGTCATGGCACTGGCAATCGCTCTCGCGGTTCTTCCGCCACTTGCTGGCGGCGCATGGGGCTTCTGGTTCTACAATGCTCTGGTGCTCCTGGTCATCGCCTGCCCCTGTGCGCTGGTGATTTCGACGCCTGTCTCGATCGTTGCGGCGCTGGCCTCTTCGGCGCGGGCGGGCGTGCTGATCAAGGGCGGCGCCTATGTCGAGGCACCTGGCCGCACGACGGCGCTGGCCTTGGACAAGACCGGAACGATCACCGAGGGCCGACCGGAGGTTGCGGCAATCCATCCGCTTGGAATGGTGGAGGCGCGGGACCTGCTTGCGCTGGCGTCTTCGCTGGAGATGCGCTCCTCGCACCCGCTAGCGCGCGCTATCCTCGAGCGCGCCGGGCGGGACGCCGTTTCAGTAGCCGCTGCGGAGGATACCCGCACGGTGCCGGGGCGAGGGCTCGAAGGTCGCATGGGTGACCGGCCCGTCTGGCTTGGTTCTGACCGGTTCGCCGCGGAGAAAGGTTTTGGGGATGCCATTCCTGATGAGTTGCGGGACCGGATCGAAGGGGCGGGGGCGACGCTGGTCGCGTTGGGCGACGAGACGGGCGTGTTGGGCGTTCTTGAACTGCGCGACCGGATCAGGCCTGACGCCAAAGGCATCGTCTCTCGATTGCACGCACAGGGTGTCAACACCGTTGTCATGCTAACTGGCGACAACGAGCGCACGGCGCGCGCGGTAGCAGCCGAAGTCGGTATCGACGAGGTTCGCGCTGAACTGCTGCCAGAAGACAAGGTAACCGCCATCGAGGAACTGGTGGACAGCCATTCGGTTGTTGCCATGATTGGGGACGGCGTAAACGATGCCCCCGCCATGGCGCGGGCGCATTACGGCATCGCCATGGGCGCCGTAGGCTCGGACGCGGCCATCGAGACGGCGGACATCGCGCTGATGACAGATGACATCGCCAAGGTGCCGTGGCTGATTGCCCATTCGCGCCGCACGATGAGCATCATCCGCCAGAATATCGGCCTTTCGTTAGCGACGAAAACCGCCTTTGTCGTGGCGACTGCATTCGGAATGGCCTCGATGTGGGGGGCCATTGCTGCGGACGCGGGTGTGTCGTTGCTGGTGGTGGCCAATGCGCTGCGGCTTCTGAACGCGGACGGCCGCCACAAGTCGCCGCCGGAAGGCGGCGAGCCAGCAGGTGAACAAATGGCGAAGGGCGCTTTGGCACATGGTCATTGATTTGGTGCCGGCCCTTCAACTAGGGTTGTGGTAACAAGCCGTCAATAATGGCACCGAGCAGCGATGATCAACAGAATCCCGAGACGCAGAATTCTACTGGGCGGCATTGCCGTCCTCCTATCCGGCTGTGCAAGCAAGTTCCGTAGTTATACCGGGCCCGAAGTTACCCGTTTGCGGCTCTACAAATCAGAACGTTTGCTTGTTCTGGATGGCGCTGAGGGTGTTTTGCGCACCTACCCGGTCGGGCTGGGGTTTGCACCGGAAGGTCATAAGCAATTTGAGGGGGATGGACGAACACCCGAAGGCGCCTACCTCATTGACCGGCGCAATCCTGACAGTCTGTTCCACCTCTCCATCGGCATCTCTTATCCAAACGAGGCGGACATCGCATTTGCAGCGGCGCAAGACAAATCTCCGGGTGGTGACATCTTCATCCATGGCGGGCCGCGACGGGGCATTGACCCAATGAACAAACGCGACTGGACCGCAGGCTGTATCTCTGTGTCCGACCGCCAGATCGAAGAGGTCTATGCAATGGTGCGGGACGGGACGCCCATCGAAATATATGCATAGACCGCGCTCGACGGCGGGCAGTCACGCAAATGGTGCTTGAATTGCGGCATTGAAGGCCGAGATTGCAAACACCATCACGATCACCTCGCAGGCATCGGTATACTCCGTCCGTAGAAACGAAACCGGTCTGTGATCATCAAGTGATTTGGTTGCAAGGTAGCCTGAACGGCCAGGCGAACAGAGGAATACAGCTCCGTTCTCAGCCCGCGTGCAATCGTGCTGATCAGTTGCCGGGGTAACTGGCGTAGACTTCGGTCGAGCCGTCATTGTTGATAAGGAACACATCGTAAGCCTCTCGCCAGCTGCCCTGATCCATACCAGGCGATCCGAGCGGCATGCCGGGTACGGCAAGACCCACTGCGTCGGGACGCTCGGCAAGGAGCCTGCGAATGTCGGCCGCGGGCACATGCCCCTCAATTACGTAACCCTCGGTGAGACCTGTGTGGCAAGAAACCATGCGCTGCGGCACACCGTTGTCGAGTTTGAACCGCACGAGCAGCCCTGCGAACATGTTTTTTCCGCTTGGAACAAACACGCTTTCCCCCAGATGTTCCATCCAAGCGAGGCAGCAACCGCAGCCATTGGTCTTTTTAACCTCAATGGGCGTCGATTGGGCCAGCACCTGTGCGGCGGGGAGCAGGGCAAGAGCACATGCCAGGGCGGCGATCGGTCGTTTCATGGTCAAAGCCTTTCATTGGGGTTCTCGGCGATCACGCTGGCAAGCTGCTCCTCCAGCCTGGCGCGTGCCGCCCTCAGGCGTGTAAGCGCCGCTGTGTCCGGTGTTGCACGCCTGGTGGCCTCGGCGAGCCGGTCATCGGAGAGCGGGTCAGTGGGCCGGCCGTCTACGCGCACCTCGTAATGCAGATTGGGGCCGGTCGCAGTGCCCGTCGCGCCGATCCGGCCAATGGTATCCCCGGCCGACACGCGTTGACCCTCAGCAAGGCCTTCGGGCACGGCGCTGAGATGAGCATATCGGGTCAGTGTGTCCGCACCATGGGCAATCTCGACAACACGGCCATAGCCACCGCGCCATCCAATAAACGCAATACTTCCGGGCGCAGTGGCGCGGACAGGCGTTCCACGCGCTGCAGCAAAGTCCACACCAGTGTGCATGCGGACATTGCCAAAGACCGGGTGCTTGCGGCGGCCGAAGACGGAAGTTAGCCGCGCGCCCTCTACTGGCTGGGAAAAGACACGCAGCACTTCGCCGTCGAGATAGATTGTAGCCTTGCCGGTTCCATCCTCTGGCCAGGCGATTTCATAGAGAGCGTCTCCAAGGTCCAATGCAGCGAACGAAATTTCGGGCTGGCGGACAGCCTTGTTCGCAACCCGCGCCTCGCGCCAGAGAAGGCGCAGCGTCTCGCCGCCGCTCAGTTCGCGCCGGAAATCCACTGTGCCGCCCAGCATTTGCGCCAGATCGACGGCGAACCGGGCTGGTATCCCGGCATCGTCCAGTGCCCCGAAGATCGAGGTTTCGATCCTGGTCTCGCCAGCAAGGGTCACGATTTCGGGTTCAGGGGCCACAACCCGGGTGGCGAGCTGCTCTCCAAATAATGCCTCGATCCGTATGCCCTCTTCGACAACAAGGGTCACATTGCGAGGGCTTCCATCTGTCGTGGATATGACAGTGATTGCGTGACCGGGGCGCAGTCGGCGGAGATCGTATTCTGCGTCAATCGCAAGGGCGATCTCTGCGCGGTCTGTGGCGGCAAGCCCGGCCTCGGCCAGAACCGCATCAAGCGTCTCGCCCGGAGCTATTTCGCGTGACCATGTGATGAGTGGCGGTTCTATGGCAGTCAGCGGAGCATCGTTCCTTACCACGGCCGGAAGGAACGGCGGACGAAAGTCCGGCGCACTTCCAGGCCGCGTGCGGGCAAGCCTGTAAGAGGGGCCTTCCACAAACCGAGGCGGTGTGAGAGGCGCAGGTTCCCAAACGCCAGCCTCGGCTAGGGTCGGCTGAACAGGCGTAGTTGAGTAGGATGTGGCGACCATTGCGACCGCCGCCGAAATCCCGCTCGTTACCGCCAGCCCGGCCATCAGGCACCTCAACCTCATGTTGCTCCCTCCAGTCTAACTTTCATCGCGCGTCGGATTTTCGGAACTGCGAATTCTCTCGGTTCGTGGTAGTCGATAGTGCTGACGAAGCGTCCCTCGGCATCGAACAGAAAGACCTTCGCCGTATGGTTCATCGTGTATCTCCCATCTTCGCCAGTAACCTTCTCATAGGTCGCGCGAAGGCCCTCGATTGCACGCTTGATCTGCGCTTCTGGACCGGTCCAGCCGCGGATCGCCGAATGGAAGTAGCCGACATACTCTGCCATAGCGTCGACAGTGTCGCGCTCGGGATCTACCGTGATAAAGATGGTGTTCAGCCGCTCGGCGTCCTCGCCCATCATGTCCAGCCAGCTTGAGATGTCCGAGAGCGTCGTGGGGCAGACGTCAGGACAGTAGGTGAAGCCGAAGAATATCATCGACGGGCGCCCGACAAGCGTATCAGGGCCGACTGGCTGCCCTTTGTGGTCAGTCAGGCGGAAGTCCATCGCCGTAAGCGGCAAGGGCCGCTGGTCCATGGGCTCTGGTGCGCCGGGGCCGTCTACACGCCACCAGCCCAGCAAGAGTGTCAGGCCAATCGCACCAAATGCCGCCGCGCCATATCCGAGAGCTGAACGCCGCCGCATCAGTTTCCCGGGCCGCGCGCTGCGATGCCAAGAACCGGCACGTTGACCGTTACCCAGCCACCGTCCGAAAAAACAAGCGAAAGCGGAAAAGTCTCCCCTTCCTTCATCGGGCGCTGAAGTTTCATCAGCATGGCATGCAGACCGCCGGGCTCCAGCGCGACGGTCTCTCCTGCCGCAATAGACACGTCACCCGCGGGAGCCATTGAACTGACGCCTTGTTCGTTCGTCGAACTCCGATGAATTTCAGGCATCATGGCAATATCAGTCTTGATACCTGTCAGTGTGACCGGCTCATCGCCTTCGTTCACTATCTCCATGTAGGCAGCTCCGGGACGGCTGGTGCCGATAGATGCCCGCGACCAGGCATTCTCGATGCTCACTTGGCCGGAACCGGCCAGCGCGGCGGAGGCGGCGCCGAGTGGCAGCACAAGTGCTGCAAGGGCAGCATGAAGTACCGGTTTCATTTCGCCAGTTTCCTTTCAGATTGTCACTCAGCTATTGGTTGCCGCGACTTCGGCTGCGACCAGCGCGCGCAATTCTGCCTCGCCGAAAGTAGCGAGCGGCTTGCCGTTCACAAAGAAGGTCGGCGTCTGGCGCACACCCACGGCTTCGACATCGGCACGGTCCTGATTGAGGATGCCTACAATATCCGGCAGGCGCATTTGCGTCCGCGCGGCTTCTGCGTCGAGACCTGCGACCGCAGCGATATTGAGGATGAGGCCGGGCTCGGGCGCACCGTGGGACGCCCAGCGGGGCTGATCCCGCAGTATCGCTTCCAGAACTTCCTCAAAGACCCCCTGCATGCGCGCAGCTTCGAGGACCTGGATCGCTTCTTCCGAAGCTTCCCCGTGAAACGGTGTGTAGCGGATCACCACACGCACTGTATCGCCATGCTCGGCCATAATATCCTTCACGACCGGGTAAAATGCGCGGCAGGCTTCGCACGCAGGATCGAAGAACTCCACGATCGTCACGGTCGCACCCTCGGGGCCGAGAACCGGCGAATAGGGCCGGATCAAAGCGTCGGCAATCTCCGGGGTGACTGAAGAGGCCTCCCCAATGGGCTCTGATCGCGTTGCATACCAAGAGGCGCCAGAAAAGGCCGCAACTGCGAGAGCAGAAACGGAAAGGATCAATGAGCGGCGGTTCATTCGGTATTTTCCTTCAAAGAAGCGGCTGACAGGGCAGCGGTGAGGGCAAAGGCCAGGAACGAGAGCAGCGGGATTGGCACGCTGAGGACAAGCTGGCCTTGGTCAGTGCAGGACGGACCTGCCGCAGTACAGGGCTGGATGCGTTCGGGAATGAGCCCCCAGAAAAGGCCGAGATGCCACAATGCGATGGCTCCGCCGGCGAGAGAAAGCGCGACACCGTAGCGGCCGGCCCTCCTGTCCCGCCACCAGAGCCCGCAACCCAGCACAACCGCCAGCGGGAACATGAATGCCCGTTGAAACCAGCAGAGGACACAAGGCGTCTGCCCCAGAACCTCGCCAATGAACAAAACAGACAGTGAGGAAACTAGTGCAACGATCCATGCGGCTGCGAGCGACGTGTCGGATGATAGCCTGAATGTCATAAGGAAATCTGCTCTCTCAGACTGGATACGATCTCTTCTGCTGGCGTGCCATAGGGCCACGCCGTGACATAGCCACCTTCAGGATCGAAAAGGAACAGCTGCGAGGAATGCCCCATAGTGTAACCGCCGGGGGCCGCAGCCTCCTCGATTTTTTCGTAAAAGATGTGAAAGCTCTTCGCTGTCCGGTCGATCTGGTCCGGGGTCCCCGTGAGACCGATGATGCCGGCCTCGAAGCGCGGTACGAAATCTGCAAGCGTCATTGGTGTATCGCGCTCGGGATCGATCGAGATGAAGAGCGGCTGAATCCGCCCGGCGTCCGGACCTAGACCTTCCATCACAGCGGCGACCTCAGCGAGAGTCGTCGGGCAGACATCGGGGCAGTTCGCGAAGCCAAAAAAGACTAGCATCCACCGCCCGGCGAAGTCTTCCTGCGTCCGTGTTATTCCTTGATGGTCCGTGAGTTCGAAGGCCGCACGGAAAGCCGACTGCGTCTCACGTGCCTGATCCGCACGATAATCCGCCCAAAGCAAAAGCCAAATTAGCGCAACAGCCGCCAGCGCCCAAAGAATTTTCCGAAGGAGTTTAAGCTTCAAAGCAAGCAGCCCGTTTCTGATTCCACGTATTTTTTGCGCGTCTACACCCTGCAGCTACTAGAGGTTCAACCGTTTTTTTCAGGAGAGGGACTTTGTCGCGTGTCTGTGAATTGAGTTGTGGCCAGTGCCAGACCCAATTAAACCTACCAGAACTGTAGCGTCCTGGGGGTGCGTATGCTCACGATTGGCAGTTTGGGAAAGAAGACTGGCACCAAAGTCCAGACCATCCGCTACTATGAACAGATTGGCCTGATGCCCGAACCAGGCAGGACCGAAGGCGGTCAGCGGCGCTATGGTGAAGCCGAGCTTGATCGCCTATCCTTCATCCGTCACGCGCGCCAGCTCGGCTTTTCTCTGGATGCAATCCGGGAACTACTCGATCTGAGCGACCATCCGGAACGGTCCTGCGACGAAGCCGATGCTATAGCACGGCGGCAGTTGAAGCAGGTGTATCAGCGGATCGCCAGACTTGAGGCGCTGCGCACTGAGCTTGAACGAATGGTGCATGAATGCAGTGGCGGCAAGACATCTGATTGCCGGGTCCTTGAGGTGCTCCGTGATCATGCCGAATGTCTGACGGAGCACGACGAAATCGGCGCATGAGTGCAGCTCTCAACTATCCGGGGCGTTGTGCATTTAAGCACTGACATGCCTTCTTTCGAAGGCAGCCGCTGCGAGCACGAAGTCTGGAGGCTCACAGCCTGCAAAAGGAGTGGACCACATAACAGCTTAAAGGCAAGTGATCCTGACAATCCTGGATAGCGATTGCAGGATTAGGGCTTGAAGCTACAGTTACTGTAGCGGTTACACCCCTTCTTGCAAGATTCGAGGAGAAATGCAGTGTATCCGGCAGATCCGCTTCTTAAGCCTACGAGGCTATTGGACTTTGACCATCCGTCAATTGCCAGGCTAATAACGAACCGCGGGTGGAAGGAACTGGCCCAGCATGAGCAAATCGGCGCGGTGTACGGCTTCGTCCGCAACGAGATTGCCTTTGGTTACAACCACGCGGATGACATCCCAGCCTCCAGGGTTCTCACCGACGGCTACGGCCAGTGCAACACCAAGGGCACACTGCTCATGGCGCTTTTACGCGGAGTGGGTGTGCGGTGCCGGCTGCATGGCTTCACGATCCACAAGGCGCTGCAGCGGGGCGTGGTACCAGAGATCGTTTATCCAATTGCTCCAGACGAGATCTTGCATTCATGGGTGGAGGCCGAGACAGAGGAAGGCTGGGTCAATCTCGAGGGTTTCATCCTTGACGAGGCATTCTTAGGGACGCTCCAGGCCGCCTTTTCCGGTACCGAAAGCCTATGCGGCTATGGTGCCGGAACCAATTGTTTGAGCGCGCCACCAGTCGATTGGACAGGTGGAGACACTTACATTCAGAAAACTGGTATTGTCCGGGATTTTGGAACTTTCGGCACACCGGACGAATTCTACCGGGACCACCGGCAGGCGTTCGGAATTTTGCGTGACTGGCTCTATCGCAAAGTTATCCGCCACTGGATGAATGCTCGTGTCCGCGCAATACGGTCCGGGCACGTGCCGCACATCCCGGGACTGGGCCTAGTGAACCACCGCCACGAGAAAAACCAAGATGCCGCATGATCATGGCCATGCTCATATCGATCCTGCTTCTGGAGACCGTCGGATTTCCATCGCGATCTGGGCGAATGCCCTTCTGACCATCGCTCAAGTCGTCGGCGGAATTTTCGCGGGCAGCCTCGCTTTGATCGCGGACGCGCTGCACAACTTTTCAGATATGGCATCTCTCCTCATCGCGTTTGCCGCGCGCAAGATCGCCCGGCGGCCCGCCGACGAGCGTATGACTTTCGGCTACGGCCGGATCGAGATTGTCGCTGCGCTGGTCAACTACACAACGCTCATACTGGTTGGTGTCTATCTCATCTACGAGGGGGGCATGCGGATGATCGACCCCCCCGAGGTTGCGGGCTGGACTGTCGTAATCCTCGGCGGCATTGCGCTGGTGGTGGACACGTTAACCGCATTTCTCACTTACTCGATGCAGAAAGGCAGTGTTAACATTCGAGCACTCTTCCTGCACAACCTTTCTGATGCGCTGGCTTCAGTCGCCGTGATTATCGGTGGCTCGCTCATCATTCTCTATGACATGAAGTGGGTTGATCCTGCGATCACAATTGGTATCGCGCTTTACATTCTCTACCTCGCTGTGACCGAGATCGGCCGCCCAATCCGGACGCTGATGCTGGGCAGCCCGCCGGACATAGACGGCAAGGGGGTCGTGGAAGTGATCCGGAGCGTGGACGGTGTTGCCGATGTTCATCACGTGCATCTTTGGCAAATGCAGGAACACGAGGTCGCGCTCGATTGCCATGTGGTAGTCGAAGAGGGATGCCTTGCCAATGCTGAGCAGATCAAGTCGGATATCAAATCGTCTCTCGCAAAACACTATGGCATCCGCTATTCCGTTCTGGAGTTTGAGGCATCCGCCAACATGCACACCGGCGCGGAGTTGTTTGGACATGGTTCATGACAGTCGATGCAAGGCACACCGGTTCCAGCGGAAGCCTTGGAAAGCGTCTCATGCCGAGGAAGATTGGATGCCTCTTGCCGGTAGACAATAGATCTCCTCGTCTCCCGGCAATAAATCACTCACGGATGCTTCCAGCCTGCAGATTGATAGGGGTAAAACCGGAAGGCAATCGCGCGGGCAGCTGTATTGCTGTGCTGAAAGCCCGCCTAAATTAGCCGCACTCGTCATGGGCAGCACGATCTCATCGGGAATTTTGTGGGCTTTCTAGCCGCCCCAGTCAATAGCGCCAAAAATAGCTCAGCTTTTTGTCCGTTCACTGGTAAACGCGTGGAATACAGATAAGGTTTCTTCGCTGACGTGGTGCTCGATCCCTTCGGCATCATATTCGGCCACCTCTTGCGACACGCCAAGAGCCACAAGGAAATCCACAACGATTCTGTGCCGTTTGCGGCAGGCTTCGGCCAGCTGGCGGCCTTCTTCCGTCAGGCGGATCGAACGGTAGGGCTCCTGCAGAATCAGCCCTTCCCGTTTCAGGCGGTTCAGGTTCTTGGAGACCGTGGGCTGGGTCACGCCTAGACGCTCGGCGATTTCAACAGGCCGCGCTGCGCCGTTCATGTGAATCAACTCGGCAATCAGCTCGACATAATCTTCGACCATCTCGCTTTGATGAGCCGTGCGTACGGCCTCAAAACCGCTTGCCTGTTCATCTGGGCTTCGATTGAGGGCGTTTTCATCTGTTTCGGTCATGTCGCTCATAAGATCGCATGTCATTTTGGCCTCCCTGTATGCCTGCAACAAGGCGGGTTGACAACGGCATAGAAGAAACTACACAATTTAGCCAAAGCTAACTTTTGTAGGTTCGACCATGAAAAACCTCATTTCAGCGGCATTAGTCGGCCTTTTGCCGGTGGCCGCCGGGGCCACAGCGATTGAGCAAGCCCCATGGGCGCCGCGCTCTGCCGCTTACCGCCTGACACTGTTCATGGGGAACCTGACCCCGGTTCCCTGGGAAAAAATCGAAAACAGCTGGACCGCACCGGCACCGGGCAGCGCATTGTCTGAAGATGCCATGTCGCGGGTGAGCCCGGATGAGGCCCGCGCAATCAGCGCGGCTCTTGCATCGCATGACCGCCAGGCGCTGTTCGAGGCGGCCACGGCAGCCGTGGCCCAGGGTATCCTGCGTCACTTGGCAGCGGCAGAGACTGCGCTTGGACAGCCCTACGCAGCACATGAGGTTGCCAATGCCGAAGCGCTGTTCCGGGCGTTCGAGGACGGCATCAAGGCGGCGGATGCGAATGCCGCGCGCGATCTGGGGCGGGCATGGCTCGCCCTGAACTCCTCGCTTGGCACTGCTGGCGTGCTTGGCCATGGAGCGCAAGAGACCGATGCAGAGAGCTTTGCCGCAGCACGTGCAACGCTCGAAACCTATCTGACAGAAAATTATTTGCCTGCCGCCTATGCGGAACGCGAAACGCTGACCCCGGTCCCCGAAAGCGCAGTGCGCTCGGGAACGCCGGTGTCGCTGCCTGCAACCTTGCCGCCGGGGTCGAATATCGCCGATCAGCAGGAATTGCCCCGGCTGGTGCTGCAATTTGAAGAAGCTGGCGAGGATGAGGCGAACCTGCCGCTGGTTGCCTATGGCGACATGCTGTTCGACAGCCCGGAAATTTTTGGCGGCCCGGCTCGCGAACTGGGTATTGCCTGTTCCACCTGCCACAACCGTTCGGATGTGAACCGGGACTTCTTCATCCCCGGACTGTCAAAATACGCGGGCGGCATGGATGTGGACGGCTCCTTCTTCAACCCGATGTTCAATGACCGGGTAGACGACCATCTGGACACGCCTTCAATGCGGGGCATCCGCTTTACTGCGCCTTACGGGCGCGATGGGCGCGAGCCCAGCCTGCGGCGGTTCATCCGCAATGTGATCGTGACCGAGTTCGCAGGCGATGAGCCGACACCCTTCCAGCTGGACGCGCTGGAGGCCTATGTCAAGCAGTTCGACTTTCTTCCGAATCCGAAAATCGACAGGGCGGGCAGGCTGACGAATTTGGCCTCGGAAGCTGCCAAGCGCGGGGAGAAGCTGTTCAACACCGATTTCGCCGGACTGGGAGACCGCTCCTGCGCCTCGTGCCACACGCCCGAGCGTAACTTCCGCGATGGTCTCACATACGACATCGGCACTGCCGAGCCCCCCTTCCCGGGCGGTACGCCAATCCACTTTGAAACGCCCACCTTGCGCAATATCAACTTCACCGCGCCCTATATGCACGACGGGTCGCTGCCAACGCTGGCCAGCGTTGTGGACTGGTTCGACGAAAGCAAAGTTCTGGGGCTGGATGAGGCACAGCGTGCCGATCTGACCGCCTATCTCGAGGCTGTCGGAGATGGTGAGGAACCCTATCAGGCGTTTGAAGGCCGCGACAGCGTGTTCCGCTTGTCCTGGGAAGAACTGACCACTTTCGCAAGCACCCTGGATACGCTGCTGCCGATGCGCGATGCCGAAAACATCGCCCTTCTGGTGGATACGGTCGCCCCTGATCTGGCGGCAGATGCGAGTGTCATGGTTAATCAAAACTCCAAGCCGGAGATCTATGAGTTCGCGGCCATCCTGCGGGCTGTCGGCGATGCAAGCGCCAAAGGCGATTGGGAGGAGGCAGGCCGCCAGTGGGACCTGTTCAAAGCGATGCAAGCCGATATTGACGAGAGGATGTTCTGATGCTGTCGCGCCGCAATTTTCTGGCCGTATCGGCCGCATTCCTCGCCGCGCCAGCCTTGGCAGCGGGTGAGGAGCTGAAACTGGCCTTCATTCCGCAAGAAAACCCCGAAAAGCTGCTGGGCGACATAAAGGCGGTCACCGGCTGGCTGTCCGAACGCATGGGAATGCCGGTGACAGGGTTTGTGACCTTCGACCATGCCGCCGCCGTCGAGGCGCTGCGCAACGGCGATGCAGACATATCTTTCATGGGCGCTCTGCCTTATGTTCTGGCCGAGGATCAGATTGGTGCCGTGCCACTGCTGTCCGAGGTCTACCGCGGGCAGCCGAGCTATGCGGGTCGCGTGTTTGTCCGCAAGGACAGCGGCATCGAGACGCTGGCCGACCTCAAAGGGCGTGACATTGCCTTTGCCGATCCGGTATCGGAGTCCGGCTATCTATACCCGCTTGATCTGTTCGTGCGCGAGGGGCTTATCGCCGATGCCGCCGATGCGGACAATTTCTTTGGCCGGAAGTTCTTTGCCGGGGGCTATCAGCAGGCGATGCAGGCCATGGCGAATGGGCTTGTGGATGCCGCCGGCGCCAGCCAGTATGCCGATCTTCTGCTGACGCCGGATCAGCAGGCAGAAGTCAAAGTCCTGGCCGAAAGCGAACAGATCCCAAGCCATGCGGTTGTTGCACGGCCCGGCCTGGACAAGGGCGTGCAGGCCAAGTTCATCGAAACCATGTTGCAGCTCAATGAGCCAGGCAACCGCCACCTGCTGGCGTATCTCTATGGGCCGGACGGCTACATCGCGGTGGACCGGGACGTTTACGAAGGCGTGCGCGAGACGGCACGGCGCTACGGGTACCTGAAATGACAGCAGCTTTCACCCTGAATGCAGTGTCGCACCACTTCGGCGGCGCCGCGGCGCTGTGCGAAGTGTCGCTCAGCGCCGCACCGGGTGAACGGGTGGCCCTGCTTGGCCCGTCGGGCGCCGGGAAATCCACCCTGCTCGCACTGCTCGACGGCCGCCTGCGCGGCTGGCGCGGCGAGGCCGAGGTTCTGGGGGTGCCGCTTTCGGCAACGCAGGCTCCGCCGCGTGAGCTGCGCACCGGTGCCGGGTTCATCTTTCAGGAATTTGCACTGGTTGACCGGCTGACTGTCTATCAGAATGTGATGAACGGGCGGCTTTCCCGGATGCGCATCTGGCCCTCCCTTTGGGGGCGGTTTGGCGAGCAGGACCACCTCAAAACAGCTGCCGCGCTCGAAGATACCGGTCTCTCCGATCTGGCCCGGCGTAGGGCGGACCAGCTTTCAGGCGGTCAGCGGCAGCGGGTGGCAATTGCCCGTTGCCTGGCGCAGGATCCCAGGCTGATCCTTGCCGACGAACCGGTGAGCAACCTTGACCCCGCCCATGCGGAACGGATCCTCGGCCTGATCACAGGCGCAGCTGACAAACGCGGCATCGGAGTCGTCTTCAGTTCGCACCAGCCAGAACTGGCGCGCCGCTTTGCCGACCGGATTGTGGGGCTGCGAGCCGGCGCAGTGCAGTTCGACAAACCCTCCGCTCAGGTGACCAGCGACGACATCGCCGAACTTTACCACGGCACGGTTCCCGGCGCCGGGCTGCGCGTGGTCAGTTGATGAGCCAGGTGCTGACTTGGATCGTGCTGGCGGCGGCCGTCCTTTGGTCCGCCACAAGCGCAGAAATGGGGCTGGACAAGCTTCCCGGTGCAGGGCCTCGCCTGGGCGAATTCCTCGGGCGGATGATGCCGCCGGACCTGTCGATCTGGCGCGAAGTCATGCGGGGTCTGGCAGAAACCCTGCGGATTGCCATCCTCGGTACTTTCTTTGCGGTCATCCTGTCCGCTGGGCTGGCAGTTCTCGCAGCCGAGACCCTAGTGCCGTCATCCGTTTGGCGCCCGGTGCGCGGCCTTCTGGCGATGATCCGCTCCATTCCGCTGATCCTGGTGGCGATGCTCATGGTTGGTGCGGTGGGGCTTGGGCCCTTGCCCGGGATCCTCGCCATCACCTTCCATGCAACGGGGATGCTGGCGAAATTCTATGCCGAAGCGATCGACAATGTGGCCGCCGCCCCGGTGGTAGCACTGGAAAGTGCTGGCGCCAGCCGCACGCAGCAGCTGCGATGGGCGATTTGGCCTCAGATGGCGCCGGTCATCCTGCGGGACACCGTGTTCCGTTTCGAACTGAACCTGCGCGAAAGCCTAATCCTCGGCATTGTCGGTGCGGGCGGCATCGGGCTTTATGTCCAGACCTACGTGCGCTCGTTCCAATATGACAAGGCCGCGACGGTAACCATGGCCATTGTTGTGCTTGTGCTTGCGTCGGAGGCGGTCAACTCCGCCCTGCACAAGCGGTTTTCCTGAGCGGATCCTTACAGTTTATGACTACGGTTATAGGCGGCTGAAATGCTGAGTGGCCGGCGCCCCTCCACAGCGCGTAGCAAGGGATTCCGAACTGAAGGCTGGAGCCAAGGGAAACAGAAGGGCTCCAGCCTTCTTCTAAGATTGCTTGCCGGCGGACGTTAACTACGCAACGGCATCAAAATGAGAGCGCTACCGATCAGGCATATCATCATTCCTGCTATATCCCAGCGGTCGGGGCGATTGCCTTCGGCCAGCCACATCCAGAACATAGAACTGGCGATATAGACGCCGCCATAGGCGGCGTAGGCCCGCCCGGCAAATGCGCTGTCTGCGCGCGTCAGAAGATACGCGAACAGCACAAGGCTTGCGATGCCGGGCACGAGCCAGAGCGGCGAACGGTCGAGGCGCAGCCACGCCCAGAAGGCAAAGCACCCGGCGATTTCCGCCAGGGCTGCCAGGGCAAAGATCAGAAACGTCCCGGTCAAGATGCCAGCGCCTCCAGCACCGGGCACTCCGGGACATCCTCGCCGGAACATTGGCCTGCTGTTGCGGCCAATACTTTTTCGATCCTGCGAAGGTCTTCAATTTTCCGGCGCACATCGCTGAGATGGCGTTCAGTCAGGGCTTTCACTTCGCCGCAAGTCTGGGTGCCGCCATCCACGAGGCCAAGCAGCCCTTTAATTTCGTCAATGGCAAAGCCGAGCTCGCGGGCCCGCAGGATGAAACGCAGACGCTGAATGTGGCTCTGCCCGTAGATGCGGTGGCCCGCAGCCGTGCGCGGCGGGTCCGGCATCATGCCGGTCTTCTCGTAATATCGGATGGTTTCAAGGTTGCAGCCCGTTGCCTTGGCCAGCTCCCCCCGAGTGAGAGATGTCGCGTTTTTGTGATCTGGCATCGTAAATAACCTCCTTGCCCCTGTAGCTACTACAGGCCCTACACAAGGTGCTAGCCCTATTCGTGAGGAGAAAAATATGAGGATTGCTGAAAAGCAAACCGGAGAAGCGGACACGGGTGTGAACCGAAACAGCAAAGGCTGGCTTGCCGCGGGCGGTCTGCTTGGCGCGGTTTTTGCGTCCGCCTGTTGCGTCGGACCGCTGGTTTTGCTCACGCTCGGTATCTCGGGGGCCTGGATTGGTAACCTGACCGCACTTGAGCCCTACAAGCCGGTATTCGCTCTGATCGCGCTTGGCTTCATCGGCGCCGGCTTCCGGCAAGTCTATTTCCGCAGGCCAGCCACCTGCGAACCTGGCTCCTACTGCGCCAAGCCTTCTTCGGCACGCATCACCAAAACCGCACTCTGGATCTCGCTGGTTCTTGTTGTGGCAGCTCTGACCATCACCTGGTGGGCGCCGCTCTTCTATTGAAAGGAATATCTCATGAAAAAAATGCTCGCCGCGGTTCTCGGCTTTGGCCTTCTCGGAATGGCGTCCATCGCCTCCTTTGCGCTGCCCGCTGCCGCCCAAAGCGTTGCAGCGGAGGAGACTGTAACCTTCGCAGTTGAAAATATGACCTGCGCGCTCTGCCCGGTGACTGTGAAGCACGCCATGGCGGGGGTGGGTGGCGTGCGCTCTGTAGACGTGGATTTTGAAGCAAAGACTGCCACGGTTGTTTTTGACAGCGCGGCAACAAGCGCTGAAGCTATTTCGGCAGCCTCCGCAAATGCTGGTTATCCGGCGATGGAGAAGGGCTGATCCTGTGCGCGACAGTCTGATGGGAGGCCTCGCCGCGACAATCCTGGCGGCACCGCTGGTGATAATCTGCTGTGGCGGCCGTGTCCTTTTGTCTGCGCTTGTCGGAACGGTTGGCGGGTGGCTGACCGGGTACGGCATGATTGCCATTGGGCTGGCGGCTGCGGCTCTTGCATTGGTCTGGCGTTCGATGCGCTGCGGCTGTTTCTGCCCCCACTAGGATGGTGCTCCTTTGGGGCTGAATCTGATCCCGGCAAAGTTCGCCGGAGCATGAACCAATCACAAAACAACGGCGCCCGCGCGCGCCCTGAAAAGGATCAAAAAATGAACAGCGACTGCTGCACGCCGAATGGAGAATATGACCTTGCTGTCATTGGGGCCGGATCGGCGGGTTTCTCGGCCGCGATTACTGCGGCCAAAGGCGGCAAACGCGTGGCGCTGATCGGGCACGGCACCATCGGCGGCACCTGTGTGAATGTGGGTTGTGTGCCTTCGAAAACGATGATCCGTGCCGCCGAGGCGGTGCATGGCGCGATGGCTGCGCATCGCTTTCGCGGTCTGAAAGCCAGCGCAGAAGTCACAGACTGGGCTGCGATAACCGGGGCCAAGGATGATCTGGTCGCTATGCTGAGGCAGAAGAAGTATGCCGATTTGCTCCCAGGATACGAGGGTGTCACCTATATCGAAGAAGGCCCCGCGCGGCTGGTTGCGGGCGGTGTCGAGGCAGGAGGCCGGTTTATCCAGGTGCCGAAGGTGATCATCGCAACCGGCGGGAGGCCAGCACAGCCAGACATCGCGGGAATTGAAACTGTGCCGTCCCTGGACAGCACGTCTCTGCTGGAATTGGAGCATTTGCCTGAACGCTTGATTTTTCTGGGCGGCGGATTCATCGGCGTTGAATTGGCGCAGATGATGTCCCGGATGGGCGTCAGTGTGTCTCTTGTCTGCCGCTCTCGCCTGCTGCCGCAGGCTGAGCCAGAGGTCTCCGAAGCGCTGGCGGAAATCCTGCGCGACGAAGGCATTACGATTTTGGAAGGCGTTAGCTACGAGGGTAGCCACCGTGAAGGCAGCGAAGCAGTTCTGCACGTGCAAAAGGACGGTGCGGTGCAGGATCTGGAGGCAGATTATCTCGTCCTGACAACCGGGCGCACCCCGAATACCGAGGGACTTGGCCTTGCGGAGCTGGGGGTTGAAACGGATGCGCGAGGGGCCATTGCTGTCGGCGTGGATATGCAATCCAGCCGCCCCGGCGTCTATGCGGCCGGGGATGTGACGGACCGCGATCAGTTTGTCTACATGGCAGCCTATGGCGCGAAACTGGCAGCCCGCAATGCAGTTCTGGGCGGTCAAGAGACCTACGATAATGCGGCGATGCCCTGGGTTGTATTCACCGACCCGCAGGTGGCGGGCGCCGGCCTGACCGAAGCGCAGGCGCAAGCGGCGGGCCATGAGGTGAGAACCAGCGTTCTCACGCTCGACAACGTGCCGCGCGCGCTTGCGGCTCGGGACACGCGCGGCCTGATTAAACTGGTGGCCGATGCCAGGACAGACCAGCTTCTGGGAGGTGTTATCATGGCGCCGGAAGGCTCCGACAGCGTCCAGACTCTGGCCATGGCCTTGAAATTCGGAATGACCGCTAAGTCACTTGGAACTACGATATTTCCCTATCTCACTACCGTAGAAGGGCTGAAACTCGCAGCGCAGACCTTTGACATGGATGTAGGTCAGCTCTCCTGCTGCGCAGGGTGAATTGGGAGCACATCGGATGACCGGTATTGAAGCTCTCCTGCAAGACATTGACAGCCTGTCGCTTATCACGGTCGGTCTGCTGCTTCTCGCCGGTTTGGTGGTAGCATAGCCCGAGTTCGTTTTGCTTGATTGCCGTAGCGACAGGGCTTGGCGCCAGAACGTGGCAGTTATGTTTGCGGCCTTGGGGGTCTGGGGCACGGCAAGCGGTTGGCCTGACCTGATTGTTGCTGCGGTCATGGCAACGTTGTTTCTTTCCCCTGCTTTCCAGATCGTGCGCCAAGCGCTCGCCGAGCGCCGGGAAGTTGGAGAACATCAGCATGTTTGACGAGGATCAAGACAACCTATCTCGAATGATGCGAAATTTGCTCAACTGAGTCGCAAGTACAGAGGACTCTCACTATGCACCTGAAACGCCGCCAAATACTGACTTACGCCGCAGGCTTCGCCAGCACAGCACCATTTGCCACGTTTGCGCAAAACACACCTTCCATCCATGTTCTCAAGGATCCGAATTGCGGCTGTTGCAGTGCTTGGATCGATATCCTTCGGCAGGAAGGCTTTCGCGTTACCGAGGAGCGCAGCTTTGGAACACTGCTCGTCCGCCACAAATTGGACAACGGCATTCCCGAAAAAATGATCTCCTGCCACACAGGCGAGATCGATGGCTACATGATCGAGGGGCACGTACCGGTTGCCGACATTCGTCGTCTATTGGAGGAGCGACCTAGCGCCATTGGACTTGCTGTTCCTGGGATGCCCTACGGTTCGCCTGGGATGGGGCCGGAAGATCGTCGTGAGGCCTACGACGTATTCTTGATCCTTAAGGACGGCAGCACCGAGGTGTTCACGAGTTACGAAGCGGCCTGAGGCGACATTCATCGAGCGGAATCAGTAAGGAGGAGAAGATGACACGGCGTGGATTACGCATTCTTGCCCTTGGCGTTTTGTCTATCGCTATTGCCGGTGTGGCCGGTGCCCAACAGCAAGCAGGAGACTGGTGGGGTCATGGGCCAATGGGACCGGGCCACATGAGGTCTGAACGCATGCCTGGTTGGGGGCATGGCAACATGGGACCTGGCCAGCAGCAGCGCATGCAGCGACACTGGACATACATGAACGAGGGCGTGCCTTCAGCCTATCGGGGGGCTCGAAGCACCATTCGCGCGACACCCGGAAATCTTACGGAGGGTCAGGCACTTTACACGGAAAACTGCGCGAGGTGTCATGGCGCCAAGGGTTTGGGAGATGGTAAAGCCGGACGCTCGCTCGTTCCCTCTCCGGCCCTCCTGAGATGGTTGATCCAGATGCCGATGTCGGGAGATGAGTATCTTCTTTGGGCTATCTCCGAGGGTGGAGAACGCTTCGGAACAGACATGCCAGCTTTTAAACAAACGCTGAGTGAAGAAGACATCTGGAAGATCATCGCCTACATGCGCTCAGGTTTCCCTTGATCTGTCGTCAATCTGCTGGTCTTCGAAGAGATTTTTTGCTGTCGATACTGTGACGATAGTTCCAGCAGATAAAAGTCTGACAAGGCGGCATTCTGGTAGGAAACACGGAAACAGACATTCCTGTAAGCCGCAGCACCAGCAGGTTAGGGGCTCGAAACTCGATTTCGCCGCACGCAGCATAAACGTCTGCTTGCTCCGATGGCAAACCAATGAGTTAATAATGAAGACTGGTGCGAGAGAGGGGAGTCTGCTGAAAAAAAGATTGAGGGGTTAGTGGCGCCTTAGTGAAAAAACTATGTGTCACCCTTCACTAATTGACGCAATCTGACGGATGAGCGCGGGGTCAGCTTGCCGCACCCCGCCTGCGAAAGTGAATGCGCTCATGGCTAAAAAATGGCGTATATGCGGAGCCTAGGCTAACCAAATCAACTTTTTCACCCCGGCATCCTACCTACTTTATCACCCTGATCTTTGCCCCGAAAATGGCTTTCTGCCCCTGATCGGCCTGCAACTGTGTACGGAAGTCCCAGCCGTGCGCCAGAAGCTTTTCTGGCAGATCGGCGGGGGCCAGCTTGGCATACTTGAGCGCCATATCTGGTTTCTTCCAGCCGCCACGCGTCATCAGCAGAAGCAAGTCCTTGTTCATCGCATAGTGCCATGTGGCAAAGGTATGCCGCAGCGTGTGCGGTGTCACATCGCCGCCTAGTTTGGCCGCAACACGCGCCTTGGTGAAGGCAGCTTCAATCTGACCGCCGCTGCCGGTGCTGAGCTTGTATGCCTTTCCCTTCGGCGTGCGGAAAACAGCCCCGGTTTCCGGCAGTCCTGAAGCAGCAAGCAGACGCATCACACGCGCCGGAAATTCGGCCATTTTCAGCTCGCCATTCTTGGATGTCGGAATGAGCGCTTGACGGGTTTCTAGGTGAAGGTTTTCACATTGCAGTCCCAGCGCCTCGCTGGTGCGGCAGCCGGTTCCAAGCAGGAATGTCACGATCGGGAGCAGGTGTGGCTCGCTTGCTTCCAGTAGATCCTCGGCCTCGCCAGGTGTCAGCCAGCGGATTTTGGACTGGGGCTCCTTGCGACGGCGGAAGCGGCGCGGAGTCACATGGCCATCGTCAGCGGCTAGATTGTAGATGGCGCTGATGGGGGTGATGATCTGCCGGTTGATGGTGGCGGGTGCAGCGTCGGGCATCAGGATCGCCCGTGCCGCTTTGTTCGCCGCGTCATTGTCGACGTCGGCCAGCCGTGTCTTTTCCCCGAAGTGAATCAGCAGCGGTCCGATGAACCGGGTTTCCCCACCACTTTCCATGTAGGTCAGCGCAGCCTCGGCAAAAGTCAGGGTTGCCGACTTACCAAGTGTCGCACGCTCGATGATTTCGGCTGACCGTCTTACACGGATGATTTCTGCGGCTTTTTTGTCGCTAACTCCAGTGCTCTCATAAATGCTTTGTCCTGCGAGGGTACCCCGGATGACGAAATTTCCGGTGGGTTTGCCTTGGCTGTTTTTGCGCCGAAAGAGAATGAGGGGCATCTCTGAACCTCCCCCTTAAAGAATGCGTTTAGCAGATCCGGCGGACGGTAGAGGATGCGAACTCGTCCGCTCACCTCAACCCGTGCGAGGCTGCCGCTTTTGAATTTGGAGTCCAGCCCGCTGCGACTGGTGAAGATTTTGAAGCGGGCGAGATAGGCTATAGCTTCCTCTGTGGTCAGCAGACGCTCCTCGGACAGTGCATGCATCGGATGATCCTCAAGCAGGCAGTTGATTGTGGCCGGGCGACCGGGTGTTTCCGGCGCCTGCTGGCTTTTGGCATGTCTTCTCCGGTCCCGTGCCATTGACCGAGGTCTCCTGTCTCCGGCGGGCGGCGGCCGCCCGCGTGCGTTGATGGAGACAGTTTACGGCGCTCGATTGGGTTGGATCGACCCGCGCTATGAACCTGTAGAGGCGAGAGATGTGGATAAGTGCCTAGAAATACGGAACTTTCCCTCTGCAGAGGGCGCCGGGCAGGGACGTTGGGCAAAGAACTGTCCGGCAGGGGTTTTGGGCAAAGTTTTTCCAGGAGGGAATTATCCGGATTTTGGGTCAACCGGTGCCTGCACCGCGGAAGTTTGCGCATAAGCTTTGTGCAAATCCGGTGGCGGCGCGGCTTGGTTGGCGGGCGCATCTACTGGTCCTGGACCGGCTCCGGACCATTTTTGCGCGGCACGTCGCGCAGCCAGGACCGGACCGCTTTGGCATCGAACTCTCGTTTCTGCACCAAGTCTGCAGCCATGTCCTGCAGCAGCTGCTGATGGGGGTACAGCAGCGCGCGCGCGTGGTCCTCGGCGTAGTCGAGTTTCTCACGGAGGCGTTTGCGGTCGGGTTCAGCCAATTGCGCGTGATCCTGCGGTCCAAACCAGCTGTTGCCGAAGGCGCCTAAACCCAGTTCAAAATCCATTGCCAGGACCATCCGCGCTGCTTTCCCGAGGTCGGACGTGGCACTGCCGCCAGCGCCCGCGGACACAGTATTAAAGATGAGCCGCTCCGCTGCCCGACCGGACAAGTGGACGTACAACTGACGGTCGAAATCCGACGGCAGACCTGCATTCGGAGGAACATCCCGTTCGATTGTTCCGCCTGCGGCAGCCACCCGGACCTGTGTGATCGCCTCGCCGAAGATCCAGGCGACGATGGCATGGCCGCATTCATGGACGCAGATGCGGTAAAGTAAGTCATGGCTCTCCTTCAGTTCCATGACTTGCAGATGGCGGCGTAGAAGCTGGAGATCGAGCGGGCAGCCGCTGTGCCGGGCTTCACTGCGGGCAGAGCGCACCGCGGCGTCGATGTCGGCGGCGGTCTTGCCGATGCTGTCCCGCGCCAGCAGCTGCAGATCCCCCTCTTGGACTGCGTCCTGCAGCCGCTCAGCAATGAGGTGCTGCAGCATCGCCTTGCTTGGCAGCGGCATCTCGATCTTGATGTCAAACCGCCCGGCTCTCAGCACCGCGGGGTCTAGGTGCTCCGGGTGGTTGCAGGCACCGACGACCATGATCCCTTCCTCCCGGCTGACGCGGTCCATCTGCTCAAGGAACCCGGCGACCACCTGGCGCCTGTAGCTGGCACTGTTGTCGCCGACGCTGTCGCGGGAACCGATCGCGTCAATTTCATCCAAAAAAAGGATACAGGGAACATTCTTCTTCGCTTCATCGAAGCTTTTGCGCATCGCAAGCAGGAGGTTACCCAAGTGACCGTTGGCCTGCCATTCAGCGCAGCTGGTCTCGATGCAATTAACCTCGGCGCTCCCTCCCATTGCCCTGGCCAGATAACTTTTGCCGGTGCCTGGCTTGCCAAAAAGCAGCAAGGAGTGCGGGATCTCATTCCAGGCCACGCCGCCTTCGGCCCACAGGCGCAGGTCAGCAACCAGTTGCCGGGCGGTGTCATATGCTGGGCCAATGCCTGTGATCTCTTCCCTCGGGGCGTGGGCTTCGGGCGGTGAAGCCGCAGCGGCAGCAAGCGCTTGTGTGATGCGCTGCGCGACCCTTTTGGCAGTGGGCGCACGCAGGGCGAAAGAGAGTGTGGGGGTGGAGAGTTCTTGCAGCTGGCCGCTCGGGGGCAGCGCGGCGCGGGCGGCGGCTTCATCAATGCGGCCCGTGCGGCTGTGGGTCCGACGCAACAGGGCGATCAGAAAATCTGCGTCCACCTGTGGCAATGCCAGCTGATGACAGTGCTCCGCCACCAGCGGCGCCGGCAGGGCCATCTCATCCGGCAGGCAGATCCACAAAGGCTGGCTGTGCGCCAGGCCTTTGATGATTTGGTCGCGCAGCTCATCAATGTGTTGCTGTTCAATCGCACCATCGCGGGCACTGGGGACAGCAAGGGTCACGCGCTGAGGCAGCTGCACCTGGCGCCGGGCGTCATAGGCCTGCCAGCCCGGCGGCAGCAGGGCGTGGTTAAGGAGGTTTTCCACGCTTGAAAAACCGGAAGCAGGAACGTTGCGAAGGATCAGCACGGCGCCACGGGCAAGCTGCGCGTCCACTGCAGCCGGGGAGCCGAAGGCCGCGGCGATCCGCAGCAGCAGAAGCAGCTTGTCTGCCGGCAGGTCTGGGTCCGGCAGCCAGCGGCCCGTGTTGTCACAGGCATATGGGTCGGCACCTTCCTGCTCCAGCGCTTCCCAGAGTTCCGGCGGCAGATGCCGCGCGTCCGGCTGCTCGCTCAGATGTTGCAGCAAAGAATGGGGGTGATCCGGTGCAGGGGGCACAAGGGGCTCCTCGGCGCCAGCACTGTCGTCTGGCGCGTCTTCTTTGAGTGTCTTGCGGCGCGCCTGCTGCAGCTCATGGTAATAGAGATGATAGCGGCGGGCGCAGCCTTCGGCGAACTGCCACCAATCGGGGCGTGCGGATTTGGAGAGATCGAGCTGGCTCATGGCAAGCCTCCTGTGAACAGGCAAAAGGGATCGGGCGCCCGGTGAAACCGGGCGGGAGATGTTGGAAATTGAAGGGGAGGGGGCGCTTAGCTGTCTTCTTCTGCCTCGATGGCGTCGAGCATCGCGAAGATCACCTGGGCCGCATCGGCGAAATAGACCTCGCTGCGGACCCGCAGGGCGTCACTGTAGAGCTCTGGCGGTGCGACTTGATCGGAAAACCCCGCCTGCAGCTTCGCGTGCAGCCGCTTCTCGGCCTGCAAGGCCAGCTGCCCGGTTGCCATCGGAACGGTCTTCAGGATCTTCGCGTCCAGGTCACGGTGCTTCAGCAACTGGTGGCGCAGGCGGGAATCCGGGTTCCGTGAAAAGCCAAGCTTGACGAGGCGCAACCCGGAGGCCAGCCGGAATTGCATCGCGTAGAGGTAGCTTGGTGCGGCAGGCCAGTCCTCACCGCATTGCCCGCAGGCAAACCGGCTGGTTTGCATGTTGGCACGGGCGATCCTTTGTTCGTGGCCGCAGGACGCATGCCGGTACAGACGGTAGTTCTGGTTGCCACCTGTGTCTTCTCCGATCAGGTGCCACCCCCGTTCTTCTGCTTCAGCCTGTTCTTTGTCAGCGTGGCAAATCTCGCACCGTACACTGCACAGGCCTTCGGCTGCCCGCTTCACCATCTCAAATTGCCGGCGCAAGTTATGGCCGCAGGGGGCGATATAGTGGCCATAGTGACGGTCTTCCGGATCGCGGCCTGCCCACTTTAAACCTGCGGCCGCGGCGTCGGCCTGCCAGCGCGCTTCGATGCAATGCGGGCACTGCGGCTGGCTGTTCATTAGAACAAAGATCTTGCTGGCATGTGCCAAGCCGCAGCTTTGGCAGGCTAGAAGCAGATGATACCGGTCTTTGATGCGCTGGACGATTTTGAATCCTTTTGCGTTGGCGGCGGCGCGCCAGTGGGGATGGACCGTTTGCGGGAAATGTTCGCAGGTTGAGTGGGGCATAGCAGCCTCCGCATAGGCAAAATTGGGCTGGGCAGGCGCCGGAACTGGCGCTTGCTGAAACTTCAGACATGGCATGGCTGAGCCGGGCGCAGCGGCGTGTCCGCCGCGGGCCGGGTCAGAAGAATGCTGGGATGGTGGGCCTAGTTGGGCAGAAAGTTCTGCGCTTCAGCCGCCACAGAGAGTTCGATGAGAGCGTTCATCTGTCGCGCGCCTGTCTGCAGCAGGGCTTGGCAATCACCATCTTCGACGGTGAACAGCTCCTGGTTCTCATGGAACAGCTGCTGAAATCTGAGAGCCTCTTCCGGCCCCGTGGACTCGATGAGGAAGTGCAGCAGCATGCTCATGCGCTGCAAAGGCAAGTCGCTGGCCCGGACCACCTGCGCGGTCAGGATGTCGCCGCTGAGTTTAAGGCAATCCTGCCATTTGGCTTCTGCGGCCTCTTGAAAGTTGGTGCAAGCGGGATCCCAGGCGAGGGAGTGAGACAGATCACGCTCCAAATTCAGGGCTTCGTCCACTGCCTTGGTTAGTGCGCCGAAGGTGTGGTTGATGAAGGTGGGGCTGCCATCTGCGACAGATGCGGGCCACGGGTCTTTCAGCGCGCACTCGCGCATGATACGGAAAGTATCAGCCATAGTCGGTCTCCTTCCGCGAGATCGGTTTGGTTAGGGCCGGGCGGGGAGCTTCCACCTTCCCCTCGGTCCGTTGCAAATGTGTGCAACTAAATGCAATATGCACCCATTGAATCTGAATGTCAACTGCACACAAGTGAACACATGGCCAGAACATCAGCGATATCTGTACGAGTGACTGAAGAAACCAAGAAAGCCGTAGAAAAGGCAGCGGCGGAGGATGACCGGTCTGTAGCCTCTTTTGTTGAACGGCTTCTGATCGCGCACCTTAAAGAACAAGGGTATCTGCAAAAGTAAGTGCGGGCGCCTGGAGGAAATGACCCAGGTGTCTGGTTCCAACTTCGCATGATCGGCTTGCTGCCCTTCCAGATTATCGAAAAACAATAAGTCATCCCAGGCCCCCGGCAGGGCGAGTCCAGCAGGCTGCTGGCCGCAGGAAGCATGTTTGGGCGGAGCCCGGACTGCGACCGAGGAGGGGATCGAAGGGGGTATCCCCCTCGCGAACTGGCAAGTTGAAATTCCGGGGTCCAGCCCGGGATTGCAACTTGCCTAGTGAGTTACAAGCCTCACAAAAACAAAAATAAGCCTATCGGGATTTTCTTCGTCTTCGCGGAGACTCGGATCAGAGAAGCAGATCCGAGCAGCAAGATGACAGTACAGCCCAAGTTTACCAACTCAAAGCCCGTAATTCTTAATGAAGCACCGGTCGTGCTGCGATTTGCAGGCTTGTTTCCGCGGGACCTTGGCAAGTTCAAGATGCATGACGAGCGCGGCGGCGGCGACCTGGATCATGTCGACCAGGAGTTGTCGCGGCTGAACCAGGTGCTGGCCGGCGAGCCGGGCTGGCAGCAGCAGATACGCGGCGAAATTGCTGAGATGCGCCGTCACAATCACGAGGAGCATTTGCGCGCTCTGAAGGCCAAGTCACGCATGAAGGACGCCAGGAAGCTGGAGGCGGAAGGGCCTGCAGACCCCTGGCGATCCTGCAGCAGAGGCCCGCTTCGTGAAGGCATATTCACTGTCAACAAAGACTGGTTCGGCGGCGCAGGGCTCTCTGAATGGGATCCGGAACGTGTCTCTGCTTTCCGCAAAACCGCCATGTCGTTCCTCCGTGAAAACTTTCCAAACGGTCAACTGCGCTATGCCAGTGCCCACGTCGATGAGGAGGCTTATCACATCCACTTTGTCGTGGCCGTTTGGACCGAGAAACCATCCGCCAACCGCGGGCATCAGATCCTGCTGCAGGCATCTGAGAACCCGCTCATCAAAAGCTATGAGCATGCCCAGGATCTTGCCGGAGAAGCCTTCGAGACAATTGGGATCACTCGGGGGGAGCGCCGTGCCGAGGCCCGGCGCCAGGCTCGGGCAGAGGGAAAACCTCTGCCCGAGCGGCGGCAGCATGTGCCGCCGTCAAAGTGGCGTGCCGAGGAGCGCCTCAAGGCGCAAGCGGAGAAGAAGCGCATCCTGGGCGATGCCCAGGACGAGGCAAAGGCGGCCGTTGAAACCGGCCGGGACCTGGCCAAGGCCACGGTCAAGAAATCGCGTAAGCGCGCGGTAAAAGAGGCGCGGGCCCGCAAACAGCGGGCCGCGCGGGAAGCTGCAAAGATGATCCGCCGCCGCGATACAGCGGAGGCAGAGGCTGTGCAGAATAAAAAAGCGGCTGACGCCGCGAATGCTCTGAAAAAGAAAATTGTGGCTGAGGTCGGGGTATTGGAGCCGAGAGTGAAAGGGTATGAGGCAAGGGCGGAAGAAGCTGCAGAAAAGTACCGGGCCGAAACGGCAGCGCGGAAGGCCGAAGAGGAAAAACGCGCGCGGGTTATCCAAGAAAGGCAACAGGCCGAGCAGGTGCTGAACGCCACGAAGGCGGAGAAATCTGATCTGGCCGCTCAGCTGCAGCAGATGGTTCAGCACCGCCGTCAGGCAGAGAAAGCGGCTGCTGAGGCCCGGGCTGCCCGGCTGGCTGAGGAGAAGAGGCTGCAGGAGGCAGAAGAAAAGGTCCGGTTGAAGGCAACGGTGGCAGAGGTCATCACGGATGCCATCGAGTCCGGGTTGGATTTGGTTGCTGAAGGGGCGATTTGCTGGCGGGAGGCGTCTGCGGATCAGCAGGCAGGCTTGACCTGGGGCGTGGCCGCTCCGGATACCAAGGGTGCGCGGGCCGAAACGCTGAAAGAAATCCGTCCAGCAATGCGGATAGTCACGCGTATTGCTCAACTGGTGGCCCGGACCGTGAAACGCGTCCTCGCCAAGGAACGGCAAAAGCTGAAGCAGGACGCGGATTATGTGCGCGGCCTGCGTCAGAAATGGGCGCCGGAAGATGATGCGCGGCTGTCAGGGATCTCGCGTGGGGAGCCGGGGAATGGGCCAGTGTAGGCAACAGTGCTAAATACATGCTAAAATGACCTCTGAGACGATCCGCTCAACATGCGGAACCAGAGACTTATTTAAGTGCCTCGTCAGGAACAAAAAACGCGAGGGTATTCAGAAGTCCAGCCGGCTCAGAAGGCACTATCAAGTGTTGTCCATTTTTTGGATACGGTCCCCTGGTGGTTTCAGAAGTGCCAGGCGACGTTCAGGTCGTGCTAGGTATCATCGAAAAAGCTGTCAGATCTGTGGACGAGGGTTACGAAAGTGATACGGTCGCCTGGTTGTCGAATTGGTGTCTGACGCCGAAGCTCGAAATGGTCTCGGTGAGCGCCTTCGGCCGGACTAACCCTTACCGCTGTTCTCAGTATGGCTGGAGACAGGGTTTCTGAGCCAACTTCAGGGTTGGTATGACGCTTTGCTGGCATTCAGGATATTGCTGTTGTGCAGAGCATAGCCCAAAGGTCGTGCTGCCAATCGCCGCTGGGGGTGGCTGTGTTGATCATGAATCTTTTGAGACCAGTGTCGACATATGCCGGTTCTCCGCATTTGACCCGAACCGGGTGTTTCCTAGTGTCGTCGTAGAGAACTGTGCCGTTTGCATCTGTTTGAACCAGTTTGATGGCGACTTCAAAGTCGAAGTCTTCCTCGCTGGTGACCTGGTATTGGGTCACGCTCAATTGAACCGTGGTGGCGTCCGGGAAACTGGCTGTGTGAAAGACTGTCTGTTGACCCGCGCTAGGCGTGGCAAAAAGAAGAAGACCAAACACTATTGGAAGGATATACATATCCCAACTCCCGCAGCGCTCGCCTCGTGACAAAAATAGCACAAATTGCCGCTGCGCACGACTCGAAAATTTGAAACGTAATGAGCTGTTCCAATCTTCGGTGCGCCCCGCGCTGGACCCAGATGCCGCAGGCCGGTGTCAAAATGTTTAACAAATATAGAACTTTAGAGCTTTCGCGCCGGCAGATCGGCTGAGCCGTCGGGAAAGACGTGACGGCCGGTAACCTGCTCCACGGTCCACCGCGAACGCGTCCAGCAGCTGCGTGTTTCCGTGTCTCGGAAACGATGGGAGTGCATCATTTGCGGAAATGACCTGGGTACGGCTATGGGGCGAGAAAAGGGATCTACTTTGCATTAGCAATCGGCAAGCGAGTAATTGTTCGATCACCCGCCACAAGCTTGCCGCTGCTTAGTAGTACAGCAAAAATGCCCAGCTTTTAAGGGATACGTTGAGATACTTGCCCCTAGAAAGGATGCCATCAGGCAGTGCCAGGTGGCATCCAGTAAAGTGTCTTGAGGATCAGTTATCCTTTGGCTGGTCCATCATACCATTGCCGGGCTGATTGCTTTTGGATTGCTGACCGCTATGGGCCATGCCGGATCCTGCCATCATCTGCTTCATGCGTGCCGTCTGGGCTGAGATCTCTTCCTCAGTCACCGCGCCGTTGCCGTCTGCATCGAGATGTTGAAAACGGTCTACCATTTGTTCGCGGATTATAGCGCTGTGGAAGGATTCGAACTCATCGATCGAAAGCGTGCCATTGCTGTCCGCGTCGTACTCCTTCAGAGCGGATTGAAGTTTTTCCGCCAACATGCCGGGTTTGCCCATGCCCAACATCTGGCGGTCCATCATGGCGCTGCCCATGGCGTGCCGCCCGTGCATCTGCATCATCATGTTATGCATTCGCTTCATGTCAGACATCATACCTCGGCCCATCATCTGCGAATCTGCATTTTGTTGCATCATGCCTGATGTATTGGCACCGGGTTTGCCGCTGTGGCCGTGGCTGGCCTCTGCCAGTGCTGCGCCCGCCAATGTGCCGGATACCGCGAGAGTAAGCGCAATAAGTTTCAAATTCGTCATGTCCAGACCTTTCCCAGGGTGTTTGGATACATCCAATTTGGGATGTCAGGCGTGAGCTTGCCAGAGCGCCGGGTCGGGGAATTGTATCGCCCTGTCACAGCCGAAGCAGTTGATACATTCTGCGACAAAACTCTGCAGGACCACTTGCAGCAATAACCTATAATCGATGCAAATGAATGAAATGCCACATATTCTCGTCGTTGACGATCACCGTGAAATCCGGGCTGCGGTAACACGATACCTGGAAAAGAACGGCATGCGCGCAACTGCAGCGCAAGACGCGGCAGAGATGGATGCGAAACTGGCAACCGGGCATTTCGATCTGATTGTTCTGGACGTGATGATGCCGGGTGAAGACGGGCTTTCGGTCTGCCGGAGACTGTCTGGGGAAGGCGGTATCCCAATCCTTATGCTGACGGCCCTTGGGCAGGAAACAGACCGGATAGTCGGCCTGGAGATCGGTGCCGACGACTATTTGCCCAAGCCATTCAATCCGCGCGAGCTATTGGCACGCATCAAAGCGATCTTGCGCCGCACCGATCGTTCCGAACCATTGGCAGGCCGCTTGGCCGGGAAAAACGTTCGGTTTGCCCAGTGGGTGCTGGACAGCGACCGTCGTGTCCTCATTGACGGCACCGGGCAGGAAACTGCCCTGACCGGTGCCGACTTCAAGCTGTTGACGGTTTTGCTGGAGCGGGCGCGTTTGGTCCTGAGCCGGGATCAGCTTATGGATTTAACTGCGGGCCGGCGGGCGCCGCCGCTGGATCGGACAATAGACAACCAGATCAGCCGCTTGCGCCGCAAGATTGAGCAGGACCCCATGCAGCCGCGCCTGATCATCACCGTGCGCAACGGCGGCTATAGCTTGGCGGCAGATGTAGAGGTGATGGACGGATGAGGCGTGTCCTCAACAGTCTGCGCGGCCAACTGGTGCTATTGGTGATCCTGGCGCTGGCCGCCGCTCAGGCGGTCAGCCTTTGGCTATTTGTCGACGAGCGCAGTTTGGCGGTACGCGCGGCTCTCGGAGCGGAAACTGCTGGACGTGCCGCCAATGTGGCCCGACTGATCGAAGAAGCGCCTGCAAGTCTACACGCCTCGATTCTACGGGCTGCGAATTCGCCGCTGGTACGGTTCGGTATCGCACCGGAGCCCGAAGTCGAACATATGACGCATAACGGCAATGGGATTGTCGAAGAGCGAGTGCGGGCACTTCTGGATGGTAACTTCAGCCGCGAGATCCGGGTTGAGCTGCATGAGGTTGATGGCGCGGATCTGCCGCTGCCCCACCTCGATCAGGAAATGGCCGCTATGCACCGGGAAATGATGCGCGGACACATGTCGGCGATTGAATTGAAGCTGTCCATTGCGTTGTCTGGCAGCCAATGGCTGAATGTTGATACCCGGTTTGAACGGCCGCCTTTGCAATGGCCGCTTTTTTCGACACTGACTTTTGCGCTTACAGCGGGCTTCATTCTAATTGTTGTGTTCTGGTTCTTGATGAGCCGGGTAACGGGACCGCTGCGCAGGCTTTCCGTTGCTGCTGACCGGTTGGGGAGGGGAGAAGACGTGGACGCACTGCCTGCGGTAGGGCCATGCGAAGTGCAAGATCTGACCGATGCGTTTAACCGGATGCAAGAACGCCTGAAACGTTTTGTTGCAGATCGCACCCGGCTGCTGGCGGCGTTGGGCCATGACCTTCGATCGCCTTTGACAGCTATGCGGGTCAGGGCAGAATTTGTCGACGAGGAGGAAACCCGGGACAGCCTCATATCTTCGATCGAGGAAATGCAGAGCATGGTAGACTCGGTATTGGCTTTCGCCCGGGGGCTGGCGGTGTCCGAGCCGCTAGAGGTGTGTGAACTGGGTAAGTTCCTGGAACAGCTGCGCGCTGATATGCTTGATCGCTTCGATTTACATCCAGGGGTGACGACAGAAGTTGGCCTGCGGCCAAACGCGATGCGGCGGGCTTTGCGCAACGTGATCGAGAACGCGCTGCGCTATGGTGGCTGGGCGCGGGTTGGATACGGGATCGATGGCAAAAACGCTTTGATCACGGTGGTAGACTCCGGCCCAGGTATCCCTGAGGAAGATTTGGAGCGGGTGTTTGATCCGTTTCTGCGGCTGGAGGCGTCGCGGTCGCTCGAAACCGGCGGCTACGGGCTCGGCTTATCCATCGCTCGTACGATTGCGCGGGCTCATGGCGGTGACATAACCCTGGCTAACCGTCCGGATGGCGGGCTGTTGGCGACGCTCGCAATCCCTCTGGCGAAGGATCAAACCGAAATTGAAACGTGAACCGGAGACAAAGATGAAACGACAGGTTGCAACTCTGGCAATTGTGCTTCTGCCCTTGGCTTCTGCTGTGGCTTGGGCGGATACTTCGGGTGACTGGGACCGGGGATATGGCCACATGATGTGGGCAGGCGGCTTCGGTATGCTCGGCGCCCTGATGATGCTGCTGTTCTGGGGAGCGTTTATTGCTCTCATCGTAGTGGCGGTGCGATGGCTGACTGACAAGCGTAGCGCAGGCCCGGACACCTCTAGTGACGCGCTGAAGGTGCTGCGCAGCAGGTTTGCCCAAGGTGAAATCGACGAAGAAGAGTTCAGGCGCCGCAAGGCCGCACTCGACGAATGACATCTCATGCTCCGCGTATTGCGGCGCGTGTCAGAGGCTGAGCCGGAGGCAGGGGCTCGTGAAAGAAATGGCAGGCAAGCAGACGTGCTGATTATCGAGGGCGCAGCGGGTGTTAATCTTTGGCAGGGGCTCAGAAGACTATACGGTACCGGTGAAACAGTCAGAAGGAGGAATTATGCTGAGACGGGATTTCATTGTCGGGGCAGGGGCGTTGACGGTGCTGGGTTCAAAGGGCAGCGCGCATACGCCAACGCTTCCGGTCTACGATATGCCCGAAGAGCTTTTGCCGCGCGAGGTGCGCATCCAGAACGACCTTACGCCATATGAGGTGCATGTGGATCCAGAGCAGTTCGCACTGTACTGGACGCTGCCTGAGGGCCGCGCGATCCGTTATGCGGTCGGGATTGGCCGGCCTGGCCTGTACGAGGCGGGCGAATTCTATGTCGGCGCGAAAAAGGTGTGGCCCAGTTGGAAGCCGACACCGGACATGATACAGCGCGAACCGCACCGCTATGCCAGGTTTGCCGATGGCATGCCCGGTGGTCTCGGTAATCCACTTGGCTCACGCGCGCTTTATCTGTTTCAGCCCGGGCGCGGGGATACGTTTCTGCGTATTCACGGCACCAATGAACCGGACACAATCGGACGGCGCGTGTCGAATGGTTGTGCAAGGCTGGTAAACGATCAGATGATCAACCTCTACGACAGGGTGCCGTTGGATACCCGGGTTGTGCTTCACCCCGTGGTGAACTTGCCAGCCTGAGGTTGCGCATAGGACTTGCCGGTTGTCGGATAGGCAGAGTTCGGTCCGAGATGCAGAGAGATGCGTCCCCAAACGTTCACTAACCGCACCACGGCCTTGGCAGGGGCGCGGTGTGGGAGCTCTAGAAGCCTGTCATGGAAAAGCAGGCGCTCGGGCCCGTCCTAAGAACTTGGGCGAATGTGTCTGGGATACTCTCGGATACAAAAATGGTGATGAGGCGGCATTGACGTTCCCATGCTGGAAGGCGGCAGTGCAAAGCCAAGGGAGACGCGGTTTGGAAGCAGTAGAGGCATACCGCCCTCCGCCAAACTGAGTGAATGTTCTGATTATTGAGATAATCAGAACATCAGTGAACCGTCCCTCGCGGTTCGCTTGTCTGAGAGGAAAGAGAAATGTTTTCAAGACGAGGGTTTCTGACAGCGGCGGGTGCCGCTGGCGTGTTGGCGGAATTGCCGGTCCGGGGGGATGCCCTGGTGCCGGACATGATGGAGTTGCGCGCCACCGTCAAAGCGGTGCAGCTACTGCCGTCAGACTACCCAAAAACTGAGATTTGGGGTTATTCAGGCGGCACGCCGGGACCGGAAATCCGGGTGCCCCAAGGCGGCCGGGTGCGACGGCGTTTTGTCAACGATCTGCCGCAGGCAAGCACGGTCCATTGGCACGGCATCCGCGCGGCGAATTCGATGGATGGGGTTGCTGGGCTTACCCAGGCACCGGTTCAGCCACGGGGCAGCTTCGACTATGATTTCACCGTTCGGGATGCAGGCACCTATTGGTATCACGCGCACAACCGGTCCGTCGAACAGGTGGCGCGCGGACTGCACGGCCCGCTCATTGTTGACGAAAAGGCACCTCCGGATATTGACCGGGATATCACACTGGTACTCGATGACTGGCTGCTGGAACCTGATGGCGGGCAGCTAAATCCAGACTTCGAGACGCGCCATGACCGGTCACATGCTGGCCGGTTGGGCAATTTCATTTCGACCAACGGACAGTCAGCCTGGACCCAATCGGTCAAGCGGCATGAGCGGCTCCGGCTTCGGCTGATCAATGCCTCCAACGCTAGGATCTTCATGCTGGCGCTGGTCAACTTCGAGGGCTGGGTGATGGCGCTGGACGGGATGCCGCTGCCAGCACCCAAGACCGTTTCGGGAGATTTGCTGCTCGGTCCCGGCCAGCGTGCTGATCTCCTTGTAGATGTCACAGCCGGAGACGGCGAAGAGGCGTTTCTCGCGCGGATCGAGGACAATCAAGGCTATGCCCAGGCTGCCTTCCCGGTGCGCGGCGTGTCCAGTAGCGCCCGGCGCGGTTCCCCGGCGCCGCTTCCGCCGAACCCGGCGATGGAGGTGACGGGGTTGGATGCTGCGAGGGAGCTGCGGCTTGACATGGCTGGCGGAGCAATGGGTTCGCTGCGCAGTGCTGTTCTTAACGGGCAGAACACCGGGTTCCGGCAAATGGTGGAGGCGAACCAGTTCTGGGCCTTCAACGGTACTGTTGGCATGACGCAGACTCCGCTGGCCACGGTGGCGCGGGGCGAGACTGTCCGGGTCACAGTGTCCAACGACACAGCATTCCCGCACGCTATGCATCTGCACGGGATGCATTTCCGCACCGTAAATGCCGATGGCTCGATGGGCCACCTGCGCGACACGCTTCTCAGCTTTGCCGGCGAAAGCCACGAGATTGCTTTTGTTGCCGATAATCCCGGCGATTGGGCATTCCACTGTCACATGCTTTCGCATGCGGCCTCTGGCATGATGACCTGGATCCGGGTGCAGGCATGACGCGGGCGGTCATCAGTGCGGCGGCGGTGCTGGCGGTCGCCGGAGTTGCAGCGGCGTGGGTTTTCCGGCCTTCTTTCCCGGTCGCGCCAATGGCTGATGCGGTGTCAGTTGCACAGGGAAAGGTGCTCTATGCGGAGTACTGTGCGTCTTGCCACGGGGCAAATCTTGAGGGCCAGCCGAATTGGCGCGGCCCAGGGGAGGATGGCCGCCTGCCGGCGCCTCCGCATGATGAGACGGGCCACACTTGGCACCATTCTGACCGAATGCTGTTCGAATATACCAAATTGGGGGGGCAGGCTGCGCTAGCAAACAGCGGAGTCGCCTTGGACAGCGGCATGCCAGGCTTTGGCAGCCAGCTGAGTGATGCGCAAATTCGCGGTATCCTGAATTTCATAAAATCAGCTTGGCCCGAGCGCGAGCAGCGGTACCAAGCAGAAAGAACAGAAGTAGAAGCCCAGCAAGAAGGAAGAAACCAATGATCCGTCCTAAACGTATTTTGCCGTTACTCTGTCTTACCTTTTTGCCTTTGCCCGGCTTGGCCAAAGAATTGACAGAGGCGGAGATCAAGCAACTGGTCTATGAGGCAATCCTGGAGCGGCCCGAAATCATCATGCAGGCGGTCGAAATGCTGCAGCTTGACCAGGACGCCGCCAAAGCTGAAGCTGCTCGGGTGGTTCTTGACAACAACCGTGCCACGCTGGAACGCGATCCCAACGCCCCGGTTCTGGGCAATCCCGAAGGGGATGTAACAGTTGTCGAGTTCTTCGACTACAACTGCCCCTATTGCCGCCGTGCGATGGCTCCGGTGCAGGGGCTGCTGAAAGATGATGACAATGTCCGGCTGGTCTACCGCGAGTGGCCCATCCTGGGCGAGGGTTCTGTCTTTGCTGCACGTGCCGCTCTGGCGTCGCGCAAACAAGGCAAGTACGAAGAATTCCATTGGGCGCTGATGGGAATGGAGGGCAGGGCCACAGAGGCTTCGGTCATCCGTATCGCACGTGAAACCGGGCTGGACGTGGAACAGCTGCGCCGGGACATGGACGCGCCGGAGGTGGAGGAGCATATTGCCACTTCTATGGCGCTGTCGCGCAAGTTGGGCTTCAACGGCACGCCCTCTTTCGTAATTGGCGAAAACTTGATTCCCGGTTTTGTTGAGCAACCGCAACTGCAAGAATTGGTAAAACAGGCACGCGAAGCTGCGGATTAATAACGATTGCTCTATTGCGGGCAACATCAATCAGGGCCGGTGCAATATTGCTTGGAAAACTCGCCTATTTTGTATCGAGCTGTCGCAAAGCGCTTTGCTACGACTGAGCGATACATTTGCCCATCCGGGCAAGGTGGATCGGCCAATCCTAAATGTCCTAGTCTGTGGAAGATGGCGGTACATCAAAAAACGCGCCAACGATTTCGACGAGGAAGGCACATGCTGCGCACAGGACGATTACCGGATTTCCGTCGCCGCCACAGGTCGGTGCTAGCGGTTATGGCCGTCGCTTTGTTGATGGTGCTTGTTCTTTGGAAGGCTGATGCTTTGCCGCCTGCAATGACGCGTGCAGACATTACAGCTTGGGTCGATGCGGCTGGCATCTTGGGGCCGCTGGTGATCGTAGGGCTGATGACTATGGCGATCGTTGCCAGCCCTTTGCCTTCAGCTCCTGTAGCGGTGGCAGCCGGGGCGGCCTACGGGCATTTGCTGGGCACCGGTCTCGTTGCACTGGGGGCCGAGTTGGGAGCGATCATCGCCTTTCTGATTGCCCGGCGATTGGGGCGCTCGGCTATCCAGCGCTATCTGGGCGCTAAGCTTGAGACAGGTCTCATGGGATCGCAGAATGCACTGATGCTGACGGTGTTTGGCAGCCGCCTTTTGCCCTTCGTCTCATTTGACTTGATCAGCTATGCAGCAGGGCTGACTGCATTGCGGTTCTGGCGCTTCGCACTCGCAACCGCGGCTGGCATTTTGCCAGCGAGCTTCATCCTGGCGCATCTTGGCAGTGAGCTGGCCGGGCCTGATGGACCTGGTGCCATCTGGGCAGTGCTGGGGCTAGGGCTGCTGACCGGAGCGCCTCTTCTTTGGGCAACCTGGAAGCGAGAGCAAGGCGGTTGAGGCAAATCAAGGCCTCCGGGCAAATAACATGTAGACTTGAGTAGTCATTTGGAGAAGCGGATCGTGGGAGTTGCAGGAGTAACGTACAGGAGAATTGGACTGCGGCGGCTTCGCTCGGCGCTTCACCTGACACTGGTCCTGCTGTTGTCTGCAATTCTGATGGCGTCTGCGGGGGCGGACCGAACGGTAGGTGCAGAGCATTCAGTATCTGGCTATAGCCATGTTCAGGCCTTAGCTGCGGATTATGGGCAGCAAGAGTCTATTCAGCACGATCGAAGCCTCTATAGCGTGCCTGCGTCTTTGGGTGACTGTGGACTGCATGCAATGTGTCACGCTTTGGCTCTACTCCCACTTGTCCTGATGCCTGAATGGAAGCCGGAAATGTCGGTTGCCGTATTCAATATCCGGCTGCTTGCGGACGGAATAGCCCTTTCACCGTCTCCTCACCCTCCGAATTTTTCTTGAACCAACCACCCGGTCCAGTTGAGCGTCCAGCCAAGCGGCCCGGTTCACATGCTGTGTGGTGTGTTCAGGAGTTCGAGAAGTGTTTGCCATACTCTATTTTGCGACTGCAGCTCTGCTAGTCTTTGCTGTGCTGCGGCTTGGATGCGGCCCTTGCGCAACGGGTCATGTTTCTGAGGTCGGCCCCGAAAACGTGATGGCGCCCCCGCGTATCCCTGTCGTCAAGCTGGGCTGGGCGCTGAGCATTTTCCTGGCCGTGACTTATATGCTGTGTGTCGGCTTCGATCTGATCTTTCCGCAGTATGCGATGTACCGCGCTTGGATCTCGCTGATGCCTGGCATGACGTGGCTCACAGCAACTTCCTTCCTGATCGGTCTAGCAGAAGCCTTTGCCTACGGTTGGTTCGTGGCACTCGTATTTGGGCCAATTTTCAACGTGATCGCCGCGCGTGGATGAGGTGCAACAGGTCACCTTGCTACCCTAAAGCGTTCGGAGCAATAGAAGAGGAGAAGCGCAATGAGCAAGTCGCAGCAACCGACCCTGCGCTTCCTCGGGGCCACCGGGACCGTCACTGGATCCCGCTACCTCGTTGAATGGCGCGGTCGCAGGATCCTGATCGATTGCGGACTGTTTCAAGGGTTCAAGCAGCTCCGCTTGCGCAATCGGAAGCCTTTTCCGGTCCGGCCTCGATCTATCGATACTGTTCTCCTGACACATGCACATCTCGATCATTCCGGCTATATCCCTGCGCTGGTTAAGGCAGGGTTCGCGGGCAAGGTCATTTGCACACAATCGACCAAGGAATTGTGCGGCTTGATCCTGCCCGACAGTGGACATCTGCAGGAGGAAGAGGCGTCCTTTGCCCGCCGAAAGAAGTTTTCGGTCCATGCCCGCCCGACCCCCCTTTACACGCAAAAGGATGCGCAGAAGGCGCTGAGCAAGCTGGAAACTGTACCATTCGACACGCCAGTCGATTTAGGCGACGGGATCACGGCCAACTTCATCCCGGCAGGGCATTTGCTTGGAGCGGCGCAAATACGATTATGCCTTGGTAGCACGGCATTGCATTTCAGCGGTGACCTCGGCCGTCAAAGCGACCCTCTGATGCGCTCTCCAACCCCGTTTGCGGGGGCGGACGTCCTCGTGTGTGAATCCACCTATGGCAACCGCCAGCATGAGCCTGTCGATGCCGAAGCGCAGCTCTCCCGTGTTATCCGCCGAGTTATCGGGCGGGGCGGAACAATCCTCATCCCGGCCTTTGCGGTAGGGCGGGCACAGGGGCTGATGTATCACATCGCGCGGCTTTGCAGACGCGGTGATATTCCCGAAGTGCCGGTCTTTCTAAACAGCCCGATGGCAACAAATGCCACCGAAATTTATCACCGCCATCACAAGGAGCATAAGGTCAGTTGGGCCGAATGCTCGGATATGTTTGAACTCGCCAAGCGTGTGCGTTCTGTTGAGGAATCCAAGCAGATCAACACCATGCCTTTCCCCAAAATCATCATTTCAGCCAGCGGCATGCTGACTGGAGGACGTATTTTGCATCACGTTCTTTCATATGGAGGGGATCGCCGTAACGCGATCCTGTTGTCGGGGTTTCAAGCCAGCGGAACGCGCGGTGCTGCGCTTGCCGCCGGAGCAGATCACTTGCGCATCTTTGGGCGTGACATCCCGATCGAGGCCGAGGTGATCTCTCTGGGCAGCTTGTCCGGCCATGCCGATGCCAACGAGCTGCTTGAATGGCTGGGCGCTGCGCCGGTCCCTCCCCGGATGACCTATGTAACTCACGGTGAGCCAGAAGCGGCCGACGCGCTGCGTTTTCGCATCAACCATGAACTGGGCTGGAAAGCGAGGGTGCCAGAGCACCTTGAAACAATCAGTTTGGAGACGCCGCGATGACGCGTGATAGACATTGCCTTCCGCTAGTACGGGCGGAAATAGACACTTACAGCCAGCCTGTCGTCTTCATGCATCTGGACTGCCATGTTTGCCGCGCCGAAGGATTTCGTGCGCTGACCCGGGTGCGGATCGACTGCGGCGGACGGTCGGTGATCGCATCGCTGAACGTTGTCACCGGGGCAGGATGGCTGGGTCCGGAAGCGGCAGCGCTATCCGACGCAGCTTGGGCTGCATTGCGGCCGAGGCTGGGTGATATGGGTCAGTTCTCCCACCCCGAACTGCCAGAGGCGGCTTCGCTAATCCGCGCCAAGGTCTATGGTGAGCGGCTGCACCAAGCGCAATTCGCCACGATCATAAAAGATGCGATGGCACACCGGCTGTCGGATTTGGATCTGGCTGCCTTCGTAACGGCTTGTGCAGGAGAGCATCTGAGTACCTGTGAAACCATCGCTTTGACCCGTGCCATGCAGGAGGCTGGCAGATCACTGGAATGGGGCGAAGGGCCTGTGCTGGACAAGCATTGCGTTGGCGGATTGCCCGGGAACCGCACCACACCGATCGTAGTGGCCATCGTCGCGGCAGCAGGGCTTGTGATCCCCAAGACATCCAGCCGTGCCATTACTTCGCCTTCAGGGACCGCTGACACAATGGAGGTAATGGCTCCGGTGGCGCTCGATACTGCTGCCATGAGCAAGGTTGTCGAAGCGCAGGGTGGCTGCATCGTTTGGGGCGGAGCCTTGGGGCTTAGCCCGGCCGACGACATTCTGATCCGCATTGAGCGGCCTCTCGACTTTGACAGCGACGGGCAATTGGTTGCCAGCATTCTCTCCAAAAAGGCGGCGGCCGGATCGGACCGTGTCGTGATCGACATCCCTGTGGGGCCCACCGCGAAAGTGCGTTCGGAAAATGCGGCCGAAGCCCTGTCGGCGCGGCTGCGCGCCACAGCCCGGGCGATTGGATTGGACCTGGCGATTCATGTCAGCGACGGCAGCCAGCCAGTAGGGTGCGGGATCGGTCCGGCACTCGAGGCAATGGATGTGCTGAAGGTGCTGCGCCGTACACCAGATGCGCCGGGCGATCTGAGAGAACGGGCGCTGGTACTGGCTGGGCTCCTGCTGGAAATGAGCGGAGAAACCGCAGGCGTTGAGCGGGCGAGGGTTTTGCTCGACAGCGGCGCGGCGGAGCATCGGTTCATGGCGATATGCGCGGCTCAGGGCGGGTTTGCCGAGCCGGCTAAAGCCCCCTACCGGATACCTTTTGTAGCCCCTTGCGATGGAGTGATCACAGCTATCGACAACCGCCTTATTGCCCGGGTGGCAAAACTGGCCGGGGCCCCGCAGCAGGCCCGCGCAGGGGTGTTGCTTATGGCGCGGCCCGGGACACTGGTCCAGCTCGGACAACCCCTGTTCGAAATCTGGGCTGAGACGCCGGGCGAATTGGCCTATGCCAGCGATTTTTCCAGCGCGCAGAAAGAGATTTTCCGCATTGAGGTGCCAAAATGAGACCCGTTCTGATCCCATTTCACAATATGCGTCCACTGGCAGATCAACTGGCGGCGCTGATCGGGGCAGAAGTGGCGCCAGTGGACTGGCACCGGTTTCCGGATGGCGAGAGCCGGATAACCCTGCATGGTGATCTCGAAGGCCGCGAGTCGGTGATCCTGTGTTCTTTGTGTGACCCGGACCGGCATGCGATGCCGCTGCGCTTTGCCGCTGATACGGCGCGCGAGATGGGCGCTGTACACGCCGGTCTAATTGCGCCCTATCTGGGGTACATGCGCCAGGACCGGAGGTTCCACTCTGGAGAGGCGGTTAGCGCCAGATTGTTCGCCCGTTTCCTCGAGGAAAGCTTTGACTGGCTTGTGACGGTGGATCCGCATCTGCATCGGATCCAGGCCCTTGATGAGTTGTTTGCCATTCCCGCTGGCCGGGTTTCTGCTGCGCCACTGCTGGCACAGTGGATCGCGGAGAGTGTTGAAAATCCGGTGCTGGTTGGCCCCGATAGCGAAAGCCGGCAATGGGTTGCGGAGGTCGCTTCGCTCGTTGGCTGTCCATACGAGGTTTTGCGCAAGGTGCGTTCCGGCGACCGCAGAGTTGAGGTTAGCAAATCCGGCCGCCAGTGGAGATGTTCCGGCACACCAGTTCTAGTCGATGATATTGCGTCCTCGGGGAGAACATTGGTGGGGGCAATCGAACGGCTGGCGGAAGCCGGAGCCAAGCCGCCTCTGTGTGCGGTAATCCATGCAGTCTTTGCCGGGCAAGCTCACGCCGAGATTCTGGCCGCCGGGGCAAGCCAAGTCGTGACCACCGATACGATTCCTCATGAAAGCAATGCTATCGGCATCGCCCCGCTTCTAGCCGAGGCGGCAAATCATACGCTGGCTGCGTTGACCTTACAGTGACTTGAAAACTCACGATGGCGGCATTCCCCAACCGGAAGGGCAATAACATGAACGAACTTCCCAACAATAAAAGCTCCAGTGTAGCAGACGAAGACAAATTTGTTTGTCCGATGCACCCGCACATTCGGAGCGCTGAAGCTGAAAACTGCCCGATTTGCGGCATGCACCTTGTCCCAGAAGCTGGCAAGGAAACGGCCGGTCATGCTCACCACCATGGGCACGCAGCTTTCGGGCATGGAAAAACTGCTCTGAGTGGAGGTTATGACAAGGTTCCCATTGGCTGGGAAGGCCCTGTGTATACTTGCCCAATGCACCCGGAAGTTCGGCAAACCGAACCGGGCGCGTGCCCTCTTTGCGGGATGGGGCTGGAGCGAGAAGCAGGTTCTGTTGCGGAGGAGGGGCCAAACCCAGAACTCACCGATTTCACCCGGCGGCTCTGGGCCGGTGCGATACTAACAGTTCCATTGTTGGTTCTTACCATGGGGCCCTATGCCGGCCTGGCAGGTGTCCGGGATATTTTCGGGGAACGTAACACACTCTGGATTGAACTGCTTCTTGGCTCGCCGGTTGTCTGGTGGAGCGGCTGGCCGTTTCTTGTTCGCGGCTGGAACTCGTTCCGCACCATGAACCTCAATATGTTCAGCTTGATCAGCATGGGAGTGGCGGCGGCCTGGCTATTCAGCGTTGCGGCAGTACTTGCACCGGGCATGTTCCCTGACGGCTTCCGTGACGCCGAAGGGCATGTCGGCGTCTATTTTGAGGCTGCGGCAGTGATTGTCACGCTTGTTCTGTTGGGGCAGGTGATGGAATTGCGGGCCCGGGAAGGGACCGGGCGGGCGATCCGTGCCCTGCTGGATATGGCGCCCAAGACCGCACGGGTGATCCGCATCGGTGGACAGGAAGAAGAGATCCCCCTAGATGAGGTGCAGGTGGGAGACCGGCTGAGGGTAAGGCCGGGAGACAAGGTGCCGGTGGACGGCACGGTGTTGGAGGGACGCTCCTCGGTCGACGAAAGCATGATTTCCGGAGAGCCTGTCCCGGTCGAGAAGGTCGAGGGTTCCAGTGTTACAGGTGCGACGATCAATGGCACCGGGTCATTGGTGATTGAAGCCACGAGAGTCGGGGCCGACACGATGTTGTCCCAGATCGTCGATATGGTGGCTAAGGCGCAGAAAAGCCGCGCACCAATCCAGAAGTATGCCGACAAGGTGGCAGGCTGGTTTGTGCCGGCCGTGATTGCTGTTGCGGTTCTGGCTTTTGCCGGATGGGCGATCTGGGGTCCGGCTCCTGCGCTGAGCTATGGCCTGGTCGCGGCGGTCGCCGTATTGATCATCGCCTGTCCCTGCGCGCTTGGCTTGGCGACGCCGATGTCGATCATGACCGCGACCGGCCGGGGTGCGCAGGCCGGTGTGCTCATCAAGAACGCCGAGGCGCTTGAGCGGTTCGAAAAGGTGGACACGCTGATTGTCGACAAGACAGGCACCCTGACCGAGGGCAAGCCGCGGCTGATCGCGGTTGTGCCCGAGCCGGGCCATGACGAAGCAGAAGTGCTCCGGCTGGCGGCGACGTTGGAGAAAGGCTCGGAGCACCCTTTGGCCGAGGCCATCGTGACCGGAGCGCTGGAACGGGGCATCAAACTCGGTGAGGCCACGGAATTTGATGCAGTCACCGGGAAGGGGGTGAAGGGGCGTGTGGACGGCCATGCGGTGGCGCTTGGCAACCTCCGCCTGATAGCGGACCTGGGGCTGGAGGCTGCCGGTCTTGCTTCTACGGCCGATGCCCGTCGGGATCAGGGTGAAACCGTAATGTTCGTGGTACTGAATGGCGCCGTGGCCGGCCTGGTGGCCGTTGCCGATCCGGTGAAGGAAGCGACCCCTTCCGCGCTGAAGGCGCTACATGATCTGGGCTTCCGCATCATCATGGCCACCGGCGACAATGAGCGCACGGCCCGCGCCGTTGCCGGGAAGCTGGGTATCGACGAGATCCGCGCGGATGTGCTGCCGCAGGACAAAGCCCGAATTATCCGCGAGTTGCAGGAACAGGGGCGCAGCGTCGCCATGGCCGGGGACGGCGTGAATGACGCGCCCGCGCTGGCACAGGCGGATGTCGGTATCGCCATGGGCACCGGCGCCGACGTGGCCATCGAAAGTGCGGGTTTCACTCTGGTCAAGGGCAACCTGGATGGCATCGTGCGTGCCCGGCGCCTGGCGCGCGCGACCATGCGCAACATCCGGCAGAACCTGTTCTTTGCGTTGATCTACAATGCCTCCGGGGTGCCGGTCGCGGCGGGAGTACTGTTTCCGTTCTTCGGCATTCTGATCAGTCCGATGTTTGCCGCTTTTGCAATGAGCGCGTCATCTGTTTCCGTGGTGCTCAATTCCCTGCGCCTACGCGGGGTAAAGATATGACCGGGCAAACTTTCCTTTTCCTCGCCTCTCTGTCCGGTGTTGCAAGCGCAGTCAGGCGTGGTCGCCGCGTTCAGAGCCAGACGGCTGCAGGCCGCTGTTTCGACACTAGGCGAGTGAACAACCGGGGCCGGGCCGTGAGCGGAGAGCGTGATGGTGCAGGAGGTCGGGGAGGCCCGCGCCGGATCGCAGACGCAACAGCAAACAGCAAAGAAACCAGGCAATTAGTTCATAGGAGTCCGCGATGAGCGAGGAAAGTGAAGGACATGCCCAGGCCGCGGACTACAGGTCCGGCTCGATTTCTCTGACCGGGGCTGTCGCCATGGGCACCGGCGTGATGATCGGGGCCGGTATCTTTGCGTTGACGGGACAGATTGCGGGGTTGGCCGGGTCCTGGTTCCCTCTGTCGTTCGCCGCAGGTGCGCTGGTCACGATGTTCAGCGCCTACAGCTATATTGCGATGTCCAACGCCTGGCCCTCCGCCGGCGGAATCGCGATGATCCTGACCAAGGCATATGGTCCGGGTACGGTGGCGGCTGCGGCCTCGGTTCTCATGGCGCTGTCGATGGTGATCAACGAAAGCCTGGTGGCGCGCACCTTTGCGACTTACGCGCTTCGGCCTTTCGGTATCGATGGCGGACCGTTGGTGCCGTTGATCGGCGTGGCGCTGATCATCTTCGCGTATATGGTCAATGTTTCCGGAAACCGTTCTGTCGGGCGCTGGTCAATCGTGATGTCCGCCATAAAGATCGCAGGGATCGCGTTGTTCGGCATTGCGGCACTCTGGGCCAGCGGCGGTGAATGGCAATCAGGGAACGGCGGTGCAGAAACCAGCGGACTGGGCTTCGCAGCCTCGGTGGCCCTGTCCATCCTGGCGTTCAAGGGTTTCACCACGATAACCAACAGCGGTGCTGAAATCACCGATCCGCACCGCAATGTCGGCAGGACCATCCTGATCTCAATCGCCATTTGTACCGCAGTGTATCTGCTGGTGGCTTTGGCTGTCGGCGCCAGCCTCAGCACAGAGGAGATCCGCGCAGCGCAGGATTACGCCCTTGCCGAGGCCGCGGGCCCGGTGCTCGGGCAGGTTGGATTCTACCTGACCGTGGCACTGGCTATGGTGGCAACTGCGTCGGGGCTGATAGCCAGCATCTTCGCCGTTTCCCGCATGCTCACCATGCTGACCGACATGGAGATGATCCCGCACAGCCATTTCGGCATGTCCGGCTCCATCCGGTCGCACATGCTGATTTATACCGTGTTTGTTGCCGGTGCATTGACCGTGCTGTTTGACCTTGGGCGCATCGCCTCGCTGGGGGCGTTCTTCTATCTGGTCATGGATATGGCAGTGCATTGGGGCGTCTGGCGGAACTTGCGGCGCAAGATCGAAGTGCGCGGCTGGATCCTGCTGACAGCATTGGCTCTCGACGCGGCGGTTCTGGCGGCATTTTCAGTGATCAAGTGGCAGTCGGATCCAATGATTGTGCTGATTGCTCTAGCCGTGATCATCGCGGTGCTGCTGGCTGAGCGGCTGTTTCTTGCCCGGGAAGGGCAACGGGACAACACGTCTGGCGTACACAGCCAGCACCGGCAGCCAACTGAATAGGTAGATGAAAGGAGACTGCAATGAGTAGAGAAACCGGACAGGATAGCATCGTTCGAAACACCCGGAAGCCATCCATCTGGCGCAAATGGGGGCCATTGGCTGGGTCACTTGCCCTTGGCGCAATTGTAATGGGATGGGAATACCGTGAATTCGTATTGCCGCTTATATTGTCGCCGGCCTCACTTTTAGTTGCCTGCCTGGTAATGCATTTCTTGATGCACCGGGGGCACCGTGGCCACGTTGGGACACACAGCTCCGGAAGGCGCGAAAAGGAAGAAGAGGGCACAGTTGGGCCCGGCGATACATCCTAATGGCCATCTCGGGGCGCTGTATCGGGGCAATTTTTTGAAGCGCTCCTTTGCTTCCGGGCCAACGGGGGCGGTGTGCCGGACTGTCTTGAGCTTCCGCCTGGGATGGAAGGGCGGCTGGATGGGTGCCGTCTCACGGCATCTTGTAGGTAAGCGGAAGTTCTTTCGAAAATTGCCATACCCAAACCAAGGATGAGCACGATGCGTCACCAAGGCGAAGCCAATCGAAGCACAAAAGGGACTGGAGAGGGGGGCACTATGGCAGTTGGACACGGCCGCTGAGGATCGCCCGGCTGTCACTCAAAGGGAAGGGAGATTGACAATGGTACAGGACAATGACCATCCGGAACATTCCGGCCCTGGCACCCGGCGCGACATCCTCTACTATGCTACAGGAGGTACCGCAGCCGTGGCCGCTGGAGCCGCCATTTGGCCACTGATCGACAGCATGAACCCGAGTGCCGATGTCTCGGCGCTTTCGGTTGTGCAGGTCGATCTTGAGGGTGTCGAGCCTGGCAGCCGGATCACGTTGAAATGGAAAGGCAAACCCGTTTTCATCGATCACCGGACCGAAGCCCGGATTGCTCAGGCCCGCGCGGATGATGCAGAAACGCTGATAGATCCGGAACTGGACGCCGATCGGGTTCAGAAGCCCGAGTGGCTGATAGTGGTTGGCGTGTGTACCCACTTGGGCTGTATCCCGTTAGGCCAGGGAGGTGGCGATCCGACTGGCGGATACGGGGGATGGTTTTGCCCCTGTCACGGCTCGCACTATGATACTTCCGGCCGTATCCGAAAGGGCCCGGCTCCGCGCAACCTGGATGTGCCGACCTACGAATTTGTTACCGACACGCTGGTGAAGATCGGCTGATGCCGCGGAATTCTGCTGTGGTGCCTTTGCCTGCTGCGCGAAGGGCAACGGAACTGTCGAAGGACTGATGGCTGCCCGGAAGCCGCTGGCGAAACCATGGCTTGCCCGGCAGCGGGAACGCGGGAAAAAGGTGTCCCGAGCCAGAAACAAGGGTGCCGCCATTAGCGGCACCCTTGAACAGTGTCAGCAAACTTCGGACGCGTAGCCTTCCTCTTTGAGCGCTGCCTGGATGCTCTCACGAGCAGCTTTGCTTTCGATCCGGACTTTCCGCGCCTCCATATCAAACTCCAGCGTCGCGCTGCTGTCCAGGTTGGTGACTGCCTTCTCAATTGCCGATTTGCAATGGCCGCAGCTCATGTCGTTGACCTTAAATGTGATCATGCTTGGTTCTCCTTGGTTCCATGCCTGGTGTTACCGGGTTACCGCACGGGAAGGTCAAGCGGGCAATGCACTGTCAATCGCCTGATGAAACTATTTTCAAGCAGGAAAGGGGAATGACCCTTGACCTTCCAGTAACTGGAAGTCCCATGTTGCTGCAAACAACCAGCTTTGGTGATGAAATGACACAGAACGAAACAGTCCGGTTCCAAGTTGAAGGCATGAGCTGCGCATCCTGCGTGGGACGCGTGGAACGCGCGCTGCAGGCCTTGCCCGAAGTCACTGGTGCCACGGTCAATCTCGCGAACGAGACTGCGCAGGTCAGCCACGACGGGTCGCTCTCTGCCGCTGGCCTGGCTGCAGTGCTGAAGGAGGCCGGATATCCCGCCGTGACCGATGAAGCCACACTGGAAGTCCAAAACATGACCTGCGCCTCCTGTGTCGGCCGCGTGGAACGGGCACTGAAGGAGGGAGCGGGGGTTTTGGACGCCGCCGTCAACCTGGCCACTGAAACCGCGACGGTGCGGTTTGCAGCAGGCGCCACGACACCTGCCGAACTTGCAGCGCTGGCTACGGCAGCTGGGTATCCCGCGCAGCCGAAATCAAGTGTGCAGAACAACGCAGAAAAGCGCAAAGCTGAGGAAACCCGGCAACTGGCCCGGCGGACGCTCTTTGCGGCCGTTCTTGCCCTGCCGGTGTTCCTGATCGAGATGGGCAGCCATGTGATTCCAGGCATGCATGAATTCGTAGCGGGCGCAATCGGAATGCAGACCAGCTATTTCCTGCAATTCCTGTTGACCACAATCGTCCTGTTCGGGCCGGGCCTGCAATTCTACACCAAGGGCTTTCCGGCCCTCCTCAAAGGCGCGCCTGACATGAATTCGCTGGTGGCGCTGGGCACATCGGCGGCCTACGGGTTCTCGCTGGTGTCGACTTTCGCGCCCTCATGGCTGCCTTCGGGGACGGCCAATGTCTATTACGAGGCCGCCGCAGTGATCGTCGTGCTGATCCTGCTGGGTCGGCTGCTGGAAGCCCGGGCCAAGGGCCGCACGGGCGAGGCGATCCGTAAACTTGTCGGGCTGCAGGCGAAAACCGCACGGGTTGAGCGTGGCGGCGAAATTGAGGAGCGCGCGGTCGAAGACATTGCTGTGGGCGATATCATCCACGTGCGACCGGGCGAAAAGATCGCGGTCGATGGGGTGGTTTTGAGCGGCTCCTCCTATGTCGATGAAAGCATGATCACAGGTGAGCCCATTCCAGTGCAGAAAACCGAAGGCTCCGAGCTCGTAGGTGCCACTGTGAACGGGACCGGCGCTTTGACCTTCCAGGCGGCGAAGGTGGGCAGTGATACGATGCTGGCTCAGATTATTCGGATGGTCGAGCAGGCGCAGGGCGCGAAGCTTCCGATCCAGGGGCTGGTGGACCGGATTACCACCTGGTTCGTGCCCGCCGTAATAGCGGTTGCGACATTGACCGTCGCTGTCTGGTTTCTGTTTGGCCCCGAGCCCGCGCTCAGCCTCGCTTTGGTCGCAGGGGTGGCGGTACTGATTATCGCCTGCCCCTGTGCAATGGGCCTTGCGACACCGACCTCAATCATGGTTGGAACCGGCCGTGCCGCCGAAATGGGCGTGCTGTTCCGCAAGGGAGATGCGCTGCAGCTGCTGCAGGAAAGCACGGTGGTTGCGCTCGACAAGACCGGCACGCTTACCGCTGGCCGGCCGGAATTGACTGACCTGATCCTGGCCGGGGGCCAGACCGAAGATGAGGTGCTGCGGCTGGTCGCCGCCGTGGAACAAAGTTCGGAGCATCCAATTGCCAAGGCTATCGTTGCAGCAGCGGAAGCGCGGGAGATCAAGCTGCCGGACGCCGACAGCTTTGACTCGATCACCGGCTTTGGCGTCCAGGCATCGGTTGGAGGCCGTCAGGTGCTGATCGGCGCGGACCGGTTTATGGAACGCGAAGGCGTGGATCTTGGTGCGCTGGCCGGGAAAAGCGGTTCGCTGGCCAGCAAGGGCAAGACACCGCTTTACGCTGCTGTTGACGGACAGATTGCCGCGGTGATTGCCGTGGCCGATCCGGTCAAGCCGACAACGCCTGGTGCCATTGAGGTGCTGCACAGGATGGGCCTCAAGGTTGCTATGATCACCGGCGACAACGCCGTGACGGCCCAAGCGATCGCCGACGATCTCGGGATTGACCATGTGGTTGCCGAAGTGCTGCCAGAAGGCAAAGTTGCTGCGCTCAACAACCTGCGTGCGGATGGCGGCAAGCTGGCCTTTGTCGGGGACGGTATCAATGATGCACCGGCCCTTGCTGCTGCGGACGTAGGTATCGCTATCGGCACTGGAACCGATGTGGCTATTGAGACCGCCGATGTCGTGTTGATGTCCGGTGACCTCAATGGAGTTGTCAACGCCTTTGCGGTCAGCCAGGGCACCATGCGCAACATCCGGGAAAACCTGTTCTGGGCGTTCGGCTACAATACGCTGCTGATCCCGGTCGCGGCGGGGGTGCTATACCCTTTCGGCGGGCCGTTGTTGTCACCGGTGCTAGCAGCAGGCGCTATGGCGCTGTCCAGCGTATTTGTTCTGACCAATGCGTTGCGCCTGCGCTGGATTAAGCCAGCGGCAGGAAAGCACCATGTGGAAATCAGAGGACCGAAAGCCGCATTGCAGTCCGCGCCAGCTGAATAAGGCCGACCGAAGGGAGAAACAGCATGAATATCGGGGATGTTGCAGAACGGTCAGGTGTGCCGGCCAAAACCATCCGATATTATGAGGATATCGGATTAGTCAAACCCACGCGCGGTCGCAATGGATATCGCGAATTCGAAGAGAGAGAACTGCACCGTCTTGAATTTATCGGTCGGGCCCGATCACTTGGGTTCACGATTGAGGACTGCCGTGACCTACTGGCGCTTTATGATGACGAGTCCCGCACCAGCGCCGAAGTAAAACGCGTTGCGGAACAAAATCTGCAAGAGATCGACGCAAAAATATCAGGTCTGAAAGCCATGCGAGACACGCTCAGGTACCTTGTTGAGCAATGCTCTGGCGACCATCGGCCCGATTGCCCGATCCTGAAAACGCTCAGCAACGGCCCCGCTCACAACTTATGAACAAAATCAAATGGCGTCCCGCGCTAAAACGCGGGCACTAGTGATGGGCCCACAGGACCGCAAGGGTTATAAAGCCTGTCATGCGCCAGACTACTGCCTACCGGTCTTAGGCCTGTGATCAGTGCGGAAATTACTTCAGTCATGCAGCAGCAATCAAGCCAACTTAGGGTACACCCGGCATTAGTCCTCGAAATGCATGTCAAATTTGCTGCGCAGCTCACTCCAGCTAAATTTTCTGTAGAGTAGTGATCGAAGCCGGCCTTGTCTCCAGCCGCTGGCAGACAGGGCTTACCACCTTGAAGCTAGCTTGAAAGCAAGCCGGTTAGGCCACATTTTGCATGATCTTATGTGTGTGTCGTCGAGGCATGCACAGTCTCCGAAAGCTGACAGATTTCTGCGGTATGATTCGCGCCTTTCACTCAACTTTTGGTTCTCAAGTGTTTCCGGTTTCGGCCACCCCTCCCGCGCGGGAAGGTTTGCTGGAAGCAATGCATGCATTGGCGGAATGTTGCGCAAAATCCAGAATTTCCTTAGGGGCACGCAAATTTGTGCGCTGCATGCATCATTGCCGTCTTGACGCGGGCCGGTCCTGTCAGGAGAAATACCGGAATGGCGTTTCTGGCACATATCTTCCGGCTGATCAGGGTGGCTGCTGCATTTGCAGTGATCCTTTCGCTGGGATTTGCGCTTCCGTCCGCCGCGCATTCCCTCGCTGGCCATCACGGTAGTGCGGTAGTTTCTCATAGTGGGGGCAGCCACGCCGATGCGGCCATCTCAGGCGCGGCATACGACGCTTCCCATACCAGCGCACACGATGGACCGGTCGCTCCCTGGAACGCTGCTGATACCGGAAACTGCTGCGCAGGCGCCTGTATGGCCGTTGCGGTGATTTCTCTGCAGCCGGATTCAACCTTTGTTCAGCAGCCTATCCGCTGGGTAATGGCTTCCGCCCAGCTTCCCTCACAGGACCAGGTCAAGGTCTTGCGTCCTCCAAGAACCTGAGATCCTGAACCGCCACAGCGGTCATTGAATCTGTTCTGTGCTCTAGCACAGAATTTCTACAGATTTTTCTCAGGAAAACCACATGAAGTCTCTTTTTCTGGCCGGGGCGGGCGCCCTGCTGCTGGGGGCGTGCGCCAGGACACCGGCGGCACTGCCCGATACCGCAGCCTTGCAAACTGCCGCCGCACCTTCCGGTCCATACCGTTCCTTAAAGTACCAGTCTCCCCTCAAGGGGTTTGAAAACTACGAGCCTAGCGGCCCCGCCTCCTGGCGTGGTGTCAACGAGCAGCAGCAGGAGAACCACTGATGACGGCAAAAACTTGGCGCGTCCTTCTGGCGCCGCCCCTGGTGCTGGCCGCCTGCTCGGCTGCGGTGCCGGAGAAATACACCAGCCCGCAGGCCGGGTTTCAGGAAGTCGCCCGCCAGACCTCTGCCGCCATTGGCAAGCGCACGGCCTTCGCCCAGACACAGGCCCAGAATGAGGCGCTGGCCAAAGAGGTCCGGCAGCTGGTGCAGGGCAAGACGATCTCTGCCGATACCGCGGTGCAGGCTGCGCTCTTGAACAACAAGGGGCTGCAGGCGTCTTACGCTGCGGTTGGCCTTTCAGCAGCAGAGGCCTGGCAGCAGATGACACCGGAAAACCCGGTGGTTTCGATCGGCCTGATGGGGATCGGCGCACCGGAGCTGGGCCTGTACCGGGCGCTGGAATCCACCATCGCTGTGAACCTGCTGGACGTGAAGACCCGCAAGCAGCGCATCGCCGTGGCTGAGGCGCAGTTTCAGCAGGCCCAGCTGAACGCGGTGAACGATACTCTGGCGCTGGCGGGGCAGACCCGGCAGGCTTGGATCAATGCGGTGGCCGCCTTTGAGCGGCTGAGCTATCTGCGCCAGGCCAGCGGAACAGCGGCAGCGGGGGCGGAGCTGGCCAGCCAGCTGGGCAAGACAGGTGCGCTGAACAAGGCGGGACAGGCGCGGGAGTTTGCCTTTAATGCAGAGCTTGCGGGGCAAGTAGCCCGCGCCCGGCTGGAGGCAAAGCTCGCCAAGGAGGAGCTGACCCGGCTGATGGGCCTGTGGGGCAGCGATGCCAATTACTATGTGCCGGATGCGCTGCCGCCGCTGCCAAAGTCCCTGCCGCGGGTTTCGTCGATCGAGACGGCGGCATTGCGGAACCGGGTTGACCTGAAAGTCGCCAAGCTCGGGCTGGAAGCGCAGGCCCGCGCTTTTGGCCTGACCGACCGGACCCGGCTTGTCACCGACCTGGAGCTGATTGCCGGTGCCGAGGCAGAGCGCGAGCGCGAGGACGGGGAAACCCACACCGAAACCCTGCCGCAACTGGAGCTGGAGTTCGCAATTCCAGTATTCGACACCGGCAAGGCGCGGATGCGCAAGGCTGAACTCTCCTACATGCAGGCGGCCAATACGTTGGCGGAACGGGCGGTGAATGTCCGCTCGGAGGCCCGCAGTGCTGAGCTAGCATATCACTCCTCCTATGAGATCGCGCGCCACTACCGGGACGTGCTGGTGCCCCTGCGCAAGTCGATCGAGGAAGAAGGGCTTCTCAGCTATAATGGCATGATCACCAATACCTTCGAACTGCTGACCGATGTGCGTGAAAAACTGGCAAGCTCGCTGGAAGCGGCCAACGCCAAGCGCGACTTCTGGCTGGCTCAGGCAAATGTCAGCGCCGCGATTTACGGCGGCGGTTCCGGCTCAGCCCCGCAGGGCGGAAGCGTGGAAATCGCCGCGGGCGGCGGCGCAGGCCATTGAAAGGATCACATGACATGATGAACAGACGTCAACTGCTTGGGGCCGGCGCCGCGGGTGCTGCGCTGGTGTCCAGCCAGGCCTGGGGCAAGACCGTGAACATGGGCCTGCCCGAAGCCGCCAGCATGGACAGCGCGGCAACCCAGCCGCCGCTGTCGCCCTCCACCGGGCCGGACTACAACCCCGTGGTCACCCTGAACGGCTGGACGCTGCCGTTCCGGATGAACAACGGGGTGAAGGAATTCCACTTGGTCGCCGAACCGGTCGAGCGGGAGCTGGCCGACGGCATGATCGCGCATCTGTGGGGCTATAACGGCCAGTCCACCGGCCCCACCATCGAGGCGGTGGAGGGCGACCGGGTGCGGATCTTCGTGACCAACAAGCTGCCCGAACATACCTCGGTGCATTGGCACGGGATGATCCTGCCCTCGGGCATGGACGGGGTCGGCGGCCTCAGCCACCCAGGCATCCCGCCGGGCAAGACCTTTGTCTACGAGTTCGACCTGATCAAATCCGGCACCTTCATGTACCACCCGCACGCGGATGAGATGGTGCAGATGGCGATGGGGATGATGGGCATGTTCATCGTGCATCCCAAGGACCCGGATTTCATGCGGGTGGACCGGGACTTCCTGATCATGCTCAACGCCTTCGACATCGACCCAGGCTCCTATGTGCCGCGGGTGATGGAGATGACGGACTTCAACCTGTGGTGCTGGAATAGCCGGATCTTCCCGGACATCGACCCGCTGGTTGTGAACCAGGGCGACCGGGTACGGGTCAGGACCGGCAACCTGACCATGACCAACCACCCGATCCACATGCATGGTTATGATTTCGAAGTCACCTGCACTGATGGCGGCTGGGTGCCCGAAAGCGCACGCTGGCCGGAGGTGTCGATCGACATTCCCGTCGGCGCCATGCGCGCCTATGAGTTCGACGCGGTGCATCCGGGCGACTGGGCGATCCACTGCCACAAGTCGCACCACACGATGAACGCGATGGGCCATGACGTCCCGACCTTCATCGGCACCGACAAGCGCAAGCTGACGGGCCAGATCCGCAATCTGCAGCCCGAATACATGCCGATGGGCACCGCCGGCATGGCCGACATGGGCGAGATGTCGATGCCGCTGCCCGACAATACCGTGCCGATGATGGCTGGCTGGGGCCCGTACGGGCCGCTGGAGATGGGCGGCATGTTCTCGGTCGTGAAGGTGCGCGAAGGCATCGATGCAAACGACTACAGCGACCCCGGCTGGTACGAGAACCCGCCCGGCACCCAGGCCTATGAGTGGACCGGCGAACTGCCGGACTTTGCCCGCGCCGAAGACGCGCAGACCCGCATTACCCCAAAACCAACCGCCAAAGGCTGAACGGCCTCAGGCACCCACCCAAACCTCACGAGGAGACAGACATGAACAAGATCCTTTCCGCAGCCCTGATTGGAGCTCTATCCGCTGCGCCGGCCCTTGCTGGCGGCACCCACGGCGGCGGCCATGGCGGCATGGAAGTGGGCAAGCCCGGCGATGCCGCCCATGCGGACCGGGAAGTCGCCGTGACCATGAAGGAAACCGATGACGGCGAGATGCTGTTTGAGCCGTCGAGCTTTTCCTTTGCCAAGGGCGAGACGGTGAAATTCGTGATCACCAACGCCGGCGAGCTGGAGCATGAGTTCGTGCTGGACACGGCAGAGCGCAATGTCCACCACAAGGAGCTGATGGCCAAGATGGAGATGGAGCATGACGACCCGAACTCGGTGCGTCTGGACCCGGGCGCCAGCGGCGAAGTGGTCTGGACCTTCTCCAACGCCGGCACCTTCGAGTTCGCCTGCCTGATCCCCGGCCACTACGAATCCGGCATGCACGGCCCGGTTGCCGTGCTCGAAGGCAGCGGCGGCACCTTCACCGCGGGAACGGTCAAGAAGGTCGATCCCAAGTCCGGCAAGGTCACCATCATCCATGAGGAGCTTGTGGATCTGGACATGCCGGCGATGACCATGGTGTTCCGGGTCGCCGATGACACGATGCTGGAGCAGCTGAAAGCCGGCGACGCCATCGAATTCGTCGCCGAACGGGTCAAAGGCAAACTGACCCTGACCGCCCTGAAATAACCGGTGGCGGAGGCCGCCCGCCGGCCTCCGCCTTTTTCAAACCCCAGCGGTCCCAGCCAGCGCCCAGGAGCAGAAAAACACTTACTTTTCGGCGCCGCTGGTGAACATCAGACAACAGGCAATCATTCCCGCGATGCTGGATCTGCATTCTCTCACACACGACGCCGCGGGCGCTTTCGGGTTCTGGTATGATGATACCGCGCCCGGATGGCTGCACCCGGTGATGCATCTGGTTCTGGTGCTGGCGCCCGCGCTGCTTGTGCTGACCCTGGCAGGTCAGGCCGCCTGGCTGCTGCGCCAGCGTTTTCTGCGGCGGGCGGCACCGTTTACGCCACCCCAGTTACCGGCAGGCGGTCTGGAGCCGGGACTGCCACGCCATATCCTGCGCACGACCGGTAAGCAGCAGACGGTCCTAGTTCTGCTCAGCCTCAGCGCGATGCCGATCCTTTACCTGACCCTGGAATTGCCAAAGCAGATCGTGAACCGGGTCTTCGAAAGCGGAGACGCCGCGATTCCGGTCCTGAGCTTCGAGGTCTCGCAGGTCTCGCTGCTGTTTCTGCTCTGCGGCGGCTATCTGGTCGCGATTTCGCTCAACGGGCTCAACAAATACTGGCTGAACATCCGCAAGGGCCGGGTGGCTGAAAGCTTCGTGCGCCGGCTGCGGCTTGCTGTCTACCGCCAGTGGAGGCAGGATCAGCCCGCGCAGCGCCAGCCTGCCATCATGCCGGTTCTTGGACCCGAGGTTGAACCTGTCGGCGGCTTTGCCTCTGAACTGCTGACCGTCCCGCTGCTGCAGGGCGGGACGCTGGCGACGATCCTTCTGTTCATGTTTGTGCAGGACCCGATCCTTGCGGCGGCCGCCCTGACGGTGCTTCCGCTGCAGCTGATCATCGTGCCGCAGCTGCAGCGGCGGGTGAATGCGGTGTCCCGCAAACGGATCCGCGAGATGCGCCTGCTGGGTGAGAATCTGGACCGGGACATGCGGGCTTCGGGGCAGGGCGCGCTGCCGGTTGCGCGCAGTTTCCGGCAGCTGCAGGACCTGCGGCTGCAAATCCACCGGCTGAAGTTCCTGGCCAAGGCGATCAACAACTTCCTGACCGCCCTGACCCCGTTCCTGTTCTACTCCTTGGGCGGCTATTTCGTGCTGCAGGAGCGGGTTTCGCTGGGCGCGCTTGTGGCGATGCTGTCGGCACACAAGGAGTTTTCTTCGCCGCTAAAGGATCTTTTCCGTTTCTATCAGCAAAGCGAGGATGTGCGGATCCGCTACCAAGAGATCCGCGCCTTCGCATCCGGCTCCCGCGGGGAGCCCGGACCGGCGGAGGCCAGCCAGCATCAGTATGGCCCGAACCCGGCTCACGGCAATTCATTCACCTATGAAAGAAAGAGACCCTCATGAATAAGATTCTCGCCATCCTCGCGGCCGCAGCCGTGGCAGCGGCGGCGGCCTATTTCGTCTACAGCAGCGCCGGCGGCAACGATGCAACTGCGCAGCGCGCCGTTCCGGAGCCCGGCGCCCCGCTCGCCGAGGTTCAGCTGCCGCCGGACCTGAGTGAGGCCGCAAAGATCGGCAAGCGCGCCTTTGACGCGGTCTGCGCCGACTGCCACGGTGACAATGCCGCGGGCCGCAACGGCATGGGGCCGCCGCTGGTCCACAAGATCTATGAACCTTCGCACCATGGCGACGCCGCCTTCTTGCTCGCAGTCCGCAACGGCGTGCGCGCGCATCACTGGGATTTCGGAAGCATGCCTGCTCAGCAGGGGCTGACCGATGGCGACGTCAAAGGCATCACCCAGTACGTGCGGGAGCTGCAGCGTGCCAACGGCATAAATTAATTCGCCGGATGGCCAGGTCAGAGGCAATGTGGATGTGGGATCAAGGTGCGGCCTCCCCGGCCAGCCGGTCAAGTTGTTTAAGCACCGCAAACTGCGCAAGAGCGGCGGTGATGGCCGCCGCAAAAACCGCGGGCGTGGCGATCAGGCTGGCGAGGATGGCGCCCAGCAGGGGTGAGAGGGCGGCAGGTGCAGCGAAGGTGTTGAACCACGCTGAATAGGCGGGACGCCGGTCATCGGGCGAGATTTCCATGAGAAAGCTCAGGTAGCTGATGGTCACGCCATTCATCATTGCGCCGATGACAAGATAAAGCGCCGCAAAGCCCAAAATTCCCGCTCCGGCGGCGAGCAGGGCAAGCATGAGGGCGGGCGCCATGAGGCGGAGGAACGTCACGCACCACAATAATGGCAGTTTGCCCATGCCGTCGCCGATGCGGCCCCAAAGCGGGTTCGAGACCAGTGCTCCTGCGGTCTGCGCGGCCAGGAGCGTGCCAACCCCGGCCAGCCCGATCCCGCTTTCACGTGCAGCTACGATGTAGAAGGGCAGCGCCATCAGCGTGGCGGAGCCAAGCCAGTGAAAGATCAGAAACAGGCGGAACGCGCGGTTCTGCCGGAAGGTGACCAGCCCCTCGCGCAGAAAGTCAGCCGCTCCCGCGCTCCGGACGGCGGGACGCCTGCCGGGCGATGAAGGCGGCTCTCCGGCCGAGACAAACAGTGCTGAGGATAGGAACATCAGCGCCGAACCCAGCGCAAACATGAACGCATAGGCCTGCAACGGGGGCATCACTTCGAGGGCCAGACGCAGCGCCCCCGCGGCGGCGATGGCGAGCAGCCCGCCACCGAAAAACCGCCACGCCAGCATCCGGCTGCGGCGGTTGGAGGGGATCGCACGCCCTACGATATCGTTGTACGGAACCGCAACGACGCCGCTGACAAAAGCATAGGCCGTCCAGAGCGCAAGAAAGCCAGCGGCGAGCGGCTCCGGCGGCCAGTCAACTTGCGGCCAATCCGCTCCACGCCAGAGCAGAAGCGCGATGGCTCCGGCTGCTGCAGCCCGGCCAAAAGCACCAAAAACATAGAACGGCATCCTGCGCTTGGCGCGTTCGGCGAGGTATCCCACCGGCAGCTGCGGCAGAAGCCATCCCAGCCGCAGCACGGCGCTGGCATAGCCGACGGCCAGCGCGCTGCCTGTCAGCATGTGGGTCAGGCTGGCTACAACTGTTGCGCTGTCCACTGCCGCGGATCCGCCCTGAAAAGCCGCGCCCGCACCGGCAATCCGCCAGAACCCCCGCCGGCGTACGGCTTCTTGCGCTTCATGGCCCGGCATTGCCTGTCTCCGCCTTTACACGGGCATGGCGGATGTCGAGACCCGATTGCCAAAGCACAACAAGCCCGATGCCGACCACAAGAATAATCGTGAGGATATAGCTGAAAAGGATCATCAGAAGCGCAGGCTCGTCAGCAACCCCAAGCGCCTTGAGCGCAAAGCCCGCACCGAACACAAAGCCCGCCGGGATCCGCACGAACCGCCCGAGGACCATGGCAAAGCCTGAGAATACCATCAGAAAGAGGTAGTCCCAGGGCCTCAGGAGCACTCCCACCGCAAGTCCCGCCCAAAGGAAATGCGTCGCCGCCACCAGCTTGCCCGCGACGGCCGCGATGATAGCCGCGATGCGCCGCGCGCGCGCCCTTGGCCAGACGATGCCCGCGCCTAGCGATGCCCGCAGCCCCGGACCGCTCGCGCCCATGCGTTCGGTGATCCAGTCGAAGAGACGGCAGATCAGCGGTTCCTCGCGGTTGAAGAGGTCACGGAAACGAAAGAGCACCCAGAGCAGCCCGCCGAAGAGCAGCAGATTCAAGGCACCCGCAACGCTAAGACCGAGGCGCAGATCCCCCTCAATCTGCGGAATGCGCCCTGCGGCAGCCACCGCTCCGGCAAAAAGCGCGAACACGACTCCGTCGAGAAACCTGGCGATGACTGCTGTCGAAAGCACCGTGGCCATTTTTAACCCGTGCAGGCGCGCGACCAGCCAGGCCCGCACCAGCGGGCTGACGCCCAGCGGTACAAGCACGTTCACGCCGTACCCAGCGAGCAGCGCACCTGTCAGTGGCAACGAACCGACCGGTTTCACATCAAAGAGGATTTGCCGCCACTTCCAGCCGCTTAATACCTGTTCAAGCAGGATCGTGGCCGCCAGCACAGATAGCCAAACCGGGTTGGCCTGGCGCAGCCCGTCAAGGAAGCGTGCGAAGTCAAGGCTCCCGTACAGCCGGAAGATCAGCCAGAGCGCCAGTGCTGCACCCAAGACAGGAAGAAGCCAGCGTTTGATGAAAGGTCCCATGCAAATCCCGCTTGCCGGATATGCTACCCTCTGTATCATGGTACGGAGTCAATGGTTGATCCTGAGAGGAGGCTGCCATGGCAACTCTGACGATTGGAAAAGCCGCTCGTTCGGCGGGGATCGGAGTGGAAACTATCCGTTTCTATGAGCGCAAGGGGTTGATCCGCCAGCCGCCGCGGCCAACCGCTGGCGGTCCGCGGGACTATGGCGGCGGAACGCTGCAGCGGCTCAGGTTCATTGCGGGGGCCAAGCGGCTCGGCTTTTCGCTGGCAGAGACCGCCGGCCTGCTCGCGCTTCTGGAAGCGCCCGGCGCGAGCTGTAAGGACGTGCAGGCGCAGGCAAAAGCCAAGCGCGGCGAAGTTCAGGCCAAAATCGAAGGTTTAATCCGCATCCGGGATTCGCTTGACCGCCTCCTTGGTGCTTGCCCTGGAAAGGGAAGTCTTGCGGACTGCGCGATCCTCGAGGCGATTGAGAGTGCTGAGAACTCAGGAGGCACTTCCTGACAAGAGTACAAGTTGATGACGATGGTATGATAACTGGCTGTCAGGGACGGAAGCAGCTTCGCTGCCGCAGCGGATGAGTGCTTTCGTCAATGCCGTTCTCTGCCCGCCCTTTCCTGAATATGTTGACGGATAACCTAACTGGTAGAACAAAACGTTTTGAGGACTATGAGCGCCGCCCATCGGCTTCGTGCCGGAATGGGTGGCAATGCGCTGTGCAATGAATACATACTTCAGCATCAATATGCCTGCCTGGAAATTTGTCCGCAACACATTGGTTGTCAGTTGTGCAGGCCTGTTTCCGCTACTGCTGCTCTATATCGCCCTCACGCCGGGCTTCGGGGCATTGCTTTTGGAAAGTGGGCCCGCGTTCAGCCGGTTTCTGCGGCAGGTCGTGACAAATGGTGTACCTGTTGTATTTGCCGTCAACTACGTGAGCTTCTTTCTTTTTGCCGTAAGTACCGCCAAGCAGCGTGAAGCAGCCATGCAGGCCCGTATCCTCCTGATCGACCTGCCTGCAAGGGTCGTCATTTTCGTCCTGTTGCATGGAGTAATATATTTCATTTCGGCTGACTGGTTCGGCTCGTTCGGAGGGGATCACTGGCAGGCGTTGCAGGTGGTTGGGCCCACACTTGTCCGGTCCGCCTTCTTTGAGAACATTTCCGGTGTTTACCTTTACGCGACGCTGGTCAGCGCCTTGCCCCTATACGCAACAGTGATCGACAGCAGTCTTGAAAGGTGCTCCAGGCGATGGGAATGGCTGCGCGGCTTGGTATGCAAGCTGCCGGGCAAGCTCGGGCCGATCCTGCTTGCGCTGGTTTTCTTCGCAATATTCACGCTTGCTTTGACGGGTGCCGCAGCGGTGATCATGAATCTGCAATCGGTTTGGATCTGCAGCGGATGAGACCCGTGGCGCTATGGCGGGCGGGGCGGGCCCGGGCGGTGGCGGGCAATACTGCAACGGCTGGCAGCGCCGCCGCAAATGTGAACGCCGCGCTTGATGAGTGACCCGCCCCGAGTTTGCCTGTGGCAGCGGATCAGCGGCGCGGCGTTCATGCCCCGAAACCGGAATTTCGGGGCTTCTGGCGCGGCTTCAATGCCGCGCCGGTCAATTCGGCATGATGGCACCGATTGCGTACATTCCGTCAGCGCCCTTGAACAGCATAAGGGTGACTTTGTCGCCGGGTGCGACGTCTCCCATGATCTGCGCGCCGGCCTGCAGTGGCAGGTCCATCGTCATGCCGGGCCAGCCGATTTCGGGAATCGGGTCGTGGCTGACATTTGCGGAACCCTCGCTGATCGCGTTGAGGACGGCGGTGGCGTGTACTGCACCCTCGATCTGGCTCTCGCTCATGTGCATGCCGGAGTGATCCATGCCGTGGGTTGTTTGCGCGAAAGCACCGCTGGCGCAGAAGGCCAGGACAATGCTGGAGAAGGTGAGGTTCTTCATTGGTTTTCCTCTCATGGGTCAGAATTTGGTGCGTTTCATTCGGCCGGAACGGCCGCTTCGTCTGCTGCTGGAGGGGCGCTGATCTCACGATTGACGCGCCGCAAGGCCAACCGCTTCCAGATGACGAAGATTGCGGGGATGACGAAGAGCGTCAGCAGCGTCGCCGTGACCATGCCTCCGACCATCGGCGCCGCAATGCGCTGCATGATTTCCGATCCGGTGCCGTGGCCGTACATGATCGGGATCAGGCCGGCGAAAATCGTCGCAACCGTCATCACCTTGGGACGGACGCGCAGCAGTGCCCCTTCGAACACGGACTCCTCGATGTCGAATGGCGTCAGGCTTCGGTTTTCCGAGATCGCAAGTTTCTTCCTCTTTTCCCAAGCCAGGTTGAGATACAGGAGCATCACGATCGCAGTTTCGACGGCGACACCGGCCAGCGCAATGAAACCCACCAGCACGGCGACTGAAATGTCGAAGCTGAGGTACCACAGGAACCAGACCCCGCCTGCCAGAGCCACTGGCAGCGCGGCAAGGATGATGCCCACCTCGATCACGCGGTTGAATGCCAGGAACAGCATCAGCGTGATGAGCAGAAGTGTGGCAGGTGCCACCAGTGTCAACCGCTCTTGCATCCGCTGAATGTATTCGTACTGGCCCGACCAGGTGATAGAGTAACCTGGCGGGAGCGCTACCTCATCCGCGACGCGGGCGCGTGCCTCAGTCACGTAGCTGCCAAGGTCTCGGCCAGCGATGTCGATGAAGACGAAGCCGGTGCGCCGGGCGTTTTCGGACCGGATCATGCCCGGGCCGTCAACGATGCGGACCTCGGCAAGGGCACCAAGGGGGATGTGCGCCCCCGAGGGAGTCACAACCGGCAGACCCTGAAGGCGTTCAGGGCTGTTTCGCCATTCCTGCGGATAGCGCAGGTTGATCGGGAAGCGTTCGAGGCCCTCGACCGTTTCCGAGACCTGCATGCCCCCGATCGCTGTCTGCACGACATCCTGAACGTCACGCACGCTCATCAGGTAACGCGCGGCGGCTTCGCGGTTGACATCGATTTCGATGAAACGCCCGCCCACGGGCCGTTCGGCATAGGCCGATGCCGTGCCCTCGATCCCGGTCACGGCACGTTCGATTTCAACCCCGATCCCTTCGATGACAGAGAGATCCGCACCCGATATCTTCACCCCCACAGGGGTCTTGATACCGGTCGCCAGCATGTCGATCCGGTTCTTGATCGGCTGAATCCAAACGTTTGTCACCCCCGGCACCTGAACCGTGCGGTCGAGTTCCTCGCGGATCCGTTCCATCGTCATTCCCGGCCGCCATTCGGACTCCGGCTTCAACTGGATTGTTGTCTCGATCATTGTCAGGGGCGCGGGATCGGTCGCCGACTCGGCGCGGCCCAGCTTGCCGTGGACCGTCTTCACCTCGGGCACCGTTGCGATCAGCCGGTCTGTCTGCTGCAGGATCTCGCGCGCCTTGCCGATGGACACGCCCGGATACAGAGACGGCATATAGAGGAAGTCGCCCTCGTTGAGTTCCGGCATGAATTCGGTGCCTATCCGCTGAAGCGGCCACCACATCGAGGCGACCAGCGCCACCGACAGCAGCGTTGTTGCCCAGGGCCAGGCAACCGCGGCGTCGAGAAACGGGCGATAGGCCCAGATCACCATGCGGTTAAGCGGGTTTTTGTGTTCCGGCATAATCCGCCCGCGCACGAAGTACCCCATCAGGACCGGAACCAGAGTAATCGACAGGATCGCCGCCGCGGCCATAGCGTAGGTCTTGGTAAAGGCCAGCGGTTTGAAAAGCCTGCCTTCCTGGCTTTCCAGCACGAAGACCGGGAGGAAGCTTACAGTGATGATCGCCAGAGAATAGAACAGTGCAGGCCCCACTTCGGACGCGCATTCGCCGACGATTCGCCATCGGTTCTGATCGGTCAGCTTTTCCCGTTCCAGCCTGCGGTGCATTGCCTCGATCATCACGATCGCTGCGTCCACCATGGCGCCGATGGCAATGGCTATGCCGCCCAGAGACATGATGTTGGCATTAACGCCCTGCAGTTTCATGACAATGAAGGCCGCGAAGATCCCGAGAGGCAGAGACAGCAGGATCACCAGCGCCGAGCGCAAGTGCAGCAGGAACGCCGCACAAACGAGCACGACGACGATGAACTCCTCGGTCAGCTTGTCCTGCAGGTTGTCAATAGCGCGCTCGATGACGCCAGCGCGGCTGTAGGTAGTCACCAACTCGACGCCTTCAGGCAGGTTCGGGCGGATCTGCTCAATCCGCTCCTCGACGTTTTTGATCGTGGCAAGCGCGTTGCCGCCCCAGCGCAGGATCACGACGCCCCCCACGGCGTCGCCTTCTCCGCCGAATTCGCCAACGCCGCGGCGAAGCTCTGGGCCAAAGCGGATATCGGCGACATCTCCAAGTGTGACTGCCGCGCCTCGCTCGTTCACCATTAGAGGTGCGCGAGCGAGATCCGCCAGTTCATCGACATAACCGGTCGAGCGCACCATGAACTCGGCTTCGCCCATTTCAATGACACTGCCGCCGGTTTCCCGGTTCGCTGCCTGAATGGCGCCCCGCAGTTGCGGAAGTGTGATGTCGTAGGCACGCAGCTTGTCCGGGTCGACCACGACTTGGTACTGACGGACCATACCGCCGATGGTGGCGACTTCTGACACGCCATCGACGGTCTGCAGTTCGTACTTCAAAAACCAATCTTGCAAGGTCCGGAGCTGTGCCAGATCGTGGTTTCCGCTCCGGTCGATCAGTGCGTACTGGTAGATCCAGCCAACGCCGGTCGCGTCGGGGCCCAGCTGCGGAGACACTTCTTCAGGCAGGCGGGATGCGATTTGCCCGAGGTATTCCAGGACGCGGGTCCGCGCCCAGTAAAGGTCGGTGCCGTCCTCGAAGACAATGTAGACATAGCTGTCGCCGAAGAACGAGAAGCCGCGCACATCGCTAGCGCCAGGGACGGCAAGCATCGCGGTGGCAAGCGGGTAGGTGATCTGGTCCTCGACAACCTGCGGCGCTTGCCCAGGGTATGGGGTGCGGATGATCACTTGGACGTCCGAAAGGTCGGGGATGGCATCCACCGGGGTTTCGCGGATCGCCCATACCCCGGCAATTCCGATCATCACAGCAAGCGCAAGGATCATGAACCGGTTGACCAGGGAAAGACGGATGATAGCGGGTATCATTAGCTCACCTCCGGCACAGCTGTGATGCCGACCAGCGTCAGCGAGAAATCGGGGTTACGGCGGAACAGAAGGCCTACTCTCTCGCCGATCGGCAGGGTTGCCTGATCCAGGGTCTCATCCACCGCGAAATCCATGGTCATTCCCGGCATCCCGATCTCGGTCATGGCGTCATGGGTGATGTTCACCATGCCCCGCTCCGGATCCGCCGAGTTGATGGTGCCTGCGACTTTCATCGGGGCGATGACAGGTTCGGCATTCGCCAGCACCAGCGTCATCCCGTCGGGTCGGGCAAAGGTTAGGGTCATCTCGGTCCCAGTGGCCAATGCCGCCGGTTCCAGCTCCTCGGAGATGGGAAAGTCCATCGTCATGCCGGGCATCCCGAGTTCGGTCATCGGGGCATGGCTTATCGTCGCCGTGCGTTCAGCGGGGTCGACGGCGTCGATGGTGCCGCTGACGACGATTGGTGCCGCTGCCGCCATCTCGGTTTTCCCGGACGCCGGCGCCGCAGTGGCAGCTTTTTCCCGGACCGCGATAATGCTGAACATGCCCGCGTCGTTCTTGGCCAGATCGAACTCGACTGGTCTGTCCAGAACGACCGCCTCGGGATCCAGCCCGGCCACCTCGAACTCCATTTCCATTTCGGGCCAGCCAAGCGCCGGAATCGGATCGTGCGACACGGTCAGTGTGCCGTCCGGGTTCACCTCGTGGATCGTGCCAGTCCCCGTGGCGGCAATCCCGTCATCGGCACCGATCTCTATCAGTGCAAGAAGGTTATCCGCGCCCCGGGCAACCGTGAAAGCGATCCCGGAATCTTCGGCCAGATGATCAAGCGGCACATCTGCCCGCACTGGGAAAACGGAGGTCATTGCCGGCCAGTCGAGGCTGTCGAGGGGGCCGTGCTTGATCGTCGCCAGCCGGGTTTCGTGGTCCAGCGTGACAAGCCTGCCAGCGCCGTGCGCGGGCTCTTCGTCTGTTGGCGCCATGCGCATTAGACCGGCGCTGAGCGCGCTTTCGCTGTCAATCAGGAACTGCGCCGACGCGACGACTTCCTCACCCGGCGCGAGCCCTTGTACGATTTCAGTCCGGCCGCCCTCACCGAAACTGTCGCGCAGGCCGGATGTAACCAGCCGCGGTTTGAAGGTTCCTTCACCGGTCTTCAGAATCACGCGCTCGGCCGAACCGGTCCGGATGACCGCCTCGGACGGCACGGTCAGCGCTGTTCGTGTCCGGGACGGAACAAGACTGACGGTTCCAAACATGTTGGGCCGCAAAAGCCCCGCAGAGTTGTCGAACTTTAGCCGAACCGGCAGCGTGCGGGTTTTGGGGTCGAGTTCGGGATAGATATAATCGATTTCGCCTTCGAACGTGCGCCCGGCCAGATGCTCGAAGCGGGCGACCGCGCGCATGTCTTCGCTGAGCCGCGCGATGTCCCGCTCGAATACGTCAACGATCAGCCAGACAGTTTTCAAGTCGCTAAGTGAAACTGCAAGCGTTCCCGGCTGAAGGTACATGCCATCGGCAGCCGAAAGCGAGATCACGACGCCGTCTTGCGGAGCTTCGATCCTGATAGTCCGTGCAAGCTCGCCGCTAGCTTCGATCTCCGCAATCTGAGCCTCCGACATGCCGTGGCTAAGAAGCTTGTTCCGGGCGGCGTCGAGGATCCTGGCGTCTCCGGCCTTGACCGCGCGGACCAAATCTCCGGTCGCCGCGCTGATCACTGGCGAGAACATCTCGAACAGGACATCGCCTTTGAGCACGCGATCGCCGATGGCTCGGGTTTTTAGTTTCTCAATCCACCCGTCTGCACGGGTATGGACATGGCTCGTGCGATGCTCGTCGTACCGCACGAAGCCGACGGTCTCTATCCTCGACGATATGTCCGACATCCGTGAAACAGCGGTGCGTACACCGATTGCGTTGACCTCGGCCGGTGAGAGCGACACTTCAGCGGGATCACCTGCGGGCTCATGGCCGGCATAGACAGGGATCAGGTCCATGCCCATCGGCGATTTCCCGGGCTCGTCGCGCCGGTAGTTCGGATCCATCGGAGCAACCCAGTACAGGATCTCCGGGTCGCCCGAGGTCGGGCTTTCAGTGAGGTTGAGATATGTCCGTTCCAGAAGAACCCCGCCCACCGTTCCTGCGGCAAGGGCAAGGATGCTGAGCGCTGTGTAACGTCCGCGCATGATATCCTCCAGGCTGATCTTCCCGAAGCAGCCTACATAGTTGACAAATTACCGGCGCGTCTCATGAGCTCCGCCGGAAGCGAAATTTGTCAAACGTGCTTTGGAGGCCGGACCGGCGGCGGTGTTTCCAGGTGAACACCGAAATTACCCGCACCAGCTTTCAGGTGGAGCGAGGAGGCTGTCTGGGCTGCAGACGGGATGGCCGCGGACGGCAAGTCGGAGCTGAAGCATGAGCTGCCGATGCAACGGGAAGAAACCTGATCGTTTGCACAGCATGCAAGGTCAAGACTTTGCGATGGAGCCGCCAGGTGCAGGGAATGACCGGACCCGGAATGTGATGAGGGACTGGCTTCTTCCGCGAGGCTTTCCTGGTGCGGCATGTGCATGGCCATCGCTGACGTAAAATTCGCCGCAAAGGAGAAAGCCAGTGCGACGAGAATGATGGTCACGCGCCGTGCCAGACATATCAAGAATCTTCTGCCCACTGTCTGCATATAGCTGCGCTTTGTCTGGTTGCCAAGCTGTCCCGCTAAGGATCCTGTCTCCCAGAGTGCCGACCGCTGTCACAAACCGAGCGGCAGTTCACTTCGCGCTCTTCCAATGGGATGTGTTTCGTGAGTTGGAGCTGCTGGGGAACCTGGCGTGAGTTAGAGTGAGAAGAGGCCGCGCAAGGAACGTACCGGGAAGCTCGGTCAGATTTTGGAAGCTGGGCGTCGAGGCAAGAGTCCTTTCATTGTTACGAACAAAGCATCGGGTGCCCGCTTTTAGGATTTCGGTTTGCGCGATCCGTGATTTTCTATGCCTTTTGGGTTTGCCGTCGTTTCGTGCTGAGACTACGTGGCCTTAACGATGTGTGGGTGGAACGGGGTGTAATCTCCTCGTATGGATCTATCCGCTCGTGGTACAGGTGTTTCGGGTTTGATTTCGCTCTGTGGACACTCTCGGTGCATGCTGGAGCTGCGCAAACACCTCGCGGCTGCGACGACCATGTTTCCGCTCTCCTTCGAACCAGATCGGGCCAAAACTCGCCAGTTTGTACGCCGCCCGCAGCAAGGCCATGGATTCGCTGCCCTGGCAGGCTTTCGCACCGCTGCTTTCTCCCCCATGACCTGTTGCGCGTTGATGCGGCTCCAAGTATTGCGCTGGTTCAGCCACCGTTCACAACGTGGCACTGTCTACTTCCCATTCCGCTTTTCAGAGTTCCGCTTCGGTCTGGGTTTCGCAGAAAACCCGAAAGTGCTCTTCATCGTCCCAATCGTCTGCAACAAATTGCACCAACGAGCTCAGGTTGTCGGGATCCTGCACTGCGTCCAAGAGTATCTCAAAAGCTTCAGGGCTCTCGGCGGCATTGTAACGGGTCAAATAATGCTGGTCATTTTCGGCAATGTCTGAAGAAATCGAGACACCCCAGTTCACCTCCATATCACCATCGCTGTCTGCTTGTACGATTTTATCGACAAACAGGAACTGGGTGGACAGCCTGGCGATGGCAGATTCACGGCTACCGCACTCCCATACGTATTCAGAGAGTGCTTCCTCGCAGACCAGGTGGAGAAGATTTTCCGCGCGCATGATGCGGACAAGGTTTTCGTTCATCTGGTGGTTCACCTTTCATCCTGAATTTAGACTTGGGAGTAATGTGGGCGATGAGGTCGAAAATCCAAAGAGGCATTTGTCAGTTCTCCACAAGTCACGGGAGACATGAACCGCAGCCCCCGTTAACCTTCGAGGATCCCGCGCCGAGACCTGCTGCTGTTGCGGCAAGACCAGGGCAGGCTGCCTTTCAAGCCGGCCATTGCCCCCAGATGGCGCTTTCCCTTCTGTTCAACACAGGCATCAGGGCTCGATTAGCATGCAGGTTCCGTTACATCTTTGAAAACATTTGGTGATTGTCTTTATTTCATTGGCCGCCATACACCGAGGAGCTTGAAAATGCGATGTTCCTACCGCAGGCGGGGGCAGTGGCTCTGAAAAAAGTCATTTAAAATCAACGATGTAACGGTGTTACGCTGAGCGTTACACGCCTGTTACGGGGTTAAGTTATTGAAAATACTGGAAGTTTGTATGTATGTCTATGTATGTAACAAATAAATAGTTATATATATAAAGAGAGAAAGAGATATCCTGCCGGAGAGAGTAAGAGGTATACACTCTCCCCCGCCGTTACAGGCGTTACGGCGTTACGCTTTGTCTAAGCCATTGAAATTATTGAGGCGGTCCGTAACGCTCCAGCTCGATAAACATGAACGTAACCCCTGATATGTAACGCGGGGGTAGCTTCCCGCTGTACCGTGGCGACCAAATCACCGCCCTTCATGCACAGAGGGGATTGCGGATGTTTCCCAAGACGACGGAAGGCAGTTCTTCTGTCATCCGTACCAAGCGCACACTGCTGCAGACGCGGCATTCCCGGGTCGCCTTCCCGGAAGCGGAGGCCCGGTGAGGCGGTACAGCATACTTTGATGCTGTCGGCTGCAATGGCGTCAGCGAAGCGCAATAGGCGTGCATTACATGGTCCAGGCGCAAGTACCTATCTGCCGAAGCGCTTGCAGCGATGGCCTGCGGTTTCCACTATCGCCAGGGGATAGTCTTTCGTCTCCATGTGCGGCCTTTGGAATGCGGTTTGGTGATTTGGCGACTCTCATTGCGACCGGAGCAGGGGAGGGAATCAAATTTAGATCGATTGCCGTGAACATTGCGCGAACACGGCTGCACGGATTTTGCACGTGAATCACGTGCAGTTCCGCAAAGGTTCCCTGAAAACCGGGGAAACTCCCTGTTTTGCTGGCGCGGAAAAAAATTGAAAAAACGCCTTGTTTCTCTGGGTTGCGGCACATATACGGGTCAGCGGAGACGTGGCCGAGTGGTCGAAGGCGCTCCCCTGCTAAGGGAGTAGGCGGGAAACCGTCTCGTGGGTTCGAATCCCATCGTCTCCGCCATTTTCCTGAATTTTCAAGTGGCTGAAGAGTAACGCGACCAGGCGTCAGCGGCCGGTTGCGTCCGGGGATGCAGCTGAAAGCCCCTTGCACAGCGGTAGCCGCGCGCGGCGGAAGGCCTTGGTCCAGCCCCCGTCAGACGGTCACCCCTCTGACGGAAGAAATACCCGGCCTGCCGCGGCGGGGCTCAGAAGCGCAGGGACAGGCAGGACATGCCGCCGTCCAGCTTAGCGCAGTCGGTATTGTCGATCTCGACGATCTCAAAACCCGCGTTATCCAGCATCTCTGCGGTTCGGGGAAAGCCCGCGGCCATCAGAACCAGATTGTTGAAGCGGATGGCGTTGGCGGCAGCTTCCTCACCCTCAGCCACATGCAGAACCCGGTAGCCTTCAAAACAGCCGGAGGCGTCCAGGCGCTTGGTGGACAGGATCGTCTCCGCATCCATCAGCGAGCAGTCGGTCTTGAAGTGCAGCACGCCTTCCGGGGTGAAAACCTCGCGCAGGGCATAGCCCCATTCGGAGGCGATCTCGGCCAGTTCGGCAACGCCTGCGGCGTCGGTGCGGTCGGAGCGGCCGACCAGGATCTCCCTGCCGGTCACCAGGATGTCGCCGCCTTCGATGTGGCCGGGACCGGTGATCGCGCGGACATCGTCGTAACAGACACGGAGGGTGGGGGCCATTTCTGCCACTTCGCCCAGGCGGGAAGGCGCGCCGGGGCGCATCAGGATTGCGCCCTGGGGCAGGCAAAGGGCTGTGTCCTCGACAAACTGGGCGTCCGGGTAGGCTTCCAGGGGATCCAGTTCGATCACTTCGGCACCGGTGCTCCGCAGGGCGGCAACATATGCTGCGTGGGCCTTCAGCATCGATTCCAAGTCCGGGTTGCCAATATCCTCGGCGCGCAGGCCCTGCGCGATTGTGGAGGCAGGGCGGCGGGTGATGGCACGGGTGAACTCAAAGGCGGGGTTTCGCATGGGGTTACTCCTGGCGCGGACCGGATCCGGTGATTTCGATTTCAACAATTGAAGGGGTGCCGCGGCTGCTGGCTTCGCGGACGGCGCCGGCAACTGCCTGCGGCTCCCTCGGGACACGGGTGTAAGGGATGCCGAAGGAGGCGGCAGCGGGGCCGAACTCCGGCGGCGTGGGGTCGCAGCCAATCACGGGCACGTTCACGGCATCCATCGAAGTGGCGATTTCGCCATAGCCGCGGTTATTCCAAAGGACGAAGGTGACCGGCAGCTTTTCGTCCACGGCGGCCATGATCTCTGGCAGGGAGAACTGCGCGCCACCGTCGCCGGCAATGCAGATGACTTGCGCAGAGGGATCGGCAATCGAGGCGCCAATGGCCGCGGGGATGCCGTAGCCAAGCGCGCCGTATCCAGTGGCGGCGTTGAACCAGCCGCCGGGGCGGTCGTGGTCGTAGTAGAGGTTGCCGGCATAGACCGGTTGGGTGGAATCGCCGATCATCAGCGCGCCGGGCACTGCGTTGCGCATGGCGTTCAGCATCTCGACCTGGGCCCGGTACTCCGGGCCGATCTCTTCCAGGGCTGCGGTGCGGGTGTGTGCTGCGCGCACGGCGCCCTGGCTTCGCTTCGGCAGTGCAGGCAGAGCGCCGAGCAGGGCGGTTGCGGCCTCATCGGCGCAAGCGTTAATTGCGATCTCCGTTGCGTGGCGGGCCAGCTGGTCCGCGCATATGTCAATCCGGATCAGCCCGGCCATCCGGGCCATACCGCCGGTGGCATACATGTCGTAATCGGTTGGCCCCAGTTCAGTTCCCAATGCCAAGACGCAATCGGCGTCTTCAATCAGCGCGCGGACGGTCTGCAGGCTGGGGCTGGCCGGGACAGTTAGCGGGTGGCCGTGCATCAGGCCGCGGGCGTTGACTGTCTGCACGACGGGTGCGTCCAGATGCTCAGCCAGGGCCTGGAGGTTTGCGCCGGAACGCTTGGCGCCGCCGCCGGCCAGGATCACTACCTTGGCTGCTGCAGAGAGCCGGGTTGCGGCCTCGGAAATCTCGCCGGGGTCCAGCTGCGGCTGGGCAGCGGCTGGATCCCGCGGGCCAGCCTGCGCCGCTGTGCCGGCCACGTCCAGCGGGATCTGGATATGGGCGGGGCCGGGGCGGCCTGCGGAGAACGGGGCAAAGGCGCGGTCCAATGCGGATTCCAGGTCCTCGGGCCGGGCGACGTGTTCGGAGGCCAGCGCGACCGTTTTCGCCAGCGCATGCTGATCCGGCAGCTCATGCAGGTGGCCGTGCCCCTGTCCTAAGGTGCCGCTGGCGTTGACTCCGGAAACCACCAGCATCGGCACCGAGTCCGCGCGGGCCTGGGCCATAGGGGTGAGCGTGTTGGTGAGGCCGGGGCCAGTGATGACAAAGGCGACGCCAGGCTGGCCGGACACCCGGGCATAGCCGTCGGCCATAAAGCCCGCGCCTTGTTCATGGCGCGGGGTGACATGTCGGATGCCGGACCCAGCCAGGCCGCGGTAAAGCTCAACCGTATGAACGCCCGGGATGCCGAACACGCAGGTGACACCGCGCGCCTGCAGCCCCGCGACCAGAGCTTCGCCAACTGTTGCCTTGGTCATGCGACGCTCCTGGACTTGCGGTTTGCATGGGCCACTATCCGATCGAGAGCGGTGGCAAAGCTTTCGTCATCAATCGTCAGGGCAACACGCACCCAGTGCTTGAGACTTTCGCCGAAGGCGGAACCGGGCATCACGGCAACGCCGCTGTCGAGCAGGTCCCAGGCGTAGGCGTCGCCGTCCATGCCGGTGGCGGAAACGTCGACCAGGGCGAACATGCCGGCTTCGGGGCGGTGCACACGCAGGCCGGTTTCGCCATGCAGCCTCTGGACCAGAAGGGCTGCGCGGGAAGCAAAGCGGGACGTCATGCCAGGGGCAACGGAGGAACCTTTCCGCACGGCCTTTTCGGTCATGTCGGCAATGAAAGGCTGGTTGCCGAACAGCATCGTTTCGGACACTGGCAGCAAGGCGGTGCAGAAGTCCGCAGGCCCAACGGCCCAGCCGCTGCGGAACCCTGGCGCGGCGTGGGATTTGGAAATCGAGGAGACCGCGATCACCCGATCCGCCAGTGCCGGATCGGAGAGGGGGGAGACGAACTCCGCCCTCTCGAACACCAGATGCTCATAGACTTCATCGGAGATGATCCAAAGGTCATGCTGCACCGCCAGCTCACCGATTTCGCGCAGATCCTGAGCGGTCAGGATGGCGCCGGTCGGGTTGTGCGGAGTGGTCAGAAGGATGGCGCGGCTGCGCGGGGTGATGCGGGCAGCCAGGTCGCTGGCCTGCATCCGGAAGCCGGCTTCGGGCCGCAATGGCACCGGCACCATCTCCGCGCCGGAGGCACGGATCACGCCCTCGTAGGTGGCATACATCGGGTCGCCTGCCAGCACTTCGGTGCCGGGTTCGGCAACGCCCTGCAGCACTGCGTAAAGCGCGGTCTGGGTGCCAGGGAAGCACAGGATGTTTTCCGGCCCGAACTTCCGTCCGCGGCTGGTGCTGTAGGCGTCCGCCAGGGCCGCCCGCAGATGCGCCTCGCCGCGTCCGTCGGAATAACCGGTACGGCCCGCGTGCATCGCCTGCGCCGCCGCCTCAAGCAGTTCCGGCGGCGTGGGCACATCCGGCTCGCCGATGGTCATCTCCACAAGATCGGCACCGGCCGCGGCCATCTGCCGTGCTTTCAGGTGCACTTCCCATTTTCCGCCGCCAAGTCCGGCCAGCCGTTCGGTGATTGCTGTCAGCCTCATGCGGTTTCCGCCTCCTGCTCCAAATTCAAACCTGTAATCGCGGCAACGGAGTGCAGTCCGATCTCTGCCAGCTCCCCCGGCGCAAAGGCGTCCGGAAGGGCGCCGCCCTCCAGCCACAGCCCGTCGATCACCGCGTTGCAGGCAATCGCCAGCTGCCGCAGACGGGTGTCGCCGGCGGGGCGGCCGGCTTCCTGCAGTGCGGCTGCGATCAGCCCCTCCAGGAAGTCGCGGAAATAGCCATAAGTGCGTTCGTGGGTGGCCTTCATCTGCTCATCCTGCTGCACCTTGTTGAGAAAGCTTGCCCAAAGCGCGATGGACCGCGGGTCCACCACCGGCGGCGTCAGCGAGGCGTTCACAAAGGCAGTGAGCCGTTCCGACGCCGTGCCGTCTGCCCCCGCCGCGGGGGCAAAGGTCTGGTCGGTCATGGCGGTCATATGATGCTCATAGGCGGCGATGATCAGCTCTTCCTTGGAGCTGAAATAATGCCGGATCAGCCCTTGGGTCACGTCGGCCCGCTCGGCAATGCCCCGCACCGTGGCCCCGCGCACGCCGTTTTCCGCCACCAGTTCCAGCGTGGCGAGAATCAGCGCCTCCTTCCGGGCCTCGGCGGATTCGCGTTTGAATTTGCGGCGATCGTCGCTCACCTCAGCTCCTGTTTTTGCCTGGCGGAGAAATTATACACTTGCATAATTACTGGACTCGCGGCTTACTGCAATCGGAAATTTCAAGGTGACACAACAATGGACACAGCCACTGCCGCCGCATCCGTTCCGGAGACCAACACACGCCGCGAGGCAATCCGTGTGGAGGACCTGCACAAGTCCTTTGGCCATCTGGAGGTGCTCAAGGGTGTGGATCTGACCGCGCGGCAGGGGGATGTGGTGGCGATCATCGGCGGCTCGGGATCCGGCAAGTCGACCATGCTGCGGTGCATCAACTTTCTGGAGACGCCAAGCTCCGGCAAGATCGTGATCGGCGGCGAGGAAGTGGCGATGCGGGCTGATGGCAGCCCGGCCAATCAGAGACAGATCGAAAAGATCCGGACCAAGCTGGCGATGGTGTTCCAGCAGTTCAACCTGTGGACACACCGCACCCTGCTGGAAAACGTGATCGAGGTGCCGGTGCATGTTCTGAAGGTGCCCAAGGCGCAAGCAATTGAGCGCGCGCGCGAATTGCTGGAGCGGGTCGGGCTTGGCGGCAAGGAGGACACTTTCCCCGCGTATCTGTCTGGCGGCCAGCAGCAGCGGGCGGCGATTGCCCGGGCGCTGGCGGTGGATCCGTCGGCGATGCTGTTTGACGAGCCGACCTCAGCGCTGGACCCGGAACTGGTGGGCGAAGTGCTGACGGTGATCCGCGATCTGGCCGCTGAAGGGCGCACCATGCTGCTGGTCACCCACGAGATGAAATTCGCGCGCGAAGTCGCGAACCACGTTGTTTACCTTTACCAAGGACGCATCGAAGAGCAGGGGCCGCCTGCCGAGGTCTTTGGCAATCCGCAATCAGACCGGCTGAAGCAATTCCTGAGCTCAGTCGCCTGATCCACTATCACCAAAACAAAAAACCAACTGGGAGAAGAAGATGAAACTGAAAGCATTGCTTGCCGCCGGTGTTGCAGCTGCCGCGCTGACTGCCGGTGCCGCCGCCGCGGAACAGGTCAAGATCGGCATCGCGGCTGAGCCGTATCCGCCGTTTGCCTCGCTCGACAGCTCCGGCAACTGGGTCGGCTGGGAGGTCGAGGTGATCGGTGCCGTGTGTGCCGCTGCCGAACTGGACTGTGTGATCACCCCGGTTGCCTGGGACGGCATCATCCCGTCGCTGACCGGCCAGCAGATCGACGCCATCATGGCCTCCATGTCGATCACCGAGGAACGGCAGAAGACCATTGATTTCTCGGATCCTTATTACAACACGCCTGCCGTGATCGTGGCGGACAAGTCGATGGATATCGAACCTACGCCGGAATCGCTGGCGGGCAAGATCGTGGGCATCCAGGCCTCGACCATCCACCAGGCCTACGCGCAGGAATACTTCAAGGAGGCGGAGCTGAAGGTCTATCAGACCCAGGATGAGGCCAATCAGGACCTGTTTGCGGGCCGCATTGACGCGACCCAGGCGGACAGCATCGCAATGGCGGATTTCGTGGGCTCCGACACCGGCAGCTGCTGTGAGATCAAGGGCGCGGTGGCGGATGACCCGGCGATTCTGGGCCGCGGCGTCGGTGCCGGCGTGCGCAAGGGCGACGACGAGCTGCGCGAAGCGCTGAACAAGGGCATCGCGGCGATCCTGGCCGACGGCACTCACGAGAAGATCACTGCCAAATACTTCACCACCAGCATCTACTAAGGCGCTGACGTGACCGGACTGCTTGAATTACTGGGCCTTGGCGCCAGCGCGGAGTTGCTGTCGCTGTCAGGCTGGGGGGGCAACCTGCTGCGCGGGCTTGCCAACTCCCTGCAGATCGCTTTCGGCGCCTTTGGGCTGGGGCTGGTGATCGGGCTGTTCGGGGCCTATGGCAAACTCTACGGCGGGAAGGTCACGCGTGACCTTCTCGCCATTTACACCACGGTGATCCGGGCGGTGCCGGAACTGGTGCTGATCCTGATCCTCTATTACGTGGGCAGCGATATCATCAACAAAATCTCCGAAGGCTTGGGCGGCGGCCGGGTTGAGATCAACGGCGTAGCGGCCGGCATCTGGGTCTTAGGCGTGGTGCAGGGGGCCTATGCCACCGAAGTGCTGCGCGGCGCCATCAAGGCGGTGCCGGTGGGGCAGATCGAGGCGGCGAAGTCCTATGGCATGCCGGCCTTCATGACCATGCGGCGGGTGACGATCCCGGCGATGATGAGCTTTGCGGTGCCGGGGCTGGCAAACCTGTGGCTGATCGCCACCAAGGACACCGCGCTGCTGGCCGTGGTCGGCTTCAACGAACTGACGCTGGAAACCCGCCAGGCGGCCAGCAGCACGCGGGCCTATTTCACCTTCTTCCTGGCGGCCGGGTTCCTGTACCTGATGGTGACGCTGTGCTCCGGCGCGGTCTTTGCCCGTGTCGAAAAATGGGCGCGGCGCGGCCAGCCCTCGCTGAAGGGGGGCACCCGATGATCAGCCTTAAGGAACTGATGCAGCCGCACCGCATCGTGATGATGCTGGTCTTCGCGGGCATCGTGATCTGGTGCGCCTTCGCGCTGCGCTGGGACTGGATCCCGAAATACACGCCGCTGGCGCTGGAGGGGCTGTGGACGACGATCTGGATCCTCGTGGTCTCCACTTTCCTCGGCTTCCTCTTGGCGGTGCCGCTTGGATTGGCGCAGGCCGTCGGTCCCTGGTATCTGTCGATCCCTGCGCGCACCTTCTGCACCATCATCCGCGGCACACCGCTCCTGTTGCAGATCTGGCTGCTCTACTACGGGCTGGGGTCGCTGTTTCCGCAGTTTCCCTGGATCCGCTCGTCCGAGCTGTGGCCTTACCTGCGCCAGGCCTGGCCCTATGCGGTGCTGGCGCTGACGCTGTCTTATGCGGGCTATGAAGGCGAGGTGATGCGGGGCGCGTTTTCCGGTGTGGCCAAGGGTCAGCTGGAGGCGGCCAAGTCCTTCGGCATGCCGCGCTTCACCATGTTCCGCCGCATCTGGTTGCCGCAGGCGGTGCGCAATGTCCTGCCGACCCTGGGCGGTGAGACCATCCTGCAGCTGAAGGCAACGCCGCTGGTGGCGACTATCACGGTGATGGAAATCTATGCCGTGTCGTCGCGCGTGCGGTCCGATACATTCATTGTCTATGAGCCGCTGTTGCTGCTGGCGCTGGTCTATATGGCGATTGCCGGAGTGATCGCGCTGGCTTTCCGGCGGTTTGAGAAAGGCTGAGCAGACGGGCGCTTAGGCCATTTTGCGGTGAATTGACGAATGTTCGGGAATTTCAGGTTTATCTGACATACATCAAATAACGGCCCTGCGGTTCCCCGTAGTGTCAGCGGCAAATGCAGCAAGAGAATCTTGTAACAGATGCCGCGCACCCTTTTCATATCCACTGCTTGCCGCGCCGGGCTGTTCCGGCGGCTGGCGGGGATGTGCGCGGCATTCATGCTGGTGCTGCAGGTGGCCTTTCCCGGTGCGGGGCAGGCCGCGGCTGGCGGCGAGTGGATCGAAATCTGCGGCGAGTTCGGCGTGGTGGAGATGCAGGTCGCCGGCGATGACAGCGAAGACACGCAGGACTGCCCGAAATGCAGCACCTGCGCCCTGTGTGCGGCTGAAAACGGGACCGGGCCGGTAAGCCATCAGCCTTCCGGCATCACCCGGGCGGCGGACACCACCGTGCTGCTGCCTGCCGGGGCCGCAGCGCAGCCAAATCCGGCGCAATACTGGCATGACGGCCGCGGACCTCCGCTGGCTAACAAAATAGAACCCGAACGCGCCCTGGGCGCGTCCATGGCAGCCACTCAAAATAAAGGAGAGGCGCCTTGGTCCTGACACGCGCCTTGCGGGGCTGGCTAGCGGCCCTCGTGATAACCATCGCCGCGCTTGTCGCTGCGGCGGCTGAGGCGGACAGCCTCGATTCCTTCCTGACAGAACTGACACCCGCCGATCTGGTGCCCGGCGCCGACGGTTTTGGCCCGGTGCGCAGCGATGTGCCGGTGGCGCCGGTACTGAAGGCGGGCGAGACAGTTGCCTATGCCTTTCTGACCTCCGATTTCGTCGGCACAACCGGCTACAGCGGCAAGCCGATCCATGTGGTGGCGGCAATTGATACCGATGCGGTGCTGACGGGCGTGAAGCTGGTCAAGCACTCCGAACCGATCGTGCTGATCGGCATTCCGAACTCCAAGATGGTCAAGCTGACCGAAAGCTATGCCGGGCTGGACCTGAAGGCCGAAGCAGCGGCAGGCGGCGATGCCCATGATCTCGACATCATTTCCGGCGCGACAGTGACCATCATGGTGATCGACGACAGCCTTGTGCGCGCCGGCATCAAGGTGGCGCGTGCGCTGGGCCTGGGGGGCTTGTCGCCGGTGCAGCCGGATGGGCCCAAGCGCGAGGTCGACATGGCTCGCGAGGAGGTCGCGGACTGGACCACGCTGGCGGGCGATGGCTCTGTGCGGCGGATGACGCTGGACGTCGGCCAGATCAACGCGGCCTTTGAGGCCACCGGCGACCAGCGCGCGATCCGGCGGCGGGAGCGCGGCGCGCCGGACGACACCTTCATCGACATGCATATGGCCCTGGTATCCGTTCCCTCCATCGGCAAGTCGCTGCTGGGCGAGGCGGAATACCAGAACCTCACGTCCTGGCTGAAGGAGGGCGAGCACGCCATTCTGGTACTCGGGCGCGGCAGTTACAGCTTCAAGGGCTCTGGCTACGTGCGCGGCGGGATTTTCGACCGGGTCCAGCTGATCCAGGGCGATGCCTCGGTGCGCTTCTTTGACCGCCAGCACAAACGGCTGGGGGCGCTGTCCACAGCGGACAGCCCCAGCTTTGCAGAGCTGGACCTGTTCAAGATCCCGGCGGATGCGGAGTTTGATCCAGCTGAACCGTTCCGCCTGCAGCTCTTGGTGCAGCGCTCCGTGGGCGCGCTGGAACGGGCGTTCCTGACCTTCGATCTGGGCTACAAGCTGCCGGAACAGTATCTGCTGCCCGCCGCGCCTGCGCCCAAGGTGGTGGAGGATGACACCAGCGAGGCCGCCGCCAAGGCCGCCCTGTGGCAGCGGATCTGGAAAGACCGCACCGTCGAGATCGGTGTTCTTGCCGTGATGCTGCTGGTGCTGACTGGGGTGTTCTTCTTCCAGTTCCAGGCGACTGTGAACGCGCGCACTTTCTACTGGTTCCGGATCGGATATCTGACCGTCACCCTGGTGTTCTTGGGCTGGTACGCCAATGCGCAGCTCAGCGTGGTGAACCTGATGGCGCTGGCCGGGTCTTTGCGCAGCGGCTTTTCCTGGGACGCGTTCCTGCTGGACCCGCTGGTCTTCATTCAGTGGTTTGCGGTTGCTGCTGCGCTCTTGTTCTGGGGCCGCGGCGCCTATTGCGGCTGGCTGTGCCCGTTCGGCGCGCTGCAGGAGCTGACCAACAAGATCGCCCGCGCCTTCAAGGTGCCGCAGATCACCCTGCCGTGGGGCCTGCATGAGCGCCTGTGGCCTGCAAAATACATGATCTTCCTCGGTTTGTTCGCTGTATCGATGGTGTCGATCCCGCTGGCCGAAACCTATGCCGAGGTGGAGCCGTTCAAGACCGCAATCATCCTGAAATTCGTGCGCGACTGGCCGTTTGTGGTCTTTGCCGTGGCGCTCTTGCTGGCCGGGCTGTTCATCGAACGGTTCTACTGCCGCTACATGTGCCCGCTGGGCGCGGCGCTGGCAATCCCGGCGCGGGTGCGGATGTTCGACTGGCTGAAGCGCTATCATGAGTGCGGCCACCCCTGCCAGACCTGTGCCAACGAGTGCCCCGTTCAGGCGATCCACCCGACGGGTGAGATCAACCCGAACGAATGTGTGAACTGCCTGCATTGCCAGGTTCTCTATCAATCCGAAGCCAAATGCCCGGTTGTGATCAAACAGCTGAAACGCCGGGCCAAGACCGGCAGACCCGCACCGGACGTTGCTCTGGGCCGGCCGCCTGCCAATCACCCCAACGCGAACAGGATCAAAGTTTCCTGAAGGAGGACACCATGTCTGAAGACCTGAAAAATAAACTGCCCGTCACCCGCCGCGGCCTCTTGGGGGCCACCGCCTCCGGTGCCGTGCTGGCGGCCACCGGCGCCGGCTCGGCCCTGCTGGGCGCCAAGCCTGCACAGGCTGCGGGCGTCAACCTGGAGCCGGGCGAGCTGGACGAATACTACGGCTTCTGGTCCTCGGGTCAGACCGGCGAGCTGCGCATTCTGGGCGTGCCGTCCATGCGTGAGCTGATGCGGATCCCGGTGTTCAACCGCTGTTCCGCCACCGGCTGGGGCCAGACCAACGAATCCAAAAAGATCCTGACCGAAGGACTGTTGCCGGAGACCAAGGAATTCTTGGCCGCCAACGGCAAGGAAACCTATGACAACGGCGACCTGCACCACCCGCATATGTCCTTCACCGACGGCACCTACGACGGCCGCTACCTGTTTATGAACGACAAGGCCAACACCCGCGTCGCCCGGGTGCGCTGCGATGTGATGAAATGCGACAAGATCATCGAGATCCCCAACGCCAAGGACATCCACGGGCTGCGGCCGCAGAAATTCCCGCGCACCGGCTATGTCTTTGCCAACGGCGAGCACGAGGCACCGCTGGTGAACGACGGCCAGATCCTGGATGATCCGTCGCAATACGTGAACATCTTCTCCGCCGTCGACGGCGACACCATGGAAGTTGCCTGGCAGGTGATCGTCTCGGGCAACCTGGACAACACCGACTGCGACTATCAGGGCAAATACGCCTACTCGACCTCCTACAACTCGGAAATGGGCATGACCCTGGCCGAAATGACCGAGAACGAGCTGGACCACGTGGTTGTCTTCAACATCGCAGCCATTGAAGCGGCCATCGAGGCTGGCGAATATCAGGAGCTGAACGGTGCCAAGGTGGTGGACGGCCGCAAGGGCGCGCCGGGCAAGCTGACCCGTTACATCCCGATCCCGAACTCGCCGCACGGCATCAACACCGCGCCGGACAAGAAGCACGTCTGCGTCAACGGCAAGCTGTCGCCGACCGTTTCGGTCATCGACGTCGAGAAGCTGGACGCGCTGTTTGACGCCGATGCCGACCCGCGCTCGGCCATCGTGGCGGAACCGCAGCTGGGCCTTGGCCCGCTTCACACCGCCTTTGACAACCGCGGCTATGCCTACACCACCCTGTTCCTGGACAGCCAAGTGGTGAAGTGGGACATCGCCAAGGCCATCGAAGCCTACGCGGGTGCCGATGTGGACCCGATCATGGACAAGGTCGACGTGCAGTACCAGCCGGGCCACAACTCCACCTCCATGGGCGAAACCGCTGAGGCGGACGGCAAGTGGCTGATCTCGATGAACAAGTTCTCCAAGGACCGGTTCCTGAACGTGGGGCCCCTGAAGCCCGAAAACGAGCAGCTGATCGACATTTCCGGCGACAAGATGAAGGTGGTGCACGACGGCCCGACCTTTGCTGAGCCGCATGACTCGATCATCGTCCACCGCTCCAAGGTCAACCCGGCCAGCATCTGGGACCGCAACGACCCGATGTGGGAGGATGCGCGCAAGCAGGCTGAGGCGGATGGCGTCGATCTGGACGACTATCAGGACACCATTATCCGTGACGGAGACAAGGTGCGGGTCTACATGTCCAGCCAGGCGCCGAACTTCAGCCTTGAGAAGTTCACGGTGAAGCAGGGCGACGAGGTCACTGTCTATGTCACCAACCTGGATGATATCGACGACCTGACCCACGGCTTCTGCCTGTCGAATTTCGGCATCGCAATGGAAGTCGGGCCGCAGGCCACCGCCTCTGTCACCTTCAAGGCGGAGCGTCCGGGTGTGCACTGGTACTACTGCCAGTGGTTCTGCCACGCGCTGCACATGGAAATGCGCGGCCGGATGCTGGTCGAGCCGCGGAGCGCGTAACAATGAAATGGCTCCTGCCCATATCGCTGGTTGCGGCCCTTTCCGGCCTGGCGTCCGCGGGTTTGACACCCGCCTGGTCGGCGGAATGGGAGGTGCCCAACCGGGCAGGAGCCATCGCTGAAACACTGGCGCAGGCGGCGGATGGCGACACCCTCCGCCTCGCCCCCGGTGAATACGCCGGAACTTTGGTGCTGGACCGGCCTGTCACTCTGGACGGGCAGGGCCACGCCACCTTGGACGGGCAGGGCAAGGGGTCGGTGATTACCGTGACCGGCCCCGGCGTGACCGTGCAAAACCTGACTGTCGTCGGCTCTGGTTCCTCGCATCAGGAGATCGACAGCGGCATCAAGCTGACCAAAACCGCAAAGGCGCCGCAGATCCTCAACAATGTGCTGCTGGGCAATCTCTATGGCGTGGATATTCATGGGGCGAAGGACAGCCTGGTGCAGGGCAACCGGATCGAGGGGCGCCTGGACCGGCACATGAACGCCCGCGGCAACGGCGTATACGTCTGGAACGCGCCGGGCGCGGTGGTGGACGGCAATGATATCCGCTTTGGCCGCGACGGGATCTTTGTGAACAGCTCCAAGAAGAACGCCTTTACCAACAACACCTTCCGCGACCTGCGGTTTGCCGTGCATTACATGTACGCCAACAACTCCGAGGTCTCAGGCAATGTCTCGATCGGCAATCACTTGGGCTATGCCGTGATGTTCTCCAAGCGGGTCAAGGTGACCGGAAATGTCTCTTTGAACGACCGCGACCACGGGGTGATGCTGAACTACGCCAACCAAAGCGTGATCCGCGGCAACTATGTGAAGGGCGCCAAGGACAAATGCACCTTCCTCTATAACGCGCACAAAAACGATTTCTCCGGCAACTGGTTCGAGGGCTGCGGTATCGGCATCCACTTCACCGCGGGCAGCGACGGCAACCGGATGGTCGGGAACGCCTTTGTCGGCAACCGGCATCAGGTGAAATTCGTCTCCACTAAATGGGTGGAATGGAGCGAGGAGGGCCAGGGCAACTACTGGTCCGATTTCGCAGGTTTTGATGTGGACGGGGACGGCATCGCCGATGCGCCCTACCGTCCGAACGACAGCATGGACCACGTGCTGTGGACCCAGCCCGCGGCAAAACTGCTGATGGGATCGCCCGCGGTGCAGCTGGTGCGCTGGTCGCAATCGGCGTTTCCGGCGCTCTTGCCCGGCGGGGTGATCGACAGCCACCCGCTGATGCGTCCGGAGCGGCCCGATGCGGCCAGAAAGGTTGAACAGGATGGATAACTCTCCGCTGCAGATCCGCGCGCTGGACAAGTTCCGCGGCAAGACCCAGGTGCTGCATGGCATCGACCTGGACATCGCGCCGGGCGAGCGGCTGGCGCTCTTGGGCCACAACGGCGCGGGCAAGTCGACACTGATCAAGGCGGTGCTGGGCCTGATCCGGCATGAGGGCGGCAGCATCCAGATTTGCGGTGCGGCCCCCGGCAGTGCTGCGGCGCGGGCCGCGACCGCCTTTCTTCCCGAAGCAGTTAGCTTCCACCCGGCGCTGACCGGACATGAGCAGCTGTCGCTGTTTGCCCGCCTGGCCGGCGAACGCGCGGACATTGACGGCCTGTTGGAACGGGTTGGCCTGGGCGAGGCGATGCACCGCCGTATCGGTGCCTATTCCAAGGGGATGCGGCAGCGGCTGGGCCTGGCGCAGGTGCTGCTGGGCCGCCCGAAGCTGGCACTGCTGGATGAACCCACCAGCGGCCTGGACCCGATCTCGCGCCAGGACCTCTATGCCATCATCAATGAGCTGGCTGAGCAGGGCGCGGCAGTGCTGATCGCCTCCCACGCGCTGACTGAAGTGGAGGCCCGCACCGACCGTATCGCCATCCTGCGCAAGGGGGGGAAGGTGGCGGACGACACGCTTGCGGGCCTGTCGGCGCAGGCCGGGCTGCCGGTCAAACTGCGGGTGCAGGCCAGCGGTGCGCACGCCGACCGGATTGCAACAGAGACCGGCGGGCGGCGGATCAATGGCGCCTCGGTCGAAATCCTGTGCTCGCCTCAGGACAAGATGGCCGAACTGCGCAAGATCGCCGCCATGGGGGACGCCGTGGCCGATATCGACATGGTGCCGCCTCGGCTGGAAGACCTCTATCGCCATTACTCCGGGGAGGACCGCAAATGAGACGTGCCTTTGCCATTGCCCGTTCCGAGATGCTGATCCTGCGGCGCAACCGCTGGCTGTTCATGGCCACGCTGATCATGCTGGCCTTTGCGCTGGCGCTGTCCTTTGCCGGATCGGCGCCGACGGGAACGCTGGGGGTGGATATGCTGACGGTCTCCGTGGCTTCGATGACCACGCTGTCGGTTTACCTCGCGCCGCTTTTGGCGCTGATGATGGGGTTTGATGCGGTGGCAGGCGACCGCGACCGCGGCAGCCTCGCCCTGCTGCTGGCCTATCCCGCGGGGCGGGCTGAGATCCTCTTGGGCAAGCTGATGGCGCATCTGGCGGCCTTAGCTGTCGCCATGTGCATTGGATTTGGCGCTGCCGGGGCGGTTGCCGCATGGTTCGGCGGTGCGGGGGCGGAGAGCCTGATGGCATTGGGGCGGCTGGTGCTGACCTCGATCCTGCTGGGTGCGGTGTTCCTGGTGCTGGGCTATGCGCTGTCGGCGCTCAGCAGCGGGGCCACGGCTGCAGCCGGCCTGTCTGCGGGCGTGTGGCTGATGTTTGTGGTGCTTTACGACCTGGGTCTGCTGGGCGCGGTGGTGATGGACAGCGGCGGGGTCTTCACCCAGAAGATCTTCCCTTGGGTGATGGTCGCCAACCCGGCAGATGCGTTCCGGCTGTGGAATGTGGCGGCCTCGGAAAGCGTCGCCTTGTCCAGCGGCATGGCGGGCGCTGCCGGCGCCTTGCCCGGCTGGGCCGCACCGCTGTCGCTGCTGCTGTGGCCCGCGCTGGGCTTCCTGATGGCCTGGGCCGCGTTCCGGAGGGTGGAGCCATGAAACGCCTGATCCTTGCCGCTGCCCTGGTCCTTGCTGCCTGTCAGGAGGAAGAGGCCAAGGCGCCGCCCGCGCCGGTGGAACTGACCGCGACGGCGCTGAGCTATTTCTGCCAGATGAATGTTGCCGAACATGGCGGACCCAAGGGGCAAATTCATCTGGACGGCTTCCCGGCACCGCTGTTCTTTGCCCAGGTGCGTGATCTGGCCGCCTATATGAAAAGCCCGGAGCGGGATGCAGAGATCACCGCTGTATATGTCAGCGACATGGGCGCCGCGGCTAGCTGGGCCCAGCCCGGCACCCGTAACTGGATTGATGCCAGAGAGGCGCATTTTGTGGTCGGCTCTAACGTGGCGGGCGGTATGGGCGCGCCGGAGGTTGTGCCGTTTGCCTCCGCCGACGAGGCGGCGCGGTTTGCTGACCGCTACGGCGGATCCGTCGCCGGGTTTGAGGCCATACCCGACGACGCGGTCCTGGGACCGGTCGACCTGGATCAGCAGCTGGAAACACCTTCCTGAGAGCCAAGCAGCCCCGCGCCGGGCAGCTTCAGACCGCTACCGGGTGCAGTCTCATCTCCGCGGCAATCGCGTGGCCTTCCATGCCCTCCATCCGGCTGATACGGGCGGTGCGCTGCGCCAGTTCGTGCGACGCTTCTGAATTGCAGCGCTGCCAGGTGACTGTCTTGGTGAACTTATGCACCGAAAGCCCGCCAGTATAGCGCGCAGCGCCGCTGGTGGGCAGCACGTGGTTGGGGCCGGAAGTCTTGTCACCGAAGGACACAGTCGTCTCCTTGCCTAGAAACAGCGAGCCGTAGGCGGTGAGCCGGTTCAGCCACCAGTCGAGGTCTTCCGCTTGCACCTGCAGGTGCTCCGGTGCGTAGCGGTCGGCCACTTGCGCGGCCTCCTCGCGGCTGCCGCACAGAACCACCTCGGCGCGCTCGTGCCAGGCGCGGTGGGCGGCGGAGAGGTTGGGCTCCGGCAGTTGGTCTATCAGCGCCTGAGCGCGGGCCATGACGCCTTTGGCCAGCGCCTCATCGGTGGCGACCAGCCAGACCGGGCTGTCCGCACCGTGTTCGGCCTGGCTGACCAGGTCCCAGGCAACGGTTTCCACATCGGCGGTGCGGTCGGCGATCACCAGGGAATCGGTAGGGCCTGCAAACATGTCGATGCCGACTTCGCCGAACAGCATCCGTTTGGCTTCCGCCACATAAGAGTTGCCGGGGCCGACCAGGATGTCCGCGGGTTCAGCTCCGAACAGGCCCTGGGCCATGGCGGCAATGCCCTGCACTCCGCCCAGGTTCAGGATCAGGTCGGCACCGCACAGGTCCATGGCATAGATGATGGCGTCAGGAATGCCGCTGCCGGGGCGCGGAGGCGAGACCGCGGTGATATGCGGCACACCGGCAACCTTGGCGGTGGTGATCGTCATCAGCGCACTGGCGATATGGCTGTAGCGCCCGCCCGGCACATAGCAGCCTGCGCTGGAAACCGGGATTTGCTTCTGGCCCGCGATCAGGCCGGGGATCACCTCCACCTCGCACTCACCCATGGTGGCCTTCTGCGCCTCGGCAAAGCGCCGGATGTTGGCATGGGCGAACTGAATATCTTCCTTGGTCTGCTGCGAAACGCGGTTGCAGGCCGCGCGGCGCTGGGCCTCTGTCACCACGATCGGGCCGGTCCAGCCATCCAGCTTTTGCGCATACCGGCGCACGGCGTCTTCGCCTTCGCGCTGGATATTGGCGAGCATCACGGCGACGGTGTCGCGGATATCGCTGTTCTCGGCGGCCGGGCGCGGCTGGGCCTGTTTCAGATAGGTGATTGCCATGATCCATGTTCCTTGAAGGGCCGCCGGGTGTGCGGGTAAGCGCACGGCGCGGTTTGCGCTTTAAACAGCGCCCAAGGCCCCGAACGGTCAAGCCGGGGCCAACTGGTTTCGAGAAACACGAATGTTTGTTTCGAATTGCGCTCTGCCTTTACGGGTCTTTCGCGGGCAGCGTCCGGAACTCCTCGGCCAGCCAGGGGAAGCGTGCACTGATCGGGTCAGTGAAATGGTGGCACAGGGACTTTTGCAGCGCCTCGTGGATCAATTGCGAGGTGGCTGCCGGATAGACGTTTGTTGTGAACAGCGACACCGTGCGGGCAAAGCTCTTGCCCGGAAACCGAACCACCTTCACCTTGTCGTGGAAGCGCTGGGCGCGGTGGTAGCTGGCTGCGGTGGTCACGGTCCAGCCGCTGCTTTCGGCAACGAGGCCGATGATCGACTGGTTGCATTCCAGCTCAAACCGGTTTGGCAGCGAGATTTTAAGCCGGGTCAGCTGGGTTTCGATCTGTTTGCCGATGGTGTGGTCGCGGGAATAGCGCAGGAAGGGCAGCGGCGCTTCCGGCTTGGTCAGTTCCTCAATGCTGCCGGTGTACCCGGCCGGCACCACCAGAATGAACGGATCGCGCATCAAGGGGTACTCGATCAGATCCGGCAGCAGCCCGGCCGGGCGGGTGGCAACACCGGCATCCAGTTTCTGCTCCTGCAGTTTTGCGATGATCTCATGGCTGGGCCGGGTGTAGTGGCGGAAATTGCAGCGGGGCAGGGCGGTGGACAGGAACTGGAACAGCTCCGGGCCGACTTCATTGTCGAAATCATCCAGCAGCGCCATCCGCAGATCGGTGGCGTGCTGCCAGCTGCCGGAACGGATTTCCGCCTCGCCGCGCTTCAGTGTCATCAGCCCTTCATAGACATAGCGGGCAAAGACCACCCCGGCCGGGGTCAGCCCCATCGGGCGGCGGGTGTGATCCACCAGATCAACACCCAGCGCGCTTTCCAGGCTGCGCAGATGGTTTGAAACGGTGCTGATCGACAGGCCGGTTTCCGCAGCGACTTTTTGTATTGATCCGGACTTTGAAATAAGCTGGAACACTTCCAGCCACCTCAGGCTCAGGGATTTCTGCACAGGCTGCACCTCCTGTTCACCAATGTGTTTCCGTTAAAAACGAAACTAAGTTTTACTTTGGGCGGAAAAGCAACTTTATTCTACTGTGTATTTTCTTCCCGGATATGGTTTGCCGTGCAAAAATATATGTCCGAGGCCCGCATTGAACGGACCCGGAATTCCACTGGGAGGAGATCCAACATGATTAAAAAGTATCTGCTGACGACTGCTTATGCCGGTATCGCGGCCCTGTCTGCCTCGCAAGCCTCTGCCTTGGATGAGATCACCGTCGCCTATTTCCTTGAATGGCCGATGCCCTTCCAGTTTGCCAAGGCCAATGGCACCTATGAGGAGGAGATGGGCGTCAAGATCAATTGGGTGTCCTTCGATACCGGCACCGCGATGTCGGCTGCGATGGCCTCTGGCGACGTGCAGATTGCCGTGAGCCAGGGCGTGCCGCCGTTTGTGGTGGCAACTTCTGCCGGGCAGGATCTCCAGGCGGTGGATGTGGCGGTGAGCTATTCGGACAACGATAATTGCGTGGTGGCCGAGGCGCTGGAGATTGACAAGGACAGCGCCGGCGAGCTGAACGGCAAGAAAGTCGGTGTCCCGATCGGCACCGCGGCGCATTACGGCTTCCTGTCGCAGATGGCGCATTTCGGGGTCGACGTCGGCTCAATGGAGATCGTCGATATGGCACCTGCTGACGGCGCGGCGGCCTTTGCCCAGGGCAACCTGGACATGGTGTGCGGCTGGGGCGGCGCGCTGCGGCGGATGGTGGAGCATGGCAACGTGCTTCTGACCGGTGCGGAGAAGGAAGAGCTGGGCATCCTGGTGTTCGACGTGACCAGCGCACCCGCGGAGTTCGCCGAGTCGGAAGGCGAGCTGCTGAGCAAGTTCCTGAAGGTGACCGCAGATGCCAACGCCATGTGGAACTCCGGTGACAAGAAAGACGAGATGCTGCCGGTGATTGCCAAAGACGCCGGTATGGATCTTGCGGATGCCGAGGCCACCATCGCCACCTTCACCTTCCCGTCAGCAGAAGAGCAGCTGTCGGAGAAGTGGCTGGGCGGCGGCGCGCAGACATTCATGAAAGGCGTGGCAGACATTTTTGTGAATGCGGGCAGCATCGAGGCGGCGCTGGATTCCTATGAGGGCGCCGTCAACAGCGCTCCGCTGGAAGCCGCGCAGAACTGACCCGCAGCGGTCTGAAGATGTCGAACGGCCCGGTTTTCGGGCCGTTTGCATCCGGGGTTGCAGGGCGGATGCCGCAAGGCCCTAACAGGAAGGGGAGAAGATGTCGGGACTGGACATCAAAAATGTCTCCATGCGTTTTGACCTGCCCAACGGCAGTTCGGTCCAGGCGCTGAAAGACGTTTCATTGAATTTGCAGGCAGGAGAGCTGCTGTCGGTGCTGGGTCCGTCGGGATGCGGCAAGACCACGCTGCTGAATATCCTGGCGGGCTTTCTGGCCCCAACGGAGGGGGTGGTGGAGCTGAACGGCCACGTGGTGACCGGGCCGGACGCGGAACGCGGCATGGTGTTCCAGAGGGGCGCGCTGTTTGAATGGATGAATGTGCGCGACAATGTGGAATTCGGCCCCCGGATGAAGGGCATGGGCAGGGCGGAGCGGGAAAAGATCTCCGACCACCTGCTGGAAATCGTCGGCTTGCAGGACTTCAAGGAAAAGGCGGTTTACGAGCTGTCCGGCGGCATGCAGCAGCGGGTGGCGCTGGCCCGCTGCCTGGCGAATGAGCCGGACGTGATCCTGATGGATGAGCCGCTGGGCGCGCTGGACGCGCTGACGCGGGAAAAGATGCAAGGTTTGGTGCTGAAGCTGTGGAAGGAGACCGGCAAGACCATCATCCTGATCACCCACTCGGTTGAGGAGGCGCTGCTGCTGGGCGAACGGCTGATCGTGATGGCGCCGCGCCCGGGCCGTATCCACCGCGAGTACCAGCTGCCTTTTGCCGAGCGCGGGGTGAATGCCGATCTGCGCGACGTCAAGAAATCCGAAGGCTTTGCCGAGACCCGCGATGAGATCCTTTCGATGATCTGGGAGATGGAAGAGGAGATCATGGGCCGGACGGAGCAAGTGGCATGACGGTTCTGCTGTTCTACGTTGCGTTGTTCGCCGGCGCCTTCTTCCTGGTGAAATTCATTCGCAAGGGCATGCAGTCGCGGCATGATTTTACCAGCCTCAAGACCGTGACCTTCGGCGATGAAAGCGCTGTGAGCCCGGACCGGGCGGCGTCGATCATCTCGGTGCTGGTGATCTTTGTGATCTGGGCGGCCTTCACCGGCTCCAAGCTGTTTCCGCTTCATGTGCCAGGGCCGTTTACCGGCGAAACCACCTTTACCTATACGCTGGAAAACACCGAGGGCAGCACCGATGACGCGGAAGTTGCTGTCCGGGTGGCCGGGTTCGGCGAGGCAAGCCCCAAGTTCGAGGTGGACCCTGGCAACGGCTTTGCCAAAAACGATGCGCTGGCGGCGCAGGCCGGGCGGTCCACGACTCTGATCTTCGACCGCAATGATGAGGCCAAACGCAAGGAGGGCGCCAAGGTGGTCGCCATCAATGGCGAGCCGATCGGGCCTGGCACGGCTGTCGACACCGGCGATGGCACGGTGACGCTGACCGGCAAGGGCGCAATCAGCTTTACCCCCAGCGCCGGAATGCAGATGAACCCGATCTGGCTGCCGGCACCGGAAACGGTGGTGGCGCGGTTCTTTGAAATCGCATCCGAAGGATATCAGAACTTCTCGCTGTGGCAGCACCTGGGCTGGTCTCTGGCACGGGTGATTGCCGGGTTCGTTGCCGGCGCGATTGTCGGCATTCCGCTGGGCTATGCCATGGGCCTGTCCGGGTGGTTCCGCGGCTGGTTCGACCCGATTGTGGAATTCATGCGCCCGGTGCCGCCGCTGGCGCTGATCCCGCTGGTGATCATCTGGTTCGGCATCTGGGAAACCGGCAAGATCGTCCTGCTGTTCCTCGCCGCACTTTGGATCATGACGATTGCGGCGCGGGCCGGGGTGTCCGGCGTGAACATCTCAAAAATCCACGCGGCCTATTCGCTGGGGGCGTCCAAGTGGCAGATCATGCGCCATGTGATCGTGCCGAACTCGCTGCCGGAGATTTTTACCGGTGCGCGGGTCGCCATGGGCGTCTGCTGGGGCACGGTTGTGGCCGCCGAACTGGTTGCGGCGCAGAAGGGCGCAGGGATGATGATCATCGCCGCGTCCAAGTTCCAGCTGACCGATATCGTGATCATGGGCATCGTGCTGATTGGCATCATCGGCTATGGCATCGACATCCTGATGCGCAAGGCGGAGAGCTGGCTGGTGCCGTGGAAAGGCCGCAGCTGATCGCAAGCTGAAAACCGCAACGCAAACGCCCGGGCATTTCCCCGGGCGTTTTGCACTTCAGGACGGGTTCAGCCGCGAATGCGCTCAAACTCCGGGTCGTATGGAGACGGCGCGATGACGGTGGCAGGCACAAGATCACCGCAAAGGTCGAGCTGCATCGTGCTGCCTTCCACCGCAAGTTCCGGTTTCACAAAAGCATACGCCAGGTTCAGTCCCGTCCGGTGCCCCCAGTCGCCGGAGGTCACGGTGCCCACAACCTGATTCCCCTGCATCAGCGACGCGCCGCCATGTGCCGGGGCGCGGGTGGCATCCACTTGCAGCGTGACCAGTTTCTTGCGGACGCCTTCGGATTGGCGTTTCAGCAGGGCTTTGCGGCCGATGAAATCGTCTTTCTCCAGCTTCACGAACCGGTGCAGCCCGGTCTCGAACGGGTCGAACTCGGTGATCAGGTCGGCTTTCCAATGCAGGAAGCCCTTCTCCATCCGCATGGACTCGACCGCTCGGGCGCCAAAGAGTTTGAGGCCGTGCTCTTCGCCAGCCTTCCGCAGCGCCAGATAGGCGGCGTAGAGCGAGGCGTTGGGGACGTGGATTTCATAGGCCAGTTCGCCCGAAAAACTGACGCCCAACACGGTGGCAGGGGCAAAGCCTATGAAGCATTCACGCACCGACAGCCACGGGAAGGCCTCCCGCGACCAGTCGCCCCGGGCGCAGGCTGAAAGCACATCCCGTGCCCGGGTGCCGGCCAAGACCAGGATGGTCTGGTCATTGGTGAGGGAGCGGATCTGCACGTCCTCGCCGGGCCGGATGTGCTGGCTTAGCCAGTCCATGTCATGAGATTCACTGGCGGCGGCGGAACCGTACCAGATACGTTCGGGGCCTCTGTCAGAGGCAGGCAGGTTAGCGACTGTGGCCTCGCCCTTGACCATGCCATGGCGGTTCAACAAGTAGCCAAGCCCGACGCGGCCCGTCCGTTTGGTGACACTGCCGCAGAACATGCGGTCCAGGAATGCATGGCGGCCGGTTCCGGTGATCTCGAACCGGTTAAAGCCGTTGACCTCGGCCAGGCCAGCGTTCTCTTGCACGGTCTTCACCTCGGCGGCCACCACGCCGAAAGCCTCGTCAAAGTTGAAGGTGAGCGCGGCGTGAAAGTCAGGCGAGGGCTTGAAGTAATCTACCCGCTCCCAGCCGTTCACCACGGTGAACTCGGCGCCCTCGGCGGCCAGCACCGGCGTCAGCGGTGTGGTTTTAGCCGGGCGGCCCGCCGGACGATGCTCATGCGGGAAGTGGAAGCGGAATTCGTTCTGATAGTCCTCAATTGCCTTGAGCGCAGTCAATTCCACATTGGCATGGCCCGTAAAGCGGCGAGGATCGAGACACCAGGTGTCATAACACGCCTCGCCATGCACAATCATCTGCGCCAGCAGCCAGCCATGCCCGCCGCCTTCGCCTAGGCCCGCACGCAATCCGATGGCGCAGAAGGCGTTGCGTTTGCCGGGGATCGGGCCAATCAGCGGCGCACCGTCGATGGTGTAAGTGATCGGGCCGTTGACGATGGTGCGTATGCCCGTCTCGCGAAGGGCAGGCATCCGTTCAAATGCGCCCTCCAGCACGTCCATCACCCGGTCCAGATCATCGGGGCACAGGGCATTCACGAAGTTCGGGTCGATTCCGTCCATGCCCCAGGTCTTGCAACCCTGCTCGTAGAATCCGATCAGCAGGCCGTTCTTTTCCTGCCGGCAATAATAGTCCGAGATCGGGCAGCGGATCAGCGGCATCCGGTGGCCTGCCTCTTTGATGGCGGGGATGTCCTCGGTCAGAAAATACTGATGCTCCATCGAGGCGACCGGGTGATGCACCCCCATCATTGCACCGACCTCGTTCACCCGGTATCCGCAGGCATTGACGACGATATCGCAGTCGATATCACCGTGTTCCGTGTGCACGGTCCAGGTATCGTCCTTGTGCTGGGTAAGCGCGGTCACTGGCGTGTTGCGGTAAATCTCGGCGCCGGCCTTACGGGCCCGCCGGGTCAGGGCCTGGCACAACTGCGCCGGGTCGATGTCACCATCCAGCGGATCCCAAAGGCCGCCTGCCAGGTTGCAGGTGGAGATCAGCGGGTGGCGGCGGCCGCATTCCTCGGCGCTGATGATCTCGAAATGCACATCCATGCCGCGCGCCATCGAGGCGAAATGCCGGTACCCCTGCATCTGCGCCTCGGTATTGGCGAGCCTTATGCCGCCGTCGCCGTGGTGGTAGTTGATCGGATAATCCGGGTCCCCGGCCAGCTCCTTATAAAGGTTGATCGAGTGGGATTTGAGCCCGATCATGGTCTGGTTCGTGCCGAAGTTCGTCACCTGCGCTGCCGAATGCCAGGTGGTGCCGCTGGTCAGCTCGTCACGTTCGATCAGGACAACGTCGCTCCAGCCTTCCACGGTGAGGTGGTACAGAGTGGAGCAGCCGGCAATGCCGCCGCCGATCACCACAACCTTGGTGCGCGATTTCATAACGATGAGCCTCCGGGTAGGTCTGAACCGACTAAGCACCCGGAAGCAAGCGGCGGCAATGCGGCCGGCTGTTTTTCGCAGAAATTCGAAAGCGTGCTTGCAGGAACTCAGAATGACCAGCTTGCGATTGCCAACCGAAGGCCGCGGCAGGCACTGCGGTTAGGGTATTTGCCGCATAAGGCCATGAAACGGCAGAGCCTTAAGTCAAAAAAGGCGCACCCAGGGCACAGGCGGCCGGCCGCGGAAATATTGCGGGCTGAAACTTTCTTACGGGCTGAGATTTGGTCTTGCGGACCGTCAGCCTTGCGCCCCCGATACCAAGCGGGGCGTAACGGACCGCTGTTCCAAGGCGGCGCTGAGGCACACCGGATGGACCGCAACAGGCAGCAGAAGCGCGACGCCGCCGGGGCGAGGGGAAATCGCGCCGGTCCTGAGGAAATACATGCCCGTTGACGGCTCGGCCCGGGCAAACGCACACTGCCGGGCAACGGTGGAGCATATATCCTATGGAAATGTCGCAGATGGCCGCAAATTGTGCTGAAACTGGCGTCATGCCGAGGAGGTTGACCGGCAATCTGGCCTTATCATTTTTCCAAACTGTATCTGTCGGAGCTATGCAAGCCTCCGCAAGGTTTCACCGTTCAAAAAAGAAAATAATGAACACAAGTCCAAAGGGAGAATTGATCAAATGACTGTAAAGGCGAAAGTTTCGCGGCGCGGGCTGCTGCAGGGGGCGGGGGCTGCGGCTTTGGCGGCGCCGCTTTATTCGAAAAGCGCGCTGGCGTCTTCGGGGGAAGTGAACATCCTGATGTGGTCGGACTACCTGCCGCCGGAATTCATTTCCGGCTTTGAGGCCAAGACCGGCATCAAGGTGAACTACACCGGCATCGGGTCGAACGAGGAAATCATCAACAAGATGAAGGCCACCAAGGGCCAGGGCTTTGACATCGTCAGCCCGACCAACAACCGCTCGCTGCAGTGGGGGCCGCTGGAGCTGCTGAAGCCCTTCGACATGAGCAAGGTGAACATTGATGCGGTGAACCCGGCGATGGCCAAGATCGGCACCGATGCCTGGAACTTCGGCGGCCAGGGCGTGCATTGGCTGCCGCATATCTGGGGCACCGAGGGCATCGCCTACCGCACCGACAAATGGCTGCCCGCGGGCGATGCGCCGTCCTACGGCGACGTCTGGAGCGAGGAGAACGCGGGCAAGACCATGGGCCGGGCGCATTCGATGATGCTGGGCGCAGGCCTTTACATGGAAGCCTCGGGCGAGATGGAGCCTGGCTCGATCTGGGCGGCTTATGACGACGAGGAGACCATGCGCAAGGTCTGGGGCCAGGTCACCGACTGGTGCGTGGCGCGCAAGGACCGGATCAAGCTGATCTGGAACGATGCCGACACCCAGAAGAACGGCCTCCTGAACGAGGGCGTGGTGGTCGGGCAGACCTGGGACGGCCCGCCGCTGGCGCTGAAATCCGCAGGCGAGCCGGTGCATTACCAGGCGCCGGTCGAGGGCGCGATGGCCTGGGTCGACGGCATGTCGATGCCGGTGGGGGCGCAGAACGAGGAGCAGGTCTATGCCTTCATCGACTATGCCTACCAGCAGGAGCCCGCAGGCAAGGCGATCGACAGCCACGGCTACAACTCGCCGGTGCTGGGCGCCGACAGCTTCTCCGGCGATGTCTACAAGAAGAACTTCGCCGAGGCCTATCCGGGCGACAGCCTGGCCAATCTGAACCCCTGGCCGGCCGAGGCGCCCTGGTACGCCGACGTGCGCACCGAGTTCGTCAACAAGTTCAAGAGCGCCTGACGCCCGGGCGCGCGATCACACCGGCCCCCGAACGGCGTCCCGGGGGCCGGCAGCGCGCCGGTGCGGCGCAGTAACATACCACCATGAAATGGGGAGGCAGGCCTGGCGGGGCCGGTGGCAGGCCACCGGACTGGCAGCTGCACCCTGGGGAGAAGCCAAATGAGTGCTGGGGTCGGCGTTGATCTCGAGAACCTGTGGATCCGCTTCGGCGACTTTGTTGCCGTGCGCGATGCCAATGTGACCATCAACGGGGGGGATTTCTTCTCCTTCCTGGGGCCGTCGGGCTGCGGCAAGACAACCATCCTGCGCGCGGTCTCGGGGTTTCTGGAGCCCAGCGACGGCCGCGTCCTGATCGGCGGCAGCAACATGAAGGGGATCGGGCCGAACAAGCGCCCGACGGCGCTGATCTTCCAGAACCTGGCGCTGTTCCCGCTGATGAAGGTCTGGGAGAACATCACCTTTTCGATGGAAATCAAGGGCGCCTCGGCCCGCGAGCGCCGCAAGCGCGCCGATGAGCTTTTGGACATGATCGCGCTGCCCGGCCAGGGCGGCAAGCTGCCCTCGGAACTGTCGGGCGGCCAGCGCCAGCGGGTGGCGATTGCGCGCGCCCTGTGTGCAGAACCCGATGTCCTGCTCCTGGACGAGCCGCTGTCAGCCTTGGACCTGAAGCTGCGCCAGCACATGCGCACCGAGCTGCGCGAGATCCAGCAGCGGGTCGGCATCACCTTCATCTACATCACCCACGACCAGGGGGAGGCGCTGACCATGTCCGACAACATCGCGGTGATGAAGGCGGGCGTGATCGACCAGATCGGTGACGGCAAGACCATCTACAATGACCCCGCCACCGCCTTTGCCGCGTCTTTTGTGGGCGAAAACAACGTCTTCCGCGGCAGGATCAAGCGGGTGATGGGCGATGAGGCGCTGATCGCCACCAACCGCTCCGGCGAGCTGGTGGCGCGCATTTCCAGTGCCAACCAGGGCAGGATGAAAGAGGGCGACGAGGCGATGATGTTCATCCGCCCGGAGGCCTTTGCGCTGGCGCCGCAGGGGGCCAGCGGCGATCACTTCGTCACCGCCCGCGTCAACCACGAGGAGTTCGAGGGCAATGCCTTCAACATCTTCATGGAAGGCGACGGCGGCAAGGAGCTGAAGGTCTCGATCCCCAACCTGGGCCAGTCGTTCGACGATCACACCGGCCAGAACATCACCCTGGAATACGAGACGAAAAACGCCGTCATCGTGCCTGCGGGCGAGCTGGCCGCGGAATGAGGAGGCCCGGATCATGCCAAGCTTCCTGAGGGAGTTCTTCAAACGCAACGGCACCGGCATGGGCAGCCTGATGCTGGGGCTGGTCCTGTTCTGGACCATCGGCCTCATCATCCTGCCGCAGCTGTCGATGCTCGACTTTTCCTTCCGCCCCAACCTGCCGCCGCCGGAAATCGGCGGGCCCAGGGACGTCTACACGCTGGAGAATTACAAATACCTGATCTACGGCCCCGAGGGCGGCAGCCAGGACTATAACGCGGTCGACCTCAAGGTGTTCTTCCGCACCCTGGTGGCGGCGGTCTGCGTTACAATCTTCAACCTGATCCTGTGCTACCCGATCGCCTATTACCTGGCCCAGACCAAGGGCAATCACATCCGCATCTTCGCGCTGATGCTGATCATCCCCTACTGGATCAACGAGATCCTGCGCGCCTTTGCCCTGCGGATCATCTTCGGCGAGACCGGGGTTCTGAACAACGCCCTGGTCGGCCTGGGGATTTTCGACACGCCCTTCGACTTCATCCGCAATGACATCGCGCTCTATGCGGGTCTGGGCTACGCCTACATCCTCTTGATGATCTTCCCGATCTACAATGTGATCGAGAGCCTGGACCGCAACCAGATCGAGGCAGCGCGGGACATGGGCGCCAGCTGGACCAAGATCCACCGCAGGGTGGTCATCCCCTATGCCAAGCCGGGCATCAGCTCGGGCTGCACCATGGTGTTCATGCTGTCGGCGGGCGCGCTGGCGGCGCCGCAGATCCTGGGCGGGCCGTCCAGCTTGTGGTTCACCCAGCTGATCTATCAGCAGTTCAACGACAACTCCGACTGGCCGCAGGGCGCAGCCTATGCGGTGGTGCTGCTGGTCACCTGTATCCTGCTGGTGCTGGCCGTCATGCGGCTCTTTAAGGTGAACATGGGGGATATCGGCAAATGAAGTCCTTCTCCTTTATGCGCCTGAGCCTGTGGGTCTATCTGGCGATCTTCTTTGCCTATCTCTTGGGCCCGCTGGTGATCATGTCGGCCACCGCCTTCAACTCGCCGTCGTTCCCGCGGATGACGCCCTGGGAATGCCTGACCTTCGAGTGGTTCGCGGCGCTGTTCCGCGACGAGCGGATCCTGAACGGCATCTGGAACTCGATCCTGGTGGGGGCGGGCACGGTGGTCCTGTCGGTGGCGATGGGGCTGGCGGGCGCCTTGATGCTGACCCAGATCTGGCCCAAGCTCAGGGCGACCTATTACACCATCATCATCGCGCCGATCCTCATTCCCGGCGTGGTGCTGGGGATCTCGACCCTGGTGTTCTGGGACCGGATCAACCGGATGCTGGGGCTGGGGGCGGACAGCTGGCTGTCGAACGGTCTGTTCCTGACCATCATCGGCCAGTCCACCTTCATCGCCAGCTACTGCATGCTGGTGCTGGTGGCACGGCTGCAGCGCTATGACACCGCGCTGACCGAGGCGGCGCTGGATCTGGGCGCGACCCACGCCCAGGCCTTCCGCAAGGTGCTCTTGCCGTTCATGCGGCCCGCCATTGCCTCGGCCGCGGTGCTGGCGTTCCTGGCGAGCTTCGAGAACTACAACACCACCACCTTCACCTTCGGCGAATACCCGACGCTGACCATCGAGCTGGCGCAGAAGGTGCGCTATGGCATCACCCCCGCGATCTCGGCGCTGGCCTTCATCATCGTGGTGCTGACGGTGATTGCAGCATTGGCCAATGAGGCCTCGATCCGCCGCAAGGAGCTGGTCGCGGCGGCGCGCCAGAAGGCCACGGTGGAGGAGCTGGAAAGCGGCAGGCTGCGGCTGCCCGGCTTCCTCAGCTCCAACGCCGCGGCGGTGGCGCTGGTGGTTGTGGCCTGCGCCACGGTGGCGGTGGTCGGCACCGCATCGGTCTACAGCCCGGCGCAATGCATCGCCGATGTGCAGGAGCAGAAGCGGCTGGAGACCGAACAGCGCATCCAGGAGCTGCGCCGCCAGCGCGAGCTGCGCCGCCAGGAGCAGCTGGAGCAGCAGGGCGGCAGCCCCGCCCCGGCCCCAAGCGCGCCCGCAACCGGCGGCAGCTCCGGCTTCGGCGGCGTCTTCGCCCCCGGCAACCTGTCCGGCGGCAGCGAAGATGGCGCAGAGGCGGAGCAGGACCCGCAGGACAGCGGCGCGGGCAGCAGCTCCGGCTTCGGCGGCGCCTTCGCCCCCGGCAACCTGTCCGGCGGCAGCGATGACAGCAGCTCAGGCAACTGAAACCGGAAATAAAACAGAAAAGGCGGCCGAAGGGCCGCCTTTTTCATGACTGGGACCGGGTGCTTTCAGGCCAGAGACCCTGCCGGATGGCGGTCTGCGTAATACTGTTTGCGAAAAGCCTGCGGACTGGTCTTGTACTCGCGCTTGAACCATTCCGTCAGGCTGCTGCGGGAGCCGAAGCCGGTGGCGGCGACTATTTCGGCCAGCGGCAGGGTGGTGTGCAGCAGCAATTGGCGGGCCTTTTCGATGCGCAGCTTGCGGTAGGCGGCCAGCGGGCTGGTGCGGGCCTTTTGCTGGAAGCGGCGCTCCAGCTTGCGGGGCGAAACGCCGGCCTGCTGGGCAATGTCGCGGATCAAAAGCGGCTCTTCGAGGTTCTGCTGCATCAGGTCGAGGATCTTGACGATCAGCGCATCGCCGCCTGCGGTCTGGCGCAACTGCAGCGAGACCTTGGACTGTTCCGACACAGGCCCGAAGGCAAGGCCGAGGTAATCGCAGACCGCATCAGCGATGAACGGCCCGCGGTCGGCGCGCAGGAAGCCTGCCAATACGCGCAAGGCAGCAAAGCTGCTGACGGCGGTGCTGATGCGGCCTGAATTCGTAATCAGAGTGCCAGCCGGGGCGCAAGCCAGCTGCTCTTCCTCTGCGGCGGCGGCAAAGTTTGAATGCACGGCGCTTTCAACCGGTGCATTTATCCCGGTTTCGGGCAGCAGAAAAATGGCGCTGCCGGCAAAGAGGCTGCGCTGTGCCTGGCGGCAGATCCGCTGCAGGCTGGCCTTTTCGCCGGAGTTGAGCGGCCAGCGGCTGGTAATGCCGCCGAGGAAAATCACCGTTTGCGGCTTCCATCCGGGGGGAACTGCGCGCATCTGCGAGCTGAGGTTGCGCACGGCGGTGCGGTAGCCGCTGTCGGGGAACAGATCATTGGCGGCGCGGAAAACTTCGCAGATCATCTGGGCCGCGGCAGGGGGCTCTGACTGCGGCAGAATGATTTCGACGTCGTGGAGGCGGGCCTGCGCCACGTTGTCAGCGGAGCGCCGGGACGCTGGCACGGTCAGCGGTTCGAGACGGGACATCATTCTCTCCTCTGAGCGGTCATGCGGGGGTGCAGCGCTGGGGGGGGCTGCGGGGGTGCCCCGCCGGGCAGGCCGGCGGGGCGGGAGGCCTGACGGATCAGGCCTCGCTTTCTTCGTACTCCGACATCGGCGGGCAGGTGCAGACCAGGTGACGGTCGCCGTAGGCGTTGTCGACCCGGTTCACCACCGGCCAGTATTTGTCGACACCCAGGTTGCCCGGCGGGAAGCAGGCCTGTTCGCGGCTGTAGGGACGGTCCCATTCGCCGACCAGGTCGCGCACCGTGTGCGGTGCGTGCTTGAGCGGGTTGTTCTGCGCGTCGATCTTGCCGTCGATGATGTCCTGCGCCTCCGAACGGATTGACAGCATGGCATCGCAAAAGCGGTCCAGCTCATCCTTGGGTTCGGATTCTGTCGGCTCAACCATCAGCGTGCCTGCCACCGGCCAGGACATGGTCGGTGCATGGAAGCCCGAGTCGACCAGGCGCTTGGCGATGTCGTCCACGGTGACGTCGCCTTCCTCTGCCAGCGGGCGGGTGTCCAGGATGCACTCATGCGCAACGCGGCCCGTTTCCGAGGTGTAGAGGATCTTGTAGGCCTCTTTCAGGCGCGCCGCGATGTAGTTGGCGTTCAGGATCGCCACACGCGTCGCCTGGGTCAGGCCTTCGCCGCCCATCAGCAGGCAGTAGGCCCAGCTGACCGGCAGGATCGAGGGTGAGCCGAACGGAGCTGCCGAGACCGGACCCACGGCGGTGCCGTATTCCGGGTGGCCCGGCAGATGCTCTGCCAGATGCGCCTTGACGCCGATCGGACCCATGCCGGGGCCGCCGCCGCCATGCGGAATGCAGAAGGTCTTGTGCAGGTTCAGGTGGCTGACGTCGCCGCCGATGTCACCCGGACGCGACAGGCCGACCATGGCGTTCATGTTGGCGCCGTCGATGTACACCTGGCCGCCGTGCTCATGGGTGATGCCGCACACCTCCTGCACGGTGGTCTCGAACACGCCATGGGTGGACGGGTAGGTGATCATGCAGCCTGCGAGATGGTCAGAGTGCTTTTCTGCCTTCTCGCGGAAGTCGGCCAGGTCGATGTTGCCGTTGTCATCCGCCTTGATCGGAACCACTTTCCAGCCAACCATCTGTGCAGAGGCCGGGTTGGTGCCATGTGCGGAGGTCGGGATCAGGCAGACGTTGCGGTGACCTTCGCCGCGGGCGGTGTGGTAGTTGCGGATGGTCAGCAGGCCCGCGTATTCGCCCTGCGCGCCGGAGTTCGGCTGCTGGGAGATCGCGTCATAGCCGGTGATCTGGCAGAGCTTGTCGTTCAGATCGGCGATCATCTGGTGGTAGCCCTGCGCCTGGTCCTCCGGGCAGAAGGGGTGCAGGTTGCCGAATTCCGGCCAGGTGACCGGGATCATTTCGATGGTCGCGTTCAGCTTCATGGTGCAGGAGCCCAGCGGGATCATTGCACGGTCCAGCGCCAGGTCGCGGTCGGCCAGACGGCGCATGTAGCGGGTGATCTCTGCCTCGGCCCGGTTCTTGTGGAAGATCGGGTGGGTCAGATACTCGCTTTCCCGCAGCGCATAGTCGGGCAGGCGGTAGGCGCGGTTCTTGACGCTGTCGTCCTTCTTCCCGATGCCGAAGGCGCCCCAGACCGCTTCGATGGTCTCGGCGCGGGTCTGCTCGTCCAGCGAGATGCCGATACGGTCTTCACCCACCTTGCGCAGGTTCACGCCGCGGGCAACGGCCGCTTCCATGACGGTTTTCTGCAGCGGGCCGACTTCGACGGTGATGGTGTCAAAGAACACTTCCGGCTCCACCTTGAAGCCGTGCTCCTCCAGACCAGCAGCCAGGCGCGAGGTTTTGCGGTGCACCGACTGGGCGATGGCCTTGATACCGTCGGGGCCGTGGTAAACCGCATACATCGACGCGATGACGGCCAGCAGCGCCTGCGCGGTGCAGACGTTGGAGTTGGCTTTTTCGCGGCGGATGTGCTGTTCGCGGGTCTGCAGCGCCAGGCGGTAGGCCTTGTTGCCGCGGGCGTCAACCGACACGCCGATGATGCGGCCGGGCATGGCGCGCTTCAGCTTGTCGGTGGTCGCCATATAGGCCGCGTGCGGGCCGCCATAGCCCATCGGAACGCCAAAGCGCTGGGTGGAACCGATGGCAATATCCGCACCCATCTCGCCGGGCGACTTCAGCAGCGCCAGCGCCAGGATGTCGGCGGCGACAACGGCGATGCCCTTGTGCTCATGGATGGCTTCGATTTCCTTGGTGAAATCACGCACATGGCCGTAGGTGCCGGGATACTGGAAGATCGCGCCAAACACCGCGCCCGGGTCCAGCTCGTCCGGATCGGCAACCACCACGTCGATGCCCAGGGGCTCGGCGCGGGTCTGGATCACGGCGACGGTCTGCGGGTGGCAGTTTTTATCGACAAAGAAGGCCGCGTTGTTCGCCTTGGAGCGCGAGCCGCGGTGCGCCATTGCCATGGCTTCGGCAGCGGCGGTGGCTTCATCCAGGAGCGAGGCGTTGGCGATGTCCAGGCCGGTCAGGTCGCTGACCATAGTCTGGAAGTTCAAGAGCGCTTCAAGACGGCCCTGGGAGATTTCCGGCTGATAAGGGGTATAGGCGGTGTACCAGGCCGGGTTTTCCAGGATGTTGCGCAGGATCGGTGCCGGCGTGGTGGTGCCGTAGTAGCCCTGGCCGATCAGCGAGGTCAGAACCTGGTTCTTGGAGGCCACCTGCTTCATGTGGAAGAGGGCATCGCGCTCGGTCATCGCCGGGCCCCAATCCAGCGCCTCTTTCTGGCGGATGGCGGGCGGCACGGTGGCGTCGATCAGCTCGTCCAGGGTTTTAAAGCCGATCACCTGCAGCATATCGCGCATCTCGGTCGGAGACGGGCCGATATGGCGCCGGTTGGCGAAGTCGTAGGCTTCGTAATCGGTAAGTTTGAAGGCCATTTAAAGCGCTCCTGTATGAAGGTCACGCCCGGCCGGAAGCGCAGGAGCCTCCGGCGGGGATATTTTTAGCCAGATGAAAAGCGGATCCGGGCGGGTTGCGGCGGGTCCGCCAGGGGCCTCAGCCGATCAGGGCCTTGTAGCCGTCCAGATCCATCAGATCGTCCAGCTGGGAGGCGTCGGAGATCTTGATCTTGTAGATCCAGGCATCACCTTCCGGGCTTTCGTTCAGCGCGGCGGGGTTGTCGGCCAGGGTTTCGTTCACCTCGATCACTTCGCCGTCCAGCGGCGCGTAGATTTCCGACGCGGCCTTTACCGACTCGATGACGCCGATCTCGCCGCCTTTTTCGAACTCGTCGCCGGCTTCGCGCTGCTCGACAAAGACAACTTCGCCCAGCTGGTCGGCGGCGTGCTTGGTAATGCCCAGAGTTGCAGTGTCGCCTTCAACGGTGATCCACTCGTGGTCTTCGGAATAATAGGTGGCCATGTTGACTCTCCTGATGATGTCTTAGCGTTTGTAGTTCTGAGTGACGAAAGGCAGGGCGACGATCTCAGCCGGTTGCGCCTTGCCGCGGATGATGAGGTTCACCTTGGTTCCCGGCGCGGCATGGTCGGCCGCAACATAGCCCATGGCGACCGGGCCGCCGACGGTGGGGCCGAAGCTGCCCGAGGTGATGGTGCCGAGAGTATCGCCGCCTTCGCTTTGAACTTCCACACCCTGACGGGCGGGGGCGCGGCCTTCGGGTTTGATGCCGAGCAGTTTCTTGGACGGGCCCTCGGCCAGTTCCTTCTGGATGCGGGCGGCACCGGGGAAGCCGCCTTCTTCCTTGCGGCGCTTCTGGATGGCCCAGGAGAGCGACGCCTCGATCGGCGAGGTCGACTGGTCGATGTCGTTGCCATAGAGGCAAAGGCCGGCCTCCAGGCGCAGGCTGTCGCGGGCGCCGAGGCCTGCCGGTTCGCAATCGTCATGGGCCAGGAACAGTTTGGAAATGCGGATGGCATCGGCTTCCGGGATCGAGATTTCGTAGCCGTCCTCGCCGGTGTAGCCCAGGCGCGAGATGCGGCACTCGGCGCCGTCAATGTCTGCCACGGTGGTTTCCATGAACTTCAGGTCACGGGCGGCGGGGCAAAGTCCGCCCACCACGTCCTCGGCCTTGGGGCCCTGCACGGCAACCAGCGCGCGGTCGAAGATCTCAGTCACTTCGACGCCGTCCAGGTTGGCCTGCATGTGCGGGATGTCCTGGTGGCGCAGCGCGGCATTCACCACGACAAAGTAGTGGTCGCCGGCGTTGGAGACGATCAGGTCGTCCATGATGCCGCCGTCTTCGTTGGTGAAGAAGCCGTAGCGGGCCTTGCCCTCTTTCAGGGAGGCATAGGCCTGCGGGCAAAGCGTTTCGAGCTTCTCGCCCACATTGTCGCCGCGCAGGATCACCTGGCCCATGTGGGAGACGTCAAACAGCGCGGCCTTTTCGCGGCACTGCTTGTGCTCGCCCATGATGCCCATGGGGTACTGGACCGGCATTTCCCAGCCGGCGAAGTCGACCATCTTGCCGCCAAGCTCGACGTGCAGGTCATAAAGCGGGGTGCGTTTGGGTGCGTCGGTCATCCTGTGCAGCCTTTGAATTTTTATGGTTTCGGGGTGGGGGAGGGCGCAGGGCGCGCCCTCCCGGAGGGATTACTCGGCAGCGTGGCCGGCTTCTTCCGATTTGCCGCCGGTGGCGAAGAACTCTTTCGTCACCTTGAAGACGATCGGGCTCAGCAGCGCCAGGGCAACCAAGTTCGGGATGGCCATCATCGCGTTCAGCGTGTCAGCCAGCAGCCAAATGAAGCCCAGGTCGGCAGTTGCGCCAAAGTAGATCGCGATGATCCACAGGATGCGGTAAGGCAGCATCACCTTCACACCGAACAGGAACTCCATGCACTTCTCGCCATAATAGGACCAACCGAGGATGGTGGTGAAGGCAAAGATCGACAGTGCGATGGCGATCAGGTAGCCGCCGATGCCCGGAAGCGAGGTTTCGAACGCCAGCGAGGTGAGCGCCGCACCGGATTCACCTGAGGTCCAGGCGCCGGACGCGATGATCGCCAGTCCGGTGATAGAGCACACGATGATCGTGTCGATGAAGGTGCCCAGCATGGCGATCAGGCCCTGGTTGACCGGGCCTTTGGTCTCAGCCGCTGCGTGGGCGATCGGGGCAGACCCCAGGCCTGCTTCGTTGGAGAACACGCCGCGGGCCACGCCAAAGCGGATCGCTGCCCAGACTGCCGCACCGGCAAAGCCGCCTTCGGCTGCGGACGGCGTGAAAGCATAAGTGAAGACCATGCCGAAGGCGGTGCCGATTGCATCTGCGTTGATGACCAGCACGATCAGGCCGGCGATGATGTAGCTGACCGCCATGAACGGAACCAGCGCGCCGGCCACAGCGCCGATGCGGGTGATGCCGCCCAGGATCACAGCGCCGGTCAGAACCATCAGCACGATGCCGGTGATGGAGGTGCTGAAGCCGAAGTTGGCTTCCAGAACCTGCGCCACGCCGTTGGCCTGCACGCCGTTGCCGATCCCGAAGGCCGCGATGGAGCCGAACACGGCAAAGGCGACGCCCAGCCAGGCCCATTTCGCGCCAAGGCCGTTCTTGATGTAGTACATCGGGCCGCCGACATAGTTGCCCTCTTCATCCTGTTCGCGGAATTTCACGGCGCAGACGGCTTCGGAGTATTTGGTGGCCATGCCGACCAGCGCAGTCATCCACATCCAGAACAGCGCGCCCGGGCCGCCGAGGAACACGGCGGTGGCGACGCCTGCGATGTTGCCGGTGCCGATGGTGGCCGACAGGGCGGTCATCAGCGCGTTGAACGGGGTGATCTGGCCTTCGCCGGTGCCTTCACGGCCCTGGAACATCAGGCCAAAACCCATGCCCAGTTTCCGGATCGGCATGAACTTCAGGCCAACCTGAAGGAAGAAGCCGACGCCGAGAATGAGGACCAGCATCATCGGCCCCCAAACCACGCCGTTTACGGCTCCTACGATTGAATTTAACGCTTCCATGGGTCTCCTCCCGCTTGCGTTAAGGTTAAATGCCCTTTGCCAAAGCCATCTGACGGGCCTCTTTCAGGGCGGCAAAATCTTCATCCGCGTGGAACGATGAACGGGTCAGCGGTGTCGCCGACACGTGCAAGAAGCCCTTGGCGCGGGCGATCTGTTCCAGCTGCGCAAATTCTTCCGGCGACCAGAAGCGGTCGATCGGGTGATGTTTGGGGGTGGGCTGCAGGTACTGGCCCACGGTCAGGAAATCGACCTGAGCGGCGCGCAGGTCATCCATCACCTGGCGCACATCATCCAAGGTTTCGCCCAGGCCGACCATGATGCCGGACTTGGTGAACAGCTGGGGGTTGGCGCGCTTGGCATCATCCAGCAGCCGCAACGAAGTATAGTAGCGCGCGCCGGGACGCACACGCGGATAGAGGCGCGGCACGGTTTCCAGGTTGTGGTTGAACACATCCGGTGCGGCCTCGAACACCGCCTGCGCGGCTTCGCCCTTGCCCAGGAAGTCCGGGGTCAGCACCTCGATGGTGGTGCCGGGGTTCTGGTGGCGGGTGGCGCGGATGGTCTGGGCGATGTGTTCAGCGCCGCCGTCCTCCAGATCATCCCGGTCAACGGAGGTGATCACCACATGGCGCAGGCCCAGCTTCTTGACCGCCGCCGCAACCCGGCCCGGCTCAAATGCGTCCAGCGTGTCCGGCTTGCCCGTGGTCACGTTGCAGAAGGAACAGCCGCGGGTGCAGACCTCGCCCATGATCATCATGGTGGCGTGGCGCTTGGACCAGCATTCGCCGATGTTGGGGCAGGCGGCCTCTTCGCAAACGGTGGCCAGATCATGCTCCCGCATCAGCTTGCGGGTCTCGTAATACTCCGCGCTTTCGATCTTCTTTTTGCGGATCCATTTCGGTTTGCGCGGGATGGCGCTGTCGGCCTTGTGGGCCTTTTCCGGATGGCGGGGGCGCAGCTGGATTGTCATCTGACAATTTTCTCCCGTTCAGGCGTGAATGGCGCGGCCAAGCGCGTCGAGGCAGGCTTCTTTCACCGCTTCGCCCATCGCCGGGTGCGCGTGGCAGGTGCGGGCGACATCCTCGACCGTGGCGCCCTTGGTCATCGCCAGCACCAGCTCGGCAATCAGGTCGCCGCCATGCGCGCCGCAAATATGGGCACCGAGGATCTTGCCGCCGGGTGTTGCCAGCACCTTCACCGCGCCGTCGGTTTCACCGGTGGAGCGGGCGCGGGAGTTGGCCATGAAGGCGAATTTTCCCGTGATGTAGTCGGTGCCTGCCTCTTTCAGCGCTTCCTCGGTCTGGCCGACGGAGGCAACCTCGGGGTCGGTGTAAACCACGCCCGGCACGGTGTTGTAATCCACATGGCCGTGCTGGCCTGCCAGCATCTCGACACAGGCGACGCCGTCTTCCTCTGCTTTGTGCGCCAGCATCGGCCCAGGCACACAGTCGCCGATGGCAAAGATGCCCGGAACGGAGGTAGAGAAGCGCTCGTCCACCTCAATGAAGCCCCTTGGGTTGATGGAAACGCCCAAGTCTTCCAGGCCCAGCCCGCGGGTTACCGGGCGGCGGCCGATGGCGACCAGCACCTTGTCTGCTTCAAGCTGCTCTTCCTTGTCCTTGCCGACGCGGTCCAGCGTCAGGGTCAGGCCGTTTTCGCCCTTTTCGACGGTCTTCAGCGCGCGGCCCAGCTGGAACTTCAGCCCGCGCTTGCTCAGCGCCCGCTGGGACAGCTTGGCGATCTCGCCGTCGATGCCGGGCAGGATACGGTCGAGGTATTCCACAACCGTGACCTTGGAACCAAGGCGTGACCAGACCTGACCGAGTTCAAGCCCAATCACGCCGGCGCCGATCACCACCAGATGCTCCGGCGCGGCGTCCAGCGCCAGTGCTCCGGTGCTGCTCAGCACATCCACCTCGTCGATTTCCACGCCGGGGAGGGCGGCGGGTTCCGATCCGGTGGCGATGAGGATGTTTTTTGCAGTGTAGCTATCGTCTCCCACCTTGACCTGGCCAGGCGCCGGAATGCTGGCCCAGCCTTCGATGTGGTCGACACCGTTCTTCTTGAACAGAAACGCGATGCCCTTGGTCAGGTCGCCGACGATTTTGTCCTTGCGCGCCATCAGCGCACCCAGGTCCAGGCTGGCGCCCTCGACGGCGATGCCATGTGCGGACAGATGGGACAGCTCGGCATATTTGGCGGAGGAGGTCAGCAGCGCCTTGGAAGGGATGCAGCCGACGTTGAGGCAGGTGCCGCCCAGCGCGCCGCGGCCTTCGACGCAGGCCACCTTCATGCCCAGCTGCGCCGCGCGGATTGCTGCGACATAACCGCCCGGCCCAGCCCCGATCACGATCAGATCATATGCGCTCATTTGGTTTCTCCTCCGAATAACGGTTCAGGACCGGCACGTATGCTGCCGTATACGACGTCTCGTCTCCTATAGGAAACTTTTTCCCTTTTGCAAACTAAAAGTGCTGATAGGGAAATTTTGACCCGCGAATACATCAAAGCTAAGCTGCTTCCGGAACAGGAGAATTCGCAGAAATGGAACCAATTCCCTCAGAAGAAACAGGACTGGGCCCCGAGGCCATGGAGGCTCCGGACGGGGAAGTCTTGGGGAAAATGATTCGCGACGCCCGCAAGGAGAAGGGGCTGACGCTGGAGGAAGCGGCCAAGGCAGCGGCCATCGGGCGCTCGACTTTGTCGAAGATCGAGAACAACCAGACCCGTCCCAGTTTCGAGATCATCCGCCGCCTGATGCAGACGCTGGAGCTGGAGACGCCGCAGCTGTTCGTGCAGTCCGGTCAAAGCGGCGTTACCGGGCGGCGGGACTTCACCCGCACCGGCGAGGGCGAGCACAAGGAAACCACGACCTACGACCACGAGCTGCTGTGCAGCGAGCTGACCAGCAAGCGCATGGTGCCCTATATCAGCACCATCAAGGCCCGCGATGTCACCGAATTCGACAATTGGGTGCGCCACCAGGGCGAAGAGTTCATGTTTGTGCTGAGCGGCGAGGTGATCCTCTATACTGAGCATTACCGGCCGCTGCGCATGGGGCCGGGCGACTCGGTCTATTACGACAGCGGCATGGGCCATGGCTGCGTGTCGGTCAGCGCGGATGACGCCAAGGTGCTTTGGGTCTCGCTGGAAGTGTGACGGGGATGCTGCCCGGCGGGCCGCAGACCCGGACTGCCGGTTAAGCCGCTTTTCCGGGCCGTCAGCTTGGCATACACCTGCTGGAAAGGAGGCGCGCTGCCATGAAACTGGACCCTGTTGATATCTCGAAAACGGCCTCGGCTTCGGCAGCGGTGTTCGAGGCCCTGCGCCAGGCCATCATCGAGGGGCGGCTGGCGGAGGGGGAGCCGCTCCGCCAGGATGAGATAGCCCGCCGCTTCAAGACCAGCAGGCTGCCCGTGCGCGAGGCAATCAACCGTCTGGAGGAGCACGGGCTGGTCCGGACCCAGCGCTTCAAGGGTGCGGTGGTGGCCGGACTGTCGGCGGATGAAGCCGCCGAGATCTTTGACTTCCGCGCGCTGCTTGAGCCGGAAATCATCCGCGATGCAGTGCCGCGTATGCCGCCAGAGCTGCTGGCACAGGCCCGCGCTGACTTTGCGGCTTTTGACGCCTCGAAAAATCCGATGGAATGGGGGGTGCTGAACCGCGCCTTCCATGACGGGCTGTACAGTGCCAGCAAGCTGACCTTTTTCCGCGAGGCGGCCAGCGGCGCAATGGACCGGATCGACCGCTATATCCGGGCGCAGCTGGTGATGAGCAACGGCATGGAACGCGCTGGCCGGGAGCATCTTGCCATCCTGGAGGCCTGCGAAGCGGGCGATGCCCGGCGGGCCTCGGACCTGACCAGAGCGCATATTCTGGAAGCCAAAGCATCCTTGCTGGCGCATTTCCCGGTGCTTTCGGGGGCCTGACAGCCGCAGGAGACCGCTATGCCGGCATAAGTCCCAAGCTTCCGGCCATACTGTCCATGCTCCCAAGCGCCGGCTGGCGAGCGTGATGATCAGCAGCTCTGGCCTCCTGGCGGATGGGGGGGCGGCCAGGGCTGCGCGATAAGCAGCATGCGCCCGCCCGGCCGGCGCGGGGCACCCGCCGCGTGAAGGCCTGCTGCCGGGCCTGGCCGCCGGTATTGCCCCGGACAATGCAGCCAAAAACCGTGATATCCGCGGCGCCCGCCGCAGTTCCCGCGAGGCCCGGCCAAATGCCGGGAAAGGCGCGGGGCCGCCGAAGCTGCAGCAACCGGGGTTTCTTGCCGTTACTTCATTCCGGAACAGGGCGGCTGCTGGCTGCAAACCGTTTTAAATAACGCAGCGGTGGCGGGTTTGACCGCCTTGACGGGGGCAGGGCGCGCCGGGCTTGGTCCCTCCGGCAGACCGGCAGCGGCACAACAAGGGCGCTGTCAGGCCGGCTTCTGCATCTGGTTTTTTTCAAGGCAGACCAGAAACCGGATCGTCGTGCCGGTCTCCGCGTGCGGATCGCACCAGATTGTCCCGTTATGACGCTTGGCGATTTTGGCGCAGGTTGCCAGTCCAAGACCGGTGCCAGGCTGGTCGCTGCCGCGCTGCAGCCGCTTGAAGGGCTCAAATATCTTCTCCCGGTACTCCGGCGGAACGCCAATCCCGTTATCCGCCACAGAGATCATCACGCCGGCGCCCGCGGGTTCGGCGGTCACGGAGATTTCGGGTGTTATGCCGCCGCTGTACTTGATGGCGTTGCCGATCAGGTTTTGCAGCAACTGCACGATGTCCGGCGGGAAACACGAGACGCTCAACCCGCCGGGCTGCCATTCGATCCGGGCGCCGGATGCCGCAAGATCCTGCGCCATAACAGCGCGCAGGCTGTCGAACAGGCTCTCGACAGTGACATATTCCGCGGTGCCATTGCTGTGCGGGTTGATATGGCTTGCCAGCCGTTCAATCAGCTCGGAGGTCTTGCGGACCGACTTTTTCATCAGCTCCAGCTGCCGTGCCACCTCGTCAAATTCCCCGTCTTGGTAATCCTCCTGAATCTGGTCGCTGAGAAACTTGATGGCCCTGAGCGGCGCCCGCATGTCATGCACCAGCACATCGGAAAACAGCCGCAGCTCATTCTGCTGCTCCTGGATTCTCCAGCGCATTTCCGCGACCTTCAACCCGTTGGCAACCATCCGCTGGAGAGCCTCGGCAGTAATGGCGGATTTGGGAATGTAATCGCTGGCGCCTGCCAGAATGACACTCTTGGCGATTTCCTCGTCGCCTTGGCCGGTGGTCATAAACAGAACTGCCCGCGGCCAGGTTGCCGTCAGCTGCGCGATAAGGTCCAGCCCGGTGCCGTCCGGCAGAAGGTAGTCCAGAATGATCACGTCAACCGGCAGACCGGCTTGAGACAAGGCGCCTTTGCCGCTGTCCGCCTCGAAGACCTTGGCATCCGGGTGCGATTGCAGCAGCAGCCTGCGCACGAGCTTCCGGTCACCAGCGTCGTCGTCAATGATCAGGATGTTGAGAACCGTCATCGGACACCTTTCTGATGTGAACTTCGGGCAGTTCAACGATGCGCCAGTAATGGTCGAGCGTCGCCATCAGGTCGACAAACATGTCTCCGGCATTGGACTTGAGAATGTAGCCGGCCACATTGTTGGCATAGGCCGCAGAGATGTCCCTTTCGTCCTCAGATGTTGTCAGCACGATAAACAGGATCTTGCGCAGCACAGGATCGGCGCGGATCTCCTCCAGCAGTTCAATGCCGTTTTTCCGGGGCATGTTGATATCGCTCAGCACCACGAAGCTGGGCGGCGGCACCTGGCTCATTTCGCCGCGCAGGAAGGCCAAAGCCTCGACACCGTCGGTGAACCGCTGAATCGGATTGGCGATCTTGGCCCGGCTGAAAGCGCGGCGCAGGGCCTTGGCATCGCCGTCATCATCCTCGACAAGAACGATATTAAGGGCAGGGCGGCCTGCGGGGGGACTGTTGAGTGTCATGCTGGGGTCTCCTTGCTCAGGGCCTCCTGCGGCCAGGTGCAGCGAAAACAGCTCCCGCTGGCAGCGGACCGCTGGGCTGCGGTTCGGCCGACGGCCGCCATCACGCGTTTCTTTCTCAAGGCCCGCCCTCTGCCGCGGCCTTCAACGTGTTCCTCCGGTTTAAGTTCTTGGAGGATTTTTGAGCTTTTGGTGCGGTGCTGCTTTGCAAGTGCGGGGGGATCGCCGCACACTGAAAATTGGCCGATGGACTCTCCCGCGTTGACACCGATCCAGACAGTGCCTTTTGCTTGGTCCCGGTGCCGGATGCCGGTTGTCATCTGGTTCAGCAGACCCGCCTTTAGCGGAAGCCTGGGCAAAGGCAGCCCTCTGTTGCGGCGGGAAGACTGCACTATCCTTCCAATCCGGCCATGCTGCAGCACCGGGCTTCCTGCCTGCCCTTCCGCCCTGTCCGCGGTGACCTCAGGCGCGCGCGTCCGGCGGGTGCGCAAATGAGGCAACAATTCTTCCAGCAGCCAGTTCGAAGCGTTTTGAATGCTCCGCAAGGCGGCTTTCGCACTGTGACAGGCGAAACAGGCAGGCTGCTCCAGATTTTCCTTGGACCTCCGGAGCGGTATGGCCAAGGGCGGCATCCGGTCTTCAGCCAAATTGCACTCGGTTATAACCTTGATAGCGCATGGAAAAAAATCATCACGCCAAGGGCGGGCCTGGCTGGCGGCAATTTCGGGCGGCATCTTTGACCGCTGCTTCGTGCCGCCGAGACAGGCATCGCCCGCGTCTCTGAGGCGATGCAGAATATTCTCCGGCGCGTTCAAAGGCAGCAGTTCCGGATCGCTATGACACAAGTGCGTGGCCGCCCTAACGCTTCCGGCCGGGTCTGGTGGCAGGCCCCGGGTATTCACCCGCCAGGCGTCCTGCAAGCTGCCGCCACTCATCAGAAAGCGCAGCCGGGTACCGGAGGCCCCTTTGGTGATGGGGCTGGCAGACATCTGGTCCTGTTTCGTTTGCGATTGTTCCACGGCCAGGCCGACCGGATCCAGCTGATTGCCGCTGATGCAGCAGCGCTTGACGCCGGCGATTGCAGGGCGGGAGCCAAAGGCGTTCAGGTCCGTTTCCAGATCAGCAAAATCCCCGCCAACATAGCAGGCGCGGATTTGGTTATTCGTGGCGAGTTGCTGAGTTACCTGTTTCCCAATACGCTGTTTTGCGTTCAAGCAGCCGGCAGTGAAGATCAGCGGCAGAGAAACCCCTATGACGCAGACGACAGTTAAGGCAGCTTTGGTCTTCATTCATTTGCGCTCCGCAAGCGGTTTGAGGTTCTCTGCCCCTGGATGGGCAGGCATCTGCCCAGGGCGGCAGGAAGAACTGCTGCCCGCAGTGGCAGGCCGTTATTGCAGCAAATTGGGTGAAGCTTTGGCGGTAAACTCCCGGGTGTCTTCGATCACGCTGTCCAAGTCGTCCATGAACACAACAAGATCCTTGCAGCTGCGTTCCAGCATCGAGACATCCGACAGAACGGCGGGGGGCACGCCGCCATCCTGACGCGCCTGCGACTTGATCACCCGCACCCCCGCGAGCGTCCTCCTCAGAAGCAGCCGAAGATCGGGCCCGCAGCCGACGATGAACCGCTGGAAGATCCGTTTCAGCTCCTTTTCTGAGGCCCGAGCGCTGGACAATTGGCCATAAAGCGCCCGCCGCTCCAGCGCTGAGGCGATGGATTTCATCAGGGAATCCGTCGTCAGCTCATCCTTGACGATGTAATCCGCGCAGCCCCGGCGCATGGCCTCGACGGCGATATGATAATTTGTCGCGCTGGTCAGCATTATAGGAACCGCCTGAACTTGATCTTCATGAGTCACCAGCTGCTTCAACGCATCCAGCCCAGTGTCCATGCCCAGGTTGTGATCGAGGAACACCAGATCGAACTGCTCCGTGTCCAGCTGCTGGCGCATTTCATCCAGGTTTGCTGCTTCGTGGAATTCAGCCGTCATCCCGGCTTTGCGGCACAGCTTGTTCAGGCGCAGCCTGTCAACCTCATCATCATCAACGGAGAGGATGTTCAGATTGACAGCCTGCAGAACCGGCGGGGCGCCCTTGTTGGGGAACTGATTATTTCTCATCCTGATACCTTTTAAAACTGCGCTGCACCCGGATCGGTTGCCTGGGCGTTCACTCTAAGCGGCATTGTAGCCGCTCAATTTCACGTATGGGTTTATTATCTTGAGGCATTTGATTAAGGAAATCTGAGCTCCGGCCAGCGTTGCTGGGATTTTACGTTAAGGATACGTTGGGCAACTTCTATTTGCGGCACCCTTGCGTTTCAGGGTGCAGGACAGTCAGCCAAGGACGCTTGGAGCAGAAAATTTATTGAAAATTCTTGGCAGTAAGACCCGTCCGGCCCGCTCTGACGGGGCCGGATGCCAATCACTTATGGACATACGCGGAAAGGGCGCCGCGCCACGCTGGAGTTTCTTTGGCCTAAAGCTGTTGCCGCATCGCACAGCGGCAGCGGCCGGAACTCCCGCTGCGGAGGCTAAGCGATCCCTTGCGGTGGTCTCCGGTCCGCGCCCCGCCGGAGGCGTAGCGGCGCGGTATGGCTGAACGGTTTGCAAGTCTCATAGGGACAGCAGAAAGGCTGCAGTATAAGGTCCGCCGCGCCAGCCCTGCCATCCCTTGCTGCAGAGAGTCCTGTTGATATCCGCTGCCGGAACGGCGTCTCGGCCGCAGGTTTAAGCGCCACCGCTCCAGACTTGCCAGTGAAAGGCGGGCTGTGCGCCCGCTTAGATCAGAAGTCCTCCCATTTGCTTGCCCCGCCGGTGCCTGTTGCCGCGGGCCTTGCTGCGGCCCCATCCGCAGGCAAGCCAGGCTCATCCTTCCAGAAATCATCCGGCGCCTCAGTGCCGTGCGCACTGGGCTTCGGTATCACCTGGTGGTCCGGGCGGGGTGCTTGCTGCGCGTCAATCGTGAAATGGGACACGAGTTCAGCCAGTTTGCTGGAATCGGTGTGCAGCATGTGGCCGGCCGCGGTGGCCTCTTCGACCATGGCCGCGTTCTGCTGGGTCACCTGGTCAAGCTGGGTGACGCCGGTGTTGATCTCCGCCAGCCCGGTCGACTGCTCGGCTGCGCCCTCGGCAATGCCGGACACCAGCTGCGAGATATGGGTGACCCGTTCGACGATGCTTTGCAGCGCCTCACCGGCCTTGCCGACCAGATCCACGCCGCGCTCCACCTGTTTGGAGCTGTCGCTGATCAGGGTCTTGATCTCCATCGCCGCGTCCGAGGAGCGCTGCGCCAGGGCCCGCACCTCGCTGGCAACCACGGCAAAGCCCTTGCCGGCCTCGCCTGCCCGCGCCGCCTCGACGCCTGCGTTCAGCGCCAGCAGGTTGGTCTGGAAGGCAATGTCGTCGATCACCGAGATGATCTGGCTGATGTGGTTCGAGCTCTGCTCGATCTCGGTCATGGCAGCGACGGCATTCCCGACCACGGAGCCGCTGGATTCGGCTTCGGCGCGCGCTTCCTCCATCGTCGCCTCAACGCTGCGGGCGCCTTCGGCGGCGGATTTCACCGACGCGGTCAGCTCATCCAGTGCCGCCGCGGTCTCCTCCAGCGTGGCGGCCTGGCTCTCGGTGCGGTGGGAGAGGTCATCGGAGGCCTGGCTGATCTCCTCGGCCCCGTTGCGGATACTGCCGGCCGCCACGATCACTTGCTGCACTGTCTCCTTCAGGGTTTCCAGTGTCAGATTGTAGTCATGGCGCAACTGCTCATGATCCTTCGGGAAGGCCTGGGTGATCGGCTGTGAGAAATCCCCGGCGGACAGCCGCACCAGGCCGGCGCTCAGGCTTTCGACCACGAACTGCTGCTGCTGCTGCAGCTCGTTGCGGCGTTCTTCGGCAAGGCGTGCCTGTTTCAGGTCGGCCTGCATCGACACCAGTGTCTTGCCGATCTTGCCGATTTCGTCGTTGCGTGCAGCGGCGTCGATGCTGGTGTCAAGATCGCCCGCGGCGACCGCCTCCATGTGCCTGCAGATTTTGTCGACCGGGCGGGTGATCGACCGCGCGAACAGCCAGCCAAGGAAGGAGACAGCCGCAGCACAGGACAGCGAGATCAGCAGCATGATCTGGCGCTGGCGGACCGCGGGCGCCAGAATTTCCTCCCGGTCCAGCTCCGCAACGATCGCCCAGTTCAGGTCGCGGAAGGTAAAGGGCGCGGTGACGGCGGCAACCGTGCTGCCATCCGGCTTCTGGACGGCCGGGTGGAACGAGACATCCTGTGCGTCCCCGGCAGCCGGTGCGCTGCCCGTAGTGGCGCTGCTGGAAAAGGCAGCCTCGATGTAAGGCAGGCCCGGCAGCTCTTCCAGCACGCTGTGCCGGCCTTCGAGGCGCGACTGGGTGCGGGCCCTGAAGTCGCCGCCGATCAGGTAAACATCCAGAGTCTTCAGCTCGCCGCCGAAATTGGTGGTGATCAGGGCGATCTCGTCGATGGCCACCTGCAGGGCAAACACCCCTGCAAACCGGCCTGCGTTATCCACGATCCGGGTCGCCGCAAAACCTGCCGGGGCGCCTGCACTGGGTTCATAGTCTTCGATATCAGAGAAATAGACCCGTCCGGCTTCGCCTGCTTCGGCCATCCGGAACGCCTTGGCCAAGCCTGTTTCGCGATACGGGCCAGAGACCATGTTAGTGGCATAGTCGCTTTCCTTGGTGACCGAAAAGACCACATCCCCTGCCGGGTTGATCAGGAAGATGTCATAAAAGCCCATCCGCTCCATCACCTTCTGGAAGGCGGGATGGTTGCGTTCGAAGTGAAGATCATAAGGCGATGCGGCGGACGCAAACATCGACAGGTTTTGAACCTCGGCCTGGCCTGCACCGTCCCTGGTGGACCAGGTTGCGGTCAGATCCTTCATCGCGTCGGCGGTTGAGGGGACCGAGGCAATCGTCAGGATGGCCGCTTCAATCCCTTCGAAGTAGGATTGCAGCGCCAGCTCCCGGTCCTGCACCAGCGACTGCATGAAAACTTCGCTGTTGTGGAGCACCCCGCGCCGGAAGTTGCTGGTGCTGACGGCAATCAGGACGGCGGTCAGGACCAGCGCAGTGCTGACGATCAGCAGCGGCAGCTTGTGGGCGAGCTTCATGGATCTCAGAATTTTCAATTTGACCTCCAGCGGAGAGGCATCCCGCGGGCGCCGCCGCCGTCAGATGCCAGTGATGCAATTTGTCTCAGTTTCAATGCCAGATAGATTTTTTATCGGTTAATGCGCCTGCTGTTTTACGATAGGGTTTTGATATTTTCTCTTCGCCTTTCGATTGAATCCGGCCAGTACACTGCAGTCTGGTGCCTTACAGCGCCTGACAAAGGATGGTCTGGACGGCCGGGGCTTTAACGATTGCGGCGGCGCCGGTCACAGCATCGCAGAGCCTTCTTGCCCGCTTCCGCCGCGCCGCGAAGCTGCAAATGGTTAACGATTCCGGCGGCGCGAATCGTTTCCGCAGGGGCAGCGCGGTGTCCGAAACCCGGCTTGGCGGCAGAAGATTTCCCTGCGTTTGCGGGGAGTTCTTTGATTTCCGCCGGTGATGACCGGGTTTTTCTGGCAATGCGAAGGCGTTTTTTGCCATGGTTAAGCATCAATAACCGGGGGGTTAGGGAATTGTTAACGCTGCCGCAATCTGTCCATGAATTCGTCTCTTCATGGCTTTTTTGGGCCTCATTCCAGCCGCACGCCTGAATGACGATGCGTTTATGGGAAGCTGGAGTGGGTTATGAGACTGTTAATTGCTGCAATAGCGGCATGCCTGGCCTTGGGCATGCCCGCCGGTGCGGCTGCGAGTGACGCGCAGCCAAGCGCCACATCCATTGAAGGGTGGGAGGCCGTCGGACGGCTGAACATTGCCAACGGAAACATCTGCACCGGTGCGCTGGTGGCACCGGATCTGGTGCTGACGGCCGCGCATTGCCTGTTCGATCCGCGCACCGGGGCGCAGGTTGCCCCGGCGTCGATCTGGTTCGAAGCCGGGTTGTCGGGGCGGCAGGCTGTGGCCCTGCGGCAGGTGGCTAAGGCGGTGGTGCATCCGCAGTACCGCTACCGGCCTGCGGGCGCGCATCAAATCGGCAGCGATCTGGCGGTGCTCAAGCTGGACCGGCCGATCAGCCGCAGCCAGATCCAGCCGCTGGCAATGTCGCAGGATGCGGAGCGGGGCGATATTCTGCGGGTTCTGTCCTATACTCGCAGGCATGCAACCCGGCCGGGGCTGGAACCGTCCTGCAGCGTGCTGGCGCGGCAAAGCCGGACCCTGGTGTTGTCCTGCCTGGTGGATTTCGGCGCTTCGGGGGCTCCGGTGCTGGAGATGCGCCCGGGCCTGCCGCCGCGGCTGGTTTCGGTGATCTCAGCCAAGGCGGCGATGGGCAAGCGCCGGGTTTCAATCGGCACGGCGCTGGATGCATCGCTGCGTGAGCTGATGCGGCGCGCGGGGTAGGAGCAGCCGCCGTATACCGCGACGCCTGCTGCCTTTAAGGCAGCCGCATGCGGTATCAGGGTTCGCGCAGGGCTTCGCGGGATTTGTAGAGCGGCTTCAGCAGGTACTGCAGCACGGTTTTGGCGCCGGTCTGCAGCTCTGCGGCGGCCCGCATGCCCGGCCGGATCTCGATGGACTGCTGGCGTTCGGTGAAGCCGGATTTGTCGACCCGCACCGTCACCCGGTAATAGGGCTCGGCGCGCGGGTTGCGCTCATCTTCGAATGTATCGGCGGACACGAAATCCACCTTGCCGCGCAGCGAGCCGTAGATGGTGTAGTCATAGGCCGACAGCTTGATCGTGGCGTCCTGGCCCGGCTGTACGCTGGCGATGTCTTCGGGCCTTACCCGCGCCTCGACAAACAGCTCCTCGCCTAGCGGGATAATTTCCAGGATCTCCTCGCCGGGACGGATCACGCCGCCGATGGTGGTCACTGCCAGGCTGTTGACGATCCCGGCCATGGGGGAGGTGATAATGGTGCGGTTCAGCTGGTCCACCGCCAGCCGCTGCTCCTGGCGCAGGGTGGTGAGGTCGCGCAGCGTCTGCGAGTATTCCTCAGCCTGCTCCAGTTCTGCCTGAGTGCCGATCTCGTTGTATTTGGCGCGGGCATCGGTGGCGGCCTTGCGGGCCTTGTTCACCTCGATCAGCGCGACGATCTTCTGCTTGTAGAGCTGCTCCATATTGGCAAGCTCGGCGTTCAGCTGATCCATGATCTGCCGGGCACTGTCGCGGCGGCTGGTGAAGTCGGTCTGCCGGGCGGTCAGCAGGCCGCGTTCCGAGGCAAGAATGCCGGGCGAGCGCTGCGCCAGCATCTCCGGCACCGTGAATTCAAAGGCGCCTTTCATCTGCGCTTCGAGCCGGTGGCGCTTGATCTCCAGGGCGTCGATCTGGTTTTGCAGCTCATCAGCGGCGGCGCGGAACTTGGTGTCCTGCAGCTTGGCCAGCACCTGGCCGGCGCTGACGATATCGCCTTGGCGCACATGCAGCTCTGCCAGAATGCCGCCCTCCAGGTTCTGCACGATCTGCGCGCGGGAGGAGGAAACCACCTGGCCCTCGCCGCGCACGATCTCGTCGATGGAGGCGAATGCCGCCCAGATCAGGAAAGTAAGCACGGCGGCAAGCGCCAGATAGATGATGCGGCTGGCGCTGCGCGGCGTCTCTGCAGTGCCGTAGGGATCGTGCAGGGCCATGGTCACTTGCCTTCGCCAGCGGCCAGATGGGCCAGGACCTGATCGCGCGGGCCGTCCACAACCATCCGGCCGGATTGCAGGATCAGGGTGCGGTTGGTCAGCGACAGGATCGGCATCCGGTGGGTGGCGATCACTGCGGTGCGGCCTTCCAGCCAGTTCTCCAGGCGGCTCACCAATGTGCGCTCCAGCGTCTGGTCCAGCGCTGCGGTCGGTTCATCCAGCAGGACAACTGAAGGGTTTTGCAACCACAGCCGCGCCCAGCCGATCGACTGGCGCTGTCCTATGGACAGGCCGTGACCGCCGTCGCTGATCTCCAGATCCAGGCCCTTATGGTGGTTGCGCACATGGGCGCCGAGGCCTGCAAACTCCAGCGCCTCCATCAACCGGTCGTCGTCGCGCTCCAGCTGGTTGAGGTTCAGGTTGTCGCGCAGGGAGCCGGCAAACAGCCGCACGTCCTGGCTGAGATAGCCGATGTTTGCGCGCAGGTCGCGCGGGTCGATCTGGGCCATGTCGGTGCCGTCAAGCAGGATGCGGCCCCGGTCAGGGGCGTAAAGGCCCGACAGCAGTTTGAGCAGGGTCGACTTGCCGGAACCATTGACGCCCAGCACCGCAACCCGCTGGCCCGGCGTGACGGCCACGGCCTGCACATCCAGCGTCGGCGCTGCATCGTCCTCGTAACGGAACATAATCTCGCGCAGCTCGAACCGGCCTTCAATCGTCTGGCGGCGCAGGTAGGTGCGTTCCTTTTCCTTCTCCTGCGGGGCCTGGGCGATGGCATCCAGACCTTCCAGCGCGGCCTTGACGTTGCTCCAGCGCGCCAGGGTGGCCGCGAACTGCGTCAGCGGCGCCAGCGTCCGGCTGGTCAGGATGCCGGTGGCGATGATGGTGCCGACGGTGAATTCACCGGCAAAGACCAGCAGTGTGCCCAGCACCACGGCGGTGATATAGGTCGCCTGCTGCACCCCTTGCGACCAGTAGGTGAGGGCACTGGACAGCTTGCGCTGCTCCGTTGCGGAATGGGAGGACAGCGTGTTCAGTTCATCCCACAGCCGAAGCACCCGGTCCTCGCCGCGCTGGGTCTTCACGGTGTCCAGCTCGGTCACAACCTCATGCAGCAACCGCCCCGCCTTGGCGTTCGCGCCTTGGGTCTGACGGGTATAGGCGATCATCTTTTTCTGCATGAAGTAGGCAGGCAGCAGCATCAGAATGCCGCCGGCAATGATCACCCAGACCACAGGCCCGGCGATTGAGGCGACCAGCAGCAGGAACACCGCGATAAAGGGAATGTCCGCAAGCGTCGAGATGGTGGAGGAGGTGAAGAACTCCCGCACCGAGCCGAAGTCCCGCATCGCGGCAAACAGGCCGGAGGGCGGCAGCGGCTTCTTGTCGGAGCGCATGCCGATCAGGCGGCGCATCAGGTTGTGCTGCACCGACAGCTCGATCTGGCGGCCGGCCGCGTCGGTCAGCCGGGCGCGGGCCAGCTTCAGCATCGCCTCCAGCGCAATCGCGAGGAAGGCGCCGACAGCCAGCACCCACAGCGTGGCGTGCGACTGATGCGGCACCACCCGGTCATAGACCTGCAAAGAGAACAGCGCGACCGAGACCGCCAGGATATTGGCGACCAGCGACCCCAGCATGATCTCGCCCACCTGGCGGCGGTATTTGGGGAACTCGCTCCAGAACCAATGGCCCGGGTCGATCTGCGGCGTGTGCTTGGCCGCCATCTGGCTGATCGAGGGGCGGGCCGACAGCACGGTGCCGGTGAAAAAGGGGCTGAACTCCGCCAGCGGCACTTCGGTGCGGTTGTCCGGGCAGGAGGTGTCATAGATCGTCAGCACATCGTCTGCCTGGTCCAGCACCAGCACGCATTGGCCGCCGGACATGATCGCCAGCGCAGGCCATAGAGCAGGTGCAAGGCTTTGTTCTTCCAGCACCTTGGGCTGCAGCCCGGCGGATTGCAGCGCCTTGGCCAGCGTGTGCAGCGACAGATCGCCCGGCGTTTCCTTCCACAGGAAGGCGGCGACGTCGCTGACCGGCACTTCGCTGCCCTTCAGTGCAGCAAGGGTGGCGATCAGGCTGGCGCGGTGCTGGATGCGGGCGGCGGCGCCCTCCAGCAGCGAGCCCACTTCAGGCGGAGCGTCCTGCGGCTGAGGCTTGGGCCGGTTGTCCGTGCGCGGCTTAAGCTGCGCCTTGGGGCCGGGCGCCGGGGCAGGGGTGTTGGCAGGCTGCATCCCGCCGTGCGGCGCGGCCTGCGGGCTGGACACGGGCACCGCCCGCAGCACCGGCTTTTTGCCGGAGGCGGGCAGGGGACGCGGGGGCTTTTGTGTCGTGTCGGTCAAATCTTGTCCCCATCGGCCAAAAGGCCCAGGTCGCGCGCCAGTTGCAGCTGGATCAGCACCACCTCGTATTTCGCGTCGATGAATGCCTGCTCGCGGCGCACCAGCTCCTCATAGACCTGGATCACTTCCATCACCGGGCGCTGCCCCGCTTCGAACTGCTTTTGGAACAGCTCATAAGTCTCGCGGCTGCGGCGCACCAGGGCCGCGGTCTCAGCCTCCTGGCGGCGGTAGGAGGCGATCTGCTGAATCTGGCGGCTGTAGGTGCGGCGGGCGGCCTCCTCCGCTTCGCCCACCTGGCGGGTAGCGGCTTCCTTGGAGGCTTCCAATGCCTGAATGGCGGCAGGGGTGCCCAGTCCCAGGGGCTGGCCGACGCCCAGGGTCAGCCCGGCGCCGGAGCCGTCGGTGGTCACGTTGCCCGCAGCGGAGATCTGCGGCAGCAGGCCGGCGCGGCCGGATTTGGCCTGCGCAATGGCGCGGTCCGCTTCGGCGCCAGCCTTGAGCACCGAGAGGAACTGCACCTGCTCCGGCGGTGTCCGGATGTCCAGATGCGCCGGCGTTTGCGGGAAGCTCTGGCCGGTCATCGCGTGCAGCTCCGCGCGCGCAGTGGCGGCGGCATCCCGGGCGGTGGCCGTAGCGGTGCGGATGCCGCTGATCTTGCTGTCCACCACATTAATGTCGGCACGGTCCGACACGCCGCCGTCCACACGGCCCTGCACGATCCGGCGGAAGTCCTGCATCCGGCGCAGCGCCCGGTTTCCATAGGCGGCTTTCTCGTCACCGCGCAGGGCGGCGGCATACAGTCCAACGGCGGTCTCAACCCGGCTGTTCATGTCTTCAGACAGGTTGACCGCGGCAACCTCGACATCAGCGGCGGCAAACGCCCGTTCGGCCTTGCGTCGGCCGTTGTCGAACAGCACTTGTTCGATCAGCAGCCCCGCCACCAGATCGCCCAGCTCAGTCAGGCTGACCGAGGGCCCAAGCGTCGGCAGCCAGTTCTTGGACGCCGCTTCGGCCCGCAGCTTGGCGCTGATCAGCTCAGCCTCGGCGGCGCGGGAGGAAGCGGCGATGGCAGCGGCGGCAACCTGGCCGTAGGCGCTGTCCTCGGCCAGCAGCGACCGCCGGTCCATCAGCTGCCGGATTACCTCCGAGGACGCTTCGCCGGATTGCGCGAAGTTGCTTCGCGGCGCATCGCCGGCCGCGGCTTCCGGGCCGCCGGACAGCGGTGACTGTGCGCATGCCGACAGGCTGCACATCACTGCGATGGCGCAAAGAAAGCGTCCCGGTTGCATTCTGCCCTTTGCCCTTATGTCTAAGGCTTTTGTTGTGTTGGGCCCGGCTGAAAGTCCCCCCGGGCCGGCCGTTCAGATCACGGTGTTGACGTCTTCGTCGACGATCAGCGTGGTGCCGTCATCGCCAATGGTGTAGACGTTGTAGGCTTCGCCATCGATGGTTTCGGTGCCTGTTGCCGCAGCTCCGGTGATGGTGAGCGTGTCATCAGAGCCGCCATGCACAATCACCGTATCGGAGTTGCCGGACAGCGCGTTGATGTCCGCTTCGGTCAGGGTCAGGTCGACGCCATCGGCATGCACCAGGTTCAGTTCGTCGATGTTGAACTGCGACAGGCCTGCGTGGTCCAGAGCGGTTGCGCCCGCGCCGTCCTCAAGCACCACCATCGTGCCGGAGCTGTTGCCCGCATCATCGACCCGGTTGACCACCAGATGCGAGCCATCCGGCACATCCGCGTCGAAGCTGAACAAGGTCCGGCCGCCGGTCAGGTCGGTCTCGGTGCCGGTGATATCGGCAACGCCGCCGCCGCTTGTCAGCTCATGCGCGGTGTCGCCGGTTTCGAAATCATCGCTGAAGAAGCCGCTGACACCGGCGCCGGTGCTGATGACGTCGCCGACATTCGGAGCGTCATATTCTGTGTCGATGCCAAAGGTTTCGGTCAGGGTTTGGGTGTTGCCCGCCGCATCGGTCGCGGTGATCTCTGCGGTGGCGGTGGCGGTGGTGTCGCCGTCGGGCAGGTCATCGGCGTCAAATGCGGCGCTCCAGTTGCCATCGGCATCCACAGTTGCAGCCCGGGTTACGCCGCCGATGGTCACCTCAACGCTGGATCCCGCCTCGACCGTGCCGGTCATGGTCAGGCCCGCTGCGCGCTCCGCGACATTCAGCACATCGTCATCGGTCTGGCTGCTGTCTGCGGTGAACGGCGTTACCTCGGTGTCGATGGTCAGCGTGTCGCTGATTTCCGAGGTGTTGCCTGCGGCGTCGGTGGCTGTGACGGTGATGTCCGCCTCATAGCTGCCCTGGGCAATGTCGGAGGCGGCAAAATCCACACTCCAGTTGCCGCCGGCATCAACCGTCGCGGTTTCGGTGGCGCTGCCCAGCTGCACGACGACGGTCGAGCCCGGCTCCACGGTACCGGTGAGCGTCACCCCGTCGCTATGCTCGGTGTTGTTGACGACGTTGTCGCCTTCGATGCTGCCGGATTCCAGGGTCAGCGGGTCGACCAGCGTGTCCACGCGCAGGCCGGCGGTCGCGGTTGCTGTATTGCCGGCCGCGTCGGTCGAAGTCACGCTGACGGTGGTGTCATATTCGCCGGCAGGCAGCGAGCCTGCTTCGAATTCGGCGGCCCAGTTGCCGTCCGCGTCCACCGTGGCGCTGCGGGTGACACCTTCCACGGTGACACTGACCGAGGCGCCCGGTTCGCCGGTGCCGGTCAGGGTCAGGGCAGACGCCGCCTCGGAGCCGTTGACCAGATCGTCGCCGCCGGCCTGGCCGGGATCAATCTCCACCGCGGTTGTGGTATCGACGCGGATCGTGCCGGTCACGCTGCCGGTGTTGCCGAAGCTGTCGGTCGCCGTGACGGTGACCTCTGAATCATATTCGCCCGCGGCGATCTCAGATGCGGCGAAATCCGCGCTCCAGGTGCCGTCCTCCGTTGCGATGACGGTGCGGGTGACGCCCTGGAATGTCACGTCGACTGTGGCGCCGGCTTCGGCGGTGCCTGTCAGGGTGACGCCATCGGCGGCTTCCGCAGCGTTGATCATGTCATCGCCGCCGGCCTGGCCGTCATCAAGGGTGACTTCGGCAACGGTGTCGATCACTACGGTGGGGCCGTCCAGGTCGAATTCGTTGCCATCCGGGTCAACCACATGAACAGTTGACTCGTAATTGCCGTCCTCCGGCAGGTCATCGACCGGGAAGGTGACGCCCCAGTTGCCGTCCTCATCGACAGTTGTCGTCTGGGTCGAGGTTCCGACGGTCACTGTCACCTCAGACCCCGGCGCCCCGGTGCCGGTGATCTCAACCGGTGTGGTGGTCGAGCCAGAAACGGGGAAGGTGGCGTCCGGGTCGTTCACCGTGGGCACGATGCTTCCCGTTTCGCCGCCGCCATCTCCGCCGCCGCCGGCGATAACCGCGGCGCCGACAACACCCGCCGCGGCCCCTGCGGCCCCCAGACCGCCGAACAGCGGTGCGGCCAGCGGCGCGACCACAGGCTCGATCCGGTCGACGTCCAGAAAGACCATCTCGTCGTAAGCGCTCCACTTGCCAGCCAGGTCGAGCGGCTCATAAGTGGCAAACAGCATGCCGCTGGACTTGTCCTCCAGCACCACTTCGGTGAACTGGCCTTCGGAGCTGAGGAACAGGTTTTTGCCGCCAGTGGTGTCAAAGGCGTAATAGTTTTCCAGCACCAGTTCCTGGCCGTTTGCCAGAGTGATGTGCAGGTCGCTGCCGCGGCGGGCATAGCTTTCTACATCAGCCGGGCTGAGGTTCAGGGAAATATCCTTGGCCGGTGCAGCGTCAATGCGCGCCGGATTGCCTTCGGAGAAGTTTCCATGCTGTGTCGTGCCCGCCATGTTGCGGGTAATAAATGCAACCGTGCTCATTGTTTTACCGCTCAATCTGTACGCTGTGGCGCCATGAATAAGGCGCGCGCTGCGTGGTTCCGTTGCCTGTAGTTTTGCCCTTCGGCCGTCTTTTGCGGCCATTTTGAGGCCATACTGAGACGATTTTTTGTGGCCTGTCCAGTATGTAGGCTCCAAAGCTGCGGCAAAAATAGCGGTAACCGTGTCCTGGCTGCCGCAGAATTTCTAAGGTTTTTCACCGGGCCGGGGCGGCAGGAGGGTCCTGCTGCCCCGGCAGACCCGGCTGCGGCAGGCCCTGAAATACAGGTCAAATGCTCCTTGATCCGCATTAGGGGCGATCAGCAGCTGAGGTGATCTCCAAATAGGAGAAGCACACCCGGAACACCTTGAAATGCCGCGTTGCAGAAGGGGCGGCAGCAAGGGGTGTTCGCTACTATGTGAAGAAAATTTCCCGCAAAAGATTCTGGCAATTAATTAAAAGTACACCACTTTCAGATAGGAAGAAGTTCGTAATTGGTGTAAGCTCGAGAGTAAGTCAAGACGACGCCGACAGCCCTGGTAACCGGGCGCAGGCCGCCGCCAAGAGCGGCCAGCCGGACGTATAACGCCAGCAGCGGCGCCGAGCAGAAATCAGAACTCAACACTGACGCGGACACCTATGCCCACGTGCTGGGCACCCTCTGTCCGCGTGCGAAGGAACGCCAGGAGGAACGGCGCCAGTTAACCAGGAGGCTTGATCCACGATGAAAGACATTGCCGAACTTTTTGCAGAGCAGTACGGCGAAACGCGCGAGCAGGAAATGCCGCTGCAGGACTATTTGAATGCCTGCCGCGACGATCCAAGCCTGTACGCGAACGTCGCCGAGAGGATGCTGAGGGCAATTGGCGAAGAGGAGCTGGTAGACACGTCCAAGGACGCGCGGCTCGGGCCGATCTTTCAGAACCGAACGATCAAGCGGTACAGCGCCTTCCACGATTTCTATGGCATGGAAGACACCATTGAGCGGATTGTCGGCTATTTCCGCCACGCCGCGCAGGGTCTGGAGGAGCGCAAGCAGATTCTCTACCTGCTGGGACCGGTCGGCGGCGGCAAGTCCTCGCTGGCGGAACGCCTGAAGCGCCTGATGGAAGACCAGCCGATCTATGTGCTGAAGGCGGGCAACCAGATCTCGCCGATTTTCGAAAGCCCCCTGGGCCTGTTTGATCCGGTCCGCATGGGAAAGGTGCTGGAAGAGGAATACGGCATTGCCCAGCACCGGCTGCCGGGGCTGATGTCGCCTTGGGCGGTGCAGCGTCTGGATGAATTCGATGGTGATATCAACAAGTTCTCGGTCGTGCGCCTGCATCCTTCGCGGCTGCGCCGGATCTGTGTCGCCAAGGTGGAGCCGGGTGATGAAAACAACCAGGATATCTCGACCCTGGTCGGCAAGGTCGACATCCGCCAGCTGGAGCATTTCAGCCAGGATAACCCGGATGCCTACAGCTTCTCCGGCGGCCTGAACCGGGCGACCCAGGGCATCCTGGAATTCGTCGAGATGTTCAAGGCGCCGATCAAGATGCTGCACCCGCTGCTTACGGCGACCCAGGAAGGCAACTACATGGGCACCGAAAGCTTCGGTGCGATCCCGTTCAGCGGCCTGATCCTGGCGCATTCCAACGAAAGCGAATGGCAGTCCTTCAAGAACAACAAGAACAACGAGGCCTTCATCGACCGGGTGTCGATCGTCAAGGTGCCTTATTGCCTGCGGGTTTCGGATGAGACGTCGATCTATGAAAAGCTGATTGAAAACAGTGAGCTGCGCAATGCCCCCTGTGCGCCGGAGACGCTGAAGATCCTCAGCCGCTTCTCGGTGCTGACCCGTCTGAAGCCGCATGAGAACTCGAACCTCTACTCCAAGATGCGGGTCTATGACGGCGAAAGCCTGAAGGACACCGACCCCAAGGCCAAGACGGTCCAGGAATACCAGGACCGGGCCGGCGTCGACGAGGGCATGAACGGCATCTCGACCCGCTTTGCCTTCAAGGTGCTGTCCACCACCTTCAACTTCGACACCAACGAGGTGGCGGCGGACCCGGTGCACCTGATGTATGTGCTGGAGCAGATGATCAAGCGCGAGCAGTTTCCGCAGGAGACGGAACAGAAGTATCTTGAGTTCATCAAGACAGAGCTGGCGCCCAGGTACGAGGAGTTCATCGGCAACGAGATCCAGAAGGCGTACCTCGAAAGCTATACCGAATACGGCCAGAACGTCTTTGACCGCTACATCGCCTATGCCGATGCTTGGATCGAGGAGCAGGATTACAAGGATCCGGATACCGGCCAGCTCTATAACCGCGAGGTGCTGGATGCGGAGCTTAGCAAGATCGAAAAGCCGGTTGGCATCGCCAACCCCAAGGACTTCCGCAACGAGGTCGTGAAATTCGCCCTGCGCCACCGTGCCAACACCGGGTCCAATCCGGCCTGGAACTCCTATGAGAAGCTGCGCGACGTGATCGAGAAGCACATGTTCAGCCAGGTCGAGGAACTGCTGCCGGTGATCTCCTTCGGGTCCAAGAAGGACAGCAAGACCGAAAGCAAGCATCAGGAGTTCGTCGAGCGGATGCGCGGCCACGGCTATACCGACCGGCAGGTGCGGCGCCTGGTCGAGTGGTACATGCGCGTCAACAAGGCGGGCTAAAGAGGAGCGCTGTGCAACATGCATCATTTCATCGACAGGCGCGCCAATCCGAAGGGCAAGAGCCTCGGGAACCGCCAGCGGTTCCTGCGGCGGGCCCGGGAGAATATTAAGGAGCGCGTCGACCAGTCGGTCCGGGGGAAATCAATCCAAAGCGGAAGCGGTGTCCCGGACGAAGGCGAAAAGGTCACCATCCCGACACGGGGGCTGAAGGAGCCGCGGTTCTTTCATTCCTCCAAGGGCGGGCTGCGCCGCCATGTTCTGCCCGGCAACAAGGATTTTGTTGTCGGCGACACTATCAAGCGCCCGCAGGGCGGTGCCGGGGAGGGCGGCCGCAAGGCTTCAGAGGACGGTGACGGCGAGGACGAGTTTTCCTTCACTCTGACTCAGGAAGAATATCTGGAAATCCTGTTCGACGGGCTGGAACTGCCGGATCTGGTGGAAAAGGCCACGGTGGAGACTGAGACGATCGGCACCCGCCGAGCCGGCCTGACAACTGCCGGAACGCCCAACAACCTCAATCTGGTGCGCACCATGCGCAACTCGCTGGGCCGCCGGATCGCCCTGCAGCGTCCCACCACCAAATCCCAGCGCGATTTGGAAGAGCAGATCGCCGAACTGGAGGCGCTTGATGACCGCACGCCGCCGCAGGAGGAATTCCTGGAGGCGCTGAGGAAGAAGCTCGACGGCATTGTCCGCAAGCGCAAGGTGGTCGGCTATATCGACCCGCTGGACCTGCGCTACGACACCTTTGTGCCCGAGAAGATCCGCAACTCCCGCGCGGTGGTATTCTGCCTGATGGACGTCTCCGGCTCGATGCAGGAGCGCGAGAAGGACCTGGCAAAACGGTTCTTCCTGCTGCTGCACCTGTTTCTGGAACGCTGCTATGAGCACACCGAACTGGTGTTCGTGCGCCATACTCACCACGCGCAGGAAGTGGATGAGGAGACCTTTTTCTACGCCCGTGAAACCGGTGGCACCATCGTGTCGACCGCTCTGGAGAAAATGAAGGAGATCATCGACGAGCGTTATCCGCCGGATGAGTGGAACATCTACGGCGCCCAGGCCTCTGACGGGGAGAACTTCGGCAACGACTCCGCGCGCTGCAAGAATCTGCTGCTGAAGGATCTGCTGCCGGTCAGCCAGTTTTACGCCTATGTGGAGATTGTCGATGAGGCGGCGGAGATGCTGCTGAACAATCCGGAAGCAGGCGAAGACCTGTGGCAGAACTACCGCGAGGTGAAGAGCCAGGCCCCGCATTTCGAAATGCAGCGGGTATCGCAGCCCGGCCATATCTATCCAATTTTCCGGGAGTTCTTCCTCCCCAAGGTGAAAGGGGTGCAGAATGCAGGCAGCTGAAAAGGCGCGCGTGCCGCTGTTCGACGGGCCGGAATGGACCTTTGAACTGATGGAAAGGGCGCGCGACGCGATCGAGCGGATCGCGCTCGAAGACCTCGGGCTGGATGTCTACCCCAACCAGATCGAGATCATCTCTGCGGAGCAGATGCTGGATGCCTATTCCTGCGTCGGCCTGCCGCTGATGTATCAGCACTGGTCCTTCGGCAAGCATTTTGCCCGTGACGAGGCGTTGTACCGGACCGGCCGCCAGGGGCTGGCCTATGAGATCGTGATCAACTCCAACCCCTGCATCAGCTACAACATGGAAGAAAACACCATGGCGATGCAGACCCTGGTGATGGCGCACGCGGCCTTTGGGCATAACCATTTCTTCAAGAACAATTATCTGTTTCAGCAATGGACCGACGCGTCGGGCATTCACGACTACCTGGCCTTCGCCAAGAATTACATCACCGCCTGCGAGGAGCGCTATGGCCTCAGCGCGGTGGAAGAAGTGCTGGACGCCGCCCATGCGCTGCAGTCCCAGGGCGTGTTCCGCTATGGCCGCCCGCCTAAACCGACCAGCGAGGAACTGGTCGCGATGCAGAAGGTGCGCGAAGGCTATGAAAGCAGCCAGAGCGTGCTGGACATCTGGACCGACAGCACCTTGGGCCGCGACAAGCTGAAAGAAGCCGAGGATGCCTCGTTCAGCGCGCGCCGCAAGCAGATGAACCTGCCGCAGGAAAATCTGCTGTATTTTCTGGAAAAGCACAGCCCGGTGCTGGAGCCCTGGCAGTGCGAGATCCTGCGTATCGTGCGGATGCTGGCGCAGTATCTGTATCCGCAGAAGCAGACCAAAGTGATGAACGAGGGCTGCGCGACCTTCGTGCATTACTACATCATCAACAAGCTGTATGAGCAGGGCCAGATCACCGAAGGCGCCTATATGGAAATGCTGCACAGCCATACCAATGTGGTGATGCAGCCGGAATATGACGATCCGCGTTATTCGGGCATCAACCCTTATGCGCTGGGCTTTGCGATGATGCAGGACATACGCCGCATCTGCCAGGACCCGACCGATGAGGACCGGGAGTGGTTCCCGGACTTTGCGGGCAATCCGGACTGGCGCGGGGTGCTGCGCGATGCCTGGGCGAACTACCGCGACGAAAGCTTTATCCAGCAGTTCCTGTCGCCGAACCTGATCCGCAAGTTCAAGCTGTTCACGCTGACCAATGACGCGGATCTGCCCAATCTGGTTGTCAGCCAGATCCACAACCGCGCGGGCTATAAGGCGATCCGCCGCGATCTGGCCAAGCAGTATGACCTGGCCTATCTGGAGCCTGATATCCAGGTGACCGATGCGGACCTGCGCGGCGACCGGGAGCTGAAGCTGACCCATACCGTGCGCGATGGCATCCACCTGGATGAAGAGGATCAGGAAGAGGTGCTCAAGCACCTGCGCCGGCTTTGGGGCTATGGCGTCAGGCTGGATGCGGTCGAGGCCTCGACCGAGGACTGATCCTCATGTGCGGGCCCGGCCTTGTCCTTGGGGCGGGGTGAACACCGCAAGCGCTTAGCACCCAAAATGAAAACGCAGGCCCGGGGGCCTGCGTTTCAAGGTTTGGCATTCGGCCGGGATCAGAACTCCACCACGGCGCGGATGGATTTACCCTCGTGCATCAGATCGAAGCCTTCGTTGATCTGATCCAGGGTCAGCTTGTGGGTGATCATCGGGTCGATCTCGATTTTGCCGTCCATGTACCAGTCGACGATCTTGGGCACGTCGGTGCGGCCGGAGGCGCCGCCGAAGGCGGTGCCCTTCCAGACCCGGCCGGTGACCAGCTGGAACGGGCGGGTGGCAATCTCGGCACCGGCCGGCGCCACGCCGATGATGATGCTTTCACCCCAGCCCTTGTGGGCGCATTCCAGCGCAGTGCGCATCACCTGCACGTTGCCGGTGGCGTCAAAGGTATAATCCGCGCCGCCACCGGTCAGTTCGACCAGATGCGCCACCAGGTCGCCGTCGACCTCGGCCGGATTGACAAAATCGGTCATGCCGAATTTCTTCGCCATTTCCACCTTGCCCGGGTTCAGGTCGACGCCGACAATCTGGTCGGCACCGGCAAGCCGCAGGCCCTGGATTACATTGAGGCCGATACCGCCGAGGCCGAAAACCACCGCGCGGGAGCCGATTTCGACCTTAGCGGTGTTGATCACCGCGCCGATGCCGGTGGTGACGCCGCAGCCGATGTAGCAGACCTTGTCGAACGGCGCGTCCTCACGGATTTTCGCCAGCGCGATTTCCGGCACCACGGTGTGGTTCGCGAAGGTCGAGCAGCCCATGTAATGATGGATCGGGGTGCCGTCCTGCATCGAAAAGCGGGTGGTGCCGTCCGGCAGCAGGCCCTGGCCCTGGGTCGAGCGGATCGCCTGGCACAGGTTGGTTTTGGGGTTGAGGCAGTATTCGCACTCGCGGCATTCCGGCGTGTAGAGCGGGATCACGTGGTCGCCGGGCTTCAGCGAGGTGACGCCTTCGCCGACCTCGACCACGACGCCCGCGCCCTCATGGCCCAGGATCGCCGGGAAGATGCCCTCGGGGTCATCGCCCGAGCGGGTGAATTCGTCGGTGTGGCACAGGCCGGTTGCCTTGATTTCCACCAGAACCTCGCCCGCTTTGGGGCCTTCGAGGTTCACCTCCATGATTTCCAGCGGTTTGCCGGGGGCAACCGCAACGGCGGCGCGGGTCTTGATCATGTGACTGGTCCTTCGTCCATATTCTCCGGGACCGGGCCGCCGCAGGGCGGGACCGGGGTGAAGGCGTTGCCAGCGGCAGCACCGCGGGTCTGAATGACCCAGCGTTACATTTGCAGTCCGGCGCACGCAAGCATTGCCTCGGCACCCTAACAGTCCCGGCGCGCAGGGCTTTGCCTTGAATGCGACAGCTGAGCGGCGGTCCGCGCCATCTGCTGATGTGAAAAAAGCTGCCGATTCCAGCGCCTTGCCTGCAGGCTTCCAGTTTCGGGAAGGAATCTTGCTTCGGGGCCTTGACCTTCCTCTGACTGGAACCCTCATATGAACTCACATAGGACAAAACCCGCAGGTCTCCCATGTCAGAAAACACCGCTGTATCACTGCAAATCACCAACCTGAGCTGCGCAGGCTGCGCCGGGCGCGCCGAACGTGCCCTGGCGGCGGTCGACGGGGTCAAGACGGCCTCGGTGAACCTTGCAAACGCAACCGGCCAGGTCGAGGCCGCGCCTCAGGTGGAACTGGTTCAGCTGACGGACGCGCTCAAATCCGCGGGCTACCCGGCGGCAGAGTCTGAGGTCACCTTGGCCCTCAGCGGAATGACCTGCGCGTCTTGCGTGGGACGGGTGGAACGGGCGTTGCTGGCGGTGCCAGGCGTGCTGGAGGCACGCGTCAACCTGGCCAGCGAAAGCGCGCAAGTCCGGTTCCTTACCGGGGCGGTCCGGGCCGCCGATCTGGCCCGCACGGTGACAGAAGCGGGCTATCCGGCGCGCCTGAGCAGTGGGGCACCGGACGAGGCGGAGCAGGCAAGCCAGCGCAAGGCGGACGAGATCGCCGCGCTGGGCCGGCAGGTTCTGATCGCCGCGGTGCTGACGCTGCCCGTCTTCCTGATTGAGATGGGCGGCCACATGATCCCGGCGCTGCATCACTGGGTGGCGGCCAATATCGGTATGCAGAACAGTTACTTGCTGCAATTTGCCCTGACCACCCTGGTGCTGGCAGGGCCGGGGCGGCAATTTTATACCAAAGGCTTCCCGGCACTGTTCCGGGGGGCGCCGGACATGAACGCGCTGGTGGCGCTGGGCACCTCCGCCGCCTATGGGTTCTCGGTCATTTCCACCTTTGCACCTGGGCTGCTGCCCGCAGGCACAGCGAATGTGTATTACGAGGCCGCTGCAGTGATCGTGGTGCTGATCCTGACGGGCCGGTACCTGGAGGCGCGCGCCAAGGGGCGCACCGGCGCGGCTATCCGCAAGCTGGCCGGGCTGCAGCCGAAAACCGCCATGGTCGTTGCTGCTGGCGAGGCGGTGGAAACCCCGGTGGAAGAGATCGGGGCAGGGGACCTGATCCGGGTCCGCCCGGGTGAGCGCATCGCGGTGGACGGCGAGATCGTCTCGGGCAGCTCCTACATCGACGAAAGCATGATCAGCGGCGAGCCGGTGCCGGTGGCAAAAGCTCCGGGCGATGAGGTGACCGCGGGCACCATCAACGGCAATTCGGCGCTGGAATTCCGCGCCACCCGGGTCGGTCGCGACACCGTGCTGGCGCAGATCATCCGCATGGTGGAGCAAGCCCAGGGCGCCAAGCTGCCGGTGCAGGGGCTGGTCGACCGCATTACCCTTTGGTTCGTGCCCGCGGTGATCGTGGTTGCGGCGCTCACGGTTCTGGCCTGGTCGCTGTTCGGCCCTGCACCGTCGCTGCCGCTGGCCTTGGTGGCGGGTGTTTCGGTGCTGATCATTGCGTGCCCTTGCGCCATGGGGCTGGCCACGCCGACCTCGATCATGGTCGGGATCGGGCGCGCCGCGCAGATGGGGGTGCTGTTCCGCAAGGGCGACGCGCTCCAGCGGTTGCAGGAAGTGCAGGTGGTGGCGCTCGACAAGACCGGAACGCTGACCGAAGGCCGCCCGGCATTGACCGCATTGATCTGCGCTGAGGGCTTCACCCGCGAGGAGGTCCTGCGGCTGGCCGGCGCGGCGGAGGCGCAGTCGGAACATCCCATCGCGCGCGCCATCACGGCTGCTGCGGGCAAGGGGCTGCCCAAGCCGGAGGCTTTTGAGGCGATCCCGGGTTACGGCCTGCGGGCGCAGGTCGAGGGGCGTGAGGTTCTTGTTGGCGCGGCCCGGCTGATGGTGCGCGAAGGCATTTCGATGGACGGGCTGGACGCTGAGGGTCAGCGGCTGGCGGAGCGTGGTGAAACCCCGCTGTACGCAGCCATTGACGGGCAGGCGGCGGCGGTTATTGCGGTGGCCGATCCGGTCAAGCCGGGCACTCCGGCGGCGATTAAGGCGTTCCATGACCAGGGGCTGAAGGTGGCGATGATCACCGGTGATGCCGCAGCTACTGCGCGGGCAATTGCCGCACGGCTTGGCATTGATGCGGTGAAGGCGGAATGTCTGCCGGCGGATAAGGTAACCGCGATTGCGGAACTGCAGCAGGAGCACGGCACGCTGGCCTTTGTCGGCGATGGCATCAATGATGCGCCGGCGCTGGCGTCGGCGGATGCGGGCATCGCGATCGGCACCGGCACAGATGTGGCGATCGAAGCCGCCGATGTGGTGCTGGTCTCCGGCGATCTGCGCGGGGTGGTGAATGCGCTGACCGTCAGCCGCGCCACCATGCGCAACATCCGCCAGAACCTGGGCTGGGCGTTTGGCTATAACGTGCTGCTGATCCCGGTGGCTGCGGGCGTGCTCTATCCCTTTGGCGGGCCGCTGCTGTCGCCGGCGCTGGCGGCGGGCGCGATGGCGCTGTCGAGTGTCTTTGTGCTGTCCAATGCCCTGCGCTTGCGCCGCCTGACACCTGCCATAGATGAGGAGCAGTCCGTATCTCCGGCCAAGGAAGCCGCTAAGCAGGAGGCGCGCGCATGAACATCGGGGACGTCTCCAGCCGCTCGGGCCTGCCCGCCAAGACCATCCGCTATTACGAGGACATCGGCCTGATCAAACCGCACCGCAGCGCCAACGGTTACCGCTGCTTTGCCGAGACCGATCTGCACAAGCTGGCGTTTCTGGGCCGGGCGCGGGCGCTGGGCTTCACGATTGAGGACTGCCGCACCCTGATGGCGCTTTACGAGGACGAAAGCCGCGCCAGCGCCGACGTGAAACAGCTGGCGCTGGAGCATCTGGCCAAGATCGAGGAAAAGATCGCCGACCTGCAGGCGATGCGCGATACGCTGGGGGAGCTGGTCAGCAGCTGCGCAGGCGACAGCCGCCCGGATTGCCCGATTCTGAAGGACCTGTCCGGCGAGGGGTGATCCGGCTGGCGGGGCAGGCAGTCGGCTGGGATCTCCCGCGCCCGCGGCTGCCCTGACGGGACGCCTGGCAGCCTTGGGCATGGCTTCGGGCCGCCGGCCCGAAGCCATGCCCTCAGGCTGGGCGCAGCTCCAGGATCTCGCGGGCCTGCTGCCAGGTGGCGACGGGGCGCTCATATTTCTCGCACAGGTCTGCCGCGCGTTTCACCAGCGCCGCGTTGGAGGGTGCAAGCGTCTCGCGGTCGAGCCGCATGTTGTCCTCCAGCCCGGTGCGCGTATGGCCGCCTGCGGCGATGGACCATTCGTTGACCAGGATCTGCCCCGGCCCGACACCGGCGCCGCACCACTGGGCCTCAGGTGCCAGCCGCTGCATGGTTTTGACGTAGTAGTCGAACACGTCCTTATCCACCGGCATCGCGTTCTTCACCCCCATCACGAACTGGACGTAAAGCGTGCCGGGAATGCGTCCCTCGCGGTTCATCTTCACCGCCTGGTGGATATGCGACAGGTCAAAGGCCTCAATCTCCGGCTTCACCTCATAGGTCCGCATCTCAGAGGCGAGCCAGTCCACCAGGTCGGGGGAGTTCTCGTAGACGCGGGTGGGGAAGTTGTTGGAGCCCACGGACAGCGACGCCATGTCGGGACGCAAGGGCAGCATCCCCCCGCGCTCGCGCCCGGCGCCGGAGCGGCCGCCGGTCGATAGCTGGATGATCATGCCGGGGCAGTGCTTCTGCAAACCTTCCATCAGGCGCGCGAACTTCTCCGGGTCCGAGGTTGGCGTCTGGTCGTCGTTGCGCACATGGCAATGGGCAATCGAAGCGCCGGCCTCAAACGCCTCTTGAGTGCTTTCGAGCTGTTCCGAAATGGTGACGGGCACCGCCGGGTTGTTCTCCTTGGTCGGGACCGAGCCGGTAATGGCGACGCAGATAATGCAGGGTTTGCTCATGGAATTCCCCTTCAGATGTCGAAAAACACGGTTTCATCCTCGCCTTGCAGGCGGATGTCGAAGCGGTAGACGGGCTTGCCGCCGCGTTCGCTGCGGCCGGCAATCAGGGTGGACCGGCGGCGCTCCCACTCTATCACATTCAGCACCGGGTCTGCCGCATTGGCCTCGCCCTCATCCTCAAAATAGAGCCTTGTGTTCAGCCCCACGTTGATGCCTCGGGCCACAATCCACAGGTTGATGTGCGGTGCCATCATCTGCCCGCCCCGGCCCAGGACCAGCCCCGGTTTCACCGTGTCAAAACCCCATTCACCGGTCTCGAAATCCGTGATCACCCGGCCCCAGCCGCGGAACCCCTCCTCTACATCGCCTGGGTGCTCAGGGTGGGCATAGATGCCCTCCGCATTGGCCTGCCAGGCCTCCAGCAGCACGTCCTTGACCGGCGAGCCAGTGCCGTCAACCACTACGCCCTCGACCCGGATCCGCTCTCCCTTGGCGCCGGGGCCGGCAATCTCCCAGCCTAGCTCCTGGTCGTAGATCTGGAATCCCGCCGCGCCGGGCGCGAGGCCGATATGGACGTAAGGGCCAGCGGTCTGCGAGGGGGTTTCCTTCAGATAATCAAGGCGCCGAGGCATCAGTTCCCCTCCAGCCGGTTTTCAAACAGAGTGGACCGCCGCCCGCGCAGCACGATGTCAAAGCGGTAGGCGATGGTGTCCAGCGGAATGGTCGCGTTCATGTCGAGCCGGGCAATCAGCATCTCCACTGCCTCATGATCCGGAATGGTGTTCACGATCGGGCAGCGCGCAATCAGCGGATCGCCTTCAAAATACAGCTGGGTGATCAGCCGCTGGGCAAAGCCGGTTCCGAAGACCGAAACGTGGATATGCGCCGGGCGCCAGTCGTTCACCCAGTTGCGCCAGGGGTAGGCGCCGGGTTTCACTGTGCGGAAATGGTAGCAGCCGTTTTCATCCGTCAGCGTCCGGCCGCAGCCGCCGAAATTCGGATCCAGCGCGCCGAGGTAGGTGTCCTTCTTGTGCCGGTAGCGGCCGGAGGCATTGGCCTGCCAAATCTCCACCAGCGTGTTCGGCACAGGCCGCGCGTTTTCATCCAGAACCCGGCCATGCACGATAATGCGCTCGCCGATCGGACTTTCGCCGGGCTGGGCGAAGTTGCTCAGCAGGTCATTGTCGGTGGCATTGATATCGTTATGTCCGAATACCGGGCCGGTGATCTCGCTGGCAGTGTTTTCCAGGCTGATCAGCGGAAACTGCGGCGAGCGGGTGACCGAGGTTTTGTAGTCCTGCGAGAGGGCAGGCGGATGCCAGCGGCGGTCGCGCTGATAAAATTCTCCCTGTTTCGGCGGTGTGCTCATGCGGGTTCCTCTCCTTCAGCTGCCATTGCGGCATAGGTCTCCTTGGCCAGTTTCAGCGCCTGATTGGCGCGCGGCACGCCGGCATAGATGGCCACATGCTGGAACGCTTCCTGCACGTCTGCCTGGCTGGCGCCGGTGCGGGCGGTGGCGCGAATGTGCATCGGGATCTCAGCGAAATTACCGGTCGCCGCCAGCAGCGCCAGTGTCAGCATCGACCGTTCCCGCAAGGATATCCGGTCCGACGCCCAGACCGTGCCCCAGGCGGCCTCAGTAATCAGCTCCTGAAATGGCTGGTCCAGTGGGGTCTTGGCGGTCTCGGCGCGGTCCACATGGGCATCGCCCAGCACCCTGCGCCGGACCTGCATGCCGCGGTCGTATCGGTCTTGCGTCATTGCGATCTCCCTTTGCTTGGGAGTATCGCATACCGCAGGTGAGCTGTATAATCCCCAGTCAGGCATAAAGTGATACCAAAAGTGATATGCGACTTTCGTCCTCTTTGAAGCTGCGCCATCTTGAAGTCTTCGTCGAAGTGGCCCGAAAGATGAGCGTTACCCAGGCGGCCGAGGCGCTGGGCATGACCCAGCCGGCGGTCACCCGGGCGCTGCGCGAATTGGAGGCAGTTTGCGGCAAGCCGCTGGTGGAGAAACATGGGCGTGGCATCCGGCTCAGCAGCTATGGCGAGTTGTTCCGGGACCATGCCGGACGCAGCCTGGCGCTGGCGCGTGACGGGGTGGCGCTGTTGCAGGGGCTGGGCGAGGCGGAAGGGCCGCAGGTGGCTATCGGGGCGCTGCCCACCGTGGCCGCGGACCTGGTGCCGGACACGCTGGCGCAGCTGCGTGCAGGCAGTGCGCCGGGCCGTTTCATGGTGATGTCCGGCGGCAATCACTATCTGATCGACCAGCTGCGCCGCGGTAGTCTGGATGTGGTGGTCGGCCGGCTGCCTGCGCCGGAAACCATGGCCGGGGTAGAGTTCGACCCTTTGTACCGCGAGCGCGTGGCGGTGGTGGTCGCGAAAAGCCACCCGCTGGCCGGAGTTGCCCATCTGCCGCCGGGTGTGTTTGACGACTACCCGGTGCTGATGCCGTCCGAAGGCTCTATAATCCGCCCCTTCGTCGAGCGGATGTTTCTGGAGCAGGGGCTGGCGCTGCCGCGCTTCCCGGTCGAGACGGTGTCCCCTTCGTTCGGCCGGCGCTTTGTGCTGGCGCATCAGGCGGTCTGGGTCATCAGCCACGGCGTGGTGCGGCCTGATCTGGAGGCTGGAACCATGACGGTGCTGCCGGTGAACACCGACAGCACTTTAGGCCCGGTTGGACTGTGCACCCGCCGTGAGCATCAGCTCAGCCCCGCCGCGCAGCGGTTTTGCGCCGCGCTGCGCAGCCATTGCGCCGCTCTGGGCTTCACTTGAAGTCATTGCGGGCAGCCCTGCGGCAATGCAGGCGTTTCCCTTTGGCTCGTCACACTATATAATTCATCAAATGCGATATTTGCATTTGATGCGGACTGAGTGAAGCGGGAGGAGAGGTCATGGCCTTGAGCAGACGGAATTTCGGCCTGGCGGCTGCGGCGGGGCTGGCTGCGGCGGCGGCACCCGGATGGGCTCCGGCCCGGATCGCGCTGGGGGCGAAGAGGATTGAAACGCTGTCGGACGGCCACCTTACCCTGCCGCAGGAGTTCGTCTTTGGCGGGCTTGACCCGGAAGCGCTTCAGCCGCTGCTGCAGAGCCACGGGATCGGGGACGGGCCGCTGACGCCGGAGGTCAATGTGACCCTGCTCAGGGACGAGGGCCGGGTGGTGCTGTTTGACGCGGGCTCCGGGCCCGGGTTTCAGAACAGCGCGGGCAAGCTCCCTATGGCGCTGGAAGCCATCGGTGTCGCCCCGGAGGAGGTAACGCATGTGGTCTTTACCCATTGCCATCCGGATCACCTCTGGGGGGTGCTGGATGATTTCGACGATGTGCTGTTTCCCGAAGCTGTTTTTCTGATGGGCCAGGGCGAATGGGACTATTGGTACGATCCGGACACCGCCGCCAGCATCGGCAGCAGCCGCGCTGCCATGGCCGCCGGGGCCCGCCGCCGGATGGAGGTGCTGGAAGACAGGATGCAGCTGTTCGCCGATGGCACGGAAATCCTGCCTGGTGTTGCCGCCCAGGCCACCCGCGGCCACACGCCGGGGCATATGTCCTTCGAGATCCGCAGCGGCAGTGAAAGTGTTCTGATCCTGGGGGACGCAATTGGCAATGACCATGTCAGTTTCGCTGAACCGACCTGGCCGGTTGGCTCTGATCAAGACCCCCAGACTGCGGCTGCGACGCGCTTGCGCCTGCTGGACCAGCTGGCGTCGGAGCAAATGCGGCTGATCGGTTACCATCTGCCTGGCGGCGGAATCGGGCGGGCGGAGCGATCCGGCAGCGGTTACCGCTTCGTGCCTGAGGGTTAGGGGCGGGGCTTTTTGCCGGTGCCGCCGGTGCGGCCAGCCCTGGTGCTTTCCGGCGGGGCCTGAGCTTGCCGTTCCGGACTGAACCGCGCGGCCAGTGCTCCACCAGGCTGGTCAGGCCCAAGCCGGTCTGAATCAGCCCCCGGCAAGGAGGCCAAGCCTGCTCAGTATTCTAAGCTTGCAGCCGCCAGGTGTCCTCATGCTCCAGGCTGCTGCTGTCCTGCCCGGGCTCTGCAGCTTGGGTGCGGAAGGCGCCGATGGCTCCCGCCATGGCCTGAGCTTCCCTGGACAGGCCCAGGCTGGAGGAGGTGACCTCCTCGAACAATGCCGCGTTGCGGGTGGTGGCGTCATCAAGATTGGCCATCGCCGTATTAATCTCCTGAAGACTTCCGGACTGTTCGGAGGACGCCTGGGAAATGGACTTCATCAGGTCGGCTGCGCTGGCGACGGAGGCGGAGATTTCGCCGATTGCCGCGCGGGTTTGTTCGACCAGATCCGCGCCAAGCTCAACGTTCTGGCCGGCTTCATCCACAAGCGCAGCGATTTCCGTGGCGGCCTCCTTGGACCGGTGCGCCAGAGTCCGCACTTCGGAGGCGACGACGGCAAAGCCTTTGCCGACAGTGCCGGCGCGGGCCGCTTCGACGCCAGCATTCAGCGCCAGCAGATTCGTCTGCTGGGCAATTGCCTCGATCATGCCGATGATCCGGGAAATCTTCTCGGAACTGTCCTTGATCGCTTCCATCGCGCCGTAGGTCCGCTTCACCACCTCAATGCTCTCGCTGGCATTCTGGCGCGCCGCCTCCACCGAGGCAGAAGCCTCGCCCGAGGCCTGGGCGGTGCCGGCGATGGAAACCGAAAGCTGGTTCACCGCAGCCGCTGTTCCGGCCAGGGTCTGCGCGGTGTGCTCTGAACGCTCGGAAAGGTTGCGGGAGGCCGATGAGATTTCGGTGCTGCCGCCGGCAATCGACTGGCCGCTGGTGCTGAGGCTGCGCACCGAGGCTTCCAGCTTTTCAAGGGCCGCGTTGAAGTCATCGCGCAATTTGGCATAGCCCTCGCCCATTTCGCCGCGGATGCGGTAGGTGAGATCCCCCTGGGACAGCCGCTCCAGACCGCTGCCGATGGCTGTCACCGCGGCCGTCTGCTCGGCCACGCGCGCCTCGCGCTCAGCTTCGGCTGCGGCCTCTACTTCGGCTTTTTGCACCAGCCCGTCGCGGAACACCGACAGCGCCGTTGCGATGCGGTAGATTTCATCGCTGGAACGCTCATAACCGGTCACCGGGCGCAGATTCCCCGCAGCCAGCCGTTCAGTTGTGCCGCTGATGTCGGCCAGCGGGCGCAGGATGAGGATCCGGGTCAGGACCAGTGCTGCCAGGAACACCGCCGCCGCCACAGCCGCCAGGATCTGCAGCTGCCGCTGCGCCGCGGTGACATCGCTGGCAAGCCCATCCGCGATCGAGGCAATCTCCAGCTGGCTTTCAGCGCCGAGCCCGGTCGCCTTGTGGGCAAATTCAAGCACCGCCTCCACAGTGGCCTGCGACGCAACGGCAGCTTCGGCAGCGGCCTCCAGCGCCGCGGCCTTGAACACCGGCAGGCCTTGGGAGGGGTCGGCCAGCGCGATCATCCCTTCCAGCTCCTGGGCGAAAACCCCGTCATTGAACCCGCTGTAGCCCGCCAGCGCAGCGGCGGCTTCCTGCAGCGGTCCGACAGCGGCCCGGGCGGCGGAAATCTGATGCGCGGCGGCCATGTCCAGCGCGGCGACCTGGAAGGCGCTGATCCAGCCATTGATTTCCAGCAGCTGCTGCAGAACGCCGACCTGGTTGTCCAGCAGGCCCTGGATGGCGGTGCGGTTGTCGGCGCTGGCCTGGGTCGCCGCAACTGACAGGGTGAACACCATCCGCTCCATCGACTGGGTCAGCGGGCGCACGCTGGCGTTGCGGGCAGCCAGCACATCTTTGCGGCTGTCTTTCAGCTCCTTGCGGCTGGCCGTCAGCGTATATCGGAACAGCTCAACGGACTCGCGGACCTTTTTCGCCCGGACGGCATCCAGGCCCAGCTCCTCGAGACGGCCCAAAACCGGCTCCAGCCGCTTTAATGCGTCCTTGGCCATTTTCTTGAGCTCCCGTTTGGTAGGCACGTCGCGCACGTGCCCGAGCGCCAGTGCCGCTCCGGACAGGATGCTGATGTCCGCCCGCGCTTCCAGCAGCGTCTGCAGGCCGCCGAATTGCTGTTCCACCAGATTGTTAAGGACCTCATCGACCTGGATGATGGTCTCTTCGCCGCCTGCCATCAGGCTGTCGCGGGCTTCGGAGGCGACCATGACAAGTTTGTTCTGCAGCGTCTGGCTCAGGGTTTGCAGGCTGGCGGTCTGGGCGTCGATCGAGGCTTGATTTTGAAAGGCGCCCTTGCGTGCCGCAATCAGGTTGCTGAGCATTTCAGCAGCGGCGGCTTCCTCCGGCGCGAACAGAGCCTGTTCTCCGGCGGGCAGCTCCGCAACAGTGTCGTCGAGATTTGCGATAGCGGCGGCGGCCTGTTCCTCGGCCTGGGCCAGGTCCTCAACCGATCCGGCCTGCAAAACGCCGATCATCGTATTCTTGGCCCGGCTTGCAGCGTTCACCAGCCGGCTGCTCATCTCCAGCTGCGGGACCTTCTCCTGCGTCAGAACTTCCATCTGGCGGCCGGTCTGCGAAAACACCAGAGTGACCAGAATTCCCCCTGCGGCACAGGCCGCGCCCATCGTCATCAGAATAAGCGTGATCTTGGCGCCGATGCTGGAAAACAGCCGGAAACGGCGCCGTGCAGGAAGGTCATTTTTAATCGTCATAGTCTCACCCAAGGCATCCGTCCGCTTTCATCCGAGCCTGGGCCAGTCAGGGAGGCACCCCGCTGGCGCGAAGGTCAGGCCAGGTATTAAAGGTGCAGGTCCACTGCCGCGCAGCACCCGCTCTCTCCGTTAGAAGGGCGGAAAGAATCTAAAAAAAGCATGAGCAGAGGCGGGAAAGTCAGTTGCATTTTACCGGCCGCCACTTTGTGCGGCGGCGCTGGGCGGGGGGGGGCTGCGGATGCCCTCAGGGCTGCGCCTAGAAAGATTCCGAGAGCCGCCGCATGGCGTGCAAGGGCAGGTTCACGGTATCTGCCGCCGGACGGTAGCCGCTCAGCGGGTCGAACTCATGGCGGATCTGGCCGCCCTCGCGGCAGGAAGTCAGTAGAACCGGGCGGTCATTGACCCGCTCGCCTGACACCGAGACCGGCAATGTGCCGGTGAGCCAGCCGCCATAGCTGACGGCGCCATTGGGGCCGCGGATGACAATCTCAAAATAGTCCAAGGCTGCCATGCGGAATATGAGGTCCGGCGCGCCTTCCAGTTTGCCGCCAAGATGCCCGACCGTCAGCTCTGCGCCGATCAGATTGCTGACTGAGTACCCCCAGCGGTGCATGAAGTCTTCCACAATGCCGAGAATTTCCTGCGTCCGCTCTTCGGGCTGCACAGCCGGGCCGAAGTCAGAGAAACGCCGATCAAATGCCAGTACTGTGCTCACGCCTTCTCCCTGCACCGTCCTTTACGGATCATTATCTGCCCGGTCACCCGCCGGGTCTTGGCGGATGCTAGCACGCTTGGCCTGGTCTTCAGATAAAAGATTCCGTTCGGATGCGCATTTCCCCGCGTCACCCTGCGGCTGAGAAGGAGTATTGTCCGGCCGGGGCTATTCAGGCACCCCGGCCCGCCGCAGCGCAGAGGCCCATTCCGGTCCGGCCGGGCTCATTGCGGCCGGGTTGTCGCGCTGGAATTGCGACAGGCAGAATTTCGGCGCTGCCTCAAGCAATGTCTGCACCGTGGACCGGGCTTCGTCGTCCCGGCCGGACATCTGCAGGGCAATCGCCTTGGAGCGCAGCGGCACCGGGAAGGCGCCCTTGGCCTCCAGCGAGCGGTCGGCCAGTTCGATCGCCCGGCCGTAGTTGCGGGCAGACAGATGCGCGAGGGCCGAGATCGCGTCGAAGTAGTAGCGCTGCGGCCCCAAAGGGGTCAGCTGACGGGCCGCGTCTGTCATCTGCACCGCCTCGTCCGGCATGTCCTGATAGGCCAGCGTCGCCCCTTTCAGCAGCAGCGCCAGGGCTTCGTTCGGGTTGTCGCGCAGAGCCAGGTCATACGCATCCTGCGCCAGATCGAACCGGAAGGTCAGGTGGCTGGAGATGAGCCCCTTGAGCGTATGGGCCAGTGAAAAGGCGGGCGCCCCTTCGATGGCCGCTTCCGCCATCCTGCTGGCGAGGCGGCTGTCTTCCTCCCGATTCGGCGAAAGCCCTTTCTCAACCCGCATCACGTGCCAGAAGCCCATCCAGGTGAGCGGCAGCGCATGTTTCGGCTCCCGCTCCAGCAGATGGGACAGGATCTCATGCGCCCGCTGGAATTTCCGCACGTCCATTTCCTGCATCAGCGAAATTGCGGCCATCAGCAGCACATGGCTTTCCAGCGCCTTCAGCGGCTTGAACCCGGCCAGGCGGACCGCCTCGCCTGCAGCGCTTTGGCCGATCTGCAGCGTGGCGTTCCGGAGCACTGAACTGCGTCCCTCCAGCAGGCTGCTCTTGCTGCCTTCGAAGCTGCGTGACCAGATCACCTTCTCGCGGACCGCATCATGCAGGTCTATTTCCGCGCGGAACCGGCTGCCTTCGCTGGAGACCGTTCCGGAAATCAGATAATCGACCCCTGCGATCGAAGAAACCTCGGCCGGGCGGACCGTGTCCGGGTCAAACTGGCGCGAGGCCAGATAGGAGGTCACTGAAAAGGCCCAGCTGCGCGACAGGTGCCGTGACAGCTCTTCGGACATCAGCGATCCAAGTGGTGCATCCGCCGAGCCCGGCGACCGGTGGACAAAAGGCAAAACCGCAATCGAGGGCAGCAACCTGTCCAGGATCACACGCCCCGGCGTCGCACCGGCGAGCGGCGACGGCTGCGCAGAACTGCGGGCAAACTCCGCCCGGGTCTCCGTCAGCCATGCGTTAAAGACAGTTTCATGAGGCAGCTCAAAGCCTTCCATGAATTCTGCATTGCCCGTGCAGCTGTCCAGCTCCACCCGGGTCAGGTCCAGGATGACCCGTTCGCGGTTGGCAAACAGCAGCTTGGCCGCCTCTGGCCCCAGATGCCGCCGCAGCGTCGACAGAGCCGTGCGCAGGCTCGCCTTGGCCTGCTCCGGTTGCGCCAGGCACCACAGTGTCTTCTCCAGAAAGGCCCGCGTCCGGATCCCTCCGTCGGCTGTGGACAGCAGTGACATCAGCGCCTGATGCTTGGCCCCCAGCTGTACGCTCGCTCCATCCGCGTCAAAGACGCCAAAAGCTCCAAACCGGCAAATCTTGAGAAAGACAGTCATCCGTCAACCCCACTAAACGATTGTTGCATCTGATATTAAACCACCATCACATTGCATTGTCTTTATTTATTTTGCAATTGCTGATTGTAATTTATTGAGCCTTGGGGCGGCGCCATGATGCGCAGTCACGTGGAGGGCTTTCTCAACCTATCATAGTTGACCTTGCGTAAGTCATCAACCGCATCGCTCAGCAGCTGTTCCGCCGACTAAACCGCAGCTTCGCAAGGAGGCTCCTGTTGTATCGAGAGCACTGGCTGCCGCGCACGGAATACGTGCAAACTCTGGCCCTCGGCAGAGCGCGCGGCGGGCAGCCGAAATTTGCCCCATCTGACCAAAGGCGCGGCGGAAGTATGCACAGAGACGCGCGGGGTGAGAGGGCATGGCGCTGACTTCTAGACACCGCGACCGCGGTCATACCGAATTTTCGCAGTGCAAAACCCCAATTATCGAGATGCCGAAACGAAAGAGCCGGTCGCCTGAGTTAAAGGCCGGCTTCAGAGGCGGGGCGCTGACGGGTGCTGGGTGACGGCAACAGTGCGGCGGCCCAAGATGCGGTTCCGAAGGCGGTAGGCGGCGGCCGCGAGGTTCGTCTACTGTGTCGTCAACCTGGCAGTCATCAGGACGACGACGATGGTTCGGCATCGGCGCGGTAACGAACTGTGCTGTCGGCCAGAGCATCTGGTGGAAGGGTCAGCGGCGGATAACAAGCGCTACGACTGGGATCACTGGGCGAACGGTGTGGACTTCAGCTTGCACTAACCCGTGGCGATGGCCTCCAGCGATCTACTGGGGGCCTCCCGATCCACCCGAGACACCCGTTCAGAAGCCGCCAGCAGCACGCCAAAACACTGGGGCCGAAAACGGGGGCAGTTCGGCTCTTTCGAGCTCGTTAGCGTCTTGCAATGTTCGGAAGAAGGCCGATGGCTGGGGTGGTAGGATTCGAACCTACGGTACACGGTACCAAAAACCGCTGCCTTACCACTTGGCTACACCCCATCGGTGAGGCGCTGTCTAAAGTTTGTTGCGGAGGGGTGCAAGAGGGTTTTTGAAAAAAAATGCAGTTCTTTCTCAAAGCTCCCCGCAAAACCTGCCGGCGGGCTGTTTAACACCGTCGGATAAGGGGCTTCAAGGCAGGATCCGCGAACGAAATTAAGGGGTTGTGAGAATGCTCGCCCAAGGTTTTCGAGGCGTGAACCGGTCCCGAAAGTGGACTTGATGAGGATAATCTGGCGGGCCGGGGCCGAAGAAATGCGGCCAGCCCGATGACGGGCTGGCGCCGGGCGAAACAGTCTCAGGAGCCCCAGATGGCCTGATGCGCTTCCTCGCCGCTTTCGAATATGTGCGGCTGCACGCTGCGGCTGGCCAGCTCGCCCTGCATCTTCAGGCGCATGAAGGCGCTGGTGGTGTAATGGGCAACAGAGGCGCTGTTCTTCTCCAGCGTTTCACCGACGGAGGCGGCGTAGCCGTCCTGCAGGTCCTCGGCGATGCGGAAGCCGTTCTGGTTCATCACAATGTTCACGTCACGGCCGCTCTTGGCGAAAGCGTTCCGCAGGACGCGGTCCAGATCCTCGACATCCTGCTTCTTGCGCACGCTCCAGCCTTCGAGGTTGAGGAACATGGTGTGACGGGCGGCGTCATAGGTGACGCGTTCGGAGAGGTTGAGGTTCAACAGGTCGTTCATCAGCCCCATCGGCTCATCCCGGAAGATGCGCGTGTCCATCAGGGCGACGTTTTCGATGATCGGCTTGAACTCCATCTGATCGAGGATGTCGCGCTGCAGGTCGATGCCGGGGGCGATCTCGATCAGCTCCAGGCCCTTGGGGGTCAGCTGCAGCACGCAGCGTTCGGTGACGTACAGAACCGGCTGCGAGCGCTGCGAGGCGTAAGGCCCCGAGAAGGTGATCTGTTCGATCAGGCGGACGAATTTCTTGTTGCGGCCCTCCTGGACGATGCGCAGCTCGCCGTTTTCCACCGCCACTTTCAGCCCGCCCGCGGTGAAGGTGCCGGCAAAAACCACGGCGCGGGAGTTCTGGGAGATGTTGATAAAGCCGCCGCAGCCATTGAGGCGGCCGCCGAAGCGGGAGGCGTTGACGCTGCCCTCGGCGTCGCATTCGGCCATGCCGAGGCAGGTGAGGTCCAGCCCGCCGCCGTCATAGAAATCGAACATCTGGTTCTGGTCAATGATGGCGTCGGCATTGGCGGAGGAGCCGAAGCTGGAGCCGCCTGCCAGCACGCCGCCGACGGCGCCGGCCTCAGTAGTCAGGGTGATATAGGGGGTGGCTTTTTCCTCGTTGGCCACGGCAGCGACGCCGTCGGGCGCGCCGACGCCGAGGTTCACCGCGCCGTTGGGCGGCAGCTCAAAGGCGGCACGGCGGGCGATGATCTTGCGCTGGTCCAGCGGCATCTTAGCAATGCCTTCGACCGGCACCCGGATTTCGCCCGAAAGCGCCGGATTGTGCTGAACGCCATAATTCATCCGGTGCATTTCCGGGTCCTCGGCGACGCAAACGCAGTCCACCAGCAGGCCGGGGATTTTCACGTCCTTCGGCTTGATCGAGCCGTCCTCTACGATGCGTTCGACTTGGGCGATCACGATGCCGCCGTTGTTGTGGGCGGCCATCGCCTGGGCCAGGCAGTCCAGCGTCAGCGCCTCGCGTTCCATGCTGATGTTGCCGGAGCGGTCGGCGCTGGTGCCGCGGATAAAGGCGACGTCGATCTTGGTGGCCTTGTAGAACAGCCAGTCTTCGCCATCGACTTCGACATGCTTGACGATATCCTCCTCGGTCACCTTGTTGACTCTGCCGCCGCCATGGCGCGGGTCGACATAGGTGTGCAGGCCGACCTTGGAGAACAGCCCGGGCTGGCCGGCGGCGCATGCGCGGTAGAGCTGGGAGATCACCCCCTGGGGCAGGTTGTAGCCGCAAATCTTGTTCTCTTGCGCCGCTTGGGCGACCTTGGGCATCCTCCCGAAGTTGCCGGCGATCACCCGGCGCAAGAGGCCGTCGTGATGCAGCCGCCCGGTGCCCAGCCCCTTGCTGTCTCCGGCACCCGCACACATGATCAGCGTGAGGTCGCGGGGGGCGCCCTGTTCCAGGAACCGTTTTTCCAGCGCTGCGTGCAGCATTTCAGGAATGCAGCTTTGCACGAAACCGGTTGTGGTTACGACATCCCCGTCCCGGATCAGCGCCATCGCCTGTTCGGTGGTGGTTGTCTTGTCTTTCATGGCGGCGCGTCCTCCCCGATGCCGGTTGCCGTCTGTTCAGAACCTGCGTCCTGACGGCGGCATGATCGGGAATGTTAGGCCCGCGCCGGCGCGGGGCAGTCCTTCGATTGCGTCAGCGGATCGAGAACTTACGACATCGGTCAGCCACGTCTGGCTGGAAGTTTCCGATCGGCGCCTGCAATTTCCGCGGCCGGGCCGTTTTGTATACTGCTGCCGGCAATTGGGCCTAGAAAAAGCTTGCCCCGGCGTCCAGCCAATCGCTCAGGGTGATGCCTTCGAAGGTCACGGAGCAGCCGTCGCCGAATGCAAAAGTCAGCCCGTCGGCAGTGTCCTTGGCCTGCGCGGTCCAGGAGTGCGGGCCAATGATTTTCGTCCTGTCGACACCGAGTTCGAAGTCCGAAATTGTATCCGCACCTGTTTTTTGGGTGTTGAACACGAAGCAATCTGCGCCTGCTCCGCCGGTCAGGACGTCATCGCCTTTGCCGCCAGCCAAAGTGTCGTTTCCCGTGCCGCCTTCCAGGGTGTCGCGGCCTGACCCGCCCGTAAGGACGTCATTATGGCTGCCGCCTGACAGGAAGTCGGCTGCGCCGCCGCCCTTCAGCCTGTCCGCGCCGCTGCCTCCGTCCAGGCAATCGCTGCCCCGGTTGCCGGTCAGGATGTCCCTGCCGCCGCCCCCCTGCAGGTCGTCATCACCGGAATTGCCGGAAAGGACATCCGCGCCTTTGCGGCCAAAAATGAAGTCCTGGCCGGACCCGCCGCTCAGAACGTCGTCGCTGGCCGTTCCGGCAATCCTGTCCATGGCGGCAAAGGCATCCTTTTGCAGGTTCTGAACATCCGTATTGCGCAGAATAACGTCAGACAGCGACGTGTCCCAAAGCGCCTTCAGATCCTCTGCCGGGATGCCTTCGCGGCCCTCGCTCCAGAATGGGTCGCCGTCGCGCAGGCGGGTGAACTGATCAATCATCACAAGCGTGAAGGTCTGCCCGAGCAGCCCATTGCCAAAGGCGTCCTCGGCAAGGCCGCCAATCCAGGCGTCGACCAGGTCGGTATCGCCATAAGCTTCTTCCAGCTTGGCGGCCAGCGCCGCGTCGGAGGTAATGTCGGAGAAGCTTTCCGCGCGGGACAGACCCAGAGCCTCGCGCAGATCATTATAGCTGGCCACCCCCATGTCGCGCCCGCGCTGGATGTTCAGCGCGGCCAGATCCAGCCCGCCGGCACCCGGCGGCCCGAACAGGAAGGAGCGCACGTCTTCGACCACCTTGGTGTCGATGGCTTCGGATGTCTGGGTGGCCGCCCCGCGCAGGACACTTTCGACCATGCCTTTCTGGCTGACCAGTTGCGGCTGGAAAAACGCATCGCGCAACGCCAGCGGGTCCAGCTGGGTGCCGTTTTCGGTGACCCGCTGCAGGTTGGCCGACAGCAGGGTATGCCCCAGCCGGTAGACGGCGCCGGAAAACTCAATCGCAATTCCCGGGTTCACCTCCGGGTCATGGCCCTGGTAGGCGCCAAAGGCATCATCGCCCAGCAGAACCGGCAGAAACTCCTTGAAGGTGATGGCTTGCACCAGGGCCTCGACCCGTGCGCGGGCGGCCTCGAACAGCTGATCGTCGGTCAGCGACGGGTCCCTTGCCGCCAGCTCTTCAATCAGCCGGTTGTGCTCGCGGGTGAACAGCGTGTGCATCGAGGTCAGGGCTACGTTTTCGGCGGCGCGGACATCGCCGGTCAGGAAGCCATCGCCTTCGAGGTTGAGGAATTGATCCTCAGTCATCTTCAGCTTGCCGCCCTGGTCCCGCATTGCCGCGACCATCTCTGCGGTCGAGCCATAGATCATCGAGGCGTCGATGCAGGCGGTGATCTCGTTGAGGAATTCCCCGTCGTGCTGTTCCACCCGGGTGAACGGAATGATGGCGCTGCCGGTGCCGAAGGGATCAAAGAACGGATCGCCTTCGGGGACTGCTATGTCTGCATGCTCGCCGCTTTCGGTGCCGGTGAGCGACAAGTCATGGTCCAGGAACTGGCCCCAGATCCAAAGGAAATCTGACGCTCCGGCGGCATTTGCCGTTTCCCCGGTCTGGGCGGACAGGATGTTGGACACTTCGCGAGAGTTCGGCCTGTCCGCGCCCGCCATTTCGCCATCCGGCCCCAGCGCGCTGCCCGCAAGCCTCAGCAGCTCTGTGCCGGTTGCGCCCCAGTCAGGATGGTCTGGATTTGCGGACGTGCCATCGGAGGGCCGTGCGGCCCCAATCTGTAAACTGGACATGTGATCCCCCAATCACTCGTAAAAAACAATGTCACCGGAAATGCCATCGCGCGGCCCCGGAAACGCCTGTGCGCCCCGTGCCGCCGAACGCCGATATCCCCCGCAGGTGCAGCCGTGCGCGGGCTGCAGTTTTCAGGTAGTGCTTCACGATTTCGTGTCAAACCGTGGGTTTTCGTGAATACGGCGGCGCCGGCCGATTGCACTCGCCCCGGCGAGAGCCGCCGTGCGGGATTGGGGTGTTCAGGCCTGCCTGGCCTGCGGCGCGGCACCGCCGGTATCGCTGGTTCCGGTCCACTTGGCAATTTGTCCCAGCAGTTCCTTCTTGCGCACCGGTTTAGACAGGAACCCCACCATGCCCGCCGCGCGGCAGGCGGCCTCGTCTGTGCTCAGCACATTGGCGGTCAGTGCCAGAATCGGGCAGGGCGCGCGGCTGTTTTCCTGCTCCCACGCCCGCAGCCGGCGGGTTGCCTCAAGCCCGTCCATCACCGGCATCGACATATCCATCAGCACCAGGTCGAACGGCTGCGCGGCAAAGGTTTCGACCGCTTCCTGGCCGTTGCTGCAAATGGTCATCTGGATGCCGGACGGGCCAAGCATCTTTTTCAGAACCAGCTGGTTGGTGCGGTTGTCCTCTGCCACCAGCAGCCGCAGGCTGCTGAACCCGGCAGCAGCCTGTCTGGCCGCTTCTGATTGCGGCGCCGGGACGGCAGGCGCAGCACCGGGGTGCAAGGCCTCCTGCAGTGTCTGCAGCAGCACCCTGTTGCGGGCGGGTTTCATCAGCACGTGCAAGGTCTTGCACTGCTTGAGCGCCTGGTAGTCTGAGATCAGCCGGCTGCCGACGCAAAACACGACCGGCAGCTCGCGGCAGCCGGGCAGGCTGTGCAGCCGCTGGCACAGGTTTCTGGCTTGCTCCAGCGGCACGCTGTTTTCGACCAGCACCAGGTCAGGCTGCTGCTGCCGGGCGGCCAGCGCTTCAATCTGCTCCAGCAGCTCCGCCGCACCGGGCGGGACCATTGTCTCTGCGCCCCAGAATGCCAGCTGGCGCAGCCGCACATCGCGGGAAAACGCCAGATCGGCGACCACGGCAACCCGTTTGCCGGACAGCGGCCTGGAAGGTGCCGGTGACGGGGCCGCAACCGGCAGCGTCAGGCAAACCGTGAAACAGGAGCCCTTGCCGCTCTTTGAGACCACGTCGATACGCCCACCCATGGCCTGTGCCAGCCGTGACGAGATGGCCAGCCCCAGGCCGGTGCCCTCAAAGCGCCGGGCGGTGGTGCTTTCCACCTGTTCGAAGGCATGGAAGATCTGGCCGATGCTGTCCTCGGGAATGCCGACGCCGGTGTCGCGGACGTCGATGCACAGCGGGATGTTGTGGCTGGGATCGTAATTGAGGGTGATGCTGATATGGCCTTCGAGGGTGAATTTAACGGCGTTGCCAACCAGGTTCATCAGGATCTGCCGCACCCGGCCGCTGTCGCCGATAAATTCTGGCGGCGTGTGCTCCGGGATGTCGATACAGATTTCCACACCCTTGGCGGTGGCGCTGGGCGACATCAGCGTGGCCACGTCATAGATCACATCGCGCAGGTTGAACGGCTGCTGCAGCATTTGCGCCTTGCCGGCTTCCAGCTTTGAAAAGTCGAGAATGTCATTGACGATGCGCAGCAGCGCCTCGGAGGAGGCCAGGATGGTGCCGGTGCAGGATTTCTGCTCCGGGTTAAGCTGGGTTTCGTTCAGCACTTCCGCCATTCCCAGCACCCCGTTGATCGGGGTGCGGATTTCGTGGCTCATGGTTGCCAGAAAGCGCGACTTGGTCTCAGTTGCGGCCTCAGCGCGGGCCTTTTCCTGCTGCAAATGCTCGGCAATCCGCTTTTTTTCCTGCAAGCTCGCATCAAGCGTGTCGAGCGCCGCAAACACGGCCCCGATTTCGTCTTCGGCTTTCGGCGGGCCGGATTGTTCCCCGCTGGCCAGCCGCTGCAGCGTGGCGGCGGCCGACTGGATCGCTGCTGAAATGGTATGGGCCTTACGCATCGAGAAAATCAGCGCCGCGGCCATCATCAGCGCAGTTCCTGTCAGACCAAGAACAAAGATACGCGACAGCGCCTGATTGGCTGCCGCGACGGTTTGCTCCGCGTGCACCGCAGCAAGGGAGGTCACCATCGCGGCCTGCCGGGTGACGGCCTCGCTGCTCATCATCAGCGCGCTGAGGGTCGGGATCTCTTGGGCCGGTTTGATGCTGAGCAGAACAACTGCCATCTGGCACCATTCGGCCAGCATATCGTTCAGCGCTTCGGCCTCGGCCCTGAGCGGCCCTGGCAGCGGTTGCTGCAGCAAGGCGCTGAGGTCGCGGTTTATGACCTGAAGATGCGCCTGGAAGTTTTCGGCCACTTCTTCCTGCGGGATCAGCCGGGTCATCGACAGCACATCCTGGGCATAGGTTTGGGCGGCCGTGATGCCGGTGCTGACGCTGCTGGTGCGGCGGGTGACTTCCAGTGCGGCTTCCAGCACGGCGTCTTTGCGGCTGGAGGCATAGACCGCCATGCCGCCGACCAGCAGCACTGCAAACAGCGCGGCCACCGTGATGACAAGTACCGGCAGGACAATGGATCGCTTGATGATCATGAAAGGATGCCTTCAGCCGCGCGCATCAATTGGCCGGCAGGATCGGTGTGGGCACATTGGTTTCATTGTCCGTCAGTGTCTCAAGAAAGGCGATCAGGTCTGCAATATCGCCCTCGCTGGCGGCGAACCCGTTGATGTCCGTCTGCCGCTCAATTCCGGCAGCGCCGCCATCGGCATAATGACGGATGACCGCAGTCAGCGACGGCAGCGACCCGTCGTGCATATAGGGCGCCCGCAAGACGATATTGCGCAGCCCCGGGGTCTTGAAGCGGAAGTACCCGGTTGGGTCTTGCGGCGGCACGCCGCCGCCGCCCAGGTCCGTGGCGGGCAGTCCGATATCATGCATCCTGTTGTCGGTGAACATCCAGCCGGAATGGCAGGACACGCAGTTTGCGCGCCCGGTGAACAAAGTAAAGCCGCGCTTGGCGGCTTCTGATACCGCGCTGGTATCGCCGCTGACCCAGCGGTCAAAGCCGGCGACCCCGCTGACGATTGTCCGCTGATAGGTTGCCAGTGCGGTAAGGATGGTCTCCTTGCGGATGCCCTGGCCGGGAAACAGCCGCTCAAACCAGGCCTTGTACTCGGTCACTGCCGTCAGGCGGGCGACGATGTCCTCAAAACTCGCGTTCATTTCATCCGGTGCGGTGATCGGGCCGACAGCCTGCTCTTCCAGGCTGGCCGCCCGTCCGTCCCAGAACAGCGGGGTGATCCAGGCGGCATTCAGGATCGTCGGCGCGTGGCGGTGCACGGGGTTGTCGGAAGCGCCGATTGCCTTGGGCACCGGGGTTTCCCAGCCGAAGGAGGGGTTGTGGCAGCTGGAACAGCTGATGTTCTGTGCGCCGGACAAGCGCGGGTCGAAAAACAGCATCTTGCCCAGGGTGGCGACACCGCGGTCATACGGCGCGTTTTCGGGGAACGGTACCGTATCCGGACGCCGGAACGCATCAAGCCCGGCGGGTTGCGCCAGGCTCTGGATAGCCCAAAACAGCAGCGGCACCACAGCGGCGGCAGCTTTCCACTGCATTCAGGACCTCCTCTAGCAATCCATTTCTACCTACCCGGAATGGCAGCATCTGAGAAGGCCGTTAATTTTGCGTGAGACATGCATGTTTGCTGGGGCAGAGCAGGCGGGCCACCGCCCCGGGCTAAGGCTTTCCGGAAACTTTCTTGGGGCCGATGCGCCGGGTGACCAGCCAGGGCCCGGTTTTCAGCACCATCAAAGCAAATCCCGCGGTCCATACCACAGCCGAAACGGTGATCCCGTCCCAGCCAGCGGCGAGCTCTGCACTGCCTGCAAGGCGCAAGGCGGCAGCGCCCAGCAGCAGCATGAACGCAAGGGTCAGGGCAGGGCCAGCAACCAGCGGGCGGCCGCTGTGGCCCATGGTGGCGCGCATCATTACCGCCAGCGTCATGCCGCCGATGGCGCCGATGCCCAGGATATGCGCCGCCGCCGCAGGTTCCAGCAGGCCAAAGGGAACCCCGCCCGCGGCGATCAGCCCGGCCGGCACCAGCGCATAAGCCAGGTGCAGCATCAGCAGCAGCGGATCCGGCAGGGTGGCAAGGCCGCGCCAGCGCGCCAGCCGCACAAGGTGCAGCACACCGGCTGCCAGCAGCAGCGCGCCGCTAAGGGCGGCCCAGGGCGCGGCGGTCCAGGCCAGCAGCGCCGCGGCGCCGACGACCAGCGTCACCGCATCGAATTTCCCGAACGGCACCGGCATCTTTGCAGCCCCGCGTTTGGCCAGCCAGTTGCGGGTAAAGCTGGGAATGATCCGGCCGCCGATCAGCATGATCAGAAAGATCAGAACCGCAATGCCCAAACGGCGCGAGAAATCCGCCGTGCCTTGGGTCATCGCCTCAAGGTGAAAGCAGACGTTGGCGAGGCCCAGAAGGGTAACCGGCACCAGGACCTTGAGGTTGCGCCAGTTCTCGCCGGCAATGATCTCACGCGCGATCATGGCTATGACTGCGGCCAGAAAGGCGCAGTCGGCAACCATCACACCCAGCGCGGGCAGCCCCAGCCAGCCCGCCGCTGCCATCCGCCCCAACAGCCACACTCCCGACAGCAGCGCCAGCGGCCAGCCGCGCGCGGGCATCCGGCCGGTCCAGTTCGGCACTGCGGTGAACAGGAAGCCCGCCACCACCGCGGCGCCATAGCCAAAGATCATCTCGTGAATGTGCCAGTCAGTCGCCGGAAACGGCCCGCTGTAATCCAGATCGCCGCGCCAGATCAGCAGCCAAGCGGGAATTGCCGTCAGAGCAAACAGGCAAGCCCCCAGAAAGAACGGCCTGAAGCCGAAGGAAAACAGAATAGGGCCAGTGTATTCGGTTCGCGCAGCCATGGTGGCCTCCATGCGTCCGGTCAACGTCAGGCGGGCGGCACTGGTCAGGTGCCGCCCGCCGGTTCAGCGCAAGGGACGCAATCTTTCGCCGAACCCCGTGGATCAGCTCCGGCGGGCTGGGAGGAGGGAGGCTCCCCCGGATCCGGGTTCCCGTTTTTTCCCGCACGGTTGTTTCCTCTGCCGCCACTATGCGATAACGGCGGGGTGACCTCTTTGTCCTTCAGCAAACTTGCGGTGCATTCTTGTCCAAGCTCGACGAAAGCCTCCTGACCGGGCTGCCGCCCTTCAGCCAGCTGGAACGCGGCCAGATCCGTGAAATCCTCGACCAGGCGCTGCCTAAACGCTATGACGAGGGGACGGAGATCTTTCACGAGGGCCATGATGCCGAGCGGTTCCACCTGCTGCTGGACGGCTATATCCGGGTGGTGAAGACGACCGAGGGCGGCGAGCAGATCATCGCGCTGCATATTTCGCCAGGGCAATTGTTCGGGATCGCGCCCGCGCTGAACCGCGACACCTATCCGGCTACGGCCATTGCCGCCTCGGAATCGCTGGCCCTGTCCTGGCCGGTGCGGCTGTGGGGGGAGTTCACTTCCAAGTACCAGGGCTTTGCCACCGAAAGCTACAGCACCCTGGGCCAGCGGCTGGGGGAGATGCAGACGCGGATCACCGAATTGGCCACACAGGCGGTGGAGCAAAGGGTGGCGGCGGCGCTTCTGCGGATGGTGACCCAGTCGGGCCGCAAGGTGGAGGAGGGGATCGAAATCGCCTTTCCGGTAACCCGCCGCAATATCTCAGAGATGACCGGCACTACGCTGCACACCGTCAGCCGCCTGTTGTCGGCCTGGGAAAAGGACGGCATCGTGCACTCCACCCGCAAACACATCGTGGTGACGGACCCGCATAGGCTGGTAGTCCTGAGCGGGGCGCAGGGGTAGCAACCGCGGGCAGACCGGGCCGTGTTCCGCTGTCCGGCCGGATGGGTGCAGGCGAAGCGCGGATCAGCAGGCCCGCGTACAGGTTGCCCGGATGCAAAAGAAAACCTTGCGCAAAAGCCGTAAGGCCATTCGCAGAAGTTATTGTCCGCGCCGCCTGGCAGCCCGGCCATGCCCGGTGTTCAGTTCAATTGGCCATTTCGGGCCCGAGTCACTTGTCCTGGGAGTCGTTCAGGGGCTGGTTGCCGCGCTCGTATTGAAGCCGGGAACGTCTAAGGCGCTCAATTTTGTTGCGGCGCAATTCGTTTTCATCCTCCAGGATTTCACGCGCTGCACGCGCGGTCTTTTCCATCGCCGTTTCCTTGCGGGTCAGGCCGGCAAGTTTCAATTCCTCAGTATTAAGCTTGGACATCTGTTCACTCCTGTGAGGCTGATTTTGGGGAGGTTTCAAGTGCGCGCGCGAGAGTTCAGTTCGGACCTTCTTCCAACTGCGCCAGAAGGCCGGTGGAAGCGGCGCTGCAGCGGCTGCGCCGGTCAAACGCGGCAGGTTACGCGGCGGCGGCAGCGTTTGCTTGAAAACCAGCGGTGCTGACTGCCGAGAGGAATGCGGCACGGGCGGCGCCGACGGGCGCGAGACAGTCCATGGCTGCATCAATCTTCTCAAGCGCAACATCCCGGTTGCGGTCGGAAACCGGCCAGGCTTTCTGCAGCCAGAAATGGGCTTGTTCGATTGTAGTGATTTTTCGGGTCCGGCCCTCGGAAGGCAGGAAAATGGTCATGGGAGTGCCCCAGGAGATTTCAATCAAGTTTTATCTTTCTGTATTATGGAAAACCGCATCTGAAAGACAGGTCCGGCAGATGCGCGAAACGGGAGCATGGCAACATGCTCCCGCTGAGAGTTTCAGGCCGGCAGCGGCTTATGCGAGGGCGAGATTGCTGGCGGACTCGCGTCCGTCGCGGCCGCTTTCGATGTCGAAAGTCACGGCCTGGCCGTCGTCAAGCTGCTGGATGCCAGAGCGTTCCAGGGCGGAAATATGGACAAAAACGTCGCGCGAGCCGTGCTCGGGCGCGATGAAACCAAAACCTTTTTGAGAATTGAACCATTTCACGGTGCCATTAGCCATCGTGTCGTCTCCTTTTGAAATGCTATCCGCAACACGCGATAGCCCGGCCCAGTGTCAACATAAGAACAACTGGGGCCGTGAGGAAACAGAAGGTCGTAGGAAGAAGCTTTGCTCCATCAAGGTGGGGTATGCGACCCGCGATTGCAAGGGACCATCGGCAATATCTTGAAAATAGTTTTCAAACAGCCCCCGCCACTCCCTTCAGCTGCTCGCGGAACGCCATCTCCTCCAGCCCGTATTCCTCACAGGCGTCGATCAGCGTGTGAAAGGGGGCGATCGGGCAGCCGGGGCAAAGCATCTGACGGTTCATGAACTCGCCCGCGCAGGCGGGCCAGTGGTGGAACAGCTCTGACAAGGGCAGGTCGGGATTGTCGAAATCGGGGCGTCGCATCGGGCATCCTCCTTTTCCTGCATTTTGCGTGCAGCAATGCGCCCGGTCTTTGCGCTTCAACAACATATGCGGCGGTGCGCACGTTTAGGCAGGGCCTATCCGCAACTGTACTCAGGACCGCGATATGTCAGAGATACTTACCAAGTCGCGGGCCAGGAACGTGTTCTACGGGGGCTCCTTGTTCTTCGTCGTCGTGTTCGTGGCCATGACCGCGCACAGCCACCGTTATATCACCCAAACATCCACCGCTGGCATGGAGCTGACCGACGAGGTGCGCCAGGGCAAGCATGTGTGGGAACGCCATTCCTGCATCAACTGCCACACGCTGCATGGCGAGGGCGCCTATTTTGCCCCCGAAGTGGGCAACGTGATGACCCGCTGGGGCATGCTGGACGATCCCGAAGGCGCCTATGAAATGCTCGACGGCTGGATGAAGTCGCAGCCCTCCGGCATCGAGGGCCGCCGCCAGATGCCGTACTTCGAGCTGACCGAGGAAGAGACCAAGGCCTTGGCCGAATTCCTGCGCTGGGCGGATCAGACCGATACCCAGAACTGGCCGCCGAACGACGCAGGCTGAGGGAGAGAAACAATGAAATATCAATCACAAAAGGTGGCCTACGCCTACTTCATGGTGGCCATGGGCCTGTTTGCCATTCAGGTCCTGGGCGGTCTGCTGGCCGGCTGGATCTATGTCTGGCCCAACACTCTGAGCGAGCTTTTGCCGTTCAACATCGTGCGGATGCTGCACACCAACGCGCTGATCGTCTGGCTGCTGCTGGGCTTCTTCGGTGCTGCCTATTACCTGGTGCCGGAAGAATCCGAGCGTGAGCTGTTCTCGGTGAAACTCGCCTACATACAGCTGGCCATTCTGGTCGTCGGCACCTTGGGCGCAGTCGGCTCTTATCTCGTGGGCATCCACGGCGGGCGGGAGTTCCTGGAGCAGCCCCTGTGGGTCAAGTTCGGCATCCTGGTTGCGGCGGTGATCTTCCTCGTGAATATCTCCCTGACCGTGCTGGCGGGGCGCAAGACCGCGATCACCAACATCCTGCTGATGGGCCTGTGGCTGCTGTCGCTCTTGTGGATCTTTGCCTTCATCAACCCGGACAACCTCAGCTTGGACAAGATGTACTGGTGGTTCGTTGTCCACCTGTGGGTCGAAGCGACTTGGGAACTGGTGATGGCTGCAATCCTTGGCTACCTGATGCTGAAACTGACCGGTGTTGACCGCGAGGTGGTGGAGAAGTGGCTTTACGTCATCGTGGCGCTGGCATTGTTCTCCGGCATCCTGGGCACTGGCCACCACTTCTTCTGGATCGGCACGCCTGGCTACTGGCAGTGGATCGGCTCGATTTTCTCGACCCTCGAAGTGATCCCGTTCTTCGCGATGATGAGCTTTGCCTTTGTCATGGTCTGGAAGGGCCGCAAGAACCACCCGAACAAGGCCGCGCTCCTGTGGTCGCTGGGTGCCTCCACCGTGGCCTTCTTCGGCGCCGGCGTCTGGGGTTTCCTGCACACGCTGCACGGGGTGAACTACTATACCCACGGCACCCAGATCACCGCCGCCCACGGGCACCTGGCCTTCTACGGAGCCTATGTGGCGATGAACCTGGCGATGTTCACCTATGCGATGCCGCAACTGCGCAACCGCGATCCCTATAACCAGGTGCTGAACATGGCCTCCTTCTGGCTGATGACCGGCGGCATGGCGTTCATGACCTTTGTGCTGACCTTTGCCGGCACCATCCAGACCCATATGCAGCGCATTGTCGGCGACTATTACATGGACGTGCAGGACCAGTTGGGACTGTTCTACCTGATGCGCCTCGGCTCTGGCGCGGTGGTGGTGGTGGGTGCGCTCTTGTTCATCTACGCAACCGTCGTGGTCCGCCGCGAAGTCATCAAACCCGGCCCCGCGGCCGTACCGGGAGAATAAGCCATGAACGCGATGAACATGCCTTCCGTGCCCTTCTACCGTCCCTCAGGCGATGAATGCACCGTCTTCGAGATGGCCCAAGCCAACGGTCTGCCCCTTCTTCTGAAGGGGCCCACCGGCTGCGGCAAGACGCGGTTTGTGGAACATATGGCAGCCCGGCTCGGGCTGCCCCTCCACACCGTTGCCTGCCATGACGACCTGTCCGCCGCCGACCTGATCGGGCGCTACCTGCTGAAAGGCGGCGAGACGGTCTGGGTCGATGGTCCGCTGACCCGTGCGGTGCGCGAGGGCGGCATCTGCTACCTGGATGAGGTGGTCGAGGCCCGCAAGGACGTGGCCGTGGTCTTGCACCCGCTCACCGACGACCGCCGCCGCCTGGTGATCGACCGCACCGGCGAGGAGCTGGCCGCGCCCAAGCCCTTCATGCTGGTGGCCAGCTACAACCCCGGCTATCAGAACATCCTGAAAAAGCTGAAGCCCTCGACCCGGCAGCGTTTCCTGTCGATCGGCTTCGACTTCCCGGAAGCCTCTGCCGAAACCGCGGTGGTCGCTGCTGAAAGCGGCCTGGACGAGGACCGCTCCGCCGCGCTGGTGCGGTTGGCGGGCCATATCCGCAAGCTCTCCGGCATGGACCTGGAGGAGGGCGTCTCTACCCGTCTCCTGATCTATGCCGCCACGCTGATCGCCAAGGGCATGGGCGTGGAGCGCGCGGTCGAGGCCGCCATCATCGAACCCCTGAGCGATGAGAGTGATGTGCAGCAGGCGCTGCGCGACCTTGCCGCCAGCGTCTACGGGTGATGCCATGATCCACGCTCTCGACCTTCTGGAACCCGAAGAAACGGTTGGCAACCTGTGGCACGGCATGGCCACGCGGCTCGGCGCCGCAGAGGATGGGGCCGAACACACCGTCCGGTTCGAGGACATGCGCGCCAGCGTGGCGGCGCTGTTCCGGGCGCTGGGCGGGGCCGGGGGTGTGGAAATCCAGGTGGCGCCCGCGGTGCTGTCGGACCACCGCCCGGACCGGCTGCGCCGCATCGGCACTCCGCGGGAGATGGTGCATATGGCCAGTTTCGACGGCGAGCGCCTGCGCCTGCCGCCGGAAATGGCGGCCTTTCCCAGCCCCGAGCTGAACCGCAAGGCCTACCTGTGGCTGGCCGCAATGGCCGCCATGATCGAATTGCCCGAACGCAATGAGGACCGCTATCAGGCCGACCAGCTGGAAATCACTGCCAATGCCCGCGCCGCGGATCAGGTGTTTGCCGCCTGTCCGGGTCTGCGCTCTGCCTATGGCGCGTTCTGTGCCCATGTTGCGGGGACCCGCAAGCGCAACGGCCTGCCGCGGTTCGAGGCGCGGATTGAGCGGATGGTGCTGGATCAGATCGGCTCCGCCTGCCGCGTTGCCGAACCCTGTGCCTGCACCGAACCGCGCGGCTACCGGACCTATCAGCCGGTGCCGTTCTGGCTGCGTCTGCCAGTGCCGCAAGCGGGCCGGGGGGCAGCACCTGAGGCCGAGGAAATGAAAACTCCGGGACTCGCGGTCTCAACACGCAAGACGGCCAAGCGGCAGGATCAGGACCAGACCACCCGCAAAGACAGCTTCATCGTCCACCGGTTCGAGTCCATCCTGTCCTGGGCTGAAAGCCTGAACATCAACCGGATGGTCGATGACGACGACAACGAGAACGCCCAGAAGGCGGCCGAGGATCAGGACAACCTCACCCTCTCGCAGCACATGAAGCGCGCGGCCTCGCGGCTGCGGATCTCGCTGGACCTGTCGCCGCAGGATGCTGAGCATGAGCGGCTGGCGGGCCAGTTCACCTATCCCGAATGGAACCACAAGCTGGGCAAGCACATGCCCGCCCACGCTCGCGTGCTGGAAGCCGAAGGCAAGCCTGCGGACAGCTTCCAGCCCGATCCGAAGCTGGTCACCCGCGTGCGCCGCCAATTCGCGCCCTTGCACCCGCGCCGGGTGATGCTGCCGCGGCAGCTGGATGGTGACGAGCTGGATCTGGAAGCGGTTGTGAAATCCCACGTCGACCTCGCCTGCGGCCAGCAGGGCAGCGACCGGGTCTGGCAGGCCAGCCGCCCGATGGCCCGCGACCTGAGCGTGGCGGTTCTGATGGACTGCTCCCGCTCCACCGAGGCCACGGTCGGCGACCGCCCGGTGATCGGGACCGCCCGTGAATCTCTGGCGGCCCTCGCCGGCGGTATTGCCACCGCAGGCGACCGGCTGGGCATCTGGGGGTTCTCCTCCCTGCGCCGCGACCGGGTGTTTCTGACCCGCGCAAAAGGGTTTGAAGACCCGATGTCAGAGACGGTCACAGCCCGCATCGGTGGCTTCAAGCCTGGCCACTATACCCGTCTGGGCGCCGCAATCCGCCATGCCTCTGCGCAGCTGGCAGAGGAAGGATCCGAACGCCGCCTTCTGCTGGTGTTGACCGATGGCAAGCCTAACGACTTGGATCACTACGAAGGTGTGCATGGCATCGAGGACAGCCGCATGGCGGTGCGCGAGGCACGCGCTCTGGGCCAGTCGGTGCACGGCGTGGTGATCGACGCCGACGGGCAGGACTGGTTTGCCCGCATCTTCGGGCGCGCCGGCTTTACCCTGTTGCCAGACCCGGACCGGCTGCCCCGAGCGCTGCCGGAAATCTATCAATCCTTGACCATGGAGCACTGAGATGAAACACATTCTCTCCTTCGCCCTGCTGGCCCCCTCCAGCGCCTTTGCCGCCACTTTCGAGCGCCCGATCCCGCAGCCGCAGACTGAAACGGCGGAGTTCTGGTTCCTGGTGGGCTCCATCGCGCTGATCATCAGCCTGGGGTTCGTCCAATACCTGGTGAGCCGCCGATGACACCGCAGCCCTCCTGGCGGCTGCTGGCAGCGCTTTACCCGTTCGGGGCGGGCGCGGCGGCCGTCAACATCTTCTTTGCCTCGCTGATTGCCAGCTGGATCGGCTGGCGGGTGCTGACACCTTATGAGTCGGTTATCTGGGGACTGCTGCTGGGTGTGCCTTTGACCTATGTCTTTTCCCGCCATATCGAGCGGCTGAAGCGGCAGGCGGACGGCGGCTGACCCCGCCGCATGGCGGCGTGAAAAAGGGCCCCGCATTGCAGGGCCCCGGCACCGTTTAAGACCGGCGGGACATCAGGTGGCAAGGCGGCTCGGGGGGTGGGGAAGCCGCCTTGCCGCGGGATCAGCCTTCTGCTGCCAGCAAGCCGGCTTCTTCCGCTGCCTGCACCTCGGCGAGATCAGCTTCGCCATCGGCGTTGGAGTCAATGGTGGCAAAGGTTTCTGCAGTCAGATCCGGATAGGCCGCCTGCAGTTCTTCCAGCGAATAGGTGCCGTTGCCATCCGTGTCAGCCTCGGTGATGGATTCCATCGCAGCCAGCGGCGAAGCAGCCAGAGCAGCAAAAGCGGCGGCGGTCAGCGCGAATTTTTTCATGTGAGACACTCCATTCGTTTGTTTGTTTTCTACCTGCGGCCACGGTGTTCCGCGTGCCGTGGAATAGAGCTAGGCCGTGCCTGCGCCAGACGCTATCCCCTTGGTCAAAGAGCGTAATTTCAGGCGCTGCACCGCCGTAACAGCGCCTTGGCTTCGGCGCTTTGCCGCCCTGGAAACGGGCTGGTCCTTTCTCCGCTCAAGCCCGGCTGCCGGTACTGCAAAATTCTGCCAGTGCTAGCGCCTGCACTGGTCGGCATCTTGAAAGAGGAAAGCGGTTACCATGGTTCCTGCCGGGGACAGCCGGGTTGCAAGCGCGCATTCCGCCCGCCGCGACAGGCACGGCAGCTTGCAGAACGGGCAGTGGACGGGTGTTCCGGGCTTACTGGGCGGGAACCGCAAAGCCGCCATTCAAGGCGCTGACGGCAAGATCCGGTGCAGTGTTGCGGTTTGCCATCCGTTCCAGATTGACGATGGTCGACAGCATAATGCGGTCATGGCTCCAGTCGCTGGGCCGCTGCAGCAGCATCGCTGTTGCCAGAACCGCCCCGGCCATGGCCAGGGAAACCAGCCCCCAGCCCAGGGAGTTCGGCTGCTGCGGCTGAACGGCGGTCACCGCAATGATGCGCCGCTGCAGCGATGCGCCCCGGCGGGTTTCGCGGCGGTCGACCAGCGCCACTGCCGGGCTGCGGCGGGTAAACAGAGCCGGGCCGCGGGCGGCATGGGCGCAGGCGCGGATCAGGCATTCACAATAGGCGCGCACGTCAAACCGGGGCCGCGCCATCAGCGCCTGGTCGCAGGCGAACTCGCGCAGCAGCCGCACCTCGCGCCGCCACATGTAAAAGGCAGGGTTCCAGAACAGCAGCGGGCGCAGCATCTCCAGCAGGAACTCGCATTCGATGTCGCGCTGGCGGAAGTGCTGCAGTTCATGCGCAATGGTCAGTCGCAGGTCGCTCGGGTCGTTCAGCAGCGGCGAGGGCAGAACCACATAGCGGCAAAACGGCCCGCGGGTGGAATAGGCCACGCGGATGTCATCTGAAACCATCAGCTGCACCCGGCCGATGCGTTTCCAGGTGAAGGCGCCGCTTAGGTTCTGGCGCAGGCGGAAGACGGACACCGCCACATGCGCCAGGCAGATCAGCGCCCCGGCGGCAAATGCCGCGGCAACGGCCTGTGCCCACAGCGGCTGCAGGCTGGTGAGCCCGCGCACCGCATCCTCGCGCAGGCCCAGGGTGGCCTCGAACGTGCCGGCGCTCATGCTGACATTGCCCTGCAGGTATTGCGAGACCAGCATATCGGAGAAGTTCGGCGGATGGGCGGTGACATAATGGGTGAAGGCGAGGATCAGCACCGGCGAAGCCGCCAGCAGCACCGTCATCCCATTGAGCAGCCGCAGCTGCGGCCGGTAGGCGCGTCCCAGCGGGCTGCGCGCCAGCGCCTTGCGGGCGGCGAACCACAGCACAGTGCCGGCCAGCAGCAGAATATTCAGGTCGATATAGGCGTTCAGCAGAACCTCAGTTGGCATTGTCCCCCAGCCTTTCCTCCAAGAGCGCCCGCATCTCCTCGAGCATCTCGTCGGTCACATCCTCATCATCGACCAGCCGCGCCACCAATGCGGCGGGCGCGCCGTTGAAAAGCTTGCTCGAAAGGTTTTTCAGAGATGTTTTCTGATACTCTGCCTTGGGAACGGCGGGGCGGTAAACCAATGAGCGGTCCTTGCGCTCGCTGGTGAGAAAGCCCTTCTGTTCCATAATCTTGAGAACCGTGGCCACCGAGGTATAGGCGCGTTCCTGCACCTTGTTCAGCTCGGCCAGGATATCGCGCACGGTGCCGCCGCCCAGGTCCCAGACGACAGTCATGAATTCCAGCTCGACTTCTGTCAGCAGGGAAGTGTCGTGTTTCTTGCGCATCGCCTCGGCTGTCCGGCTCATTTGATCGTTCCAGTCATGCTAGGGGAAGGGGGCTCCCGTGAAAACTATTTTTTTAGAAGACGCACGGCGGCGGGGCTGTTGTTGTCAAATTGTGCGCTGCCGCGCGCTCTTATTCAGCTGGGGGCAAGGCGACGTGCCGGCCTCGGAGAAGGTGCCTGGTGCACACGCTGACGGTTTTGGCTGAGAAGGCCTTGAAGGGCAGGTCTGCCTTCAAGGCCCGTCTCCAGTGTGTTTAAGAATTGCGCGTCAAGGACAAGCCGCTTTCGCGGGGCCTGCGGCCTCCTTGAACCGCGGGGGGCAAAGTCAGACCTTCCAGAAGCAGAAGATGCCCCAGGCGATCGACAGCCCCAGCGGCCACCACAGCGGCATTCCCACCAGCCCCAGCCAGGCCAGGAAGATGTAGGAGGTGCCCAGAAGGCTGATGAACAGCCGGTCGCCGCGGGTGGTGGTGAGGCCCAGCACGCCCTTACGGGCCGCGCCGCCGGGGTGGCGGATCTCAGCGATGATCAGCACGCCGATGGCGGTGAAGATGCCGATGAACAGCAGGGCAGTGGGCCAGGTCCAGGCCATCCATGAAAGCATTACACCCTCCCCATCGCGAAACCCTTCGCGATGTAGTTGCGGACAAACCAGATCACGATGGCGCCCGGAATGATTGTCAAAGTTCCCGCAGCCGCCAAGAGCCCCAGTTCATAACCCGCGGACGACGCGGTCTTGGTCATGGTGGCGGCAATCGGCTTGGCGGCGACGGCGGTCAGGGTTTTCGCCAGCAGCAACTCCACCCAGGAGAACATGAAGCAGAAGAACGCTGCCACACCCACGCCCGCCTTGATCGACGGCACAAAGATCGTCGCAAAGAAGCGCGGGAAGGAATAGCCGTCAACAAATGCGGTTTCATCCAGCTCCTTGGGCACGCCGCCCATGAAGCCCTCCAGGATCCAGACCGCCAGCGGGATGTTGAAAAGGCAGTGCGCAAGAGCGACGGCCAGGTGGGTGTCGAAGAGTTCAACGGCGGAGTAAAGCTGGAAGAACGGCAGGGCAAAGACGGCGGCAGGCGCCATCCGGTTGGTCAGCAGCCAGAAGAACAGCTGCTTGTCGCCCAGGAACCGGTAGCGGCTGAATGCATAGGCTGCCGGCAGCGCCACCGCGACCGAGATCACCGTGTTGATCGTCACGTAGAGGATCGAGTTGATATAGCCCCAGTACCAGCTGGGATCGGTGAAGATGGTTGCGTAATTCTCCAGCGTGAAGGTCTGCGGGAACAGCGAGAAGCCCGACAGGATTTCATTGGTTGTCTTGAAGCTCATCGCCACCAGCCAATAGATCGGCAGCATGAGAAACAGGATATAGACGATGGGAACGATGGTGCGTTTCTGCATCTGTCTCCCTCCCTCAGTTCAGGTCGTCTTTGGTCATCAGCGTGTAGAACAGCCAACTGACCAACAGAGTGATTGCGAAATAGATGAGCGACATGGCAGCTGCAGGGCCGAGGTCGAACTGGCCGAGCGCAATTTTCACCAGGTCGATCGACAGCAGCGTGGTGGAGTTGCCGGGGCCGCCGCCGGTCAGAACAAACGGCTCGGTGTAGATGTTGAAGCTGTCCATGAAGCGCAGCAGGATGGCGATGGTCAGCACCGTTTTCATCTTCGGCAGCTGGATGAACCGGAACACCGCCCAGTTGGTGGCGCCGTCGATCTTGGCCGCCTGGTAATAGGCGTCGGGGATCGACACGAGGCCGGCATAGGACAGAAGCACCACCAGAGAGGTCCAGTGCCAGACGTCCATGGTGACGATGGTCACCCAGGCCGCAACCGGATCCTGCGTCATGTCATAATTGATGCCCAGCACGTGGTTCAGGAAATACCCCAGCAGGCCTATGTCGGGCAGGGTGAAGATGTTCCACATCGCGCCGACCACGTTCCACGGGATCAGCATCGGCAGCGCCATCAGCACCAGGCAGACAGGCACCCAGAAGCCCTTGCGCGGCATCGACAGCGCAATGGCGATGCCCAGCGGCACCTCGATGATCAGGATCAGGAAGGTGAACATGAACTGGCGGCCAAGCGCGGCGTGGAAGCGGTCCGAGCGAAGGATCTGCTGGAACCAGTCCAGGCCTTGCCAGAAGAACACGTTGTCGCCAAAGGTCTCCTGCACCGAATAGTTGACCACCGTCATCATCGGGATCAGCGCGTTGAAGGCGACCAGCGCCAGCACCGGCAGCACAAAGAACCAGGCTTTCTGGTTTTCGGTTTTCATCAGGCCGCTCCTTGTTCGTTTGCAGCGGGGGAGGTGGCAAGCCAGCCATCCACGTAAAGCCGGGTCATGTCCTGGCGGAAGGCGAGGTGCACGGCGCTGCCTTTTTGCGGGGCGGCGCCATCGGTGATGGCGTTGATACGCTGGCCGCCGGCCTCGCATTCCACCACCGTGTGGCGGCCGATGTCAGAGACCTTGGTGACGGTCGCGGGCAGGCCGGTGTCCGACAGCGAGACAAACTCAGGGCGGATGCCGATTTCGGTCTGGCCGTTTGCGGCACCCTGAATGGGGCCTTCCAGCGCAATCTGCTGCCCGGCAAACACGGCGGCGCCGTGCTGCACGCTGCAGGGCAGGATGTTCATCCCCGGTGAACCGATGAAATGACCGACAAAGGTATGCGCGGGGCGCTCGAACAGCTCCACCGGCGTGCCGATCTGCACCACCTCGCCCAGCTGCATCACCACCACCTGATCGGCAAAGGTCAGCGCTTCTGTCTGGTCGTGGGTGACGTAGATCATCGTCGCCTTCACCCGCTGGTGCAGCTCCTTCAGCTTGGAGCGCAGCTTCCACTTCAGGTGCGGGTCGATCACGGTGAGCGGTTCGTCGAACATCACCACATTCACGTCCTCGCGCACCAGCCCGCGGCCCATGGAGATCTTCTGTTTATTGTCAGGTGACAATCCTGCCGCCTTCTGATCCAGCATCCCGGTGACTTCGAGCATTTCGGCAATCGCCATCACCCGCTGGTGCACAGTGGACTCGTCCCGGCCGCGGTTCCTGAGCGGGAAGGCCAGGTTGTCGTACACCGTCATGGTGTCGTAGATCACCGGGAACTGGAACACCTGCGCGATGTTGCGCTGATCCGGGGGCAGGGCGGTCACGTCCTTGCCGTCGAACAGGATCTGGCCCTCGGAAGGGACCAGCAGGCCCGAGATGATGTTCAAAAGGGTGGATTTGCCGCAGCCCGAGGGGCCGAGCAGCGCATAGGCGCCGCCGTCGGTCCAGTCGAGGTCGATTTCCTTCAGCGCGTAATCCGAGTCGGATTTCGGCGTCGAAAGGTAGCTGTGGCGCAGTTTTGAGAGAGTTATTTTAGCCATTGATGCCTCACGCCGCGCGGCTGCCGTCGGGGGCAAAGAAATATGCCTGCGCGGGGTCCATGTAGAAGTCGTGCAGCTCACCCACCTGATAGGGGTGGACGCCGTGGGCCAGCGAAACCCAGCTGCCGGAGCCCATCTCGAAATGGGCAGAGCTTTCGGAGCCGGACAGTTCGGTCACCTGCACCTGGCCTGACAGCTGCACATGGGCGCCGTTTTTCGCCACAGGCAGCACGTGGTGCGGGCGGATGGCGATGGTGTAGGTGCCATCGGCCAGCCCGGCGGCGGCACCGCTCAGCTCCCAGGTGACGCCTGCGCCCAGCAGGGCCGTGCTGCCCTGCTTGGTGATCTCGGCTGTGTTGATCGGCGGGTCTGAGAACACTCGTGCTGCATCGACATTGCCGGGGTTGCGGTAGATCTCGGCGGTGGGGCCGAACTGGGTCACCCGGCCGTCGCGCATCAGCGCGGTCTTGCCGCCCAACAGCAGCGCCTCTTCCGGTTCGGAGGTCGCATAGACCACCACTGCGCCGCGGCCTGCAAACAGTTCTGGCAGCTGGTCGCGCAGTTCCTCGCGCAGCTTGTAGTCGAGGTTGGCGAGCGGTTCGTCCAGGAACACCGCGCGGCTTTCCTTGGCAATCGCACGGGCCAAGGCGCAGCGCTGCTGCTGGCCGCCGGACAGCTCATGCGGGCGGCGGTGCAGCATCGGTTTCAGCTGCAGGATCGCGGCGGCTTCCTCGACACGGGCGTCGATTTCCGACTTTGCCATGCCAGCCACCTTCAGCGGCGAGGCGATGTTTTCGAACACCGTCATATGCGGGTAATTGATGAAGAACTGATGCACCAAGCTGATGTTGCGCTTCTGGGTGCTGAGACGGCTGACATCCTCGCCATCCATTAGCACCTGGCCGCTGGCCATCGGGTCGAGGCCCGCCATCAGTTTGATAAGTGAGGTCTTTCCGGAGCCGGTGGCGCCGAGGAGGACGTTGAAGTGACCGGGCTCCAGCAGCAGGGAGGTTTCCTTGATGTGCTGAATAGCGCCGACGCGCTTGGTCACACCCTTGAGTTCGAGTGCCATCTTGCTTTGACTTTCCGGCAGGCGGCCTGTTAGCGCGCGGGGCAGGGGCGCGCTGTCTTTTGGGGAAGAAGGCCCCGGATGACGGGAAAGGGTCTCCGGGGCCTGAATAGCCCGGCCAGATGATGGGGAACGCTGGCCGGACCGGGAGGAGGCCTTAGTTGGTTGCCCAGCGGGCCACCAGCTCGTCATAGTTGACGGTCTGGCCCTGCGGCTTCTCGTTCTCCAGCGGCGGCTTGGCGCCGCCATTGGCGTACCACCACTCCGCGTCTTTCTCTTCGTTCAGGCGCGGGCCGCAGCCGCCATAGACATTCGCCTGCTCGTCTGCGCGCTGCATCCGGCCCATGGTGATGTCCATTTCCTCGGCCAGACGGTCCATCGCTTCCTGCGGCGTGAAGGCGCCGGAGTTCACGTCACCGATCTGCTGCCACCAGATCTGGGCCAGCTTCGGGTAATCCGGAACGTTGATGCCGGTCGGCGACCATGCCACACGGTCAGGCGAGCGGTAGAACTCTACCAGGCCGCCCAGCTTGGGTGCGCGCTCGGTGAAGCTTTCGTGGTTCACGGAAGAGTCGCGGATGAAGGTCAGGCCAACGTGCGACTTCTTCACGTCCACGGTCTTAGAGACCACGAACTGGGCATAGAGCCAGGCAGCCTGGGCACGGTCCAGCGGGGTGGACTTGAGGAAGGTCCAGGAACCCACGTCCTGATAGCCGACCTTTTGGCCTTCTTCCCAGTAGGGGCCGTGCGGGCTGGGCGCCATCCGCCACAGCGGGTTGCCCTCGGCGTCGACGGTGTTGTTGCCTTCGGACTGCGGCTTCACCATGTCGGCGGTGAAGGCGGTGTACCAGAAGATCTGCTGCGCCACGTTGCCCTGCGCCAGTGCAGGCAGCGACTGGTAGAAGTCATAGGATGCGGCGCCCGGAGGGGCATACTTGCGCAGCCATTCGTCCCACTTGCGGATCGCATATACCGCCGCTGGGCCGTTAGCCGCGCCGCCGCGGGTCACGCTGGCACCGGCCGGGTTGCAGGAGCCTTCTTCCATGCGGATGCCCCATTCGTCGATCGGCACGCCGTTCGGCTCACCCTTCGAACCGGCACCGGCCATCGACAGCCAGGCGTCGGTCATCCGCCAGCCAAGGTCCGGCGCGCGCTTGCCGTAATCCATGTGGCCATAGATCGCGGTGCCGTCGATTTCCTTGACGTGCTCGCTGAAGAATTCGGCGATGTCCTCATACGCGGACCAGTTGACCGGAACGCCCAGGTCGTAGCCGTACTTTTCCTTGAACGCGGCCTGCAGGTCTTCGCGGTCGAACCAGTCCTTGCGGAACCAGTAGAGGTTCGCGAACTGCTGGTCGGGCAGCTGGTACAGGTCGCCGTCCGGGCCGGTGGTGAACTGGGTGCCCATGAAGTCATCCAGATCGAGGCCGGGGTTGGTCACGTCCTTGAACTCGCCTGCCATCATGTCGGTCAGGTTGTAGGCCAGCTGCAGGCGCGAGTGGGTGCCGATCAGGTCGGAGTCATTGACGTAGGCGTCATAGAGGTTCCGCTTGGTCTGCATCTGGGTCTGCACGGCCTGAACGACCTCGCCTTCACCCAGGATCTGGTGGTTCACCTTGATGCCGGTGATTTCCTCAAAGGCCTTGGTCAGCACCTCGGACTCGTAGGAGTGCGTCGGGATGCCTTCCGACAGCACGTTGATCTCCATGCCCTTGAACGGCTCTGCTGCCTGGATGAACCACTGCAGCTCCGAAAGCTGCTCATCCTTGGTCAGCACCGAAGGCTGAAATTCCTCATCAATCCATTTCTTGGCCGCCATTTCGTCGGCATAGCCAATCGATCCCGCAACCATCGCGCAAACGGCGGCTGCGGACAAAAGATACTTCCGCATCTTTTTCCTCCCTGAAAGTCGCTTAAAGCCAGCTATGCATTGGCTGCATCTGACTGCCATAGAGCTTTCATAGGTTGGATTATGTTGTCAAACTAATTTTTTAGTAAGTGTTATTGTATTGTTTTTGCATAAAAAAATTCATCATCAACGGGCGGCATTTGCACGTGCAGGCCATGCCGCGGCGCAGCATCTCCAGTTGTGACGCAACGCTTCTTTTCGCCTTCTCAACAGTGAAAAAGCAGTCGCCGTGCCAGGGCATTCCCGCTACAGAGGCGGCATGACGCAAGAAAGCACATTCGAGATCTTCCTGACCGCACCGCCGGGACTGGAGCAAGCGCTGCTGGCTGAAGCCAAGGAGCTGGGATTTGCCGCCCCCAAGTCGGTGCCGGGCGGGGTCACGGTGCAGGGGGATTGGCGTGAGGTGTGGCGTGCCAACCTTTCTGTGCGCGGCGCCGCGCGGGTTCTGGCGCGGATCGGCGAATTCCGCGCCTTTCACCTGGCTCAGCTCGACAAGCGGTCGCGCAAGTTCCCCTGGGGCGATGTGCTGCGCCCGGAGGTGCCGGTGAAGGTGGAGGTCGCCACCAACAAGAAATCGAAAATCTACCACGCAGGCGCCGCCGCGCAGCGGGTGGAGAAAGCCATTGCCGAGACACTTGGCGCCCCCGTCACCAAAGACGCCGGGCTGACGGTAAAGCTGCGCATTGAGGACAATCTCTGCGTCTTCAGCGTCGACACCTCGGGCGAGGGGCTGCACAAACGCGGCCATAAATCCGCCGTCGGCAAGGCACCGATGCGCGAAAACCTCGCCGCCCTGTTCCTGCGCGAATGCAGCTTTGACGGGACAGAGCCGGTGGTGGATCCGATGTGCGGCTCCGGCACGTTTGTGATCGAGGCTGCTGAAATCACCAAGGGCCTGCTGCCCGGCCGCAGCCGCAGCTTTGCCTTTGAACAGCTGGCGACTTTTGACGCGGACGCCTGGGCAGACCTCAAGCAGCAGGGCGAAACACGCGAAACGGATCTGCTGTTCCACGGCTCCGACCGCAACGCAGGCGCTGTGGAGATGTCCGCTGCCAATGCCGAGCGCGCCGGCGTGGCGGACTGCACCCGTTTCTCTCAGGCCGCGGTCAGCGATCTGCAGCGTCCGGACGGCCCGCCCGGCCTGGTCATCGTCAACCCGCCCTACGGCGCGCGGATCGGCAACAAGAAACTGCTGTTTGCCCTCTACGGTGCCCTGGGGCAGGTGCTGAAGGAGCGCTTCTCCGGCTGGCGGGTTGGTATCGTCACCTCGGAAACCGGCCTGGCCAAGGCCACCAATCTGCCCTTCCTGCCGTTCGGCGCGCCGGTTGCCCACGGCGGCTTGAAGATCCGCCTGTTCAAGACAGACCCGCTGCCCTGAGCAGGCATGGAGACGCAAGAGGGCGCCCTGCGGCGCCCTCCGGTCCGGTTAATCCGGCAGGCAGGCTTAGCCCATGTCGTACATATCGCCTGTGCCGCCCTCAGTGCCGCCACTGGGCATTGTGCCGCCCACCGGCAGGTTCATCAGCGCCATGAAGTCCTCGGCGCCGGGCTCGCTGCCGCCGTCCTGGAACTGGCCCGCCAGGTTGGCGTCATACCAGTTGCTCAGGCCCTCGCCGGTGACCCCGCCGTTGGCATAAGCGCTGCCGCTGCTGGCTGCGGTCGCCGGGTCGTAACCACCCTCCAGCACCTGTTGCGAGCCGTCCGGATTGCTGACCACCAGCGACATGCTGCTGAGGTCGATGTCTTCCAATGTCAGCCCGGCGTCGGACCACAGGGTGAAATTGGCATTGGTGACCGTGCCGTCGGTGCTGTCCGGGACCTGGCCGAATTGCACCATCGCGTCGAAGCTGCCGGGCACGGTGGTGCCGGTGTCCAGCGCATTGACGGAATTGGCGCTGGCTTCATGGCCGGTGACTGGCAGCGCATTCTCGTCCGGGAAGAAGTTCAGCCCGCCAACGCTGGCATCATCCGCCATGTTGAAGAACAGCCCGTCGGTATCGGCCACTTCACCGTCCCACGACGTTGGCTCCATCTTGATGAACAGCTGGTTTTCCGGCGTCTGCAGCACCTCGATGGTGACACTTGGATCGCCATTGCCGCCGACTTCGAAAAACACCGAGGTCTTACCGCTGTCATCGCCGCCAGTGCTGCCGGTGCCCTTGGTCCCGCCCGATCCGCCGGAGCCTTTGGTGCCTCCGCTTCCTTTGGTCCCGCCGGATCCCTTGGTCCCGCCGCTGCCGGAGCCGCTGGTGCCGCCGGAACCCTTGGTGCCCGAGCCGCAGCCATGCGTTCCGCCGGATCCCCTCGTTCCTCCCGAGCCGCCCGGTCCGCCGGTTCCGCCTGAGCCTTTCCAGTCATCTTCCTCGCGGTACCACCAGTGCTTTGTGCCGTGATGGTCTTTGCCGCCGCACCCTTTGCTACCGCCGGATCCTTTTGTGCCGCCGGATCCTTTGGTGCCGCCGGACCCTTTGGTTCCGCCGGATCCCTTGGTGCCGCCGGATCCTTTGGTGCCGCCGGAGCCTTTGGTGCCGCCGGATCCATTGGTGCCGCCGGATCCTTTTGTGCCCCCGGATCCCTTGGTGCCGCCTGAGCCGTCTTCCTCATCCTCCCCGCCTTCACGCCAGGCCTTGTAGCCCTTGCCGTTCCAGCCATAGCGGTCTGACAGGTGGCTGTCGTACCAGCGGCCGAAATGCCCGCCTTGCACGCCGCCGTTATAATAGCTGTTGCCACCGCAAGCCTGCTTGCCGCCCCAGCCCCACGAATAATGTCCCCGGCCCATATTTCTACCCCCCCAGGCAAACCTTGAATCACAACTGCGGATTGACCTGGAAACAGGACGCAATCGCGCATTAGACAACGGTAGGAAAGCCGATCAGAAGGGCCAAATTTTCGGCACATTTTAGACAAATTACGCTATTGCCGGAGAGATTCCGGAAACAATCTCCCTGCGCGCCCTGTGATTGTGAGGCAATCCCTCTCCAATGCGCCGCGCCACTCGCGTCCGGCTCGTGCGAATCGGCCTGCGGCCTGCGGTGATTGCCCAAATCTGTCCTGAATATTGCCGCCTTTACCCGCTAGGTCGTTAACCGGAGAGGGGTAAGCTGACCGGAGTCCGGGCAGCGTTCCGGGAAGGGGGCAGGCTATGGCTGACGGAAAATTCGACGACCGCACTGCGTATATCGCGGCGGCGGCCCGGGAGGTGCTCGGCGAGGAGCCTGTGGAGATCACCGCCCCGGGCGGCAAGTCGCGCTCCTCGCTGCGGCTGCATTTCAAAGACCGCACGGCGATTGCCACCCTGCGTGCCAATTTCCGCCGCACCCATCTGGAAGCCTACGTGCTGGAGCAGCTGGCGCCCCATTGCGACGACATTCCGCGGGTGCTGGGGGTGCACAAGGACGTGCTGTTCCAGTCCGACACTGGCGAGACACGGCTGAGTGAAGAGATCATTCTGCACGGGGAGGCCGACCAGCTCGACCTCGCGGCCGAGGCCTGCGCCGCGATCTTCCGCATCCAGGCAGCAGCCCGCAAGACTGAGCTGCACACGGTGCTGCCGCATCTCGGCGCCAACCGCAGCTGGGTCCGCAATTTCATCAGCTCGGTAGAGGCGCTGGAGGCTTACTCCATGGGCATCCCGGATGATTTTGACTACCCGGCGGTGGCCCAGTACATGGAGCAGCCGGGGGTTCAGTTCCTGAAATGGGACTGCCGCGCGGGCAACGCGGCGATCGGCGCAGACGGGTATGTCCGCTGGTTCGACTTTGAATATGCAGGTCTGCGCCACGGTGCGGAGGATTTTGCCTGGCTCATCGGCGACGAGACCTGGCCGATTGCGCCGGACAAGATGGCCGACGTGATGATCGAAACCTTCGATCCGGCCTGCGGCCATGAAATTGGCGAATACCTGGAGTATCTCTCGGCCTACACCGCGCTGCACTGCGTTCAGCGCCTGGAGCTGATCCAGAAAGAGGTCAAAAGCCGCGGCTGGCTCAGCCAGGAGCGGGTGCGCAAGTATGACGACGCCGGGGTGCACCCGGAATTCGCCGCGCAGCTTTGCCGCACCGGGGCATACTACGCGGCCCAGTCCCGGCTCACATCCCCGCTCAGCCGCAACTTCGAAGCCGCAGGCCGCGCCTTCAAGGCGATGTCCGGGGGCTGACGGTTTCTCCCTTCTGTGACGTGCCGTCCAGGTTTCAGCGATGAGGTCCGGGCGGCTATCCTTCTGCCTGCCGCACATGGGGGGATGGATTATGCAGCAGGCCGAAGATTTCCGCGCCGAAAGCCGCGCCTTGGCAGCCATTCTGGAGGATCTGCCGGAGGCGGAATTCCACCGGACAACCCAGTTCAAGGACTGGACCATCGACCACGTGCTGGGACACTTGCACCTGTTCAACGCGGCGGCGGAGGCGTCTTTGCAAGGGGAGGAGGCATTCGCCGCCTTCATCGCACCGGTGCTGCAGGACATGCAGGCGGGCAAGTCTATCCTCGAGTGCCAGTTCCCCTGGCTGAATGGCCTGTCGGGCCGCGCGCTGTTTCAGGCATGGCGGCAAGGGGCAGAGCGCTGCGCCGATGCCTATGCCGCCGCGGACCCCAAGGGGCGTCTCAAATGGATCGGGCCGGACATGAGCGCGCTGAGCGCCATCACTGCCCGGCAGATGGAGACCTGGGCGCATGGCCAGGAAGTCTTTGACCTGCTGGGTCTGCAGCGGCAGGAACAGGACCGCATCCGCAATATCGCGCATCTGGGGGTGGCCACCTACGGCTGGAGCTTCGCCAACCGCGGACTGGACGTGCCGGAGCCCGCGCCGTTTGTGCAATTGACGGGACCGTCGGACGCCGTTTGGGAGTGGAACGAGCCGCAAGGCGGGAATTTCGTGAAGGGCAGCGCAGTGGAGTTCGCGCAGGTGGTCACGCAGGTCCGCAATGCCGCCGATACCAGCCTGCAGGTGGCGGGCGCCACGGCGCAGAAATGGATGCGCATCGCCCAATGTTTTGCCGGCCCGCCGGAAACGCCCCCCGGCAAAGGCAGCCGTTTCACCGCAAAGGCCTGATGCAAAGACCCGCTCCGCTATGTTCGAAGCCCGGCTAAGTCCCGGAAAAGGCTCAGTGCCGGTCCGCAAATGGGCAATGGGCGGCGAAGGGCTCCCGCCCGGCTTCGGCCGTCCTGGCGGACGGCCTGTGCCCGTTGGGCGTAGCGCCGCGCTCCGCGCGGCGCAGCCGGGTCACCTGCAGGCGCGGGAGCGCTTTGTTTTCTCGGACGCAGGCGGTGGGCGGGTTCCTAACACGGCACCTTCGCAAGCATTCGGCCCAGCCGGGAAGCAGCCGCGTCCGCTCAGCGTCCATTCCAGGCGCGGGTCAGCCCTTCCAGCGCCATTCGGGCGGGATCGGCGAGGCTGACTGGCAGCGCCTGCGCCTCCAGCGCCGCCGCATAGAGCGCCTGCAGCGGCGGTTCTGCGATCAATGCCAGGTTCTGGCCCAGCCAATACGGCCGCGCCGCGGCCAGTTCGGCACCAAGCAGCAGACCCCATATCCTGGCGTGCGCAGAGGCGGCAGGCATCTGCCCCAGAACCGACGCAGCCTGCACCGAGGCCAGCCGGGCCGCCAGCAATTCCGGCTTGGCTATTCCGTCCGCTGCCGCGTCCGCCAGCGCGGCCTTGTCCCAATCGCCTGCCGCCGCCAGTCCCGTTGCCTGTGCCGCTGCTTGCGCCAGCTGCCCGGTCAGGGCGCTCTGGAAACTGACCGCCTCGCGGGCGCTCACCTGCACCCAGTGGGTCACCGCTCCGGGCAGGCACACCACGCCGTCCCAATCCGGGTTCAGCTGCAGGAAGCCGCTGAGCTTGGCCAGTGCGCCTTGCATCACGCCGCAGGGCGCCGCCTGGCTGAAGCCGGGCAGCGCGTGAACCTCCAGCGCTTCCAGACGGATGCCGCTCAGCGGCAGTTCCGCCGGCACAGCCGGGACCGGACGCGGAGGCACCAATCCACTGCCGCCCAGCACCACTGGAAAGGTGCCGCCGCCCATGGCCTGGCGCAGTTTCGCGGCCAGCGCGGCAGGGCTCCCGTTCGGCAGCTGCAGCACCTGCGCAGGGGCCGGGGCGCCGTCCGTCACAGTCCAGGCGGTGAGCGTCAGCCCGTCCAGATTGGCAGCCAGCCAGCCGGCCGCGCTTTGGGGAGGGTTCATGATATCCTCATTTCTCTGCCATGGCGTCGCCTGCGCTTATGGCGGTGATTCCCGTTTCCGGCAAGGGCGCGGCACGCAGCAGTATAGGCCCGGATACCCGTTAGAATAGGACCCTGTCCGCCGGTATGCCCGTCATAAGCTAGAACGCCGGGCATTTGTGCAGAAGACATGCCACCCGGCACTGCGCCTGGAGCGCGGTTTCCAGTACGATGCAATAGCCGGGGCCGGGCACTGCCTGCCCCCTGGCCGGCCGCCGCTTCGGACGGCAGCTTACGACTGACCCGGCTCATCCGGAACGCGGCTTGCGCCGTAAACAGTGAAACCGGCCGAGACAGCAACAGGAGAGACCGCAGACATGCCCGCCGCACCGGCTCCGCACAATGCCATATTCGCCCAGCTCGCCGCGCGTCACTTGCTGGCCCAGGGGGTCTCGCCTGCGGCAGTTTTTGCGGGCACCGGTTTCGGCCCGGCCTTGCTGAACCAGGAAGAACCTGCCGCCCCCTTCGCTGCGATCGCCGGTTTCTTCAGCCGGGCCGCGGAGCTGACCGGCGATCCGCTGTTCGGCTTCCGCCTCGGCTGCACCAGCGATCTGCGTATGGCTGGCCTCTTGGGCTATATCGCCCGCACCTCGCCGACCGCCGGCTGCTTCCTGCGCAACATTGCACGCTACGCCGGGGTAATGAGCGATGCCTGGGAGGTGGACCCATCCCGGCTCGCCTCGCACGGGGAGTTCGCCTGGTCCTGCAAAGCGGCCTCCGGCCAGCAGGCGCATCAGTATATCGAGTTCCTGGCGGCGCTGTTCCTGACGGCCCTGCGCGAGGCGGCCGGGACGCGGATCGAGCCGCAGGAGGCGGCTTTTACCCATCAGCGCCGCCGCGGAGCCGAAGAGATGTCTGCCGCTTTCGGCTGCCCGGTGCAGTTCGGTGCCGCGGCCAGCCGCATTGTGTTCAAGCCGGAAGACCTGGATCTGCCGCTGGCCAGCGCTGACCGCCTGCTGCTGCGGGTGCTGCGCGCCTACGGCGACCAGCTGCTGCACGGGCGGGGCCTGGGACGTAAAAGCACGGACCTGACGGCGCAGGTCGAAGAAGCGGTTGCCGCCCGCCTTTCCGCCGGATCGGCGTCGCTGGCAAATGTGGCCGCGGATCTTGGCATGAGCCCGCGCACCCTGTCGCGCAAGCTGGGCCGGGCGGGCACCAGCTACTTCACTATTCTTGAGGAATTGCGCAAGGCCTTGGCGATCCGCTACCTGCGGGAGAGCAGGCTGCCGTTGTCCGAGATTGCCTTTTTGCTGGGCTATTCCGGACTGAACAGCTTCAGCGAGGCTTTCCGGCGCTGGACGGGGCAAAGCCCGGGGCAGTACCGCGGCGGCTGACCAGCCCGGACCAGGCTGCACCAGCAGCGATTCTGCGCCTGATTTCCAAGGTTTGCGAACAATTCCGGAATTTCCCCGGAAATTGTTTCCGCTCACCCTGCCGATTTGAGGCTTTTTTCGGGCTTTCCCGGCGTCTTGCCACAATTTGCGCGAATTTCCTAAAATTTAGTTTAATTAGGGGTGACTGCTGAAATGCAGCGTCGCCAGGGGATTAGGCGAACAACAAAATCGGCGCGGGCGCGTGGGGGCGCGCCCCGTTTTGGAACCTGAAAATCAGTAGTGGTGTTCTGCCGCCAATGGCGCGCGGGAGGCCGGTTTGAGTTTATACACGGCCGCCTTGTCAAAAGGGGGCGGTCCAGCCGGTTTCAGGCTGGATAGCGGGGGTTTTCGATGAAAGACATGGTTCCCGGAGGGGCGGGGCTGTCTTTTGCGCAGTTTGAACAGGATACCGGGGGTGCCGCACTGCCTCCCCGGGCTCTGCAGCATCTGCGCTTGCAGCCAACCAACATGAATGCAGGCTTGACCGGGGTTGCAACGGCCGGCGGGCACATTGCCCGGCCCGGGCGCCGTGCTGGCGGCAGCGGGTACCGGATGGCGGGCAAGCGGGTCCTGGACCTGCTGCTGGTTATTCTCAGCCTGCCGCTGACGCTGCCGGTTATCGCGCTTTGTGCGGCGGCGCTGTGGCTGGAAGGCGGGCGGCCGTTTTACACGCAGCCCCGGCTGGGACGCGGCGGCCGGGTGTTCCGCATCCTGAAGCTGCGCACAATGGTGCGCGACGCCGACGCCTTGCTGCAGCACTATTTGGACTGCGATCCCGCCTTGCGCCGGGAATGGCAGGACACCCAGAAGCTCAAGAACGATCCGCGTATCACCTCGGTCGGGCGGCTGCTGCGCATGACCTCTCTGGATGAGCTGCCGCAGCTGTGGAACGTCTGCAAGGGCGACATGAGCCTGGTCGGTCCGCGCCCGATGATGCCGGAGCAGCTTTCGCTTTACGGCGATGCGCGCGCCTATTTCGCGCTGCGCCCTGGCATCACTGGGATCTGGCAGGTTTCAGTGCGTAACGAAGGCAGCTTTGCCACCCGTGTGCTGGCCGATTTCGAGTACCGGGACGGGCTGTCGCTGAGCCGTGACCTTAGGCTGCTCTGGCGCACTGCCGGCGTTGTGATGAAGGGGACGGGATATTAACCTCTGTCTGATCCTCTGCAGGCCCGCCGGACGGGCCCGGCAGTTGATCGGCCAGCCGTTGCGGAGGGCAGGATTGTGAAGCATTTTGCAATATCAGGGGCGTGTGGCGCCACCCCGGCGCACGGCCCGCTGACAGGACTGGAAGTCGATGAGGACGGCATGAGCGAGCATGGCTACAAGCGGTTCCGCCGCCGCCGCGCGACGGCGGCTGCCACGCCGCCTGCCGCCGGCGGCACCGGCACTGAAGCGGCGCCGCAGATGGCGGCGCCCGGCGCACCGCCGCAGGCGCAGCTGCCGGCCCGCCTGCCGGAGCCTTGGGACCGGATCCGTCAGGTGCCATTTGACCCGGTGGCGCAGCGGGCAGCGCGGCTGCCGCTCGTCAGCCGGTTCCGCGTCTCGCCCGCGGCCAAGTCTTTTGACCTGCTGCGCACCCGGCTGCTGCACACCTTGAAGGCGCGCGGCTGGAAGCGGGTGGCGGTAACAGCGCCCGCGGCGGGCTGCGGCACCACATTCTCGGCGGTCAATCTGGCGCTCAGCCTGGCCCGGGTGCCGGACAGCCGCACCGTTCTGATGGACCTGAACTTCCGCCGCCCCGGCATGGCCCGGGCCCTGGGGATGGAGGCGCAGGGTGATCTGGGCGCCTTCCTGTCCGGCAGCGCCCGGATGGAGGATCACTTGCTGCGCCCGCTGCCGCAGCTGGCAGTTGGTCTCAACCAAACCGCGGATCAGGATGCCGCGGAACTGCTTCACAGCAGCAGCTGCGCCGAGGCTCTGGACGGCTTGATGCTGCGCTCGGGAGCCGATACCGCGCTGTTCGACCTGCCGCCGGTGTTGGAGCATGACGACACCGCCGCTTTCCTGCCGCAAGTGGACGCGGTGCTGCTGATCTCCGATGGCACCAGAACAACTGCCGCGCAGCTCGCGGCTTGCGAGAAGATGCTGGCAGGCCATACAGAGCTTCTGGGCGTGGTGCTGAACCGGGCCCGGAGCACAGACAGCCCGCTGAACTGACCATCCCGGCGTCATAGTTTTGCCCGGTTGCTGTGGTCAGACTCCGGGCGCGGTCCGCTGCCGGGCGGGCTGAGCCGGCAAAGCAACAGGCAGGGGCAAGAGAGCAGACAGATGGGGCCAATTTACTCGCTTGGCGATTTTTGGGACATGGTGCAGCGCAGGCTGTTCACCATCGCCTGCATCTTTGTCCTGGGCTGCCTTGCATCCCTCTGGTTTGCCGCCAGTCAGCAGCACGAGTACGAAACTGCCGAGGTTCTGCAGATCACCCAGCCGCAGATCGCCGGCGAGCTGGCCAAATCCACGGTCGAGGGCTCCTCCGCCCGCCGGATGCAGCTAATTGAGCAGCGCCTGATGGCGCGCGGCACGGTGGTGGAAGTGATTGAGAAATTCGGCCTCTATGCGGATATGGAGGCGCTGACCCAGCTGCAGAAAGTGGCGCTGCTGCGCAAGTCGGTTCGGATCACCGGGGTTGCCGCCGCCCGCGAAGGCTTTGCCGATGACGGCACCATTTCGGTGCTGACCATCACCGCCCGGATGCCCACCGCCGAACAGGCGCAGCAGGTCGCCAGCGAATTCGGCCGCCGCACCATCGAACTCAGCGTCGCCACCCGCATCGACCAGGCGCGTGAAACGCTCAGCTTCTTTGCCGGCAAGGAAGCCGCGCTGGCCGATCAGCTTGCCGCGCTGGAGGATGAAATTGCTGCCTACCGCAACGAAAATGACGTGACTCTGCCGGGCACCATCGAATTCCGCCGGGCTGAAATCGCGGCCCTGAACGAGGGCCTCCTGGAGATCGCCCGCGAACGCATCGAAATCCGCCGCGCCGCAGATCAGGCCCAGGCCACTGAACGCCCCGCCACCGCCCGCCGGATGCAGGAAGAAGCGGAGCAGCAACTGGCGACGCTGGACGCGCAGGAGCAGTTGCTGACCCGCCGCAGGGCCGGGCTCGAGGCGTCCTTGCAGACCACCCCGGAAGTTGAACGCCGGCTGGGCGCCTATGACCGGCGGCTGGAGCAATTGCAGGCAGAGCTTGCGCAGATGACCGCCCGCCGAAATGAGGCGGAGGTCGGCTTCCGTCTGGAAACCGGCCGCCAGGCCGAGCGTCTGACGGTGCTGGAGCCGGCGCCGCTGCCGGATTACCCGGTGACCGGCGCCCGCAAGACCAAGGCGCTCATGGGGGCCGCGGCCAGCCTGCTGGCTGCGCTGCTGGCCGCCTTCCTGCAGGAGCTGCGCCAGCCGGCGCTGCGCACCGCCGAACAGATGGAGCGGGAAACCGGTCTGGTGCCCGTGGTCTCCATCCCGGTTATGGACACCCGCCCGCCGCGCCGCGGCCTGCTGGACCTGCTCAGGCGCAGGAGCTAGGCATCAGGCACTTCCGCCCGGCCGATAGCCGGGCTGAACCCTGCGCTCCCCAGGGGAGGGCGCTCTCGCACCCACCCAGGGCCGGGCGCAGCCCTCATCGGTTCATTCGAAAATTGCGGATACTGGCTCTTGATCATGGGGCACTCAACGCCGCAGCCATGGCCGTGACCTCTTCCCAGTGCCAGCTCAGCGCCGCTCCGCCTGCCGCGACCGTTAGCAGCGCAAACCCCGCATCATGCAGCGGGTCCCAGACGTGGTGCCGCCGCGCCAGCCGCACCAGCACAGGATAGGCTGCCAGCATCGCCAGCCCCAGCGCCGCAATGCCGCCCGCCAGCCCGAACCACACCACGCCGCCCAGAAACATGACTGTCTGCAGGCAGGCCCGCGCGGCTGAAAACACAAAGAACCCGCGGCTGTCACCCGCTGCCAGCGCAGCCTGGTCATAAGTCATGGTGATCACTGCCGGTGCCAGCGCCAGGGCAATCAAAACAATCATCGGCCCGGCCTGCACATAGCGGTCATCATACAGCAGCTGCACCAGCCACGGCCCGGCCCAGGCCATCCCCAGCAGCATCGCCAGGATCCCAGCCGTCAGACCGCCGCGCAGCTGCCGCTGCCGCCGCAGGTTTTCCGGTGCCTCCCGCGCAGGCTTGTCGCGATAGACCGGAATCATCAGCCGCTGGTTCACGGCATGGCCCAGCAGCATCGGAAAGCTCGCCAGGAAATAGCCGATGTTGTAGATCCCCAGCACCTCAAGCGGCACGAATTTCCCCAGGATCGCCCGGTCCCCTTGAGAGGTCAGGAACCAGAAGGCGGTGGACAGGAAAATCCACTTGCCGAAATGGATCAGCTCGCGGGCGGCGGCTTTCTCCCAGCGGAACCGGTTGGCCGCCCCCGGCAGACCGTAGTGGCACAGGGTCAGCTTGGCCGCGGCCTGGATCACCCCGCCCAGCACCAGCGCAATCACCGACTCCGTCGCCAGCGCCAGCGCAATCATCGCCGCCAGCCCGATCACCTGGCCGCCGAGGTCCAGCACGGTGACACGCCCCGCCAGCAGATGCCGGTGCGCGGTCTCGATCCGCGTCGGGTTAAAGCCGGCAATCGCCAGCCCGGCGCCTGCAATCGGCAGATACACCAGCAGCTCCGGCGCGCCATAAAATGCGGCCGCGGGCCAGGCCAGAAGCGCTGTCAGCGCCCACAGGCCAAAGCCGCGGATCACCTGTATGGTCCAGGCAGTATTCAGAAACGCCGGATCGTCCCCCCGCTTGTTCTGGGCAATCGACGGCCCGATGCCAACATCCGAGAACAGCGACAGCCCTACCGTCACAACGGTGACCAGCGCCATCAGGCCAAAGGCTTCGGGGAACAGAATACGGGTCAGGATCAGGTTGGACGCCAGCCGCAGGGCCTGGCTGCCGCCATAACCGATCACCAGCCAGGAGGCCGAACGCAGCACCCGCGCCGCCATCCCCTGGCCTGCAAAATGCGATGCAACCCGCTGCATGCTGTTCCTGTCCCAAACGTCCGCCACCGCAGGCTAGGGAGGCGGGGCAGGGGCGTCAATCTCGGCGCGCCTGCGGTGGCGCAGACAGCCCCGTCAGCCCGGAATTGCAAGACAATACTGCAACCTGTGCCGCATTCTCCACGCCTGGGCGACAAGCGCCACGGGGTGCTGGGCAAGCCGGTAAACCGCCGCTAACCTGCCGCGGACACTTGCCTTTTTACACGGATTTTTCAGCGTTGAAGATCGCCTATGTCCTGAACACCTATCCGCAGCCCTCGCACAGCTTCATCCGCCGCGAGCTGCAGGCGCTGGAGCGTCAGGGCGTGGATATCCTGCGCCTGGCAATGCGCCCCTCCGGCGCGGCGCTTGCCGATCCCGGTGACCAAGCCGAGGCGGACCGCACCGAATATGTTCTGAAGGCCGGGCCCGGGCGCTTGCTGGCGGCTCTGGCGCGGGAGGCGGCGGCACCGGCCCGCTTCGGGCAGGCGCTGAGCCTGGCGCTGAAGCTGGCGCGGGCCTCGGACAAGGGCGTCCTGCGGCACCTGATCTACCTGGCGGAGGCCGCCTTTGTGAAACAGCGCTGCGCGGCCGAAGGGGTGCAGCACATGCACGCGCATTTCGGCACCAACTCTGCCGCTGTTGCGATGCTGGCACATGTGCTGGGCGGCCCCGGCTACAGCTTCACCGTGCACGGGCCGGAGGAGTTCGACGCACCGCACGCCCTGTCGCTGGGTGAGAAAATCAACCGGGCCAGTTTCACCGTTGCCGTCAGCAGCTTCGGCAGAAGCCAGCTGAGTCGTTGGGCTGCTTTCGGCAAATGGGACAGCCTGAAGGTTGTGCACTGCGGCATTGAGCCGGACCGCTTCGCCAGCCCCGCGCCGCTGCCCAAGGGGCCGCTGCGGCTGGCTGCGATCGGACGGTTTGTCGAGCAGAAGGGCCAGATGGTGCTGGTCCGCGCCATGGCACAGCTGGTTAAGGAAATCCCGGACCTGCATCTGGCGCTGATCGGCGACGGGGAGATGCGCGCGGATCTGGAAGCGGAGATCGCAAGGCACGGGCTGGGCGGTCACATCACCCTGACCGGCTGGCTGGCGGAGGAGGGTGTGCGGGCGGAGCTGGCCCGTGCCCATGCGCTGGTGATGCCCTCCTTTGCCGAGGGTTTGCCGATGGTGGTGATGGAGGCGATGGCGGCTGCACGCCCGGTCATCGCAACCTATATCGCCGGTACGCCTGAGCTAGTGGTGCCAGGGCAGACCGGCTGGCTGGTGCCGGCCGGGGATGAAACTGCGCTCGCCGGGGCGGTTCTGGAGCTGGCGCAAACACCGCCGGACAAGCTTGCCGCTATGGGGCAGGCCGGCCGCGTCCGGGTGCTAGGGCGCCACGACAGCGCCACCGAGGCAGCCAAGCTGGCAGAGCATATCCGCCAAACCATCGCCGGGTAACAGCCGCGGCACTCCCGCCCGTCGCCGCCGCATCAGCAGATGCGCCGCTCCCGTTGGGCCAGGCTCAGCGCCCCTGGCGCTGAGCCTGGCCCAAGGCCGCCAAGGGCGCGCTGGCGCAGCCAGGGCATCCTGCGGGCGCGGGAGGACCTCGTTTTGGCCAACGCGGTCAGCGACCGCGTATCCAGCGGGATTGGGAGGCAAACAGCGGCGATTTGACCGCCAAAGCTACCAAACCGTAGACTAGAAACCCGCCCGGATCCGCCGTCAGCAATTTCAGAACCGCCCTGCCACCCGGCGGCTGCTTGTCGTCATTGCGCAGCAGCTGCGGAAACCGGGCGGCCACTTCCGTGACCCCGGCGTTCTGCCGCCGCCGCACCCGCACCAGGTTTCGGAACCCTTCCACCATCGGCCAGCTGTAGCCTGCCGCCACCTGCACCCGCTCCACCGGGGCAAAACTCAGCCGGGCAAAGATGTCGTCGGCGATGATATCCGGCCAATCGCCCCAGCGCGCCCGCCCGGCGCGGGTCATGGCAAACACGCCGAACCCCGGCACCCCGCGGGTGAAGAACGGCAGCCGCACCCACAGCCGCGAATAGGCCCGGGTCACCGCGCTGCGGGCAGGGGCCACCTGCGGGCGGCCGCTGGCATAGCGCGGCGCGCCGTCCGCCAGGGCCTCAGCCAGCTGCGCGATCAGCGCGGGCGAGACCACTACGTCGGCGTCGAGATAGATCAGGATATCCCCGTGCGCCGCCGCATCGCCGGCGGTCAATGCGCGCAACTTGCCACCTTCCGGCAACTCCATCACCGCAAGCGTCCAGCCCGGCGGAGGCGCAAACGCCCGGGCCAGCGCCGCAGTCTCGTCAGTGCAGCCGTTGGCCAGCACCAGCACTTCGCCCGTCATGCCCGCAGGCAGCGGCTTGGAGGCGAACACCGCCTCCAGGCACGCCCCGATATAGCCTGCCTCGTTATGGGCCGGGATCAGCACCGACACCCGCGGGCTCATTTCACCGCCTCCAGCGCGTCCCAGCGCGGGTTATCGTCGCTAAGAGTGCGCAACGCCCCCCAGCTGCCCCATTTGCCGGGCGCGCCCACATCGGCGTAGGCAGTGAACAGCGCGCCCCCAAGCGCACGCCAGCCCGCCAGCAGCTCGGCGTAGAGGGCGCCCATTTCGGGCGTGTAATTGAAGTGGGTGAAAAAGCCGGTCAGCGCGCCATCCTCCACCATCGGCCCGATCCCGACCACATGGCTGCCGCCCTCATACATGATTAGTTCCAAACCGTGCTTTTGCGCAACATCTGCGTGATACGGCAGCACCCGGCCCAGGAGATCCGCCAGCGTGTCGGCGCTGTTGCCCGAGATCAGCCCGTCGCGCAGCTCCGCTCCGGCCTGGGCTGAGGCCGCATCATATTGGTGGCCCTCGATGAAACCCTCCGCGGCGGCACCGTTCAACCCGCGCTCCGCCGCAACGGCCCGGGCCTGATCCCGGCTGGCGTCAATCCAGGCGCGGACCTGCCCGGCCCGGTCCTCAAGCCCCAGGATGCCGCCGAAATAGCCGGTTACCGCATATGCATCGAAATAGGCCGCTGGCGCCATCCGGTCCGCCCGCTCTGCCTTCCACAGCGGTGCGGTCAGCACTTGCTCCTCCAGCCCCAGCCAGCCGGTCTGCGAGGAGATCACCCGCACCAGCCGCCCGCTGTCCGCCCCGAAAACCTCTGTCCAGATCTGAGCAACTTCCGCGGCGCGGCCGCCGTAGAACTGCATCCACAGGCCCTCCCCGCCCCAGCGCGCCTGTGCCTGCGCATCGGCCCAGGCGGCCTGCTGGAACTGCCAGTTCCAGACCTCGTTGGAATATTCGACATAGGCGCGCAGATCCTCGTCCAGGCCCTGTTCCACCAGCCGGGCAAACTGCCGGACATAGGTGTCACCGGCCATGTGGGGCATGTTGAACCAGGGATCGGCACCCAGCGTGCTGGCCAGCGCCAGCATCACTTCAACGGGCACGCCCTTCAGAGCCCAGGTGTAGTCCTGCGGCAGGGGGCGGTCCTCCCAGCCGGTCTGGGTTGAGTCGTTGGTCGCCATCCAGTCCATGAACCGCAGCGCGGCGAAGCCCTCCAGCCGCTCCAGCCACAGCGGATTGAACAGGGCGCCGCTTTCAAAGGCAGACAGATGCTCTTCCTTCACCACGGTGATATTGCGCACATAGCCGCCATCCCGGCCCATGCGCTGGATGCGGATCTCAACCGGGCCAGGGCCGGGCGTGTAATCAAACCGGACCTCGTCCTTGCCATAGCGGACATTTTCCGCGCGGCCTGTGACTTCGATGATGCCCTCGCCCTCAAACCGCAGCACATAACGCCCCTTCAAGGATACCGCCTCCTCCGGCAGGTCGGTCAGGATCACCGTGCCGATGGAGCCCAGCTCCGGCGGGATCGCAGTGGGCCAACCGTCCGGGTCCAGATAGCCTGCGGCCTGCAGGTCGCCATGATCCGCGCCGCCCCAGCGCCCGGGCAGATGGCCGATCCAGGGGCGTGCGGTCTTGAAATGGTCCAGGAAAGGCGCCTGGGTGCTCCAGTCGGCAATGCCCGCCAGGTTGATGGCAACGGGCTGGCGCGCGTGTTTACCTGTCAGTTCCGGCACGTCTTCCAGCAAGTCCGTATTAAGTACGGGCAACACCGGATCCTGCGGCAATGCTGCCGGGTCCGCGGGCAGGGCAGCCGTGCGCACACCGCCCCCTTGGGCCGCGGCCCAGGCAATATCCTGCAGCCGTGCTGCCAGCTCTGGCGGCGGCGCGGGATAGGGTTTGCCCCAGCGGTCCTGGAGCCGGTGCGGCAGGCCCGCGGGGCGTTCCCCGGTCAGCACCGCGTATTGCAGCAGCGCCAAATAGTAAAAACCGGTGGCGTTGGGGTGAATGTCATCGGCAAAGACATCGCGGATGCTGGCAAGCCCCGGCATCGTGCCTGCCTTGATCGCCTCGTCCAGCCGCGCCATCGCCTGGCCCGCGGGCAGCAGCTTCACATCGCCGCCGGTTGCAGCATTGACCTCATCCACCACCGCCTGCCAGCGCGGCAGATCCTGTTCCAGCCGCACCCGCCACGGCACATCCGCCCCGTCGTCAAAGGGCACCTCGGCGCCGGTGCCGCTGTTCAGGCTGTGCCAGGTTTCCTGCAGGTAGAAGTCCACATCCGGGTTCGCCGCGTGCGCCAGTTCATAAAACCGCGTCACGGCGCCTTTGGTATCACTCCACTTCAAATGATTGGCCAGGGGTATGGCTTCGGTCACGATCACCGCGTCCGCAGGCTGCCGCAGCCTTTCACGTGAATCAACGCCCTCCGCGGTGGCACTGTGCTGCCAGTTGTAGCTGAGCGGCGCGCCATTGATGATCTGCGCCTCCACCGTCGTCTCTGCGCGGGTATCCAGCAGCTGCTCCAGCATCTGCGGATTGTCCGGCCCGAACAGCGAATGGCCGACCATCACAACAGAGGTGATCAGCGCGTCCAAGTTCATGCCGCTGCTCTCTCCGCGGCCAGACCGGTACGGGGCAGGTTGAGCACAACCTGCCAGACGATCTGCTGCACCTTGGCCGCGGCCTCAGCGCTAAAGGCCTCTGCCGGGCTGCCATCGGCACGGGTCAGCTCATGCGGCAGCCCAACGGGCGAGCGCTGGTACAGAACCGCAAAATGGGTCAGCGCCACCACATAGGCGCCCAGGTCGTTGATATGGATTGTGTCCAGTTGCCCGTCAGCAGTGCGGGCAAACAGCGATTCACGTGAAGCCAGGCCCGAGATCTCCCCTGCCTCCGCCGCCCGCGCCACCGCTGCCAGCACCTGACCGCCGGGGATCAGATAAAATGGCTGTTGCGGGTTGCGGCGGCTGTCCGGCCCCAGCAGCTTGCCGACCCAAAGCGCCTCCAGATCACCGTCAATCCGCTCCAGCCAGCCATCGGGATCATCCAGCCGGTGCCAGGTCTCATAAATGTAAAGGCGGGAGTGCGGAACAGCCTCCCGCGCCAGATCCGCCCATTTTTCCAGGTATTTGGCCGCGTCGAAATACTTGATTGCGTCGCGCAGCTCGACCATTTCGGTCAGCACCACAGCGCCGTAGTCGCCCGACCTAATGGCTTCCTTCGCATCGCGGAAGGCAGGCGCGCGGTTGGCCGCTTTGAAATCGAGGATGTCTTCCTCCGGCTCCCAATGCGCCCGGAGAGAGGTGCCGGACCCCAGCTGGCTGTTGTAGCTATGCCCCTGTGGTGCGATCTGTGCCAGCATATGCGGCATGTCCGGCCCGACCAGCGAATGACCCAGGTGAAACACCTTCAGCGGCCCCTCGGGCGGGGTCAGCGGCGGCGGCACAGGCACGCTGCGGCTGCGGGTTGCAAACACCATCAGCCCCAGCGTGGCGGCTGCGGCTCCCAAAGCCAGAAACCCGCGCCGCCCCATCATTTGCGCCCCCGGATTTCCGCCGTGGTCATGATCAGCCCGGCCCCGATCGCGAACCGCCCGCCAACCGCCTCGCCGCGCGCAAACGGCGGCCGGTCGGCGGTGAAAAACGCCAGATACGCGCCCGCCGCCAGATCAAATTCCAGCTCCATCCCGTCAAAACCGTAGAACGCCCGGCTCAGCGTGTACTGGGCCTTATAGGCGGCTTCCTTGGCGGAGAAGATTACCTTGGCCATTTGCCCCGGATTGTCCTGGCCCTTCAGCCAAGCCTGCTCCCGGCCGGAGCAAATTGCGGGCAGCAGCTCGTCCTTTAGCGGCGTGTCTTCCTCCACGTCGATGCCCAAGGCCCGTATTTCGCCCTCGTGCGCCAGCACCGCCATGGCGCAGCTCTTGGTGTGGGTGATCGAGCCGACCACACCAGCAGGCCAGACCGGCGCCCGGTCGCTGCCGACCTGCACCGGGGCAGGGCGGATCTGCAGCTGCCGCATCGCCTGATGCACCGCGGACCGCCCGGCGGCGAACTCGTTGCGCCGCTTCTCGACTGCATTGGGCGACAGCCCCGCGGCTTCGGCCGCCAGGGGCGCGGGGGGAGCGCCCAGCGGATCCGCTCCGGCCAGCGCCACATCGGCGGCAAAAAGCGGCCGGACCAGGGCCAGCCGCTCTGCCAGTTTGCTGTTGGTCTCTGTCATCCAGCCCTTGCCCTGCGGTTTGCCCGCATGGCCCGCCGTTTCGACATGGTGTCGGCGCGGTCCGGACCTGCGGTTTCCTGCGGCTGTTTTTTCGTATTTGCCGGGGTGCCTGCAAGCCCTTCGATATGCGCCGCCAGCCCCGCCAGCGTCGGGAAGCGGAAGATATCGGTGATCGACAGCGCCGCTGTGCCCAGTTCCGCGCGCAGCTCCCGGTGCGCCTGCACCGCCAGCAGAGAATGGCCGCCCAGAGCAAAGAAGTTGTCCTGCGCGCCGATGCCGCTGACGCCCAGGATGCGGCTCCAGACCGTAGCGATCCTGGCCTGGGCGCCCGCATCAAGCGGCACCGCCGGGGCGGCTGCAGTGTGCGCAGGCTGCGGGTCCGGCAGCGCCTTGCGGTCGATTTTCTTGTTCGGCGTCAGCGGAAAAGCCTCCAGCGTGACGATATGCGCAGGCACCATGACTTCGGCCAGCCGGGCCGCCAGTGCCTTCTTCAGGGCTTCTTCCTGCACCGGGGCTGAGGCAGTGATGTAGCCCGTCAGTTGCTCCGCCCCTGCCGCGCCGCGCGGCACCACCACGGCGCCGGTCACACCGGGTTGCGCCGCCAGCGCGGCTTCGATCTCACCCAGCTCGATCCTCTGGCCGCGGATCTTCACCTGATGGTCGGTGCGGCCCAGGAAGATCAGGCTGCCATCTTCCGTCCGGCGAACCAGATCGCCGGTGCGGTAAAGGGGCGTTGCTGCGAACGCGGCGTTAACGAAGCGTTCAGACGTCAGCTCCGGCTGCTGCCAGTAGCCCGCGGTGACACCCGCACCGCCAATATACAATTCACCGGGCGCTCCCGCGGGGACGGGCGATTGCTTTTCGTCCAGCACGTAGACCTGCGTGTTGGAAATCGGCGTGCCGATCCCGGCTGTCCCTGCGGGGACACCGCTGATTGTCTCCACCGCCGACCAGATCGTCGTTTCGGTCGGACCGTACATGTTGTGGATACAGGCCCGCGTGGCTTCGCGCAGCGCCTGCACCAGATCGCCCGGCAGCGCCTCGCCGCCCACCAGCAGGTGCTGCAGCTGCGCAAGGCAGGCGCTGGTGTCAGCGTCCGCGGCAATCATCCGCGCCATCGACGGTGTGCACTGCATGTGGCTGACCCCGTGCCGCACGATTTGCGCCGCCAGGGAGAAGTCATCCGCCGCCAGCCCTCGCGGCGCATTCGACAGGCGCAGCACCTCGGCCAAGGGTTTCAACCCCTCTAGCACCACTTCCGGCGCGATGCCGTAGTCGATCAGGCAGGCAACCTCATCCACGCCGATCCGCTTCAGCTGTTCGACCCGCTGGCAAGCGTCCCCGATGGTGCCGAACAACCCGGAGTCCTCGAAATAACGCTCAAACGCGAAGTCGAGGATCGCCTCCAGCTCCTCCTCCGACAGCATCCCCAGATCCATCTCGAAGGGGTTGTTCACACCCTCCGGTTTCTTGAAGGCGGGGAAGGCCCAGGCGTATTGCTTGATCAGCCCGGCGGCAGAGCGCAGGTAGTCCTTCATCGGCTCCCGCGCCACCCGGCGGGCTTCCTCGCGGGTGCCGGCCAGATAGCTGTGCAGCATCAGCGTAACCTTGAAATCCGCGGGGTCGTGGCCCGCCTCGCGCAGGGCGTCGTGGTAGATGCGGATCTTGCCCGCGACCTCCTCGATGCTCTGGCCCAGCAGGTGAGTCAGCACGTTTGCCCCGATCGAACCCGCCTCGCGCCAGGTTTCCGGGTTGCCTGCGGTGGTAACCCAGACCGGCAGCTCCTTGGAGACCGGGCGGGGCTGGGTCAGGACACTGTGCTCACCGCCGTCCTTGCGCGGAAAGGCAACCTCCTCGCCGCGCCACAGCTTGCGCACGGTTTCAATGGCGTCAAACATTGCGGGCTTGTTGGCGGGCGGCGTGTTTTCTGGCCGCAGGATGAAATCGTCCGGCTGCCAGCCGGAGGCAAAGCCGATCCCGGCGCGCCCTGCGGTCAGGTTGTCGATCACCGCCCATTCCTCTGCAATCCGCGCCGGATGGTGCAGCGGCGCCACGCAGGAGCCGGACCGCACGCCGATGTTCTGCGTCACCGCTGCAACTGCGGCGCCGGTCACAGAAGGGTTCGGGTAGGGGCCGCCAAAGGCATGGAAGTGCCGCTCCGGCGTCCAGACTGCGTTGAACCCGTGCTGGTCTGCGAATTTGGCGCCTTCCAGCAGCAGATGATATTTCTGCGGTCCGGGCCCGTCGTCATTGCCCCAATAGAACAGGTTGAAATCCATCTTGCGGCCGCTGAGCGCCACCGGCCCCTTCGACAGCTCCAGCCGGCTTTCGTCACTCGACAGCACCAGCTTCAGCCCGCGCGAGAGCGTCCAGAACAGCTCCAGCACCGAGATGTCAAAGCTGAGGCTGGTGACCGCCAGCCAGGCATCGCCTTCCTGAAACGGGATGCGGGTGTCCATGCCGGTGAAAAAGTTCGAAACGTTGGCGTGGGTGACCATCACCCCCTTGGGCAGTCCGGTGGAGCCGGAGGTATAGATCAGGTAAGCCAGATCGCTGCCGGTGGCGCCGCCGTCAACGTTCTCTGTATCTGTCCCGGCAGAGACAGTTTCGATTTCCAGCACCGGCGCGTCCGAGGCTGGCAAACTGTCCGCCAGCGAACTTTGCGTCACGATCAACTTTGCCTGGCTGTCCTTGATGTAATGCGCAATCCGCTCGGCGGGGTAGGCGGGATCCAGCGGCACATAGGCGCCGCCGGCCTTCATCACCCCCAGCGCGGCAACCACCAGTTCCGGCGCGCGGCGGATGTGGATACCGACATGCACACCGGGTTTTACGTTCATTTCACGCAAGCGGCGGGCCACGGCATTGGCGCGGGCGTTGACGTCTGAATATGTGTAGCTTTGGTCCTCGAACACCAGCGCGGTGGCGTCCGGGGTTTTTGCGGCCTGTGCCTCAAATGCGGCGTGGATGGTCAGATCCGCAGGGAAGTCCGTTGCGGTTTGGTTCCAATCCTCCAGCAGCAGCTTGCGTTCTGCATCCGGCAGACTTGGCAGCTCTGCCACAGGGCGGCTGCCGTCCTCTGCAATGGTGCTCAGCACCAGTTCCAGCCGGGCGGCGAGCAGCGCTGCGGCGCCGGGTGTCAGGGCGGCTTTATCGCAGTGCAGCGCCATGATGCCACCGGTCAGGGAAACAGTGGCAGCGCAGCCCTCAACCGCGGCGTCGCGGCCCAGCATCAGGCCGAGGCCGGGAACCTCCAGCGCCGAAATCTCCGGTGCGCGGGCCACCAGATCTTCGGCAAAGCCGCCGGATTTCCGCGCTCTGCCAATCTCTTGCGCGGCACGCTCGACAGTGGCCGCGACGCTGTCCCGCCGCCGGACCTGCAAGGGCACCCAAGATGAGATCAACCCCGGCAGCGCCTCCATCCCCTCCACAGACAGCGCCACATCGCCGGTTTCCGCGCCGCTGCTGAGCAGGGCAAAGGCAAGCGCGGCAGCGGCGGCTTGCTCTTCGCTGAGACCCGCAGGCAGGGCGACGTCCCGGCGGCTGAAGCCGCTGCCGCCCGCATCAGACGCCAGCGGCATCCGCACCGGCTGCATCGCTGCAAGCCGCTGGCGCCAATGGTCTTCAACTCCTTGGACCGCGGCGAGGCGGGTGGTGAGCGCCCCGGCCTCTGCTGCGGTCAGGGAGGGAACCTTGTAACCGGCTGCGGCCAGTTTGGACACGTCCAGCGGCCGGCCCGAGGGTGCGGTCAAGCGCGAGAGCGTGAGGGCGCCGTCGGCGGTTGCAACTTTAATGCTAGCTTTACTGCGCTCGAGCACGGTGCCCGGCTCGCCGCTGCCCTCCGCAATCTCCGCACCGCCGGCCAGCACAACGGCCCCGCCGATCCGCAGCTTGGCGGCGCACATCGGGTTCCAGTAGCCGCCGGTGTCCAGCGCCCGCACCAGCCGGGCGAGTTCAGCCGCAGGGCGGTTGAGATCGAGCATCCCGCCGGCTGCCGGTCGGTCGGATTTCCGGAACAGGCGGCGCTGGCTCAAGTCTTGTTTCTGCCGGTTCAATTCCCCGGTTTCCAGCTGGGTGACAACCTCGCCAAAGCTGTCCATCGCCGCCGCGTAGCATTTAGAGTTAAGGCTGAAGGCGGTCTCATCCCCCGCCACATCAAACATCCGCTGGGCCAGAATATCGCCCTCGTCCACGCCGCCCTCGATAAGGTGCCAAGTGATGCCGTGCTGCGCCTCGCCGTTGATCAGCGCCCAGTTCGGGGTATTGAGGCCCGCGTAGTGGGGCAGGGGGCCGTCGTGGAAATTGACCGCGCCCTTGGCGGCCAGGGCCAAGACCTCATCGGGGATCACGGTGAGGTTGGCAATCGACAGCAGCCAGTCAAAGCCACCAGTCAGGTCTGCGGGTTTTTCCAGCAGCGTCAGCCCCTTGTCCGCGGCCCAGGCACGGATATCGGCGTCCTGAGAGACCACCGCCCGGATCTGGTGGCCGCGGGCCAGCAGCGCATCGGCGCAGCCGATCAGAAGGGATTCATTGCCGATCAGGGCACAGGTGAATGCGGTCATTTCTGCTCCTTTGCAAACGGAGAAGGGGTGCGCGTTTCCGAAGATGGTGTGCGGCGCGGCGCAAAGAGCGCACGCAGGCTGTGCAGGCAGAGATCGCGCAGGAACTGCGGCGGATCCGCCTGCGGCTTTTTCTGGATCAGGCGGCGCAGGCCATAGATCAGGCTGCCGCTGATGCGGGCCAGCGTCGCGGCGGCGGCATAGGCGCGGCCGTGGTTTTTGACAAAGTAGTGCAGGCGCGAGTCGAACCAGTAGTGCGGCGTGCGCCGCCAGCCCTTCATGCCGGTGGAGGCAGAGCCGATGTGCGCCACTTCGCTGGCCGGCACATAGTGGGTGCGCCAGCCCTCGCGGGCGGCCCGGCGGCAGAGGTCGGTTTCCTCGAAGTAGAGGAAAAAGGTCTCGTCAAAGCCGCCCACGGCCTCGATCACCTCGCGGCGGATCATCAGGCTGGCGCCGGCGGTCCAGTCGACCTGCACCTCGCCCTGCGGCATCTCCATCGCCACGACCCAGGGCCTCAGGAGGCGGGTAAAGACGCCCGTGCGCACGCTGGCCTCGAATTCCCCGGCGATGGAGGGGAAGCGGAAGGCGGTGCGGTGCGGTTCGCCATCGGTGCCGCGCACGTAGGACCCGGCAAGCCCTGCGCCGGGATGCTCCAGCAGGAAGTCGCGCAGGGTGCGGATGGTTTCTCCCTGCACAAAGGCGTCGGAGTTCAGCAGGTAATAGAACTCCGGCGCGCTGCCGTCCGCGAGGCCCGCCTGGATGCCGATGTTCATCCCTGCGCCAAAGCCGCCGTTGACCGGCGAGGCCAGCAGCCGCAGCCGCCCGCTGTCCAGCCAGCCGCGGGCCTCTGCCCCGGCGCGGATCTGGTCAAAGGAGCCGTCGCCGGAGCCGTTGTCGATGATCAGCAGCTCGCCCGGCAGCTCTTCCATCTCGTGCAGCGCCGCTTCTGCCGCCTGCAAGGTCATCTCCGGCGTGCGGTAGTTCAAGAGGATGGTGAGGATGCGCTGCTGGCTCATGACAGTCACTCCGCGGCCTGGGCATAGCGGGACCGCCCGGCAGCGGCATCGGCGGCGTCCAGGCGGGCCTTCACGCCTGCCGCCAGCACGCTGACGTTCGGCACCAGCACCATGCTGTCGTGATCGCCCGGCACCTCGGCCACTTCGGTGGCCGGGGCCCAGCGGGTCCAGTTGTTGTCGTCAAACACATACTCGCGCTCGCCGCTGACCCAATTTCCGCCGGAGACCTGCCATTTGCGGTCCAGCGGCGGCCGGAACAGGGTAAGCGGGCCATGCCAGGGCCGGAGGTCATAAGCCGCGACCGCGGCGCGGAAGGCCAGTTCGATCTTGCGGTTGTTGAACTCCGGCCGGACGCCGGTCTCCGCCGGGCTGGCGCGGCGTTTCTCAAACTCCCAGGCGATGCGGTTCCGGGCCCATTCGGCCAGATACCCCACACCCTTGCGGCGCAGTTCCGCCAGCTTGATCAGTGCCTTGTCGGGGCGGCTGAGGGCCGGACGCACCGGCAGCGGCGTGTCCAGCAGGACCAGCGCGGCGGTCTCCTGGCCCTGGTCCTTCAGCTGCTGCGCCATCTCGTAGGCGGTGATGCCGCCGCCGGAGAAGCCGCCCAGCAAATAGGGCCCCTGGGGCTGGATCTGGCGGATTTCGGACAGGCAGCTGCGGGCGGCATCCTCAATCCGGCTGTGCGGGGCGGCGTCGCCGACCAGCCCCTTGGCCTGCAGGCCATAGACCGGGCGGTCCTTGCCGACCTGCAGCGCCAGGTGGCGCAGGTTCAGCACATTGCCGAACATGCCCGCCACCAGAAAGAAGGGCCGCCGCCCGGTGCCGTCGCCGGGATGCAGCTGCACCAGATGGGTGTATTGCGGCGGCTCCTCCGCGGTTTGGGGGGTGTCCCCCGGTTCCGCCGCAACCCCGCCGCCGGTGCGGGCGATGATCCGCTCTGCCAGCGCAGCGACGCTGGGCGCCTCAAACAGCACCGACAGAGGGAATTCCACGCCAAAGCCGCGTTTCACCTGCGCAAACAGCCGCACCGCAATCAGCGAGTGACCGCCGAGGTCAAAGAAACTGTCCTCAATCCCCACCTGCGACACGCCCAGAAGCGCGGCGAAGAGCTTGGCCAGTTCCTCCTCAACCGGGTTGCGCGGAGCGATGTAATCGGTGTCGAGCTGCGGGCGCTCAAAGGTCTGCGCCTCACCCGCGGCAGGCGCAGCAGCCTGTGCCGCCTGAGCAATCAGCGCGGGCAGATCCAGCGAGGAGACCACCACCTGCGGCAGACCGGTGGCGAGCGCGCGGGCCAGGGCGTCGCCGCCTTCCTCCGCTTTGATTCCATTGGAGATGTTCAGTTGCAGGCGGCGTTCCTCCGGCGACAGCGGCTGCGCGCTGCTGGCAGGCTCCAGCCCCAGTTCCGCCGCACTGGCGTCGGCCTCAGCCGCTGCGGCAGCGGTGTCAAAGCCAGAGGCCAGCCGCTGCATCCGGAAGCCTTCGATCCGGGCCAGCACATTGCCGTCCGTGTCGGTCAGCGTTACGTCAAACATCGCGGAGGCGCTGTCCGGCGCCACGGCCAGCCGCACGTGGCTGAAGATATTCGCGGTAAGCGGCGCGAAGACGCGGATGGTGCGGTATGAGACCGGCACCCAGAGGGCATCTGCCTGATACCCCGGGATCAGCTGCATCGCCCAGCCGGTGGCCAGGTCCATCAGGCCGGGATGCAGCAGAGTGCCGTCCTGCGCCGCAGCCTCTGGCAGGGAGAGTGCGGCGATCCCTTCGCCGTCCCCAAGGGCAGCGCGCTCCAGAACATGCCAGCGCGGGCCAAAGCGCAGGTGAGCCTCTTGCGGAGACTGCAGGCGCCCGCCTGCTGGCGCCTGCTCCTCCGGGCATCGGGTGAAAAACTTCTGGAGGTTGAGTGCGGCGGGGCATTCTGCCGCCGCCGCGGAGGCCAGCATTGCCTGACAATGTAAAGAGTAACCATTTGTACACGCCGAGTAAACAAACAGTTCATAACCATTTTCTTTAGCTTCTAGCTTAACCAGAAGTTTCTTGGGATCGCCTTCCAATACAACCATAGGGCGCATAAAGTAGAGATCGCGGATTTCGAATGGCCCTTGGGTACCCGCTGCCGCCAGTGCCTCGGCTGCCATTTCGATATAGCCGGTGCCGGGAACCAGGGCGGTGCCGTCTGCGGTGCGGTGCTCATCCAGCAGCCAGTCGGCGGTGCTGAAGCAGGGCATGAAGATGCGGTTGCCAGCGGCGTCAAATCCCTGCTGCTGCAGCAGCGGCTGCGGGCAGGGCTCTGGCGTGCTGGCGGCCGCGCCGCTGTTTCGGGCACTCATGGCATCGGCGGCCATGCCTGTGTCTGCCCAGACGCCCCAGTCCACAGCCACGACGCGGGTCTGCCCGCCTGCGCGCTGTTTGGCCCAGGCGTTGAGGTATTCGTTGGCAGCAATGTAGTCCACCTGGCCGGCTGGCCGCGTTACGGCGGAGGAAGAGGAGAACAGCACCAGCAGCTCCAGGCTGCCGTCGGGAAACACCGTGTCCAGGGCGCGCAAGCCGCTGACTTTGGGGGCCAGAACGCGGGCGATCCGGTCCTCGTCCTTGGCCAGCAGCGGGCCGTCGTCGATGACGCCGGCCCCGTGGATCACCCCGGTGACCGGGCCGTTCGCGGCTTCGGCCTGCTCCCTTGCGGTGCGCAGCTCGCCCGCGTGGCAGACGTCGGCGGCCAGCGGCAGCACGGTGCCGCTGCCGGTTTCCTCCAGCGCTTTGACCGCGCGGATGCGCCGGGCGGTGCGGTTGGCCGGGCTGTGGCTGCTGAGATACCGGTCCCAGCTGTCGCGCGGCGGCAGGCCCTCGCGCGAGATCAGCGTGATCTTGGCCCCGCAGTCCCGCATCAGATGACCGGCAATCGCCAGGCCGATGCCGCCATAGCCGCCGGTGATCAGGTAATGGCCGCCCTGTTTGAAAGGCGGTGTTTCCGGTGCCGGCAGGGGCTGCGGGCGCCAGGCGAGTTCGAACCGCTTGTCCCCGCGCCAGGCGGCGGAAAGGTTTGCCGGCTCCGACAGCAGCTCTTCCAGCAGGCGGGGAGTGATGTCGTTGTCCGCCGGTTTTCGGGCAAGCAGGCCCCGCGGCGCCTGCGGCAGTTCGATGTCCACGGTGGTGCAGGTCAGCCCCGGCAGTTCGCGCGGGATCACGCCCAGGGGGCCAGCGATCATGGCCTTTTCCGGGTAGGGCAGGGCCTCGTCCCGGACCTGCGCGGCGCCGGTCGTGAAGACTGACAGATGCACCGGTCCGGGCAGATCGGCGTTACCCAGCTCCTGCGCCAGGGCGGTCAAAGCGTGGAAGCCCATCTCCAGATTGCGGTCAAAAAAGGAGGAGCCGGGGCGGAAGGTTTCCCCTTCTGTCACCAGCCAGAAATGGGCGATGCGGTCCGGCAGCAGCCCGGCCTCTGCCAGATCCCCCAGCAGGGCGCCATAGGCGGCGCGGCCCTGTTCGGGCGGCAGGATATAGGTGGTCGGCGACAGCTGCGCATAGGTGTCGCCTGCGCGCACCCGGGCGACGGCATGGCCTGCGGCCTCCAGCCGGTCTGCGGCGCGGGCAGCATGGCCGGTCTCGTCCTCGAAAATCAGCCAGTTGTGCGGCTCCTGGCCCAGCTCCTGCTGCACATCCAGCGCGCAATCGGCCAGACGCGGGCGCCAGGCGGGGCGGTAGCCCCAGTCCTTAAGGTCGCTGTGGCGGGCTGGCGCGGGGTCTTCCTCAAGCGCCGGTTTGCCCGGTTCGATGAAATAGCGGCTGCGCTGGAAGGCGTAGCCGGGCAGCGGCAGGCGGTTGCGGCGCGCTTCGCCCCAGATCTGCGGCCAGTCGGCCTCGACCCCGCAGGCCCAGAGCCGGCCGATGACGCCGAAGAAGTAGCTGTCGTCCATCACCTGCTGATCCTGGTGGCGCAGGGAGCTGAGCACCTGGCCCTGTTTCACTGCCGGCGACATCTGCGCCAGCGCGCTAAGCGCCTTGCCGGGGCCGACCTCCAGGAACACGCGGCCGGGGGTCTTGGCGAGGGTCTCGACGCAATCGGCATAGCGCACTGTGTTGCGCAGCTGGCCCACCCAATACTCGGCGCTGGTGGCCTGTTCCGCCGTCAGGGCCGTGCCGCTGCGGTTGGAGATCACCGGCAGGTTCGGCGCGGACAGGGGCAGGGAGCGGATGAAATCGCCATACTCCTGCAAGATGCCGTCCAGCATCCGCGAATGGGCGGCAATGTCGATCTGGATGCGCTGATGCTCCACCTCGCGCGCAGTCAATTCGGCGGCCAGCCGATCAAGCGCGTCCTGCGGGCCGGAGACTGCGGTGAGCGAGGGGGCGTTGACGCTGGCAATGTCCAGATCATCGCCGATGATGGCCTTGACCTCCGCCAGCGGGAGCGCAATCGACAGCATCCCGCCCGCAGGCACGGTATCAAACAGCCGGCCGCGCAGGAGGACAAGGTCGATACAATCCTCAAAGGACATAACACCGGCCAGGCAGGCGGCGGTGTTTTCGCCCATGGAATGGCCGACCAATGCGGCAGGCCGCACGCCCCAGCTGATCCACAGCTGCGCCAGCGCATATTCCACGATCATGATCAGCGGCAGCTGCACCGAGGGTTGCTGCAGGCGCGCATTGGCCGTGTCCTCCTCGCCGTCGTCCGGCAGCCAGAGGGCGCGGATGTCGTAGTCGAGGCTTTTTTGCAAATGCTCCAGCCCGCGGTCCATCCAGTCTGCAAAAACCGGCTCGGTCTCATACAGGTCGCGCGCCATTCCGGCATATTGCGCGCCGCCGCCGGGGAACATGAACACCACCTCCGGCGCATCGCCCAAGCGGTCGTGGGTGAAGATCTTGCGCGGGTCGTTTTCCTGCAGCAGCTCAATGGCCTCCGCCGCGGTTTCCGCCACCAGCACCCGCCGTTTGGCAAAGCCGCGGCGGCCTTCCTTGAGGGTGTAGGCGACGTCGGCCAGATCGGCCTCCGGGTTGGCCTTCAGGTACTCCGCCAGTGCCTGGGTATTGGCATCCAGCGCGGCCTTGGACTGGCCGGACACGCAGAGGATCTGGAACGGGAAATCGCTTTCTTCCGAGGCTGCACGCTCCGGTGCTTCCTCCAGGATCACATGGGCATTGGTGCCGCCGACGCCCAGCGAGTTGACGCCTGCCCGCCGCGGGCCCTTGTGAGGCGTCCAGGGGGTGAGGGCGGAGTTCACCTTGAACGGCGAAGTGTCGAATTCAATGGCCGGGTTCGGCGCCTCATACCCCAGCGAGGGCGGGATTTCCCTGTGGTGCAGCGCCAGAGCGGTCTTGGTCAGGCTGGCGACGCCCGCCGCCGTGTCCAGATGGCCGATGTTGGTCTTGACCGATCCGATCCGGCAGTAGCCTGTGTCCTGCGTGCTGGCGCGGTAAGCATCGGTCAGGGCGGACACCTCGATCGGGTCGCCCAGATAGGTGCCGGTGCCGTGGCATTCGACATAATCAATGGTCTCTGCCGGGGTGCCTGCCGCTGCCAGCGCCTTTTGCACCGCTGCCGACTGGCCGGCGACGGAAGGCGCCAGATAGCCCGCCTTGTCCGCGCCGTCGTTGTTGATGGCGGAGCCCTTGATGACGGCCCAGATGTGGTCGCCATCGGCAATCGCATCCTCCAGCCGCCGCAGCGCCACCGCACCGGCGCCGGAGCCGAAGACGGTGCCTTGCGCCCGGTGGTCAAAGGCGTGGCAATGCCCATCGGGCGACAGGATCTCGTTTTCCTTATAGAGATAGCCGCGCCCCTGCGGCAGCTCGATGGTGACACCCCCCGCCAGCGCCATGTCGCACTCGCCCTCGCGCAGGGCCTTGCAGGCGTAATGCACCGCCACCAGCGAGGTGGAGCAGGCGGTCTGCACGTTCACAGAAGGCCCCTTCAGGTCGAACACATGGCTGACGCGGGTCGACAGGAAGTCCTTGTCATTGCCGGTGTGGCGCAGCAGGAACATGCCCACGTCATCGACCAGGGCGGGGTTGGAGCAGATGTTGAAATAGAAATAGCTGCCCATGCCGCAGCCTGCGTAAACGCCGATGGGGCCGTTGATGCTTTCCGGCGGATGGCCCGCGTTTTCCATCGCGCCCCAGGCGACTTCCAGAAACTTGCGGTGCTGCGGGTCGAGGATGGCGGCCTCTTTCGGGCTGAAACCGAAGAACTCGGCATCAAACTCGTCAACCCCCTGCAGCCGGGCCGCGGCGGGCACATAATTCGGATCGGCCAGAGCAGAGGCGCGCTCACCGTTTGCCAGCAGCGTCTCGCGGTCTAGAACCTCAATCGATTCGATCCCAGCGCGCAGGTTCTGCCAGAACGCCCCGGCAGAGCCCGCGCCCGGCACCGTCACCGACAGCCCGACTATGGCAATATCACCGGGCTTTTTCTCTTCGGCAGCGCCCGCCGCTGCGGAAATCCCATCGTGCATCGTCAATACCTGACCCCACTGGCCCTTCGCAAACAGCCCGGCACGCCGCAGCCAGTCCGCATTGTGAAGATGGCAGGGCCCGCCGGACGGGTTGTTTATCTGATGCCGGGGTTCTCCCCGGCGGCTGGCCCGGCCCTGCGGCTTAGATCCCCATCTGCTCCGCGGGGCCGGAAGAACTCTCGTTTATCTTCGTCAATCCATGCGGCTGTCCTAAGGACGCATTGTGTCAATTTCGGCCGGAAAAGCGGAAAGATTGCGGCATCACAGGATGCTGCGCCCTTGCGGCCCGGTGGTGTCAGGCAGCATTGCCTGCGCACCGCCAAACAGGGCGGGTTTCGGCCGGAATAAGCCCGGGTAGAGCAGCCGCTCAGCGTAGCCAAGCACCGACCCGGCGCACATCCAGGTGATCGGAATCAGCGTGGCATTCAGCAGCATGTCGACCATGGTGGCCGCCAGGATCAGCGCTATCGGCGCGGCATAGGGCGAGACGCTGCCCGCAGGCACCTGCCGCGCGGCCTTGGCCAGCAGCACCAGCGGCGCGGCCAGCAGCCCCATCTCGGCGATGTAGCCCAGCCAGCCGAAGGTGCCGAAAACGATGATCCAGCGCCCGTCCGGGATCGACAGGATCTGCCCGGTTTCCTCATGCCGCACCAGGTTGCGGCCCCAGCCGCCCCAGCCGAACCACGGCTTTTCCGCGGCCCGGGCCAGCAGCTGCGCTTCGTTTTCAAACCGGTAGTTCAGCGAATGCGCCCGCTCGGCGCTGATCAGTTCGGCCTGGGCGACAAGCTCTTCGGTCGGCACCAGCCCTGCGTTGCGCAGCATCGGGTAGACCACCGCGATCAGCGCCAGCACCAAGGCCGCCCGCAGCTGCCAGCGCAAGGGCGCCAGCGCCACCACCGGGGTAAAGGCCAGCGCATAGGCGAGCGAGGCCAGGCTCTTGCACAGAACCAGAACTGCAAACAAATAGGCGGCCGCCAGCGCCAGGCGGATGCGGTCCCGGCCCTTGGCGGTGCGGGCCAGGGCGGTGGCCGCCAGCAGCGCTGACAGCATGAAAAATGCCAGCCACAGCGCGTGCGGCAGGAAAACGATGGGCCGGAAGCCGCCCTGGCGCATCATCTGGCTGAAATCATGCTGGAAGAAGCCGTAGATCCAGATGTTGATCTGCGGGCTGAACCGGATCTCGACCAGCGACGGGATGGTATAGGCCAGCGCGCCGATCATCAGCGCCAGCAGCAGCTCGCGCTGGGCCTCGGGTGTGGACAGATACCGGCGCGCCAGCAGGAACGGGATCAGCACGATCACCTGATTGATGACCACCGAGCCCAGGTCGCGCCAGCGCAGCCCCGGCAGCCGGTCGGTCAGGAAGATGATCGGATCGGAATTGGCAATCTTGCGGAAAAGGATCGGTTCGCCATTGGTCAGCACCGTGGGGATGACCCCGAACACGAACAGAAGCGCCAGCAGCCGCACCGCCGGATGCCGCGGCAACAGCGGTACCGGTTTGCGCAGCAGGAAGACGCACAGTAGGAAGGCCATCACCGAGGGGATGGCGAACTTGTCCATATCCGGCACCAGCGGCAGGTCGAACTCGGCCAGCGGCGGCAGCAGCAGGTAGCCCGCGATGATGCACCACAGAACTGCCCGCTCCAGCGGCAGACGCCGGAAGAGCACCACGCTGGCCAGCGGCCAGGCCAGCAGCATCAGATAGGCCAAGGCATTGGGCACAGGCCAGTTTCCCCTCGTTCCCCGGTTGTTGTGTCAAAGTTTAACGGTTGCCGCAGGCGCTGTCCCGCGGATTTGCAAGAACCGGTAAACGGTGTGCAGCGATGCCACGCTGGTTGGCGGGCGGTCCGTCCTGCGCTGGCCTGAGACGGACGGCGGATGTATCAGGGATCCGGGCAGAAACCGGGGGTGTGCTTTGTATTTCGAATTCAATGGCCGCCGGGTGGCGGTGAACATGCCCGGCCGGGCGCTGCTGGAGGCGGAGATCCGCGCCAGGTTCAAGGCCCGCCAGGGCTTTGCGCTGGCCACGGTCAACTTGGATCACCTTGTCAAGCTGGCGCAGTCGCCTGCGTTCCTGGCCGCCTATCAGGCGCAGGACCTGGTGGTGGCGGACGGGCGCCCGATTGTCTGGCTGTCCCGGATCGCGGGCCGCCCGGTGGAGCTGATGCCGGGCTCGGACCTGGTGCTGCCCTTGTGCCGCCTGGCGGCGGAGGCTGGGGTTCCGGTGGCGCTGGCGGGCAGCACGGAAGAAGCGCTGGCGGACGCCGCGGCAGCGCTGACTGCCGAAGTGCCGGGCCTGGACATTGCCTGGTGCCACGCGCCTTCGGGCCGGTTCGATCCGGAGGGCGAGGAGGCGGACCGGATCTTGCACCGGCTGGATGAGACCGGCATCGGGTTGTGCTTTCTGGCGCTGGGCGCGCCCAAGCAGGAGCGCCTGGCGCAGCGCGGCCGCCGCCTGGCGCCGGGCACCGGGTTTGCCTCCATCGGCGCCGGGCTGGATTTCCTTGGCGGCCATCAGAAGCGCGCCCCCGCCTGGGTGCGGGCAATCGCGATGGAGTGGCTGTGGCGGGCGCTGTCCAGCCCGTCCCGCCTGCTGCCGCGCTATGCCAAATGCCTGGCGGTCCTGCCCGGTCAGATCCTGAAGGCGTGGCGGATCCGCGTGCGCTGAGACCAGCTGGAACAGTGGCCGGAGGGCGGCATTTTGCGAGGCTCTGCCTCGCGCTCCGGGATATTTCCGGCCAGATGAATAAAGGATCCGGTCTTCATCTGGCTGAAAAAAAATCCTGGGGTGAATTGGCCCGCAGGCCAAGAGGGGCAAAGCCCCTGAAGGCGCTACTTGTACTCGAGAATCCCGCGCGCCGTGCCGCGCCAGCGGCGCCAGTAAAACTCCAGCGCACCGGTGGCCTCGGCGAATTTCCCAAGCACTGAAAACAGCGCCTGTTCTGTTCCCATGCGGCGGGAAAGGCGCAGAACCTGGGCCGGGTAGACCAGCGCTGCCAGCAGCAGGTACGGGCTGGCCAGCCCGGCGGCTGCAATGGCTGCGGGCAGCACCGCGCCCCAAGCCAGCGCGCGGCGGGTCTCGGCCACCCAGTGGCGCTCCGGCCCCGCGCCATGCAGCGCCGCACCTTCGGCAAAGGCGTGACCAGCACGGCGGCTGCGGTTCCACCACTGGCCAAAGCGCAGCATCTGCGCGTCATGCAGCGTCATTTCCGCATCAAGCCGCCAGACCTGCCAGCCTGCCCGCCGCAGCCGCAGGCACAGTTCCGGCTCCTCGCCGGCAATCAGGCCCTCGCGGTAGCCGCCCGCGGTATAAACCGCGGCCACCCGCATCATTGCATCACCGCCGCAGGCTGTGGCCTCGCCGACAGGTGTGTTCCACTCCGCGTCGCACAGCCGGTTATAGACTGATGCCTCCGGAAACCGCTCCCGCCGCCGTCCGCAAACTGCCGCAGCGCGGGGATGCGTCTGCATAAAGTCCGCCGCGGCGCCGATCCAGCCGGGGTCCAGCTCGCAATCGCCATCCGCAAACTGCACCAGCTCAATTCCGCTGCTGAGGGCCGCCAGCCCGGCGTTGCGGGCGCGCGCCGCGGTGAAGGGGCGGCTCAGGTCCAGGTCCACGACCTCAGCCCCCAGGTCCCGTGCCGCCGCAGCCGAGCCATCGGTTGAGCCGCTGTCCACATATATCAGCTGCTGCACTTGGCCTTGCAGGGAGCGCAGGCAGCGGATCAGGCGTTCGCCTTCGTTGCGGCCGATCACCACCGCGGCGATGGCCGGGGCGCTCATGCGCCGGCTCCGGCCAAGTGAGTGCTGTAACCCGGTGCGCGGCGCAGGAAGCCAATGCGCTGGAGATCGGCGATGCTGGCGTCCGCCAGCGCCGCTTCGGACCACAGGCTCAGCTCCGGCTGCGCTTGCATCGCATCGCTGCGCAGCCTGTCTTCGCCATGTTGCGAGACGGCCTCGGTCCGGGTCTGCAAATCGCGCGCCAGGCTGTCGCCGGCAAACTTGTAGTGGCGGATCAGCCCTTCAACCTCCGCCACCGCCACCCCGGCAGAGACATGCGGATGCACTGCCGCCTGCACGGCGGGACCGTTGAATACCAGCGGGTGCTTGCTGAGGCAGCAGCGCTCGCCGAAGACCTTGCCGCGCACCCCGCCGAACAGCATCCTCGCACCGCCCGGCGGCAGAGCGTTCTGGCGCAGGTAATAGGCAAGCCCGGTGTCCTCGGTGCCATAGTCCAGCGCCTGCACCGTGCTGACGTCGCAATAGCGGAAAGCCTTGACCGCTTCTGCATAGCTCAGCCCGCAGGCCGCTGCCAGCGGGCCCTTCGGGAACATCTCCAGCATCTGCGCCTGCAGCGCGGTGCAGCCCTGCTGCGCCAAATAGCCGGTCAGACCTTGAAGTCCCGCCGTGCCGCTGCCCTCGAAATCCAGCAGCTCGTCCATATCGGCAAACAGGCACCAGCGGTCGCGGCCATACCGGTTGGCGGCATAGGCGCGCAGGCTGTTTTCGAACTCCAGCCAGGGCAGGGCAGAGCGCAGAACTGCGGTGCCCGGCTCCTGCCGGATGCGGTCCACCGTGCCGTCGGCAGAGCCATTGTCGACAAACACAAAACAGGAGACGCCAAGCCGCCGGTAATGCTCAAAAAACACATCGAGATAATAGCCGCCGTCCCGCACCAGCGCGATCAGCACCACCTCCTGCGGAGCGGCAAAGCGCTGGGCGGGCCCATGCAGATGGCGCAGCGACCGGTGCAGCCTTGCCTGGTGCAGGGCGTCTTGCGCCATCCGCCCGGCGCGGGCCGCCAGCCTGTGGCCGAATGATCTGTGCACGCGGGGCTCCGTCTTGCGCCTGCCGGGAATATCGCAGTCAACCTGCAAGGTTCCGCCGGCCGCTGCAAGCGCTGCCTGCGCGCTCAGTTGCAAATGCGGCTGGATTGCTGCACTTGCTGCGCCGGTGCATGACCGGAACAGACCTCAGCAGATGGCGGCTGAGCCGGCTTTTCCGGCCGACGGCCGGCTGTCCGAGTGCAGCCGCTTCACCGTCAGTAGTCGCGCTTGAAGAACAGCCCGAACCCGGTCTCGCCTTCGCTGTCCACAGTGCCTTGAACCGTCAGGCTTTTGGTCACATCCAGATTGATGCTCAGCTCGCTGTCGCCGCGGGTGTTGACGTTGAAATCGGTATAGACGTTCTCTGCCACATAGCCGCCCAGCCCCAGTTGGCCTGCGCCCAGATTGTCGGCGCCAATGTCGACCGTGTCTGCGCCGGTGGCCTGACGCACCTTGCTCTGTGCACCGCCGCCGCGCCCGCTGAGCGTCAGCGCCGAACCGGCCAGCCGGGCCAGCGCCAGCGGCGAGATGTCCTCGATATTGTCGCCGAACAGCAGCAGCGCCAGCGCCTCCTCGGAGGGGCGCGGCGGTTCGGATGTCACCTTGATCTCCGGTGCATCGACCCGGCCGGAAATCTCCAGCGTGGCGGTGCCTTCTTCGGTGGCGGCAGTGGATTTGAACTCCAGGTAGGGTTTCAGATCGCCCAGGAGCGTGATCCGCCCCTCATCCAGCTCCAGCCGCCGGCCCAGGATGTCAAAGGTGCCGCGGATCAGGCTGATCTGGCCCGAGGGCGACAGCCGCGCAGTGGTGCCGCGCAGGCGGATGTCGCCGCCCAGCTCCGCCCGCAGGCCGCGGCCGCGGGCAAACACCCGGGAGGGGGCGCTGATCAGGATGTCCAGTTCGGTTCTGGCCGAGCCGCCCCCGCTGCCGCCGTTGTTGCCGGTCAGCCCGGCCCGCGCCAGGGTCCGGCGCACGTCGCGCGGCGCGTTCACATGGCGGATCGGCGGGATTGGCGCTGCCGAGACCGAGCCGCCGGCGGTGTTGAGGTTGATATTGGTCTCGCCCACATTGATCTGCCCTTCAATCCGCTTGTCGCCCGCCATTGCGCCTGACAGAGCCAGGCTGCCGTTCAGCAGCGTCTCGTAAGACAGGTTGTCGGTCACCACCAGATCGCCGATGGCAATCTGCAGGTTGCTGCTGAAGGGCGGGCGCATCGCCACCGGGCCGCTGATCCGCAGGGTGCCGCCGTCGCGGCCGCGGGCCGAGGCCTGCACCTGCGCGCTGGAGCGGGCAAAGGAGACCGTGGCATTGATGTCATCCAGCCGCTGCGCCGCAGCCGGGATCGCCAGCGAGGCGCCGGGGACCGACACGGTGCCGCTCAGGGAGTCCAGCGCCGGTTCCCCACGCAGGGCCAAATCGAAATTCGCAGGCCCCTGCAAAAGGTTGGGAGAGATGAACGGGTTCATCCCCTCCAGCCGCAGGGTGCCTTTGGCGGTCACATCCGCGGTGCCCTCAGCCTCGTTCCAGCTGCCCGCGATGCGGCTGTCTATGCCTGCGGGGCCGCTGGCGGTGCTGTCCACCGTCCAGGTGCCGTTGCGGCGGGCGGCGGTGCCCTTGGCGGCCAGCCGGCCGGCCAGATCCGGCACCAGCTGCTGCAGCCGGCCGATGGCGCCGTCAAACCGCAGATCGGTGTCGCCGTTGCTCTCGGCAAAGCGTCCTTCGGTCTTTACCGCCAGGTCCGCCGGACCATCCGCCCTGGCGGCGATCTGCCACTCGCCGTTGCGCCGCTCCGCGGTGCCTTCCGCCGTGAGACGGCCCGCCAGTTCCGGCACGAACCGCTCCAGCTCGTTAAAGGCGGCTTCAAAGTCGAAATCGGCATCGCCTTCCAGCGTGACCGACCCGTCCAGCCGGGCGCTGGAGGAATGCGGGCCGGTGAGCTCCGCCACGCCATCAAACCGCCTGCCAGTGCGGGTGAGGGTGGTGGCCAGCTCTAGTGTCCCGGGCGCTTGCGGCAGCAGCACCTCCACCTTGGTCAGCCGGGCGGTGATCTCCATCTGGCCGGACTGGTTGTTCAGCGTGCCGGCTGCGGAGGCTTCCAGCGCGCTGCCGTCCAGTTCGAACGTGTCCACAGTAATGCCGACCTCGTCCCGCGACGCCTTGAGCGCCAGCGTGGTGGTGCCCGCCAGCAGCTCATCCGCCTTGGCAATCCCGGCAGATAGATTCTCGGCGGTGAGATCCAGATCGGTGTCAAACGCACCGGACAGCGGCGTGAAGGAGCCCTGCACGTCCGCGCGCACCGTGCCGCCGAGGGGCCGCCCGGCCAGGTCCGAGAAGCGCGCCAGTTCCGATGCCTCCGCGGTCAGGTCCGCGGTGATCTTCAGCCCCTCTTCCAGCCCATCCAGAGTAACATCGCCCGCCGCCTGGTAATCGGTGCCGCGCAGTTCCATATCCGTGATCCGCAGCGCGCCGGGGCCTTGGGTGCTGAGCGTGCCGTCAAAGCGGATATCGTTGCCGGTGGCCTTGGCCAGCGCCGGGTCGCGCGGCTGGAACCCGCTGAGCGCGGCCGACAGCCGCCCCTCCAGCGCAAAGCCGCTGCTTTGGTCCAGCGTGCCGCGGCCGGTAACTTCGGCCTGATCGACCAGTGCGCCCGGATGGCTCAACTGGTTCAGGACTCCGTCCAGGGTCCAGTTGCCGTCCGACCGCTTGCGCAGCTGCAGATCCGCCGCCGCCAGCGTGGTCTGTCCGCCGCCAACCGGCAGCGTGACTGCGGCCTGGCCCGGCGGCGGTGTGATCGCGGCCTTCAGGTTGGCGGTGTCCAGCCGCCCGCCCGCCGCCAGCGCCGCGGCGCCGCTCACCTGCAGCGCCCGGGTGCGCAGGACAAGCGTGTCCAGCGCAACCGCGCCGCTGCCGTCGCGCGTGCCCTTCACGTTCAACCGCAGGCCGGGACCGAAGAACGGCCGGTGCACCGGCGGCAGCAGCACGTCGATATTGCCGCCCAGGCTGGCGGAAAAACGGATGTCGCGCGGGCTCTCCGGCGCCGCATCGGCAGGCAAGGGCTGGGCCGCCAGCACCACCTCGCCTGCCAGCCGCTCCGCCCCGTTGGCGCTGAAGCTGATATCGGCGGTGAAGTCCGTGACCGGGCCGCTGCCCTTGGCGGTCAGCTGCAAATCCGGGTTGCCCGGCAGGTCCAGGCTGCGCGAGATCAGCCCGCCCGCGGCCTCGTCCGCGGTCAGGTCCAGAGTGATCTGCTGGGTGTCGTTGGCATAGCCCGCCTCCAGCCGCAGATGGTCGCCGGGCTTGTCCAGCCGCACCGCCTCCAGCTTGGTGTCCAGCGCGCCGTCCGCCAGTTGCAGCGACCCCTCGACCCTGAGGCTGGCGGCGGTGCCCGCCAGCGCTTCGCCCAGCTCGATCCGCTCCGCTTTAATCTGGCCCAACTCAATCGCCACCGGCAGCTCCGGCAGCGTGAAGGGTGTGGCCGCCGCCTCCGGCAGCTCCGGGTCCGGCGGCAGCGGCTCGGGCGCGCGCTCCACCGCGATGCGCTCTGCCGACAGTTCATTGACCGAGAACCGTCCGCGCAAAAGCGCCAGGCGGTTCCAGTCCAGCGCCGCGCCTTCGATTGTCAGCCAGATGCCTTGCTCGTCCGCCACCGTGATCTTGCTGATCGTGGCCTCGGAGGAAAACGCCCCCTGCAGCCCGCTGACGCTGATATAGCGGCTGTCACCGGACAGCGTATCCTCCAGGAAATCGACCAGCAGCCCGCCGGCATCCTCTTCCGTTGTGTCCTGCGCCGTCAGCGGCACTGCGGTTAGGCCCAGGGCCAGGCTATAGGCAAGTAACTGTCTCAAAACGCCTGTCCAATCCCGATATAAAATTGCAGACCGTCCTCGGACCCGCCATCGACCGGATAGGCGAGGTCAAGCCGGATCGGCCCGATCCCCGCCACATCGTAGCGCAGCCCGATGCCGGCGCCGGCATGGCGGGCGGACGAGCCAGACACAAAACTGTCCGCATCGACGAAACCGATGTCGTAAAAGCCCACCAGCGAGATCGTGTCGGTGACCTTGCCCCGCACCTCGCCCGACAGCGCCGCAAAGCTGCGCCCGCCGGCGGTGCCGCCGCCAACCGGGACGCCCAGCGACTGGTATTCATGGCCGCGCACCGTTCCCGCACCGCCGGAGAAGAACAGCAGGGTAGGGGAGATCTCGCTTAGGGACGGACCGGCGACAGAGCCCAGCTGCAGCCGCCCGGCCAGCACGATCCGGTCGTCCGCGCCCAAGCCCAAATAGGCCCGCCCGTCCGCCTCGATCTGCAGCCCGGACTTACTGCCGCCAAAACCGACGAAGGGCGTCGCGGTACCCTGCAGATAATACCCGCTGGCCGGGTTCACCCGGCTGTCGCGCCCGTCGTACTCCGCCCGCAAGCGGCCCGCGATATATTTGAACCGCCGCTGGCCGAACACGTCCTCGGCCAAGGTCGAGGACACCCCCAACGCGGCCTCGGCAAAGAATGTGTCGGAAAAGGTGCGCCGCACCCCGGCTGCGCCAAACACCTGGGTGGCCTTGTAATGCTCCTCGTCCAGCTGTTCAGCCTCGATGAGGTAGAAGATCAGGTCATCCGGCCCCAGCGCTGCGGGCCGGTCCAGCCGCACCGCCACACGCCCGTCGATGTCGTTGCTGCTGCCGATGCCGCTGAGCCGCGCCTCGATCCGCAGCTTCTCGGCGGCGCCGAACAAGTTGCGGTGCATCCAGCTGCCCGACAGCTCCACCCCGTCGGAGGAACTGATCTCGGCCCCGAAGGTCAGGCGGCGCGGCGGCAGGTCCTCGACCACTGCGGTGAAATCCAGGGTGCCGTCCGGGTTCGGCTGCTCTGCCTCGCGCAGCACCACGCTGGAAAACGTGCCGGTGCGGCGCAGCCGAGTGGCGGACTTGGCGATCAGGTCGGGGTGGAATTCCTCCCCCGCCGGGAAGCCCGCGATCTTGCGGATGGCCTCCTCGCGCACCCTTGTGTCGCCGGTCACGGTCATCCGGCCAAAACGCAGACGCGGGCCGGGGGCGAGCCGCAGCTGGGCATCCAGGCGGGCCTGCAGGTGATTGGCGGTGATCCGTTGCTCTGCCACTGTGGCTTTGGCGTGGCCGCTGCGCCGCCAGGCCCGCACGCCCGCAACCGCCGCATCGCGGATCGCACTGGTGCTGGCAGGCTGGCCGGGGGCGAATTCTTCGGGGAACTCAACGTCGCTCTGGCGGGGCAGCGGCGACAGTTCCGCCTTGCCGAAGGAAAACCGCGGGCCCGGCTGCACGGTGATGTCTACTTTGCTGACGTTCTGCGGCGGGTTCAGCGGCTGGATCAGCGCCGCCTCGCGCCCGTCCAGGCGGATATTGACCACCGGCGCAAAATGGCCGGCGTCATACAGCACCTGCACCAGCGTCCGGTAATCCGACAGCGCCGCCGCCAGAAGCTCCTGGACGTTGGTTTCGCCGCTGGCCGCAACGGAGGCCGAGGCGCCGCGCAGCCGGTCCGCAAGGCCGGCATCGGCCCCGGGGGCCTGCAGCGTGGCGTCTGCGCCATAGGCGGCCGGCGGCAGCAAGGACAATAAGCTGAAGGCAAGGGCGCGCGCAGTCATGCGCGGGCGGAATGGAAAATTCATGTCTGCTCCCGGCGGCGGGCGTAAAAATATCGGGCCAAGCAGCCCGGCAGGGCAGCAGGCGTCAGCGCTAAGACTAGCACGGGGAAATTGCGGGAGGGAACCTGCAAAGCGGCGGCATTCCGCCTGCCTCCGGGGGCGGCGGATTGCCGCGCATCCGGGCCGCGGCGGGGCCGCCGCAGCACCAGCAGCCGCGGAGAGCGCGTCCGGCAAGAGCAACTTTTTGCCGCTTTGGCGTGAACACCGGAAAAATGACCGTAAACGAGATTGGAAAGTGAAATATTAACTGTACTATTCGGTTCAGCTCCGGCAGGTGGACCTGCCGGAGCTGGCACTCATTAACAAGAACTACATCAGGTAACGCAGGCACAGCCACCACTCACATGCAGCCAGGCCTGCTGGAAATGATACCACGTGGATTATTGCTGTCCATATAATTGTCAGTCTGATAATTTCATGTGGTATCATTCCGCCCGGCCATGGCAGCGCCGGTGCTGAACCAGAAGGTTGAGTTTTCAAGGGGTAACAGTTTTGGATGCTTTAAAATCAATTTTTGAATTGCGCGACATGCTGTTCCAGATGGAGCGCGATATCGGGCTTGACCGGCTCAGCCCGGCGGAGCGGGACGTTCTGCTGGCGGCCCATGCGCTGACCAGCGCGCCGGGAGCGCCGGTGCAATCCGACCAGATCCGCAGCCACCGGCTGGTGCAGGGGATTGCTCAGGCCACCTATCACCGCACGCTGAAGTCGCTGCTGAACATGGGGCTGCTGGAGCGGGCTGGCGGCAGCCGGGCCAAGCATTATGTGGTGCGCTTCGATCCCGCTGCCGAGTGACTGTTTGCCGCCTGCGGCGCTGCATATGATTGCAGGTTCTGCGCCGTCTGGATAAACGGGCGGCATGAGTCGATTTTACCAGTTGCTGTCCCCGGTGCAGGGGTTTGCGGTGATCACCGCTGTCTATGTCATCTGCCACGGCCTGACCGCTTGGGTGGTCACGCCGGTGCAGAACCTGTTTCTGCCGGAAATCACCGTCTTTGCCAGTCTGGCCTACCTGCCGCACGGGGTGCGGGTGCTGTGCGTCTGGCTGTTCGGCTGGAAAGCCGTTCTGCCGCTCGCCGCAGGCGCGCTTTTGTCGGAGCTGATGTTCACCGCGGCCGGCGTGCGGGAGCTGATGGAGCCGGTGCTGCTGCAATCCATCGGCGTCGGGGCGTTCTCAGTGTATGCGGCCTTTGAGATCGCTTGGCTGTTCGGCTGGGATCTGTATGCCGGTCAGTCGCGGCGGATTGCCTGGACCGGGCTGCTGGCCATCGGAGGGCTGGCGTCGGTCATCAACTCGCTGGGGCAGACGGTGGTGTTCTCGGGCCTGATTTTCCCCGACGATCAGCTGCCGGTGATGGCGGTTTACGCAGCCGGCGACCTGATCGGCCTAGCGATCTGCATGTTCGCCCTGATGCTTATTTTCCGCTGGCTGCGGCTGGCAGGACAGGGGCAAAGCCCGCAGGGATAGCCAGCCCGCGCTGTCTGCGGACGGTTCTTAGCCTGCCATCAGCCGGGCCACATCCAGCATCCTGGCGGAAAAGCCCCATTCATTGTCATACCAGCCGAACACCCGCACCTGGGAAGCCCCCGCCATACGGGTTTCCGGCCCGGCGATCACCAGCGACTCGGTCCGCGCGCGCAGGTCGGAAGACACCAGCGGCATATCGGTCCAGCCCATCACCTTGGAGGCCGCCACCCCTTCGCGCAGGGCGGCGGCGAACTCTGCCTCGCCCATCGGGGTCTTGAGCTGCGCCACCAGATCCACCGCCGACACGCTGGCCGTCGGCACCCGCACCGCGGCGCCGCTCACCCGGCCCTTCAGATGCGGCAGCACCTCGTCAATCAGATGCATGGCTGAGGTTGTCGTCGGCACCATCGACTGCGCGCCGCCGCGCGAGCGCGCGAAATCGCCACGCGGCGCGTCCACCATCGGCTGCGAGTTAGTGTAGCAATGGATCGTGGTCATATGCGCGGTATCAATGCCGGCAATCTGGTCCAGCAGCTTGACCAGCGGCGTCAGCGCGTTGGTGGTGCAAGAGGCATTGGAAACAATGCGGGTATCCCCCAACGCCTCCTCGTTGGCACCCAGCACCATGGTCAGCTCAGCCGCGGGGGAGGGGCCGGAGATCAGCACCTTGGCGGCGCCCGCCTTCAGCCCGCGCTCCGCCACATCGGATGTCCGGGCGATGCCGGTGCATTCCAGCACCAGGTCGACGCCGCCCAGATCCACCTTGGTCAGGTCGGGCTCATGGCTGACCGGAATGCTGCGGCCCATCACCTGCAGCGCATCGCCGCCGTGCTCCACCGGATGGGCAAAAGGGCCGAACGTGCTGTCGTACTGGAACAGATAGGCGCACATATCCAAGGGCGCGATATCATTGATCCGCACCACCTCGATGCCGTCTCCGCGCGAAGTGGTCAGAATCTGGCGCAGGATGGCGCGGCCGATGCGGCCGAATCCGTTGATAGCAAGTTTCATGCGCAATCTATGGCAGGCGCGCTTGGACCGCTCAATCCATGCTCCCCGGGAAAATGATCACATTTCCCAAGAGGATGTTTCAGAAAAAGGCGGCAAAACCGCACAACCGTCAGACGCGGCGTTATTTGCGGCAAATGACTTGCGCGTAATAGGTGCCGGTGATCGTGCGCACCATTGTATCGAGATTGACGCTGCAGCCGGTGGCCGCCCGTATGGCCCGCACCGCCTGCCGGGCCGTCAGCACCGCGGGCGGGCGGAAGGCCAGGTGCTCCAGGTTCATCCGCGTGGCGCTGTAGCGGCCCGTTGTGCCCTCGACCGGCACCACCAGCCAGTCACGGCCCAGAACGCTGACCTTGATGCCTTCCACGCCTTTTGCGGACGCGGTGGGCGCAAGCGCGGCACACAGGGCCGCGGCCAGTGCAGTCTGTTTCCTCATCGAAATGCTCCTGCGGGAAATGCCTGCACTCAGCCTAGCGCAGACCCGGCGCAAAGCAAGACGCCCCTTACAGGTGGTCCACCGCCTCTGCCTGACGTAGCTCGGCGGCGCATAGCTGCAGCCCTCGCAGAAGCCGCTCGGCATCTGCCTGCGGCTGCCGCCCGTGCGGGGCAGAACAGCCCGCCACGATCGGCGTCTGGCCCGGGCGCGACACTGGCACCGCATAGCCGGTAATCCCGGCCTCAAACTCGCTGTCGGTCAGGCAATAGCCCTGTTCGCGCGCTTGGGCGACGCGGTCCAGGATGGCAGCAGGGTCGGCCAGCGACTGGCTGGTGTGGTGCGGGATATCTGTTTCTGCCAGTACCGCCGCCGCATCCTCCTCTGGCAGGCCGGCCAGCAGCATCCGCCCCAGGCTGGTATGGGCCAGCGGAATGTGCGAGCCGGCAGTGAAGCCATAGGTGATATGGCCGTGATCGACGGTTGATTGCGCCAGCAGCAGCACCCGGCCCTGGTCCAGCATCGCCAGTGTCACCTCGATCTCCATTTCCCGGGCGTGGCGGTTCAAAACCGGCTGCACCCGGCGGCCGAACTGGTTGGCCTGCAGGAAACCGCCCGCCAGCGCCAGCACCCGGGGCGTCAGCGACAGCATCCGCCCGTCCTGGCGCAGATAGCCCGCCTGCACCAGCGTGAGCGCCCCGCGCCGGGCGGTCGCGCGGTCCTGGCCGGTGCGCCGGGCGATTTCGGCCAGGGTCAAGCTGGGCGTGGCCGCATCAAACACCGCCAGAACCGCCAGCCCTTTGGCAAAGCTCGACGAAATATTCCTGTCCTGTTCCACCGCTGTCATCTGCGCCGCCAAACCTTTTCTCGAAATGCTGCCGCCCGATCCGGCGGCTTTTGTACGAATAATGCACACATTGTTCGCTTTGCGAACGCTGTCAAGCCGTGAAACCTCCGTAATATCCGGATTACGCAACGGGTTACCGGGGAATTGGGCCGCGGGCTGGACGCTGGGGGTAATTCCGGTGCAATTTCAACCCGCTCTGCATCAAGAGGCCGCCCATGGCACAAGACTTCACATCCGGCAAACTGGCCCGTCTGGGGCTGCTCAGCGCAGAGGACTGCCGCAAGGCGGCGGAGATCACCGCCCGCGCGCAGTTCGACGGGATCGAGACGGTGCGGGTGCTGTTCCCGGACCAGCACGGTCTGCTGCGCGGCAAGACGGTCATGGCGGAGGCATTTGCCAGCGTCTTTGAGCGCGGCTTGAATGCGCCTGCAACCCTGCTGCTCAAGGACACCTCCCACCGCAACGCCTTTCCGGTGTGGGAGGGCGGCACCGGCCTGGCCGGGCCGATGCAGGGCGCAGGCGACGTGCTGCTGGTGCCGCGCCCGGACACCTTCCGCGCGCTGCCCTGGTCCGGCCATTCGGCTTGGATCTTCTGCGAGCCGGTCTTCCCGGACGGCCAGCGGATCCCCTTTGCCTCCAGTGCCGTGCTGCAGCGGGCGGTGGACCAGCTGGCGGGGCAGGGGGTGGCGGCCACCTTCGGGCTGGAGGTGGAATTCCATATCTTCGAGCTGGCGGACAAATCCGCCGCCCACGAACAGGCAGGCCGCCCCGGCGTGCCGGTTCAGACCCGCAACCTGACACAGGGCTATCAGTACCTCACCGAAACCCGTTATGGCGAGGTGGAGGGCGTGCTGGACCTGTTGCGCCGCAACGCCCAGAAACTGGGCCTGCCGGTGCGCTCCGTGGAGATCGAGATGGGCCCCAGCCAAGTGGAGTACACCTTTGCCCCCGACAGCGCCATGGCCCAGGCGGACGCAATGGTCATGTTCCGCACCATGGTCAAGGAGGTCTGCGCCCGCAATGGCCTGCACGCCAGCTTCATGGCCAAGCCGCGGCTGGACAATGCCATGGCCAATGGCTGGCACGTGCACCAGTCGCTGCAGGACCTGGCGACAGGGCGCAACCTGTTCATGCCGGAAACCGCCGGGATGCTGACCCCGCCCGCCAGCGCCTGGATGGCTGGTTTGCTGAAATACGCCTCTGAAACTTCGCTGCTGATTGCGCCGACGGTGAACAGCTACAAGCGCTACCTGCCGTTCCAGCTGGCCCCCAGCCGGATCGGCTGGGGTGTGGACAACCGCGGCGCCATGCTGCGCGCGCTGATGCAGCCCCATGACCCCGCCAGCCGGATCGAAAACCGTGCACCGGACAGCTCCGCCAATCCCTATTACGCGCTGGCCGCCCAGATCATTGCAGGCGCGGCGGGGATCAGCGAAGGGCTGGAGGCCCCGAAACCCACCTTGTTGCCCTACAGTGAGGACGCGGAGCGGTTGCCGCGCTCGCTGGGCCAGGCGCTGGAAGGATTTGCAGGATCTGCCCTTTGCCGCGAGGCGCTGGGGGAGGATACCGTGGACTACCTCCTGCAGCTCAAGCAGTTTGAATGGGAGCGCTACCTCGACACCGTCAGCGAATGGGAGCAGGCCGAGTATTTCAACCTGTTCTGAGCAGCCGCGGGGCCGCCGTGGGATGCGCAAAAAATCTATCCATTCCGGGATTGCCGTCTTGATCGCCAGCCCCGCCCATTGATAGCGTACACTCGCGTATGCAGGACCTGCCCGCGCCGGCCTCCTGCCATCCGCGGCCCATTTCCGGCGGCCTCAACCTATTCAAAACCCACGCCTCTTCGAAGGAAAATACCCCCATGAAATATACCGAGGAACACGAGTGGCTGCTGCCCGAGGACGATCTGATCACCGTCGGCATCACCGCCCACGCCGCCGAACAGCTGGGCGAAGTGGTCTATGTCGAACTGCCGGAGCCGGGTACCGAAGTCTCCAAGGACGACGAGATCGTGGTGATTGAATCGGTCAAGGCCGCCTCCGACATCCTGGCGCCGCTAGACGGTGAGATCGTCGAGGTGAACGAGGCGCTGGCCGATGATCCCGGCAAGGTGAACGAGGATCCGGAAGGCGGCGCCTGGTTCTTCAAGATCAAGCCCTCCGACCTGTCGCCGATGGACGACTACATGGATGAAGCCGGCTACAAGGATTTCATCTCCTGATGAATCCTGCCTGCTGCGGGCCCCGCAGCAGGCTGCGCGTGGCGGCGATCACGATCCCGCCATCCCCCTATGCACCCGCCGGTTGCGGGCTACTATCCGGTCATCGCCAACAGACCCATGCTCCGCAGGAGGTGCGCCATGACCGGATTTACAGGGCTCAAGGCCCTTTTCATCAACACATCGCTGAAAAAGGAAGGCAGCAAAAGCCACACCCTCCTGCTGATGGAGGCATCCTCCGCCATCATGGAAAAGAACGGTGTCGCGGTGGAGCATCTGCACATGCTCGACCACCAGGTGCCGCCCGGCGTCTACCCGGACATGACCGAACAGGGCTGGGACCGCGACGACTGGCCCAGGATCTGGGAGAAGGTGAAGGCGGCGCAGATCCTTGTGATCGGCACCCCGCTCTGGCTGGGCGAGGAAAGCTCTGTCTGCCGCGTTCTGATCGAACGGCTGTACGGGATGAGCGGCGAGTTGAACGATAAGGGCCAGTCGATCTTCTACGGCAAGACCGGCGGCACCGTCATCACCGGCAACGAAGACGGTATCAAGCACACTGCGATGACGATCTGTTACGCGCTCAGCCACCTCGGCTTCACCATCCCGCCGCAGGCCGATTGCGGCTGGATCGGCGAGGCCGGGCCGGGGCCATCCTATGGCGATGAGGTGGAGGGCAAGCCCGCAGGTTTTGAAAACGAGTTCACTCAGCGCAACACCACCATCATGACCTGGAACCTGATGCACCTGGCGGCCATGCTGCGCGATGCGGGCGGCTACCCGAACGAGGGCAACGACCGCAACGCCTGGTCGGCGGGCTGCCGGTTCGACTATGAAAACCCGGATTACCGGTCATAGACGCAGCGTTGTGTCCGGGGCTGGCCCGGGAATCCGCCTTGTTCCCTGCCGGAAACAAGGCGGTGCCTCCGGCGGGGATATTTTCAGCCAGAAGAAGCAGGGGGACCTTGCCGTGACGAGCGGGCATGTGGACCTCTTGCAGCTGCAAAACCGATAAACAAAAGGAAGACGCCGATGGACACTTTTCAACTCCCGATTGAGGGCGCATGCCTGTGCGGTCAGGTGCAAGTCCGGGTGACGGCCCCGCCGCTTCTGACGCTCGCGTGCCACTGCCGCGACTGCCAGAAGCTTTGCGCAAGCGCCTATTCTCTGACCGCGATGTTTCCGGCAGAGGCATTCGCTGTCACCGGGGAGCTGGTGACAGGCGGGCGAAGGACCGAGCGCCGGCAGCACAACTTCTGCCCCAAGTGTTTGAACTTCCTGTTTTCACGTATTCAAGGCGCAGAGAGCCGGGTGAACTTGCGCACAACCGTGTTTGATAACCCGGCCTGGTCCGAACCTTTCGTCGAATTGATGACAGAGGAAAAACTCTCATGGTCGCATGTTCCCGCCACGCATAGTTTCGCCCGGTTCCCGGAAACGGCAGCCGAGCTCGAAGCCCTGATGGCGGACTATTCAAAGCGCCGGGGCCTCTAGGCAAGGCCGTTGTTCTCCAAGGGGCCAGCCTTCCGCAGGGGGTAAGAGGTGGACTGGCGTTGCCAGCTCAGTACCCGCGCTGCCGGTCCACCTCGTGCAGCAGGTCTTCCCCGGCCTCCAGCCGCCGGTAATTCTCCACCACGTCCTTGAGCGCATCACCCAGGTGCCAGCCCGACACATGCGGGGTGATGGTCACCTGCGGGTGCGTCCACAGCGGGCTGTCAGCGGGCAGCGGCTCCCGGCTCAGCACATCCAGCACCGCGTGGCCGGGGGTGCCGTTGACGAGCGCCGCCAGCAGCGCGGCCTCATCCACCAGATCGCCGCGGCCCGCATTGATCAGCGTGGCGCCGGGCTTCATCGCCGCCAGTGTGTCCGCATTGATCAGCCCGCGGGTGGCGGGGGTGGAGGGCAGGATCGAACAGACGTAATCGCATTCGCCCAGCATCTGCTGCAGCGCCGCGTCGCCGTGGCGGCAGTCCACACCCTCGATTGCCTTGGGCGAACGGCTCCAGCCCAGCACCCGGAACCGCATGTCCCGCATCAGCCGCGCCGTCCTGCCGCCGATATGGCCCAGGCCCAGCACCCCCACGGTTTTTTCCTGCGGCCGTCCCGGTGCCAGCGGCTCCCAGGCGCTGCGGACCTGCGAGGCCGCATGCGCCGCCATGTTGCGCTGGCCGCGCAGCACATAGGCGAGGCAGTATTCGGCAATCTCATGCGCGGGTTCCTGCGGCTTCAGCCGGGCAACCCGCACATGCGGCGCCAGGCTGGGATGCGCCACGATGGTCTCCACCCCGGCGCCAAGCTTCTGCACCAGCTGCAGGTTCGGCAGCCGGGCAGGCAGATCCCCCTTCAGCGCCGAGACCGCCAGCACCGTGATCTCTTCCAGCTTGCCGGGCGCGGAGAGGGGACGGATATCGGCGCCGGGGTCCAGCGACCGCAGTTCATCCGCGAGTTGTTCTTCCGTGTACCAGCCGTCGTGTCCGATGCTGATCAGCACTGCCATGGGGCTCACCTGCTTGCTATACGCGTCCTTGCGCCGGACTAAGCCACGGTCCGGGGCAGAGCGACAGCAGCTTTCCGCCCGCCGCTGCCATCCCCTGCCGTGTCAGTCCAGGCGCCGGACCAGGATCTGGTTGCCCTCGCCGCGCTTGGTCTCGAACAGCCTGAGCGAGGCAATAAGGTCGCTCAGCTTGCGCTTGCCATAGCTGCGGGTGTCGAAATCCGGCGAGGCGGCGGTGATGTACTGGCCGATCTGGCCCAGGGTGAACCACTCGTCGTCCTGGTCGATGGCGTCCATTGCCCGGATCACCAGCTTGGTCGGGTCTGCCAGCTCCGCCGGTGCGTCATCGTTGGCGACCTCCGGTTTTTTGGCTTTGGGCTTGCCCTTGCCCGGGTCCTCCAGCAGGTTTTCAACATAGATGAACCGCTTGCAGGCTTTGACAAAGGCGGCGGGGGTCTTGCGCATCCCCATGCCGTAAACATCCAGCCCCTGTTCGCGGATGCGACTGGCCAGCCGGGTAAAATCGCTGTCCGAGGAGATCAGCACAAAGCCGTCAAAGCGGCCCGAATGCAGGATGTCCATCGCGTCGATCACCAGCGCGATGTCAGAGGCATTCTTGCCGGTGGTGTTGGCAAACTGCTGGTGCGGGACAATAGCCAGCGCCGCCAGTTTCTCCTTGTTCCAGCCTTGAGGGCTGCCGCCCGCAAAATCGCCGTAAATGCGGCGGATGCTGGCCTCGCCGAAGGAGGCGATTTCCTCGAACATCGCCTCCGCATATTTGGCCGAGATATTGTCAGCGTCGATCAGGACAGCCAGAAGCGGCGGTTTTGTTGTGTTTGCCATGGCGGAGTTGTGCCTCATTTGAGTGTGCCCGGCAGGGTGGCGGCACGGTTGCCTGCCATCAGCCCCTGCGGGATAGGTTGGGTTGAGTATGTGCAGCGCCCGCCAAGATGCAAGGGCGGCTTGCTGTGCGGAAACCGCCTGCAGCTGCCGGCCGGTGCGTAGGGGAGGGGGTGCACAAGGGGTGCACGGGTGGTGTACAGGGGGTGCCGCCGGCTTCCGCTCAGCGGCGGCTCAGGCGAAGGGATCTTCCGGATAGCCCACCCGCGCCAGATACAGCCCGTGACCGGGGCAAACCGGTCCGCAGGCCGCACGGTCGCGGGCCTCCAGCGCGGCCTTCACATCCGCAGGCTCCCAGGCGCCGGCGCCGACCCGCTCTAGCGTGCCGACAAAGCTGCGGACCTGGTTGTGCAGGAAGCTGCGGGCACGCACATGGAAACGGATCTCCGGCCCTGAAAAGCCCTGAACCCGCTCCACCGTCAGCTCATCCAGCGTCTTGACGGGGCTGGCCGCCTGGCAGATCGAGGAGCGGAAGGTGGTGAAATCATGATTGCCAATCAAGTGGCCGGCGGCGTCCTGCATGGCGTCCGTGTCCAGGTCATGGCTCAGCTGCCAGACCTGGCCTGCGTCATGGGTGGCAGGCGCGCGGCGGATCAGGATGCGGAACAGATACTGCCGCTCCACCGCTGAAAACCGCGCGTGCCAGTCATCCTCAACCCGGGCGCAGTCCACAATGGCGACCGGATCGGGCTTGAGATGGTAATTCAGCGCCTCCGAAAGGCGGAACGGATCCCACTCCTTGGCTAGGTCGCAATGGGCGACCTGTCCCAGCGCATGCACGCCCGCGTCGGTGCGCCCGGCGGCGGCGATGGTGTGTTCCCCGGGTTCCAGCCGCGCCAGCGCAGCTTCGATCGCGCCCTGCACGGACGGCAGCTCCTTCTGCCTCTGCCAGCCGGCAAAAGGCTTCCCGTGGTATTCGACTTTCAAAGCAAAACGCGGCATGGGCGGGCAAGTAGCAATGCAACAGGGCCGGGGCAAGTCCCGTCTGCACTCTGGTAAGCCGCCGGCCGGTTGCCTATCTTTGTGCGGGCAAGAACAGAGCAGGATCAGGGCCTTGGTGATAACTTCCCTTGCAGACGGGGTGATAAGCGGGGTGGAGAGCGTTACCAGCGGCCTCTCTTCTGCGCTGTTCGACCGGCCCTTGCGGCTGGGCGTCACCGGGCTGGCGCGCTCCGGCAAGACGGTGTTCATAACCTCGCTGGTTGCCAATCTGATGGACCGGGGCCGGATGCTGCAGCTGAACGCCGCGCGCGAAGGGCGGATCGAGGCGGCCTTTTTGCAGCCCCAGCCCGACGATACCGTGCCGCGGTTCGACTATGAGAGCCACCTCGCGGCGCTGACCGGGCCGTCACCCCACTGGCCGGACAGCACCAGGGCGGTCTCAGAGCTGCGTCTCAGCCTGAAGGTGCGGCCCGCCGGCCTTCTGTCCGGGCTGCAGGGGCTGCGCACGCTGCATCTCGATATCGTGGATTACCCGGGCGAGTGGCTGCTGGACCTGGCGCTCTTGGACAAGAGCTATGCGGAATGGTCCTCGGATGTGCTGTCGCGTATCGCCAGCCGGCCGCAGGCGCAGGGGTTTCTGACGGAAAAATCCAAGGCTGCCCCGGCAGGCACGCATGACGAGCCGCAGGCCCAGGCCCTTGCCGCCGCTTTCACCGGCTACCTGGGCGCCGCCCGCGCCGCCGGGTTCTACGACTGCACCCCTGGCCGCTTCCTGCTGCCCGGAGACCTGGAGGGGTCGCCAGTGCTGACCTTTGCGCCGCTGCCGCCGGAGGCGGGCGCCCCGCGCGGCAGCCTGTGGCGCGAGATGGAGCGGCGCTATGAGGCCTATAAATCCAAGGTCGTCAAACCCTTCTTCCGCGACCACTTTGCCCGCATCGACCGCCAGGTGGTGCTGGTGGATGCGCTGTCGGCGATCCACTCCGGCCCGCAGGCAGTGGAGGATCTGCGCCACGCGATGACAGATATTCTCAGCGCCTTCAAACCGGGCCGCAATCATTTCCTGACCCGGCTCTTGGGCGGCAAACGGGTGGAAAAGATCCTGTTCGCCGCCACTAAGGCCGACCATCTGCACCACGCTCAGCACGGCCGGATGACCGCCATCATCGAGGCACTGACCCGCGAGGCGCAGGACCGCGCCCGCTTTGCCGGGGCGGAGACCGCGGCGCTGGCCATGGCTTCCCTGCGCACCACCACCGAGGAGATGCGCGCCCACAACGGCACTGAGCTTCCTTGCGTCCGCGGCACCCTGCTGGAGACCGGCAAGCAGGCGGCGTTTTATCCCGGCGCGCTGCCTGAGGATCCCTCGCAGCTGCTCACGCCCGCCCGCCAAGGGGCCGAGCGCTGGCTGGAGGGCGACTATCAGGCGATGGCCTTTGCGCCCGCGCCGCTGACCGTGAAACACGGCAGCGGTCCGCCGCATATCCGCCTCGACCGCGCCGCCGAATTCCTGATCGGAGATGCCCTGTGACCCTCTCCTTGCGCCCTGCCGTTCCCTTGGATGCCGGTGCCGTGGGGGACATCCTCTACCGTTTCCAGCAGGACACGGAGTGGATGCCCAAGCTCTACACTTCGGCGGAGGTGATTTCCTTCTGCGGCCTGATGATCGACCGCGGCTGGGTCACCGTGGCGGAGCGGGACGGCAGCATAGCGGGGTTCCTGGCCCAGGACGGCCTGGAGGTCTGCTCGCTCTACCTCGCGCCGGGGGCGTGCGGGCAGGGGGCGGGCAAGGCGTTGCTGGACGCGGCCAAATCGTCCGCACCGCGGCTCACCTTGCGGACCTTCGCCGCCAACATCCGCGCGCAGAAGTTCTACCAGCGCGAGGGCTTTGCCGAAACCGGCCGCGGCGATGGCACGGGTAACGAAGAAGGTCTGCCCGATATCGCCTATGAATGGCGTGCCAAGCAGGAGGCGGCGGCATGAGCAAGAAGCCCGTCCTGTTCGAGCTCGATGAAGACGCCGGGGCGCCTCCGGTTGCGGAAGCCCCGCCGGTACCCGAACCCGCGGTGCCGGAGCCGCTGCCGCCGTCAGCGATGGAGCAGGCGGCCCGGATTGCCGCCCGCAAGCCGTCGCGCCTGGCACGCTGGTTCTGGGCGCTGCTGGTTGCGGTGGTTGGCGCAATGGCCTCGGTCGCGGCCTGGGATTTCGCGACCGGCCTGATCGCCCGGGTGCCGGTGCTGGGCTGGGCGGTCAGCGCCGGGCTGGCCCTTTTGCTGCTGCTGGCCCTGGCGATGGGCTTGCGCGAGCTGGCGGCGCTGTCGCGGCTGCGGCGGGTTGATACCCTGCGGCACCAGGCGGCAGAGGTTGCAGACCTGGCGGCGGCCCGTGCCTTCACCAACCGGCTGGAAGGTTTTTACAAGGGGCGCGAGGATCTTACCTGGCACCAGGCCCGGCTGGCAGAGCGCCAGGCTGAGGTTCTGGACGGCGATGCCCTTTTGCTGCTGGCGGAGGAGGAACTGCTGGTGCCGCTCGACGCCCTGGCCCTGCGGGAGGTGGAGGCCGCCGCCCGGCAGGTGGCCACGGTGACGGCAATCGTGCCGATGGCGCTGGCGGATATCCTGACGGCGCTGGTCTCCTCCCTGCGGATGATCCGCCGGGTGGCCGGGATCTATGGCGGCCGCCCCGGTTTGTTCAGCTCCTGGCGGCTGACCCGTGCGGTGCTGGCGCATCTGGCCGCCACCGGCGCGGTTGCCGCAGGCGATGACCTCTTGGAGCCGGTGCTGGGCGGCTCGGTCCTGTCCAAGCTCTCCCGCCGGTTTGGCGAGGGCCTGGTCAACGGCGCGCTGTCCGCCCGCGTCGGCATCGCCGCGATGGAGGTCTGCCGCCCGATGCCGTTCTCGCAAAAGCGCAAGCCCAGCACCCGCAAGGTGGTGCAGCGGGCGCTGACGGGGCTTTTTTCCAAGGAGAAATAGCGCGCGGCCCAGGCTCATGCGAAGCATGAGCCGCGCCCAAGGCTGCTAAGGTGTTCTGGCGCAGCCAGACTGCCGGCGGGCGCGGGAGCGCTTCCGCCGGCCTGTTTCAGAACAGGTTCGGCGGCTGGTCCTTGGGCTGGCGCATCGCCACGACGCCGGTGCGGAATCCTTCGCCGATGCGGTCGGCCAGCGCGCCCCATTGCAGCGCGGTCTGCGCTGGCAGTTCGGCCCGCAGCACCTCGTGGAACAGGCCCAGCCACATCGGGAAATGCTCCGCCTTCACGTCAGGCCGCGAGACATGCACCCGCATCGGATTACCGCTGTAGCTGCGCTCCCGCAGGATCGCATTGCGCCAGAACCCCGCAATCTTCTCCTCATGCTCCGGCCAGTCGGAGACATGCGCGGCAAAGACCGGCCCCAATACCGGGTGCGCTCTGACGCGCGCATAGAAGACCGCGACCACGCGGGAGATCTCCTCTGCGGTGATCTCAAACCGCGCCAGCGGGTTTGCGGTGTCTGTATCGCTCATAGGATGCTCCAGTCTGTTGTCGCCCGCTAGATAGTGCGGCGGCGGGGCCGGCGGAAGGGGGCAGGCGCATCTGCCGCGGCGCGGAGGCGCGGCACCACTGGCGCCCAGGGCCTCTGCCGCTATGCTGGACGCGTATTTGGCCGAAGGTATTGATTTATGGCGGAGATCACCAAGCGGGTTCTGGTTCTGGGCGCTTACGGATTTATCGGCGCTGAGGTGGTCCGGGCCTTGCGGGCCGATGGGGTCTCCGTGACGGGCCTTGGCCGCAGCGCTGAGCAGGCGGCACGGGTGCTGCCGGGGGTGCCCTTCGCTGCGGGTGATCTGCGTCAGCTATTGCAGCGCGAAGACTGGGGGCCGCTGCTGCAGGGAGTGGACGCAGTGGTGAATTGTGCGGGCGTGCTGCAGGACATGGCGCCGGGAGAGCTGGAGGCCGTGCATCACACCGCCATTTCGGCCCTGGCGGCAGCCTGCGCTGAGCGCGGTATCAAGGTGGTGCAGGTCTCCGCTGCCGGGGCGGGGACAAAAGCCGCGACAGAGTTCATGCGCAGCAAGGGGCGGGGTGATGAAGCTTTGCGCGCCTCAGGTGCTGCAGCTTGGATCCTGAAACCCGGGCTGGTGATCGGGCAGGGGGCTTATGGCGGCACAAGGCTCTTGCGGATGCTGGCGGCGGTGCCTTTGGTGCAGCCGGTGGCGCTGGCCGGTGCTTCGGTGCAATGCGTGGGGATGCCGGACCTGGCCGCGGCGGTGGCGGCCGCGCTGACCGGAGTGCTGCCGCCCGGCACCTACGATCTGGTGGAAGATCAGCCGCACACGCTCGAGGCGGTACTGGCAGAGACCCGCAACTGGCTGGGTTTTGCGCCCGCCCGGATGGTGCTGCGGTTCCCGGACTGGCTGCTGCCGCCGGTCGCGGCCTGCGCCGATGCGCTGGGGCGACTTGGCTGGCGCTCGCCCTTGCGCAGCACAGCAATTGCGGAAATCCGCAGCGGCGTGCGCGGGGACCCGGAACCGTACCGCGCAGCCATCGGGCAGGGGCTCGCGCCCCTGGAAGCGATCTGCCAATCGCTGCCAGCAAGCCGTGCGCAGCGTCTGGATGCTCGAATGGCGTTGCTGATGCCGGTCGCGGTTGCAGTGCTGAGCCTGTTCTGGCTGGCCTCGGGGCTGGTCGGCTTGTGGCAGCTGGACTCCGCGGCCCAAGTGCTGCGGGCCAAGGGATGGAGCACTAACCTGGCCGGCTCGAGCGTGATTTTCTGGTTGCTCGCGGATATTGCCTTGGGGCTGGCTATCCTGTGGCGGCCCTGGGCGGAGCGGGCCTGCCTGGGGATGGCTGCGGTGTCGCTTGTCTATCTGCTGGCGGCCACGGTGGTGACGCCGGAGATGTGGGCGGACCCGTTGGGACCGCTGGTCAAGGTGCTGCCTGGCCTGCTGCTGGCGCTGATCACGCATCAATTGCTGCAGGAGCGTTAAAATGGACCCTGAGCTGACCCTGCGCTGGATGCATGTGATCGGCGCCTGTGTCTTGCTGGGAACCGGGGCAGGCATTGCCTTTTTCATGCTAATGGCGCATCGCACCCGCAACGCGCATCTGGTTGCCCATACTGCGGGTGTTGTGGTGCTGGCAGACCTCCTGTTTACCGCTACGGCGGTGATCGTGCAGCCCGTCACCGGCGGTCTGCTGGCCTGGCGGCTGGGCTGGCCGCTGAGCGAGGGCTGGCTGGCGCTGTCGCTGGGGCTATATGTGCTGACCGGGGCCTTCTGGCTGCCGGTGGTCTGGATCCAGCTGCGGCTGCGCGATTTGGCACGGGCCGCGGCCGAGGCAGGCGAGGCGCTGCCTGCGCGCTATCATCAGCTGTTTGCGATCTGGTTTGCCTGCGGCTTCCCTGCCTTTGTCTCGGTGCTGGCGATCATCTGGCTGATGCTGGCGCGGCCGGACCTGGGTGTGTGGCTGGTGCGCTGATTGATATCTTCCGACCGGCCGCAAGGCCGGGCAGCGCCCGACCCTCCCCACGGGAGGGCGCTTGGCGCCCACCCAGGGCAGGGCGCTGCCCTAGGCGTGATGCGGCACATCTGCCGCTTTACGCCTCCGCTGCTGCGGCCTATAAGGCCTCCCATGTCCCTATTCGCGGCCATCATTATTCGAATTATGTCCCCGGCGCTCTGAAACCAATGAGCCGCCGGGCAAAGGCGCTTGAGCCATCGCGCCGAACCGAATATCCCAATTTCCGACCTTGATCATCCAAAGGACGCCCCCGATGTGCGCCGACACGCCCCAGACGCCTGACTACAAAGACACCCTGAACCTGCCGAAAACCGATTTCCCGATGCGTGCAGGCCTGCCCAAACGCGAGCCCGGCTGGCTGGAGCGCTGGGCGCAGATGGGCGTTTACGACAAACTCCGCGAGAAGGCTGCCGCGGCCAAGGGCACGGACGCGGAACGCAAGCCCTTCACCCTGCACGACGGCCCCCCTTATGCCAACGGCCACCTGCACATCGGCCACGCGCTGAACAAGACCATCAAGGACATGATCGTGCGCTCCCATCAGATGATGGGCTTTGATGCGCGCTATGTGCCGGGCTGGGACTGCCACGGCCTGCCGATCGAATGGAAGATCGAGGAGCAGTACCGCAAGAAGGGCAAGAACAAGGATGCCGTCCCGGTGGTGGAGTTCCGCCAGGAATGCCGCGCCTTTGCCGACAGCTGGGTCGATATCCAGCGCGAGGAATTCAAACGGCTGGGCATCACCGGCAACTGGGATGATCCGTATCTGACCATGAACTACCACGCCGAAGCGGTGATCGCGGATGAGTTCATGAAGTTCCTGATGAACGGCACCCTCTATCAGGGCTCCAAGCCGGTGATGTGGTCACCGGTCGAAAAGACCGCGCTGGCCGAGGCCGAGGTCGAATATCATGACAAGGAAAGCTTCACCATCTGGGTGAAGTTCAAGGTGGCCGAGGCGGGCGGCTTTGTGGCCGCTGACGGCGAGGATGCGGATTTCGCAGGTGCCGACTCGGCGATCGTGGCGCAGGATCTGGAAGGCGCCCATGTGGTGATCTGGACAACCACCCCCTGGACCATCCCCTCGAACAAGGCGGTGGTGTACGGGGCTGAGATCGCCTATGGCCTTTATGAGGTGACCGGCACGCCCGAGGAATGCTGGGCCGCTGTGGGTGACAGGTTCATCCTGGCCGACAACCTGGCTGCCGATGTGTTCAAGCGCGCCCGCCTGGGTGAAGACCAGTACAAGCGCCTGCGCGGGGTCTCAGCTGAGGAACTGTCCAGCCTTTCGCTGAAGCACCCCCTTGCAGGTGCCGAGGGCGCAAACGGCGAATGGGATGCTATCCGCGACTTCCGCGCGGCGGATTTCGTGACCGACACCGAAGGCACCGGCTTTGTCCATTGCGCACCCAGCCACGGCATGGAGGAATTCGAGCTCTACCGTGATCTGGGCATGCTGGAGCAGGTCATCACCTACAACGTCATGGACGACGGTTCTTTCCGTGCCGATCTGCCGTTCTTTGGCGGCACCTACATCCTCAGCCGCAAGGGCGGCGAGGGTGATGCCAACAAGACCATCATCGACAAGCTGGTTGAGGTTGGCGGCCTGCTGGCACGCGGCAAGATCAAGCACAGCTACCCGCATTCCTGGCGCTCCAAGGCGCCGATCATCTACCGCAACACGCCGCAGTGGTTTGCCTCCGTCGACCGCAAGCTGGACGACGGCATGAATGAGATGGGCGACAGCATCCGCGAACGCGCCCTGCGCTCCATCGACGAGCTGGTGAAATGGTGGCCGCAGACCGGGCGCAACCGCCTGCATTCGATGATCGAAAGCCGCCCCGACTGGGTGCTGAGCCGCCAGCGCGCCTGGGGCGTGCCGCTCACCTGCTTCACCAAAAAGGGCGCGCTGCCGACCGATGCGGACTTCCTGCTGCGCAATGAGGACGTCAACAGGCGCATCGTTGCGGAGTTTGAGGAGCACGGCGCCGACGTCTGGTACGAGGACGGCTTCAAAGCGCGGGTTTTGGGGAACAGCGTGGATCCCGACGATTACGACCAGGTGTTCGACGTGCTGGACGTGTGGTTCGACTCCGGCTCGACCCATGCCTTTGTGCTGCGCGACCGCGAAGACGGCACCGAGGACGGCATCGCTGACGTCTACATGGAAGGCACCGACCAGCACCGCGGCTGGTTCCATTCTTCGCTGCTGCAGGCCTGCGGCACCAAGGGCCGCGCGCCGTACCGCAATGTGGTGACCCACGGCTTCACGCTGGACGAGAAGGGCATGAAAATGTCCAAGTCGCTTGGCAACACCATCGTGCCGGAAGAGGTCGTCAAGCAGTACGGCGCCGACATCCTGCGCCTGTGGGTGGCCCAGACCGACTACACCGCCGACCAGCGCATCGGGCCGGAGATCCTGAAGGGCGCCGCCGACAGCTACCGCCGCCTGCGCAACACCATGCGCTTCTTGTTGGGCTCACTTGGCGACTTCCGCGAAGATCAGCGGGTGGCGCCGGAGGATATGCCGGAGCTGGAGCAGTGGGTTCTGCACCGGCTGGCTGAGCTCGACCACAAGGTGCGCACCGGCTACCAGTCCTTCGACTTCCAGGGCGTGTTCTCGGCAGTCTTCAACTTTGCCACTGTGGACCTGTCAGCCTTCTACTTCGACATCCGCAAGGATGCGCTCTATTGCGACGGCGACACCCTGAATGCCCGCGCCGCGCGCACCGTGCTGGACATCCTGTTCCACCGCCTGACCACCTGGCTGGCGCCGATCCTGGTCTTCACCATGGAAGAGGTCTGGCTGGAGAAATACCCGGGCGGGGACAGCTCGGTGCATCTGCAGGACATCCCGGAAACCCCGGGCGATTGGCTGAACGAGCCGCTGGCCGCCAAGTGGTCCAAGATCCGCCAGGCCCGCCGGGTGGTGACCGCAGCGCTGGAGGTGCAGCGCACCGACAAGGTGATTGGTGCTTCGCTGGAGGCCGCTCCGGTGGTGCATGTGCGCGACACGGAGGCGCTGGCGGCGCTGAAATCGGTGAATTTCGCCGATATCTGCATCACTTCGGACATCATGCTGACCAATGATCCGGCTCCGGCCGAAGCGTTCCGGATGCCGGAAGTCGATGGTGTTTCGGTGGTGTTTGAGAAGGCCGACGGCGGCAAATGCCAGCGCTGCTGGAAGATCCTGCCGGATGTGGGCCGCCACAGCCATGCTGGCGTCTGCGGACGCTGCGACAGCGCGCTGAGCTGACCCGCCGCTCACCTCAGGGTAGAATTCAACGCCCGGCCCGATGGCCGGGCGTTGTCATTTTTACGCTGCTGTTGCGGTATTTCCCGCACTTTTCCCGTGTGCCGCCTTGTGTCGCGGCATTTTGGATTCCTCTAGATGTTGACCGGTTTTCCACAACTGGTTAAGAATTCGTTAATTCCACGAAGATTTTCAGCCGTTATTTCAAAACATGGCATGGGGCAGGGGGGCAGTTTTCAATGCTGAAGCTGAAGGCGGACGCGCAACCGGCGGACGAGCTTGGCGCGCCGCGCAAGATGGCGGTCCGGATTGACGGGATCTCTGCGCCGAAAAACATGAAAATCGGGCTGGTGTCTGGCGGTGCGGACCAAATGGCAAGCGCGGCTCCGGCCCCGGTCAAGATGCCCGAACCCGCAGTCGCAAACGCAGCACAGGCGGCGCAGATTTCTCCGCCCGCCGCACAGCAGGCGCCTGCGCGAACCCTGAAACTTGTGAAGGCGGCGCAAGCTGTCAGAGCGGCCCTAGCCGCCCGTCGTGCGCAGGCAGCCCGGCAGCCTGTTGCGGCTGCTGAAACCGGAAGCCCGCTGCCGAAACTGGGCCTCGCTGCGGCCGGGCTGGCGGTGGCCTCTGCCATGCTGCTCTATTTCCAGTTCGGTGGTGCCGCCGCGCCTGCAAAAACAGAGCAGGCCAGCCTGGCGCAGGACGCCGGTCTTCCCGCTGGGGCGGCTTCGGCTGCGGGCCTGGCAGAGGGCGCAAGCAGCAGCGAGGACGCTTTGGTTGCCCGCATCACTGCAGGCACGCTGGCCGCCCTGCGCAGCAAACAGGCTGAGGCCGCCACGGCAGTTCCGGCCGCTGCCGCGACAGCGCCCGCGGAAGGCACTGCGCTGTTCAAAATGGTGATGACAGCCGCCGCCCAGGGCCAGTCCGAGGCCTACATCGACCAGATGGTGAACGGCGCCTATGCACGCCAGGAAATCACCGTGCCCGCCAGTTTGATCCGCGCCGACGGGCGGGTCGACACGGCCACGCTGCTGGCTCTGTTCGTCGGCAATTGATCTTTGCTCCGGCGGCCGCGCCGGAGCTGCCACCGGGCATCCGCACAGGCTTTGGCCCTGCTGGACCGGCGGCTTTTCAAAACAAAAACAACACAGACACGCGCCGCAGCCCGCAAACGGGCGCGGTGGATAAGACTTCCGGGGGGACCATGAAGACGTTTTTCGCTGCCGCAGCCATGGGGCTGTTTGCCCTTGCCGCCAACTCCGCAGCCGCCGAGACCTGCGGCGGGGTTTACACTGTGCAGTCCGGCGACAGCCTGTCGGTGATTGCCGACAAAATGTACAAGGACGCGGGCAAGTGGAGCGCCATCCACAACCGCAACATCGACAAGATCGGCCCCAAGCCGAACGCGATCCGGGTCGGCATGAAACTGTCGCTGGCCTGTCTCGAGGGGCTGCCGCTGGGGCTGCCGGGCGGCAAGGAAATCTCCGCCGCCGTTCCCGCCGCTGCGGTGCCGGTCAAGGTGGCACCCGGCAACGCCGCGGTGCGCAAGAAGATCAACCTGCTGACCGGCGACGATTACGCGCCTTTCACCTCCAAGGCTGCGCACAACGGCGGGCTGATCACCGAGGTGGTGAACGCCGCCATGGCCAAGGCAGCGCCGGCCGAAGGCTATGCCATCCACTGGGTGAACGACTGGTCCTCGCATTTCGACCCGCTGCTGTCCAACGCGCTGCTGGACCTGGGCTTCCCCTGGTACAAGCCCGACTGCGAAACCATGCCGGACAGCTACCGCTGCCAGAACTTTCATTTCTCGGAGCCGATGTTCGAAACCCTGATGCTGCTGTTTGCCGACAGCGGCCGGCCCTTCGCCTTTGAGCAGGACAGCGACATCGAGGGCAAGACCCTGTGCCGCCCCGCGGGGTATCTGACCTTTGACCTGGATGAGCGCGGCCGCAACTGGATTGCGGAGAAGAAAATCACCCTGAAGCAGCCGCACAAGGTGAAGGACTGCTTTGACATGGTGGCCGCGGGGGAGGCCGATGCGGTGGCGATCAACGAATTCACCGGCCGCAGCGTGATGAAAGAGCACGGGCTGGAGGGTCAGTTCACCATCCTGCCGCAGCCGCTGTCGGTGCTGGGCATCTATGTGGTGGTCCACAAGACCCACCCGCGCGCGGAGGAGATGCTGTCGATGATTAACACCGGCCTGCGCAGCATCCAGGAGGACGGCAGCTATCAAGCGATCGTCGAGGACCATATGGCCCGGATCTGGGCCGGTTTCTGAGGAGGATGCCATCATGAAACGGTTGTTCTCCCGCCTTCTTCAGCTGGCCGCGGTGTTCAGTTTTGCGCCGGCCGCGGCCTGGGCAATCTGCGATGTCGATTATGTGGCCCAGCCCGGCGACACGCTGTTCTCCATCGCCGAGACCCATTATGGCGAACGCGAGCGCTGGACGCTGGTATACTACCGCAACCAGAAACTGCTGGCGGGCGCGACAGTGCTGCCGGGCCGCAAGCTGTTCATTCCCTGCATCACCGGGGCGACCGCGCCGGATGCCACACCGCTGCGCAAGGACAAGGCAGAGCTGACACTGCTGACCGGCGGCGGCTATGCGCCCTTTACCGGCCGCGGCCTGCCGGGTCAGGGGATGGTGACCGAGCTGGTCAACGCCGCGCTGGAACTGGCGCCCGCGCCGGTCAGCTATTCGGTCAGCTGGGAGGACGACTGGTCCAAGCACCTGTTTCCGATGCTGGACCAGAAGGAATTCGACATGGGCTTTCCCTGGCTCAAGCCCGACTGCGCGGCTGAGCCGGACAATGAGCGCTGCGCTAACTTCCATTTCTCCGAACCGGTGATGACCCTTCCGGTCATGCTGTTTGCGCGCGCGGGCAGCGGCTTTGAGTACCGCGAGGATGCGGACGTTGAGGGCAAAACCCTGTGCCGCCCGGCCGGCTATTTCACCCATGATCTGAACCGCACCGGGCGCCGCTGGCTGGACGAGGACAAGATCACGCTGGTGCAGCCGAAAACCCCTGCTGACTGTTTCCGTATGGTGGCAGAGGGCAAGGTGGATGCGGTCGCGGTCAACCTGTTCCTGGGCGCCAGCACAATCGTCCGGGAAGGGCTGCGCGACACAGTTGTGCCGCTTGAAAAACCGCTTTCGGAAGAGGGCCTGCATGTGGTGATTTCCAAGCGCCACTGGCGCGGCACCACCCATCTCTACCGGATCAATGCGGGCCTGCAGAAGCTGCGGGGCAGCGGCCGGTTCGAAGAGATCATGTCACGCCACCTGGAGCTGTTCTGGGCGCAGCTGCAATAAGGCGCGGCTGCATCAGGCCGACAGGGTTTTGGCCGCCTCATAGCCGTGGCAGGCCGCCTCGCATTCCGTCTCGCTGTCCGGGGTCTGATGCTCGGCGCGCTGCAGCAGCAGGTGCTCCGCCAGAACCGGGTTTTCCGGAGGCAAGCCGGTTTCGGCCTCAGCGCCGTGCCCGCCGGGGGCGGCCGGATGCCTGCGGCGGTCATTCGGATCGGACGGCTCCAGGGGGGGGGCGTCGGGTTCCTGCTCCCGCGGGCTGGTGTTTGCGGATTCGCTGCGGTCCGGGTCGTCAGAGCGCACAACCGGACGGGCGGTCAGATGGCCGCGGTTCGGTTTGACAGGATCTACCCTTCCTGAAACTGGCAAAAACATAGAGCGGGTCCTTCGCGGTGGCTGTGAACCGGTCTAAAGCGAAGGTTAATGCAAAGCGCTTAACATCAGGTTAATGCGCTTTGGGAGGCGCTGCCGCCGGATCGCTGCTTGAAGCTCAGCCTGGTTGGCCAGTAATGAGCCGGGCCTTGGCATAGCTGGCTTCCGCTTGAAGCGCGCTGACCGGTTTGGGGCCCGCCTGGCAGCCATTCATCAGATCCTGGTAGAACGTGGCCATGTCGGTGCCGTTCACCTGCTTCAGGTTCAGCGCGTCAGTGCGGGCCGCGGAGCGGGCCGGGCCGATGTACTGCGTGGTCAAGGCGTCGGGGCGGGCGCCGCTCAGCGCTTCCTCCCGCTGCACGCTGCGGGCCAAGCCCCGGGAGGTGCCGTCGATCAGGGGTGCATCCACCGGCTGGCCGCCTGCTTGTGCGATTGCGGGCTGCCTCCGGTACGCGGCCTGAAGCTGCTTCATGCCGTTGTACAGACTGGCGGTGCTGGACACTGCAGACAGCATTTGAATACCTTTCACTCCGTTCTTGAGACTCACTTTATGATAATTTGACGTAATCTGGTGAGGAAACCTTAGCATTGGTTAACGCGCCGTTAACCGTACCGGCGCAAGCCAGGCACGGGCCGCCTTGCCAGCGGGGCAATTCCCAGGGATGATGCGGGCTTTGGCAGAGCCGGGGGTGCGGGATGATTTCAGCCAGCCTTGAAACGCCTGTCGGTGCGCTCAGCGTGACAGAGCGGGACGGCGCAATCGTGCGGCTGGCCTGGTCTGCGGCGGCAACAGGGCAGTCAGCCTTGCTGGACCGGGCGCTGGACCAGCTGCGCGCCTATTTCGCCGGCGAGCTGACGGCATTCGATTTGCCGCTGCATGTGGGTGGCTCTGATTTCCAGCGGGCGGTATGCGAGGCGATGCAAGCGATCCCCTTTGGCGAAACCCGCACCTATGGGGACATTGCCAAAGGGCTCGGCGCCCCGCCGCAGCCGGTGGGCAATGCCTGCGGCGGCAATCCGATCCCTGTGATCATCCCGTGCCACCGGGTGCTGAGCGCAACAGGCCTGGGCGGATTTTCCGGACAAGGCGGGGTGGAAACCAAGGTTGCTCTTCTGAAACACGAAGGCGCCGCCAGCCTGCTGATCTGATCCGGCAGGCGGGCCGCGGTGTTCAGTAATGCTACCTTACGGCTGAACATGGCCCCGGGCCATGCGTCAGCAAGGGGCGGAGGAGCAGCGTCCCTCTGGTGAATATCCGGGCCGCGGGGCGGCACGGGCGGGGTCAGGCAAACAGCGCCTTCACCTGGTCATAGAGGGGTGCGGTGTCCGTGCCGGAGCTTTCGGAAAAATCGCTGATCAGCGCCAGGATGACCGATTCCATATCGGCTTCGGACGGTGCCTCGGGGGCGGGTGCCGCGGCGGTTTCTGAAATGCTGTCCGGGCTCTCCGCCGCGGCTGCCCCGCCGGTGGCTGCGGTGCCGGAGGTGTCTCCTGCCGGCGGCTGGGCAGCCTCTGCAGCCTCGGCCTGCTTGGCGCGCCAGCCCCAGGCCTTGGCGTGGTCGGGCGGCCCGGGCTGCTTGCTGCCGGTCACTGCGTTCAGGGCATTGCTCAGCCCGTTTGGGGGCAGGGCAGGGGCGGATACGGGTTGCATGGCGGTCTCCTGTGATCGCTGCCGCAAGGGCAAGTTCCGCATCAGTGTCCGCATTGGCCCGTTAAATCGGGCTTACCGGCAGGGCCGCTTTCTAGGGCAAACTCCATTCAAACTTTCGGCGATTTGCCAAAGCCCCTTAGCGCATACGAAAAGCGCTGCCGGAGCAGGGCAGCGCGTGCGGTCCGCCGCAGGCTCAGGGATGCGACGGCGCGCGGCGGCGTTCGGGAATGATCTGCTGGGCAATGCCGACAAACAGCAGGTAGACCGAGGTGACCACCAGCCCCCAATGGGCCCAGCTGGCCGGATGGAAATCGACCCAGGCGGCCCAGCCGGCAAAGAACGTCCAGGCCAGCGCCACCGGCAGCGAGACCTTGCGCCAGCGGGCCGTGCGCACCGGATGGATGAATTTCAACGGCAGGAACATGGCAATGGACAACAGCGTCACCAGCACCAGAATGGTCCAATGGCTGGGTTCCAGCGCAAAGATCACCAGCACCGGCATGTTCCACACGCCGGGATAGCCGGAAAAGGAATTGTCCTTGGTCTTCATCCGCGTGTCGGCGTAATACATCGCGCTGCCGAAGGTGATAACGATGATCGCGAACCAGCCGGTCCAGCCCGCCATCAGCCCGGACTGGAACAGCGCAAAGGCCGGGATGAAGACATAGGTCAGGTAGTCGATGATCAGGTCCAGCAGCACCCCGTCGAATTCCGGCGAGTAGCGCTTGACGTGGTAATGCCTGGCCAGCGGGCCGTCGACGCCGTCCACGGCAAAGGCCACCACCAGCCAGACGAACATCAGGCTCCACTTGCCGTCCGCTGCTGCCAGCATGGCCAGCATGGCGAAGACGGCGCCAGTTGCAGTGAGCAGGTGTACGGAAAGGGCGCGGATCTGAGGTGTCATGGGTCCCTGATGGCGAATTTGCCCCGGGCCCGCAACCGTTCAGTGCAGATTTGGGCGGAATTCCGTGCCCGCAGCAAACTGGATTCGGGCCATGCGGCGGCCAAAGGGGGCGGGGTCGGTGATATCAGGGGAGGAGAACGGCGCCCTGGAGGGCATATCGCCCATCCGCTCCCACGGCTGGCCGCCGGGCGGCGGGGCAGGGGCGGCAGGGGCACCATCGGCAAACAGGGCGGCAGAACCGGTCATGGTCATAGCGGAATCCTTTCTGGATCGGTTTCCGCCATAAAGCCGGAGCGGCCTTAACACCGGCTTGCCGGGGGCTGAAATAATATAGTGCATTTTAGCTAATCCGGCCCGGATCAGCGGATCCGGCTCAGGTCAGGATATCCGGTTCAAGCGGGCTCAGCCGCAGCAGCTGGTCCCCCTTTGCACCGGCGGGCAGGGAACCGTGCCGTAGGAGCAGAACACGCAGCAGTCGCCGGGACGGGGCCGCAGCAGGGTGCGGCAGCCCGGGCATTCGTGGAACCACTGGCAGGCGTCCTGCGGCATCGTTTCCGTGGCCTGATGGCCGCAGGACGGACAGGTGAGAGTGCTGGTCAGGACGGGGTCTTCAGGCATTGTGCCGGACATGGGCAGGCCTCCCTGTCCCCAGCAGAGGCCGGAAACCGCGCCGGGTCAAGTCATGCCTTGGGGTGGGCGCGCATGTAGACGTCCATCAGATGGGTGGTGTCCACTGCCGTATAGGCCTGTGTGGTCGACAGTGAGGCATGGCCGAGCAGCTCCTGAATGGCGCGCAGGTCGCCGCCCGCTTCCAGCAGATGGGTGGCAAAGCTGTGGCGCAGCGCATGCGGGGTCGCGGTGGCTGGCAGCCCCAGCTGGGCGCGGGTCTTGGCCATCACCCCCTGGATCTGTCGCGGGTTCAGCGCGCCGCCGCGCACGCCCCGGAACAGCGGCGCTGCCGCCTCCTGCGGGTGCGGGCACAGCTCCAAGTAGCGGCCAACGGCATCGCGGGCGGCGGGCAGAACCGGCACCACCCGTTCTTTCTTGCCCTTGCCCAGGATGCGCAGCACCGGCGGCAGCGGTGCGTCGCTGCCCTTCAGCCCCAGCGCTTCTGAAATCCGCAGGCCGCAGCCGTAAAGCAGCGTGACCACCGCCACATCGCGGGCGGCGACCCAGTCCTTGTCCGATTGCAGCTCCACCGTTTCCAGCACCGCTTTGGCAGCTTCCGGGGCCAGCGGGCGGGGCAGCTTCTTTTGAAATTTGGGTGCGCGGGCGGACAGCACCGCGGCCGGTTCAAACCCCTCGCGCTCCGCCAGCCAGCGGTAGAACGTCTTGACCGCCGACAGCTTGCGCGCCAGCGACCGCGCGCCGGTGCCGGAGCTGCGCTCCGAGGCCATCCAGGCGCGCATGTCTGCGGTGGTGATCCGCGCCAGCGCGCCCAGCCCCTGCGGGCCGCCGGAATGCTGCGTCATGAAGGCAAGAAACGCGGTCACATCGCCGCGGTAAGCCGTCAGCGTGTTGTCCGAGGCATCTTCCAGCCCGCCCAGCCGCTCCAGCCAAAACTGCAGCGCATCGCGGCAGGCGGGGGAAATCAGGGTCATGACAGCCAGTAGCGCATCGAGCGTTCAAAAACGCCGCCGAAAAAGGCCAGGAGATCGCTGCCCTGCATGGGGGAAAACTGATGCGGGTCTTCTGAGCCCATCACCAGCATTCCGGGCAGGCGGCCCTCGCCCAGGTCCAGCATCAGGCAGGCCTCCGAGCGGATCCATTCGGCCTTCTGGCCATAGACCCGGGGGCTGGCGCTTTGAGTCTGGCGCAGGGTCACGCTGCGCTGACTGCCGGGCTGGCCGACATAGCTTTCGGTAAAGCCCGGGCCTGCCAGTTTCAGCGAACCGGACTTGCGTTCTACCTCGTCGCCGCCGGGCTGTGAGGTTTCCAGCACCAGCGCCAGGGCGTCGACCCGCAGGATCTCCGGCATGTCCTGCTCCAGACAAGCGAGGAAGGCGGTAAAGTCCTGCGGCTCCAGCAGACGCAGCACCGCCCGGTGGATCAGGTTGGTGCCGGCCAGGTTGTCGTAAGCCGCGGCAATGACGGAGCGGTGGGTGTCCTCCAGCCGGTCGAGCCTTGCCGCCATCCGCTCCATTGCGATGCCGCGCAGGTCAACGACATTGGAACCCATCGCCCGCTCATTGGCGGCAACTAGGGCATTCATCAGGTGCTGGTCCTCCAGCACCGCATCGGGTTTGGCGAGGATCGCCTCGCGCAGCTGGTCTTCCAGGCTGATTGAAGGGCTTGTACTGCTCATGCGTGAAACTCTTACGGCTCCGGACCTCTGACGGGTTTGGTCCCGTGTATAACACGGGTTTTGCGCAATGCTGCGGAAAAATGCGGGGGCGGAGGAAATTGCCGCGCGGGGAGGCTTCCGCCCGTCGCCGGTGCATTACAATGCCCCGCTCCCGTTGGGCCAGGCGCCGGGCGTTCGCCCGGCGCCATCGGCGTTTCACGCCGCCGCAGCGCGCCGCAGGCGCGATGCCGGACCCAAGCCGCTCCATGCGGCCCGGCGGCAGCCGTGGTGCATGGCGGCGCGGGAGTGCCCGCTCCGCAGCGGCCAAAGAAAAAGGCGCCCGCTGCCGGGCGCCTTTATTCGTGTCTCGTCTGGCAGGGTGATCAGAGGATCTTGATCTCAGCCGCCTTGATGTCGGCCAGGAAGGCGTCCAGGCCCTTGTCGGTCAGCGGGTGGTTCACCATCGCCTTGATCACCGCGGGCGGCGCGGTGATCACGTCCGCGCCGATGCGGGCCGAGTCCAGCACGTGGTTCACCGAGCGGATCGAGGCGGCCAGGATCTGGGTCTCAAAGCCGTAGTTGTCATAGATGGTGCGGATGTCCTCGATCAGCTCCATGCCGTCCAGGTTGATGTCATCCAGACGCCCGATGAACGGAGAGATGAAGGTCGCGCCCGCTTTGGCCGCCAGCAGCGCCTGGTTGGCGGAGAAGCACAGGGTCACGTTTACCATGTGGCCGTCATCGGTCAGGGTTTTACAGGCTTTCAGGCCGTCCCACGTCAGCGGCACTTTCACCGCGATGTTCTCGGCGATCTCCACCAGCTTGCGGCCTTCGGCGATCATGGTCTCCGCATCAGTGGCGGTCACTTCTGCCGACACCGGCCCGTCGACCAGGTTGCAGATCTCCTTGGTGACCTCGATGATGTCGCGGCCGGATTTCTTGATCAGCGACGGGTTGGTGGTGACACCGTCGACCATGCCCAGATCGTTCAGCTCGGCAATGGCGTCGATCTCGGCGGTATCTACGAAGAATTTCATGGGGCAGTCCTTTGGATGGGTTGGCCTCGGTCGCTTCTGCCTTTACCTCATGGGATTACGGGCGGCAACATGGGCAGCAGCATGAGCGGGCAGGAGTTCTTTCAGGCAGGCGAACGGGTTGGGGTTCTGACCACGCAACCCCTTGACCGGCTTCTGGATTACCGCGCGCCGGAGGGCGGCTGCTATCTGGGCGCCTATGTCGAGGTGCCCTTGGGCCCGCGCAAGGTGCTGGGCGTGGTCTGGGGGCCGGGTGCGGGCGATTTCGATTCGGCCAAGCTGCGCGCAGTGATCCGGGTGCTGGATGTGGCCCCGATGCGCAGCGAGATGCGCCAGTTTCTGGGCAAGGCTGCCGACTACACCCTGACTCCACTGCCCGCGATGCTGCGGCTGGCCACCCGCGCGCCGGGCCTCAGCGATCCGCCCTCGATGCGCAAGATCCTGCGCCGGGGCGAGGGGGTGCCCGACCGGATGACCGAGGCCCGCACCCGCGTGCTGGAGGTGCTGGAGGACTACGGCGGCCTTGCCTTCACGCCCAGGGAACTGGCCGATATGGCAGACGTCACGCCTTCGGTGGTGAAGGGGCTGGTCAAGCAGGGCGCTCTGCGCGAGGAGGAAGCACCGCGCGATACACCCTATCCGCATCTGGATCCGGAACTGCCCTCCAAGCAATTGACAGATGACCAGGCCGCGGCAGCGTCGGTTCTGGCAGAGGCGGTGCACAGCGGCCGGTACGGCACGACCCTGCTGAAGGGGGTCACCGGCTCCGGCAAGACCGAGGTCTACCTGGAGGCCGTCGCCGCCGCCCTGCGCGCCGGGCGGCAGGCGTTGGTGCTGCTGCCGGAAATCGCCCTGACCGCCGAATTCCTGACCCGTGTGGAGGCGCGGTTTGGCGCCAAACCGGCCGAATGGCATTCCGGCGCCACCATGACAGAGCGCCGCCGGGTTTGGAAAATGGTCGGGCAGGGGGCGGCGCAGCTGGTGATCGGCGCCCGCTCGGCGCTGTTCCTGCCGTTCCGCGACCTCGGACTGATTATTGTCGATGAAGAGCACGACACCTCCTACAAGCAGGAGGACGGGGTTCTTTACAACGCCCGCGACATGGCGGTGCTGCGCGCGGCGATGTGCTCGGCGCAGGTGGTTCTCGCGTCCGCGACGCCCAGCTTGGAAACCTGGGCCAATGCGGAGGCGGGCAAGTACAAGCGGCTGAACCTCACCTCCCGCTTCGGCGCCTCTGTGCTGCCGGAGATGCGGGCGGTGGACATGCGGTCAGAGGACCTGCTGCCCTCCACCTGGATCTCGCCGACCCTGAAACAGGCGATGAAACTCAGGATGGAGCGGGGCGAGCAATCGCTCCTGTTCCTGAACCGCCGCGGCTTTGCCCCGGTCACCGTCTGCCGCGCCTGCGGCGCGCAGGTGGCCTGCGACCATTGCGACGCGCGGATGGTCGAGCACCGGTTCATGAAGCGGCTGATGTGCCACCAGTGCGGCGAGACCAAGCCGGTGCCCGACGCCTGCCCGTCCTGCGAGGTGGAGGGCAAGATGGCCCCGGTCGGCCCCGGTATCGAGCGGCTGGCCGAGGAAGCCACCGCCCTGTTCCCCGAGGCGCGCATCGCGGTGCTCAGCTCCGACCTGTTCGGCTCCGCCCGCGCGCTGAAGCAGCGGATCGAGGAAATCGCCGCGGGCGAGGCCGACATCATCCTTGGCACCCAGCTGGTCGCCAAGGGCCACAACTTCCCGCTTCTGACGCTTGTGGGGGTAATCGACGCTGACCTCGGCCTGCAGGGCTCCGACCTGCGCGCGGCGGAGCGGACGTTTCAGCTGATGCGCCAGGTGGCGGGCCGGGCAGGGCGCGCCGAACGGCCGGGCGAGGCCTTGATGCAGACCTTCCAGCCCGAACACCCGGTGATCCGGGCAATTCTGTCCGGCGATGAGGAAAGCTTCTGGAAAGCCGAAGCCGCCGAACGCCAGGCCGCCGGTGTCCCGCCTTACGGACGGATGGCCGGGATCATCCTGTCCGGGCCGGATCTGGCGGCAGTCTTCGACCTCGGCAATGCCATGGCCCGCAATGACGGCCCCTTGCGCCAGATCGGCGCCCAGCTGTTTGGCCCGGCGCCTGCTCCCATCGCCCGCGTCCGCGGCCGTCACCGGGTGCGGCTATTGGTCAAGGCCCCCAAGGGCGTGCCGCTGCAAGACGCCATCGCCCGCTGGATTGCGCCGCTGCGGCTGAAGGGCGATTTGCGGCTGAGTGTTGATATTGATCCGCAGAGTTTCTTCTGAGCGCAGAACAAAAGGGGCTCTGCCCCCGGCCCTCGCGGGCCTCCCCCGGGATATTTGGGGCCAGATGAAGTGCGGCCCCTTTATTCATCTGGCTGAAAAAATCCCGGAGCGCGAGGCAGCGCCTCGCATGAGGCCCTGCATCAAACCGCTGCGGCTTCGGCTGGCGTGCGGAACAGGATGCTTGTGGCGACGGCTCCAATCCACATGAAGAACAGCGCAGTCCAGGCCGTACCCGCGAAGATCGAGCCGCCGGTGACGCCGGCGCCGATGGCGCAGCCGCCGGCCAGCATGCCGCCGAACCCCATCAGCGCGGCGCCGGTCATCGCCTTGCGCATGGTGGCGGTGTCGTCAAAGGCCTGCAGCTTCATCTCCCCGGCCAGCGCCGCGGCCAGCATCGCGCCGATGAACACGCCGGGCACCAGGCCGATATCGAATTCCAGCACCGCGCCCCGGTCCAGGAAAAACATCAGCGTATGGGCGGAGGGTCCGGTGAAGGTCGCGCTTTCGATCTGCACCGGGTCAAAGGCCACCTGGCTCAGCGCGTAGGTCAGCACCCAGCCGAGCGCGACGGCGAAACCGACGCCGGAGGCAAAAATCAGCCGGGCCGCGCCGATCCGGTTGCGGCGCGCCAGCCCCAGGGCCAGCGCTGCTGTGGCCAGGCCCAGCCCCAGCCCGCCTGCCTGCGGCAGGCCAAGGGCGGCCAGCAGGTCCAGATTGCGTCCGCCGTCGGTGATCCACAGCCGCGCGGCCCAGTCCCGCGCCGGCGACAGCAGGCCGGAAAGGCTCATCTGCGCCACCACCGCAAAAATCAGCCCGGACACCACCGAGCGCAGGTTGCCGGTTGCCGCCAGCACCAGAAGCCGCCCCGAGCAACCGCGCGCCAGCACCATGCCGCAGCCGAACATCAGCCCGCCGAGGATGGCTCCGGACCAGCTGCCCGGCACTGCCATCATCCGGGCGTCGGCGCTTTCCATCAGCCCCAGCAGCTGCGCCGCCTGCACCCAGACTACCGCGGTGGAGAACGTCAGGAGCCAGACCGCCACCTTGTCCCCCAGCCGCCCGCCGGCGAACTCCACAGTCGCCGCCCGCAGGCAGAACCGCGACCTCTGGGCCGCAACGCCAAAGACGATGCCCGTCGCCAGACCCAGCAGCGCCGCCGCGGGCGCTTCGCCGATACGCTCAACCAGGGGAACCAGATCCATCACTCACCTCCAAATTCACATGTTTGCATATGTGGTCCGGCAGGCGGACGCTTTGATGCAGATCAGGGAAGGGGGCGGTATGCTTCTGCGCGCTGGTGCAAAGGTTGATGTGCAGCCGCCTGTTGCCTCTCGCCAAACCGGGCGCAGAGGCGTACATCCTGTGCATGTTCAAACCGATGCCCCTGCACGAGGCGCAAGGCCTCCCGTTCTGGCGCCGCCCTGTGACGCTTTTGTTCCTGATGGCGCTGGCGATGCCGATTGCCTTCAATGCCTGGAACGCGCTGCTCAACAACTTCGTGATCGAGGCGGCGCAGTTCGACGGGGCCGACATCGGCCTGCTGCACACGGTGCGGGAGATTCCCGGCTTTCTGGCGGTGGGCGTGATCGCCGTCATCCTGTTCGTCCGCGAGCAGGTGCTGGGGATGATTTCGCTGGTGCTGCTGGGGGCGGCGACGGCCGTCACGGCCTGGTTCCCGTCGCTGGGCGGCCTGCTGATGGTGACGCTGCTGAGTTCGATCGGCTTTCACTATTATGAGACGGTAAACCAGTCGCTGCAGCTGCAATGGCTGTCCAAGGAGAAGGCGCCTCAGACCCTTGGCTGGCTGGTGGCAGCAGGCTCCGCCGCGACGCTGGTGGTTTACGGGCTGATCGTGCTGACCTGGGAACGGTTTGATCTGGCGTACAACACTGTCTTTCTGGCCGCAGGCGGGGCTACGGTTCTGATCGCGCTGTTTGCGCTCTTTGCCTATCCGCAGTTCGACGCGCCGCATCCGCAAACCAAGAAGCTGATCCTGCGCAAGCGCTACTGGCTGTATTACGCGCTGCAGTTCATGGCGGGCGCCCGGCGGCAGATCTTTGTGGTGTTCGCGGGCTTCATGATGGTGGAGAAATTCGGCTTCCAGGTGCATGAGCTGACCGGGCTTTACCTGATCAACCTGGTGATCAACATGACCGCGGCGCCGATGCTGGGCAAGGCTGTGGCAATGTTCGGCGAGCGGCGCACGCTGATCTTTGAATACGCCGGTCTGGCCACAGTCTTTGCCGCCTACGGCGGGATCTACTGGTTTGGCTGGGGCGTGGTGGTTGCTGCGGTTCTGTACGTGGTGGACCATGTGCTGTTTGCCCTGGCGCTGGCGCTCAAGACCTATTTTCAGAAGATTGCCGATCCGGGCGACATTGCCCCCACCGCTGCTGTGGCCTTTACCATCAACCATATTGCTGCGGTGTTCCTGCCGGTGCTGCTGGGGCTTCTGTGGGTCTATTCGCCGGGCATGGTGTTTGCCCTGGCGGCGGGCATGGCGCTGGTCTCGCTGTCCCTGTCGCTGCTGATTCCGCGCCATCCGGAGCCCGGCAATGAGACCATTTTCAGCAAATACGCCCGCCCCGCGCCGGCTGAGTGACGCGTCAGTCCTGTGGCGCCCGCTGCGCCGCGCGAACTGCGACCGGGGGCGCTGGCTGGCCTGCAGCCAGGCGGGGGACGCTTGACGCGGGGCGCGCGGCGGCCTAGGCGCTTGCCAACAGTTTCAGGAGCGACGCCATGACCACCTTCACCGCCCTCACCACGCTCACCGGAAAAGCCCAGGCCGAAGCGCTGGGCGAAGCCATGGAGCGGTTGAACCCGGAACCCACCGGTGTCGGCGTGTTTGAGATGGAAGACGGCTCCGGCCTGTGGGAGGTCGGCGGCTATTTCACCGAGAGCCCGGATGAGGCAGGCCTCGCCCTGCTGGCCGCAATGCACGAGGCCAAACCCTTTGTCGTCTCTGAGGTGCCGGAAACCGACTGGGTCGCACATGTGCGCCGCGAGCTGGCGCCGGTCGAGGCGGGCCGTTTCTTCGTTTACGGCAGCCACGACGCGGATAAGCTGCCCGAAGGCCGCATTCCGCTGCTGATCGAGGCCGCGATGGCGTTCGGCACCGGCCACCACGGCACCACCCTGGGCTGCCTCAAGGCGCTGGATCATCTGCTGGACCAGGGGTTTCGTGGCGAAAAGGTGGCGGATATCGGCTGCGGCACCGCGGTGCTGGCAATGGCCGCCGCACGGGTCTGGGACGGCACCATTCTGGCCAGCGACATTGACGAGGTGGCGGTGGACGTCGCCGAGGCCAATCTGAAGGCCAACGGCATGGAGGGCGCGGTCACCTGTCTGGAAGCGGCCGGTTTCGATCACCCGGATCTGCAGGCGCAGGCGCCCTATGACCTCATCTTCGCCAATATTCTGAAGGGGCCGCTGGTGGCATTGGCTCCCGATCTGGCGGCGAATCTGCGCCCCTGCGGCTATGCGATTCTCTCCGGGATCCTGAACGAACAGGCCGATGATGTGGTCGCGGTTTATGCTCAGAACGGCATCAATCTGGACCAACGGGACGAAATTGGTGAATGGACAACGTTACTTCTGCGTAAAGCGGGCTGATTGACTTAAGTTTGCGGCGAATTTGAATGGTTTGCCGCATTTTCGCCTCATTTCGAGCCAAGAATAAGCCATCCGCTGGTGGGGGCCAGTTCGGAGGCTCGTAATGGGCGAACATCGTGATCAGTTCCAGGCGCGTTTGAAGCAGATCAACCGCAAGCATGAAGCCTTGTCTGGGGGCTATTCGGCAAGGCTGCGGGCGGATGGCCTGCTGGTGGTGAACCCGCGCCGGGTGCAATCCCGGATTTCCGCACGCACGCTGATTTTCTTCACCGCGGCGTTCCTGCTGTTCAAGGGCTTCCTGATGGCAGCCCTGGGCTTTGGCAGCTATGACGAGAGGGTGCGGCGGCTTGCGGACGGCAGCGGCCTGGAACGTGCAGGTGCCTTCATCATGCAGGCCGACCCGGTATCCGTCTTTTTTGCACAAAAGATCGGCCCCGTGCTGCGCTGACGGTGCAGTCAGCGGTTTGGCCGCAGAGAGGCCGCCGGCAGGGGGGGGCTGGCGGCCTTTTTCCGTTCTTGCCTGATCAAGCGGGATCTTGCGGGGCAGGCAACAAAAAACGCCGCGGCCTTTTCAGGTCCGCGGCGTTTCCCTATTCGCCCCGAGGGAGGAGGCAGGGCTGAAAAAGGGGTCTCAGAAGACGGATTTTCCGCTGGCGACGCTTTCGATGTCGCCGCGGCACATGCCGATGTCGGCCAGTTCGCGGTCGGACAGGCCGGACAGCGCATTGCGGGTCGCGCGGGCGTCGTTCCAGGCGGCGAATGCGCCGGCAGCGCTGGCTACCAGATCGCCGATGCGGCCAAACAGGCCGGTGGAACCATAGGTGGTACGGGTGGTGTCAAAAGCGGCCATATCCTTGTCCTCTGATCTGGTGTTGGCTGTCTTCGCGTTGTTGCGATGGCGGGCATCTAGTGGGGAACATTCAGTGCGGCAAGGCCCGAATTTGCATGTGTCGTATGCAGTTTGCGCATAGCTTAAAGCCTTATAAACAAGGGCTTTCCTTCCGGTCGGCGAAATCGTCGGAAAATGTCGTTCCCGCCTCTGCAGAGGGTCGGTTTCAGACCTCGGCGGCGCCGCTTTGCAGCATTCGGATGAGGGAAAGCAATTGGACATGTTCGCGTTTTGTGCTAGCCGTTGGAAAAATAATTTTCGGACAAGCAGGCAGGGGCCGGGCACATCATGCGGATTTTGGGAATTGATCCGGGGTTGCGGAACCTCGGATGGGGCGTGATCGAATCGCGCGGCACCAGGCTGAGCCATGTTGCCAATGGCGTCTGCACCTCCGACGGCGATGACCTGGGCGAGCGGCTGCTGTCGCTGCACAACCAGGTCACCGAGATCATAGAGGCTTTTGCCCCCGACCAGGCGGCGATCGAACAGACCTTCGTGAACAAGGACGGCGCGGGCACTCTGAAACTGGGCCAGGCGCGCGGCGTGGCGCTGCTGACGCTGGCCAAGGCGGGGCTGCCGGTAGGCGAATACGCCCCCAACCGGGTCAAGAAAACAGTGGTGGGCGTAGGCCATGCCGAGAAGGAACAGGTCATGCATATGGTCAAGCTGCAGCTGCCGGGCTGCCTGCCCAAAAACGCCGATGCGGCGGATGCGCTGGCGATTGCCATCTGCCACGCCTATTACAGGGGCACGCAGCAGCGCCAGCTGAAGGAGAAACGCGCATGACGGGCAGGCAGGCATGATTGGCAAGCTGACAGGGCGGCTCGACTACCGGGCGCAGGATCACGTGCTGATCGACGTGCGCGGCGTCGGCTATATCGTCTATTGCTCCGACCGCACCATGGCGGCGCTGCCGGGCACGGGGGAGGCTATCGCGCTTTATACCGACATGGTGGTGCGCGAGGATCTGATGCAGCTTTACGGCTTCACCTCGCTGGTTGAAAAGGAATGGCACCGCCTGCTGACCTCTGTGCAGGGCGTCGGCGCCAAGGTCTCGCTGGCCATTCTCGGCGCTCTGGGGCCGGACGGGGTGAGCCGCGCGATTGCCCTTGGGGACTGGGCATCGGTGAAGGCGGCCAAGGGCGTCGGCCCCAAGACGGCACAGCGTATTGTGCTGGACCTCAAGGACAAGGCGCCAGGCGTGATGGCGATGGGCGGCACGGTTGTGGATGCGATGGACGGCCCGGGGCTGGAGGTGGTTGACGATGCCGATCCCGGACCTGCCGCCAAACCGGCCCGAAAGGCGCCTCCGAAGAAACCCTCAGGGGCAGCGGCTGCCTCTGCCGGGGCGCTGTCGGCCTTGGGCAACCTGGGCTATGGTCCCTCGGATGCGGCTGCTGCGGTTGCCGAGGCTGCGGCGACCTATCCGGACGCGGATGAAGCAGAGTTGATCCGCGCCGCGCTGCGCCTGCTGGCGCCGAAGGGATAAGAAAATGCCTGCAAGCATATGCGAGATTTTGGATAGGGCGGCGCCCGGCCCGGCCTGTCGGCCGGGCCGATCTGCAGAAAAGTTGAAGCACGCGGAGTACCGCAGATGATTGACGCCGACCCCGCCCTGCGCCCCGAACCGCTGCCGGAAGACAGCGCTGCGGAAAACGACCGCGCCCTGCGTCCCCAGGGCCTCGGCGAATTCATCGGCCAGGCCGAAGCCCGCGCCAACCTGCGTGTCTTCATCGAAAGCGCCCGCCGCCGCGGCGAGGCGATGGACCACACACTGTTTCATGGCCCGCCGGGCCTCGGCAAGACCACTCTGGCCCAGATCGTCGCCCGCGAGCTGGGGGTGAACTTCCGAATGACCTCCGGCCCGGTGCTGGCCAAGGCCGGCGACCTGGCGGCGATCCTGACCAACCTCGAATCCCGCGACGTGCTGTTCATTGACGAAATCCACCGTCTGAACCCGGCGGTGGAGGAAGTGCTCTACCCGGCGATGGAGGATTTCGAGCTGGACCTGGTGATTGGCGAAGGCCCCGCCGCGCGTACCGTGCGTATCGAGTTGCAGCCCTTCACCCTTGTCGGCGCCACCACCCGCATGGGCCTGCTGACCACGCCGCTGCGCGACCGGTTCGGTATTCCGACCCGGCTGCAGTTCTACACAATTGATGAGCTGTTTGAGATTGTCAGCCGCAACGCCCGCAAGCTGGGCGCGCCGGCCGATGACGCCGGCGCCCGCGAGATCGCGCGGCGCGCCAGGGGCACCCCCAGGATCGCCGGGCGGCTCCTGCGCCGCGTGGTGGACTTCGCGGTTGTCGAGGGCGATGGAACCATCACCCGCGAGTTGGCCGATGGCGCGCTGACCCGGCTGGGGGTGGACCAGCTGGGGCTCGACGGGGCCGACCGGCGGTATTTGAAGCTGATCGCGGAGAATTACGGCGGCGGGCCGGTGGGGATCGAAACGATTTCGGCCGCCCTCAGCGAGAGCCGCGACGCGCTGGAAGAAGTAATCGAGCCATATCTTTTGCAGCAGGGGCTGATCCAGCGCACCCCGCGCGGCCGGATGCTGGCGCAAAAGGCCTGGACCCATTTGGGAATGGCGCCGCCGCGCAGCCAGAACGACCTGTTCGGGTAAAAGCAGCGCGCACCACCATAAGTTGTGTCAGTGATGCTGCCCAAATGTTTCGCGCGCGAAACATTTGGGCAGGATGACTGACCTATTTGCGAGGCACCGATTTCTATTCCAGGCAGGCGCTCCCGCCCACCGCCAGCCCATCACAGATGGGCCTGCGCCTGTTGGGCGTGGCGCCGCGCTCACGCGCGGCGCAGCTGCGCTCAATCCGGGCCTGCGCCGCGTCAGCGGCGCCGGGCCCAAGGCTGCTGCCGGCGGCCTGGCGCAGCCAGGAGGCCGGGCAGGCGCGGGAGCCGCCCCCTTGCCGCCGCGCGGCGCAGACGGCATAGACAGGGCAGGACCAAGGAGACGCCCATGACCGCCCAGCTGCCAGACCTGACGCCGGAGCAGATCGAAGCCCTGTTCACCCGCCACGACGGCTCTTACGCCTTTGCCCGCTGGGGGCGGCCTGTGGCGCCGATTGTGTTCGGGGTGCAGGATGAGACGCTGAAAACCGTCAAAGGCGCCCTGGAGGCGGTGATGACGCTGGCGGGCCACCAGATGGCCGAGACCGACCCGGAGCTGGGCTCGAACCTGATGTTCTTCTTCTTCCGCGACTGGGATGAGCTGCTCGCGGTGCCGGACCTGGACCGGCTGATCCCGGGGCTGGCACCGCTGGTTGCACGGCTGAAAGAGGGCGATGCCAGCCAGTACCGCGCGTTCCGGTTTGACGATCAGGGCGGCATCAAGGCGGCGTTTGTGTTCCTGCGGATGCAGGGCGCGATGGCGCAAATGCCAGCCGAGACGCTGGCGCTTACGCAGGCGGTGCAGGTGGCGCTGATGTGGGGTGATGCGGCCTTTACTGAGGCCTCGCCGCTTGCGGTGCTGCCGGAGACCGGCGCCACCATCCTGCGCCCGGAGATCGCGGGCGTGATTGCCGCAGCTTACGACCGGATGATGCCGGTGGCGGCGGAGGACAAATCCCACGCCCTGCGCCTGTTTGCGCGCCTGCAGGCCCCGGCGGAACCGCCGCAACCCTGATGCGCGCTTTCCTGGGCCTGCCGCTGCCCGACGCAGCCCTGGACGCGCTGGAGCGCGTGCAGGAGGGGCTGACGGTGGGCCGCCATGTCCCGGCAGAAAACATGCACCTGACGCTCGCCTTCCTGGATGACCAGCCGGAGGCAGCGCTGCAGGCGCTGCATCAGTTGCTGGCGGAGATCAGCACGCCGCCATTGACGCTGTCCTTCCGCGGGCTGGACACCTTTGGCGGCAAGCTGCCGCGGGTGCTGGCGGCGGAGGTGCAGAAAACGCCGGAACTGACCCAGCTGCGCAGCCGTGTCCGCAGTGCCTGCCGCGATGCGGGAATGGACCTCTCCCGCGAGCGCTTCCGCCCGCATGTGACCCTGGCCCGCTTTCCCCGGCATCTGGAGGCCGGGCAGGTGGAGAAGATTGCGCGCTTTCTGGCGGAAGCGGCGGGGTTCCGGCTGGACTGCGAGGCGGAGAGTTTTGCGCTGTACCAGTCGACGCTGGCACCGGACGGTGCGCGGTATGACGTGCTGGCGGAATATCCCCTGAAGGGTTGAGCGGCTTGCAGCGGCCTGGCGCCGCCCATAGGGTGCGCACGGCTATTCAGGAGGGCAGTCAATGCACCACGAGTTCCCCGTCCGGGTCTATTACGAAGACACCGACATGGGCGGGATTGTCTATCACGCCAATTATCTGCGGTTCATCGAACGCGCCCGCAGCGACTGGGTGCGCGGCATCGGGGTGGATCAGAATGCCATGCGTGAGAGCGGGCTGATCTATGTGGTGCGCCGGATCGAGGCGGACTACCTGGCGCCTGCCAAGTTCGACGAGGAGCTGCTGGTCACCACCTCCATGCAGAACGTGACGCCCGCCCGGATGGTGCTGAGTCAAGAGGTCACACGGGACGGCAAGCCGTTGTTCCGGGCGAAGGTCACCATCGCCTGCATCACCACGGGCGGCACACCGGCCCGGCTGCCGGCAGAGATTCGCGCATTGCGGTAACATTTGGCGCGTCACCGCCTGTTTTGATGGTCTTTGGCGTTGATCTGCGCTAGCGTCCCGTCAAATAAGGCCGGATAAACGGCCGGAACATCTATAGAGCAGGCGAATGGAAGCAGAAACTCTGGCGCTGGCGCAGGAGATTGATTTCTCCATGTGGGGCCTATTCGCGCGGGCCACCGTGACCGTGAAACTGGTGATGCTGATGCTGGTGGGGGCCTCGATCTGGTCCTGGGGCATCATCATTCAGAAGATGATCAACTACCGCAAGGCGCGGCAGGAGGCGGATGCCTTTGACCGGGCCTTCTGGTCGGGCAATCCGCTGGATTCGCTGTTCGACCAGATCGGTGCTGAGCCTCCCGGCCAGGCGGCGCGGATCTTTTCCGCCGGCATGACCGAATGGCGGCGCAGCCACCGCAGCGACGGCGGCCTGATCCCCGGCGCGCAGGCGCGCATCGACCGGTCAATGGATGTGGCCATCGCCAAGGAGACCGAGGGGCTGCAAAGCGGCCTGTCGGTGCTGGCCACCGTCGGGTCCACCGCGCCCTTCGTGGGTCTGTTCGGGACCGTCTGGGGCATCATGACCGCGTTTATCGAGATTGCCGAGCAGCAGAACACCAACCTGGCCGTTGTGGCGCCGGGCATTGCCGAGGCGCTGATGGCGACCGGCCTGGGCCTGCTGGCCGCGATCCCGGCGGTGGTTTTCTACAACAAGCTGAGCGCGGACAGCGACCGCATCATCGGCGGCTATGAGGCCTTTGCCGATGAGTTCGCCACCATCCTCAGCCGCCAGCTGGATTCCTGAGGCCATGGGTGCCGCAGTCCAGCAGCCGCAGGGAGGCGGCGACCGCCGCCGGGGCCGCCGCCGCCGCCGCGGCCAGCCGATGTCGGAAATCAACGTCACGCCGTTCGTCGACGTCATGCTGGTGCTGCTGATCATCTTCATGGTGGCAGCGCCCCTGATGACCGTCGGCGTGCCGGTGCAATTGCCCAAGACCGCAGCCGGAGCCCTGCCGGGCGACGAGGAAGAACCGCTGACCGTCACCATGACCGCGGAGGGCGGGGTCGAGATTCAGACCACCCCGGTGGCGCGCGATGAGCTGGTGCCCAAGCTGCGGGCAATTGCGGCAGAGCGGTCCTCGGACCGGGTGTTCCTGCGCGCGGACGGCAAGATCGCCTATGCCGATGTGATGCAGGTGATGGGCGCGCTGAATGCCGGCGGCTTTTCCAACGTGGGGCTGGTCACCGACACCGGCGGCCCGGCCTTGGACGGGCGGCAGGCGCAGGGCACGGATCAGTAAGCGGGGACGCGGACGGTGCAGACCGGAACCAAGATCTCTCTTGCCGGACACGGTTTGCTGATGGGATGGGTTGTCTTTGGCGCCTGGTTCCCGTCCGAACCCTTGCCGTCCAATGTGCAGCAGGTGGCGCTGATTTCGGCTGAGCAGTTCGAGAAACTGAGCCAGCAGCGCAAGGCGCCGCAGGTCGCTCCGGAGCCTGCGCCGCTGAACGAGCCTGCCGAGGTGCAGCCCGCGCCGGAGCCCGCACCGCAGCCCGACCCGGAACCCGAAATTTCCCGGCCCGAACCGGTGGCACCGGCGGAGCCCGACCCGCAGGTGGTGGAACTGCCCGATGCGCAGCCCGAGCCTGAGGTGCCGGATGCGCCTCCGGCAGCGGCGGAAGAGCCGGAAATTGCCGCGCTGGTGCCGCAGGTCAGGCCGGAGGCTGCGCCGCGCCCGGTGGACCGGGTGGCGCCGGAGCCGGTTGCGCCGCCGGAGCCGGACACGCGGATCGACGATATCGTGCAGCCTGAGGTGGCGCCGGAACAGGGCGCCGAGACCGATCAGGAGGTGCAGGAGGCCACCGCGCGCGAGGCTGCCAGCGACCGGATCGTCACCGAGGAGAACGAGGGCGAGGACGTCGCGGCCTCTGCTGCGCCCGCCATTTCCAAGCGCCCCGTGACCCGGCCGTCGCGGCCGCAGCCGGAACCGGACAGGCAGGTCACCGAAGCCGCGCAGCCGGCAGAGCCGGAGCAGTCCAGCACGTCCTCTGCCGTGGCGGACGCCTTGGCAGAGGCGCTGGCGGGCGGCGCCGATGTGGAGGCGCCGGAACCTTCTGGCCCGCCGCTGACGCTGGGCGAAAAGGACGCCTTGCGGGTGGCGGTGTCGCAGTGCTGGAATGTGGGCTCGCTGTCCACCGATGCGCTGAAAACCACCGTGGTTGTTGCGGTGTCGCTGGCGCAGGACGGCCGGCCCGACACGGGCTCTATCCGGATGCTGTCCAGCACCGGCGGCGCATCGTCGGCGGCGCAGCAGGCCTTTGACGCGGCCCGGCGGGCGATTATCCGCTGCGGCGCCAGGGGATTTCAGCTTCCGGCTGAAAAATACGCGCAATGGCGTGATATTGAGATGACATTCAATCCTGAAAGGATGCGGATCAAATGAGGAATTTTCTGGCAGCACTCCTGATCGGCGCCTCGGCACTGGCCGGGGCAGGCGCAGCCGCGGCGCAGACCGGCCCGCTCCGCATCGAAATCGACCAGGGCGTGATCGAACCTTTGCCTTATGCGGTGCCGGATTTCGTGCCGGAAACCCCGGCGGCTGCGGAATATGCCACCGAAATCGCGCGCGTTATCGCCTCTGACCTCAGCGGCACCGGGCTGTTCCGGGAAGTGCCTGCCAGCGCCCATATCTCCAAGGTGGCGGCGTTCGACGCCCCGGTGAAATTTGCCGATTGGAAGGCGGTGAACGCCCAGGCACTGATCACCGGCGCGGTCAGCGTCACCGGCAACCGGCTGACGGTCCGGTTCCGCGGCTATGACGTGTTTGCGGAAAAGGAACTGGAAACCGCGCTGCAGTTCACCGGCACCACCGACGGCTGGCGGCGGATGGCGCATAAGGTGGCGGATGCCATCTACAGCGAGATTACGGGAGAGAGCGGTTATTTCGACAGCCGGGTGGTCTATGTCTCCGAGAGCGGGCCCAAGAACGACCGCCGCAAGCGGCTGGCGGTGATGGATTACGATGGCGCCAATGTGCAGTACCTGACCAACAGCGCCTCCATCGTGCTGGCGCCGCGGTTCTCGCCCACTGGTGACCGGGTGCTGTATACCAGCTACGAAAGCGGCTTCCCGCAGATCCACGTGCTGGATGTGGGCCAGGTGCAGCGCAAGGTGCTGTCCAGCGGCGACGGCACCATGAGCTTTGCGCCGCGGTTTGCGCCGGACGGGCGCACCGTGGTCTATTCGCAGACGCAGGGCGGCAATACCGACCTCTATTCGATGGATATCGAAACCGGCGCCAAGACCCGGCTGACCTCTGCCCCGTCGATCGAGACGGCGCCGTCGTTCTCGCCTGATGGCAGCCAGATCGTGTTTGAAAGCGACCGCTCCGGCAGCCAGCAGCTGTATGTGATGCCCGCGGGCGGCGGCGAGGCGCGGCGGATCAGCTTCGGGCAGGGCCGTTACGGCACCCCGGTATGGTCGCCGCGCGGCGACATGGTGGCCTTCACCAAGCAGAACAAGGGCCGCTTCCACATCGGCGTGATGCGCACCGACGGCAGCGAGGAGCGGTTGCTGACCGCCTCTTTCCTGGACGAAGGGCCGACCTGGGCGCCCAATGGCCGGGTGATCATGTTCACCCGTGAAAGCCAGGGCAGCGCCGGGCGGGCGCTGCTGTATTCGGTGGATATCACCGGCCGCAACCTCAAGCCGGTCAAGACGCCGGACGGGGCCTCGGACCCGTCGTGGTCGCCGCTGCAGAAGTAACCGCAGCGGCATTGGAGCCGTTAAGGCGGGGATACCCGCATAGAACCAGGCCCGGGCTTATGATAACGTCAGGGCAAGAAACGCAAAGGAATAGGCAGACATCATGAGCGGCTTGAAATTGGCAATGGCGGCGGTTGCCGTGCTGGGGCTTGCAGCCTGCAGCAACAACCCCTGGAACGACGATCTGAACGGTGCCGCCGGGGCAGGCGGCGCAGGCGCGGGCGCTGGCGCGGGGGCACTGGATCCGGCCAGCCCGGCCTATTTCCAGCAGACCGTGGGCGACCGGGTTCTGTTTGCGGTCGATCAGCACACGCTGTCGCCTGCGGCGCAGGCCACCCTTCAGGGACAGGCGCGCTGGCTGGCGCAGAACGCTGATTACGCGGTCACCATCGAGGGTCACGCGGATGAGCAGGGCACCCGGGAATACAACCTCGGCCTGGGCGCCAAGCGCGCCAATGCCGCCCGCGAATACCTGATCTCGCAAGGCATTTCCGGCAGCCGCATCAAGGTGGTGAGCTATGGCAAGGAGCGCCCGCTGGAAATCTGCTCGGACGAGACCTGCTATTCCAAGAACCGCCGCGCGGTCACCGTGCTGGCGGGCGGTCTGACGGGGTAACGGCATGAAACCTCTGCGCACCGCGCTTCTGGCCACTGTGATGCTGCTGCCGCTGCCGCTGGCGGCGCAGGACCAGCAGACCCTGGCGGACATCCGCCAGGAGCTGACCGTCTTGCATGTGGAGGTGCAGCGGCTGAAGCGCGAGCTGTCGACCACTGGATCCCCGTCTGCGGATGTCTCCGGCAACACGGTCCTGGACCGGGTTGCCGCGATTGAAAGCGAACTGCAGCGGCTGACCCAGAAGACCGAGGAGATGGGCCACCGGATCGACCGGATCGTGGCCGATGGCACCAACCGGATCGGTGATCTGGAGTTCCGCCTGGTCGAGCTGGAAGGCGGCGACGTCGGCGCCCTGGGCGAGACCACGACCCTTGGCGGCGGCGAGCTGCCGGCCGCGGTGGCCGCCGCCCCGCAAGCGGTGGACAGCGGCGCAGCGGGCGGTGAACTGGCGATCGGCGAGCAGGCGGATTTCGATGCCGCCGAGAAGCTGCTGGCCGAAGGCCAGTACCAGGAAGCGGCCGAAAAGCTTGCGGCGTTCAATCAGGCCTATCCGGGCAGCCCGCTGGCGGCGGCTGCCGAATTCAGCCGCGGCAAGGCGCTGGACGGGCTGGGCGACACCCGCGAGGCGGCCCGGGCCTATCTGGCGGCCTTTACCGGCAATTCCTCCGGCCCGGTGGCGCCCAAGGCGCTGTTTGAGCTTGGCGCTGCATTGGGCCGCCTTGGCCAGACCGATCAGGCCTGCGTGACGCTGTCCGAAGTCGGCGTGCGGTTCCCGGGCACCGGCGCGGAAGAAGAGGCCAGGGCCGAAATGGCCAAGCTGGGCTGTTCTTGACACCGGCCGGGCGGGATATCCCTGCTCTGGTGCGCAGCCGGTTCCGTTCTGCTCTGCCCGCCAGGCTGGGTATTGCCCTGTCCGGCGGCGGTGATTCGATGGCCCTTTTGCATCTGCTGCACGAGTGTTTCGGCGGCGGAGAGGTTGAGCTTTACGCGGCAACCGTCGACCACGGGCTGCGCCCCGGCTCGGCGGATGAGGCGGCAGCGGCCGGCGCCGCAGCGGCCCGGCTTGGCATCCCCCATGAGGTGCTGCAGTGGACGGACAGGCCGCAGGACGGCAACCTGCAGGCCCAGGCGCGGGCGGCGCGGTATGAGCTGCTGTGCGGCTGGGCGCGGCAGCACGATATCCCGGTTCTGGCGCTTGGCCACACGGCGGACGATCAGGCTGAAACGGTGCTGATGCGCATGGCCCGTGCCTCTGGCGTGACGGGGCTGTCGGGCATGGCGGAGCGGCGCACCCACAAGGGGGTGACCCTGCTGCGGCCGCTTCTGGATGTGAGCCGGAGCGAACTGCGCCGCTATCTGGAGGACCGCGGCGTGGACTGGGCCGAGGATCCAAGCAACGAGGATACAAGGTTTGAGCGGGTGCGGATGCGCAAGGCGCTGGAGCATCTGGCGCCGCTGGGGCTGACGCCCGAAGTGCTGGCCGGCGTTGCCCGGAACATGTCCAAAGCGCGTGAGGCGCTTGACTGGTATGTCTTTCTGGCCGCCCGCGACCTGGCGCATGTCCAGGCCGGCGCCGTTGTTTTGTGCCGGCGCAAGTTCCGCACCTTGCCCGGCGAAATCAGCCACCGGCTGCTGGTGCGCGCGTTCCAATGGATTTCCGGCGCCGCCTATCCGCCGCGCCGGGTGCCGATGGAGAAAGCTGTTCTGGCTGCGCGCAGCGGCAGTTCGGTGACCCTTGCAGGCTGTCGTCTGGTCAGCACCGCCAAGCAGGTCTGGATCTGCCGGGAATACAATGCCGTGAACGGGGAAACCGCTTTGCCGGGGCAGCTCTGGGACGGCAGGTGGAAGATTTTCGGCGGCGATGCAAAGGGATGCGAAGTGCGGGCGCTTGGGCGGCAGGGGCTGGCGCAATGCCCTGACTGGCGCGCCACCGGCGTGCCGGGCCCGGTGCTGGAGGCCACTCCGGCGGTGTGGCGCGGCGCCCGGCTGACCGCTGCTCCTGTGGCTGGAATGGCCAATGGCTGGTCGGCTGAAACGGCCGGAAGCGAAGAAGAGTTCTTTGCATCCCTTTTATCTCATTGAACCTGCCTGAATGATCCTTATTTTAAGCACAACGCAGGCGGCCTGTGAGGTGCGCCTATCTGATAGGGAGAACTTTCCTTGGGCAACGCTCGCAATATCGCCTTTTGGGTTGTTCTGTTTCTGCTGATTCTGGCGCTGTTCAATTTGTTCAGCGGTTCCGGCAGCACGATGCAGAGCCGTGAACGCACTTTTTCTGACTTCGTCAGTTCGGTTGAAACCGGCAAGGTCAGCACCGTCACCTTGGACGGGGAACAGGTGCGTTATACTACCACCGACGGGCAGAACTACGTCACCATCAAACCGGGCGATGCCGAGGTCACCTCGCTGCTGATCGCCAATGACATCCCGGTGCGCGCCGAGAAGCAGCAGCAATCGGGCTTCCAGTCGTTCCTGATCACGCTGCTTCCGTTCCTGCTGCTGATCGGTGTCTGGATCTATTTCATGAACCGGATGCAGGGCGGCGGCAAAGGCGGCGCCATGGGATTCGGAAAATCCAAGGCCAAGATGTTGACGGAGAAGCACGGCCGCGTCACCTTTGACGATGTCGCGGGCATCGACGAGGCCAAGGAAGAGCTGGAAGAGATCGTCGAATTCCTGCGCAATCCGCAGAAATTCTCGCGCCTGGGCGGCAAAATTCCAAAGGGTGCGCTGCTGGTTGGCCCTCCGGGCACCGGTAAGACGCTGCTGGCGCGCGCCATCGCGGGCGAGGCCGGGGTGCCGTTCTTCACCATCTCCGGTTCCGACTTTGTCGAGATGTTCGTGGGTGTCGGCGCAAGCCGCGTCCGCGACATGTTCGAGCAGGCCAAGAAAAACGCGCCCTGCATTGTGTTCATCGACGAGATCGACGCGGTGGGCCGTCATCGCGGCGCCGGCTACGGCGGCGGCAATGACGAGCGGGAGCAGACCCTGAACCAGCTGCTGGTGGAAATGGACGGATTTGAGGCCAATGAGGGTGTCATCATCCTGGCCGCCACCAACCGCAAGGACGTGCTGGACCCGGCGCTGCTGCGCCCCGGCCGCTTTGACCGCCAGGTCACCGTCGGCAATCCGGACATCAAGGGCCGCGAGAAAATCCTGGGCGTGCACGCCCGCAAGACCCCCCTGGGCCCGGACGTGGATCTGCGCATCATCGCCCGCGGCACTCCCGGTTTCTCGGGAGCGGATCTGGCCAACCTGGTCAACGAGGCCGCGCTGATGGCCGCCCGCGTCGGCCGCCGCTTTGTCACCATGGAAGATTTCGAATCGGCCAAGGACAAGGTGATGATGGGGGCCGAACGGCGCTCGATGGTGCTGACCCAGGACCAGAAGGAAAAGACCGCCTACCACGAGGCCGGACACGCCGTTGTCGGCTTGGTGCTGCCGGAGTGCGATCCGGTCTACAAGGCGACCATCATTCCGCGCGGCGGCGCGCTTGGCATGGTGGTGAGCTTGCCCGAGATGGACCGTCTGAACTGGCACAAGGATGAGTGCGAGCAGAAGCTGGCGATGACCATGGCGGGAAAGGCGGCCGAAATCATCAAATACGGCGAAAACCATGTGTCCAACGGCCCGGCCGGCGACATTCAGCAAGCCAGCCAGCTGGCCCGCGCCATGGTGATGCGCTGGGGCATGTCCGAAAAGGTCGGCAATATCGACTATGCCGAGGCGCATGAAGGCTACTCGGGCAATACCGCCGGCTTCTCGGTCTCGGCCCACACCAAGGAGATGATCGAGGAAGAGGTGAAGAGCTTCATCCAGGAAGGCTATGACCGTGCCTTCCAGATCCTCACCGAGCACAAGGAGGAGTGGGAACGCTTGGCCCAGGGCCTGCTGGAATACGAGACGCTGACCGGCGACGAGATCAAGCGGGTCATGAACGGCGAGCCGCCGCAGGCTGGCGATGATGAGGATGGCGGCGAGGATGAGGGCAATGCATCCGTGACCGCGATCCCCAAAGCCAAGCCCAAGAAAACACCGCCGGAAGGCGGCATGGAGCCTGAGCCGACAGCGTAAGCGCCAAGCCAGGAATTGAGACACGTCCCGGAACCCTGCAGCGGTTTCCGGGACGTTTGCTTTTGGGGGTGGCGGGGGCCGCGGCGGGCAGCAGAGCTGCCCGCCGCGGCCCCCGCCCGGATCGGATCGCCAAGGCGATCCGATCCGCAGGCGCATGGCGCCTGCACCGGTGCCGGAGTGCTGTCTCCGGTCTGGGGCCGTAGGACCCCCCGGCATTCCGTTGCCCGGTGGCAGCCGCGGAAAAAGCCTGTAAGGTCCGCTCCATAGGGAAAGTTCGTTTGAGGAGAACCGGAATGCCGGTATTGCGCAACAGCGGTTTCAGCGGCGAAATCACGTGGCTTGGCAGTGTCCCGGCAGGGGCAGGGTTGCAAGCGGTCCCGTCAGACGCGCTGCCGCTGGGGTTCGGCGGAATTGCGGGGGAGCGCCACGAGGGCGAAAACCGGGCCTCCTGCGTGCGGGTACGCAACCTCCACCCGGAAGGCACCGAAATCCGCAATGTGCGCCAGCTCACCATCCTGTCGGAAGAGGAACTGGTGCTGATCGCCGCGGACATGGGGATGGCGCGGGCCGATCCCGCGCATCTGGGCGCCACCGTGGTGCTGCGCGGTATCCCGGATTTCACCTTTGTACCGCCGTCCTCGCGCCTGCAGGGGCCGGACGGGGTGACCCTGACCGTGGATATGGAAAACCGCCCCTGCGTGCTGCCAGGCCGGGAGATCGAAAAGGACCATGCGGGCTTTGGCGCCCGGTTCAAGCCGGCCGCCCGGAACCGCCGGGGAATCACCGCCTGGGTGGAGCGGCCCGGAACCTTGTCCCTGGGCGACAGTCTCACCCTCTTTGTGCCGGATCAGCGCGCTTGGGCCCCGTGAGATCCCCTATTTTGGGTAACGCGTTTCCTTTAAGGAACCCGGAGCGGCGCGGGGAAGGAGCCCACGCCGCTTCAAGGCAGGATAATGTCGGAAATCACGCGCGTGTTTTGCCGCATATTGGCTAAGTCTACCGCGAAACCGGCATCCTTGTGCCGGCGATCGTATGCAAACTCAGCAGGAACCTTGCCATGAGCTACAAGAGTGACATTGAGATCGCGCGGGAAGCGCAGAAGAAGCCGATCCAGGAGATTGGTGCGAAGATCGGGATTTCCAATGACGATCTTCTGCCCTACGGCCACGACAAGGCGAAAGTGTCCCAGTCCTTCATCAACTCGGTGCAGGACAAGGAAGACGGCAAGCTGATCCTGGTGACCGCGATCAACCCGACGCCGGCGGGCGAAGGCAAGACCACCACCACCGTGGGCCTGGGCGACGGCCTGAACCGGATCGGCAAGAACGCGATGATCTGCATCCGCGAAGCCTCGCTCGGCCCGAACTTCGGCATGAAGGGCGGCGCTGCAGGCGGCGGTTACGCGCAAGTGGTGCCGATGGAGGAGATGAACCTCCACTTCACCGGCGACTTCCACGCCATCACCTCGGCGCATTCGCTGCTCAGCGCGATGATCGACAACCACATCTACTGGGGCAACGAGTGCGAGATCGACGTGCGCCGCGTCGCATGGCGCCGGGTGGTCGACATGAACGACCGCGCCCTGCGCCAGATCACCGCCTCCCTCGGCGGCGTCTCCAACGGCTTCCCGCGCGAAGCGGGCTTTGACATCACCGTGGCGTCGGAAGTCATGGCGATCCTGTGCCTGGCCAACGATCTGAAGGACCTGGAGAAGCGCCTGGGCGACATCATCGTGGCCTACCGCCGCGACAAGACCCCGGTCTACTGCCGCGACATCAAGGCCGAAGGCGCGATGACCGTTCTGCTGAAAGACGCGATGCAGCCGAACCTGGTGCAGACCCTGGAAAACAACCCGGCGTTTGTGCACGGCGGCCCGTTCGCCAACATCGCGCACGGCTGCAACTCGGTGATCGCCACCAAGACCGCGCTGAAAGTGGCTGACTATGTGGTGACCGAGGCGGGCTTCGGCGCGGACCTGGGCGCCGAGAAGTTCATGAACATCAAGTGCCGCAAGGCAGGCATCGCGCCGTCGGCGGTGGTGCTGGTGGCCACCGTGCGCGCGATGAAGATGAACGGCGGCGTTGCCAAGGCGGATCTGGGCGCCGAGAACGTCGATGCGGTCAACAAGGGCTGCGCCAACCTCGGCCGCCACATCGAGAACGTCAAATCCTTCGGCGTGCCGGTGGTGGTTGCGATCAACCACTTCGTGACCGACACCGATGCCGAAGTTGACGCCGTCAAAGCCTACTGCGCCACCCACGGCGTCGAGGCGGTGCTGTCGCGCCACTGGGAGCTGGGCTCCGAGGGCTCTGCGCCGCTGGCGGAGAAAGTGGTTGAGATCGTCGATGCAGGCTCTGCCAACTTCTCGCCGATCTACCCCGACGAGATGCCGCTGTTCGAGAAGATCGAGACCATCGCCAAGCGCATCTACCGCGCCGACGAGGTGCTGGCGGACAACAAGATCCGCAACCAGCTGAAGGAATGGGAAGAAGCGGGCTACGGCAACCTGCCGGTCTGCATGGCCAAGACCCAGTACTCCTTCTCGACCGACCCGAGCTTGCGCGGGGCGCCGGTGGGCCACTCGGTGCCGGTGCGCGAAGTGCGCCTGTCGGCCGGTGCCGGCTTCATCGTTGCGGTCTGCGGCGAGATCATGACAATGCCGGGGCTGCCGCGCAAACCGGCGGCGGAAACCATCTGCCTGAACGATGACGGCCAGATCGAAGGCCTGTTCTAAGGCACCGCAAACGGAATGCAGCGGCCCGGGGACACCCGGGCCGCTGAAGCTTTGAGATGACGGGACCGGATCCGGGGCGGCGCCCCCGGCGGAAAGGAAGAGAGCAATGGCAGCAACAGTGATTGACGGCAAGGCCTTTGCGGCCAAGGTGCGCGGCCAGGTGGCGGAGCATGTGGCGCGGCTGAAAGAGGAGCATGGCATCACCCCCGGGCTGGCGGTGGTGCTGGTGGGCGAGGACCCGGCCTCTCAGGTCTATGTCCGCTCCAAGGGCAAGAGCACCGTTGAGGTGGGCATGAACTCGTTCGAGCACAAGCTGGACGCGGGCACCTCCGAGGCCGATCTGCTGGCGCTGATCGATCAGCTGAACAGCGACCCGAAGGTGCATGGCATCCTGGTGCAGCTGCCGCTGCCGGGGCATCTGGACGAGGATCTGGTGATCAACTCGATCGCGCCGGAGAAGGATGTGGACGGCTTCCACATCTCCAACGTCGGCCTGCTGGGCACCGGCCAGAAGTCGATGGTGCCCTGCACGCCCTTGGGCTGCCTGATGATGCTGCGCGAGCACCACGGCTCGCTGTCGGGCCTGGACGCGGTGGTGATCGGCCGCTCCAACATTGTCGGCAAGCCGATGGCGCAATTGCTGCTGGGCGACAGCTGCACCGTGACGATTGCGCACAGCCGCACCAAGGATCTGCCGGATGTGGTGCGCCGCGCCGACATCGTGGTGGCGGCCGTGGGCCGTCCGGAGATGGTGCCGGGCGACTGGATCAAGGAAGGCGCCACCGTGATCGACGTTGGCATCAACCGCATTGACGCGCCGGAGAAGGGCGAGGGTAAGACCCGCCTGGTGGGCGATGTGGACTATGCCTCTGCGGCTGAGCGCGCGGGCGCCATCACCCCGGTGCCGGGCGGTGTCGGCCCGATGACCATCGCCTGCCTGCTGGCCAACACGGTGACCGCCGCCTGCCGCGCCAACAACCTGGCCGAGCCGGAAGGCCTGACCGCGTAAGCGCAGAACGCTGAGCGTTGACCTGACCAGCTCCCGCCGGACGCCTCCGGCGGGAGTATTTGTTTGGAAAGATGAAAAGTCGGGGGTCAGGAAGTGACCGGAACCATGGTGCCCTGCAGGAGGGCAACCAGCTTTTCCTCCTTGCCTGTTATTGCGTGGACCTCTGCCGTGACGATGACAAGGCGGCGGCCCGGCTTGATGACCTTGCCGGTGGCGCGCAGGTGTTCTCCGGCGCCGGGAGCCAGCAGGTTGATCTTCATCTCTGCGGTCATCACTTCGCAGTCCTCGGGCATCACGGTGAGCGCGGCGTAGCCTGCCGCCGTGTCGCCGATGGCGAAGCTGAGGGCGGCATGGGCCACATCGTGCTGCTGGCGGCTGCCCGGCAGGATCGGGGCGGTGATCACCACTTCACCTGCTGCGACGCTTTCGACTTCGGCGCCCAGTGTTTGCATCATGCTTTGCTTGGCGAAGCTGCTGCGGATGCGGTCTTCCATTGCGGTGTCCTTCTGCTGGTCTGCCAGCAGCATAGTGGAGCGCCGGCGCCTTGCGCAGGTGACGCTGCGCCATTTGCCTGGTCAGCGCGGCATCGGCACCGGCAGCGGCCGCGGCCCTGTCAGGATCGCGAGGGCGTCGGGTGCCATCAGCGGAGTGAACGCAGGATCGCTGCTGCGCAGGCCCCCGGTGTAGGTTCCGAAGGCAGGCAGGATCAGACGAAACCGGTCGAGCAGAAAGGCGGGCCGGGAGGTGCTGCGCAGCCGCGCCTTGGGGTGGTAGTGACCGGAGATTTCCGCGCTGGATTTCGGGTCGGCAATGTGGCGGAAGGTGAGCGGGCCCAGCGTCAGGGCGGCGGCGTGCTCTCCGCCAAGGGCTGGCGGGGCAGGGTCGTGGTTTCCCTCGATCCAGATCCAGCGGCGATTCTGCATCAGGCGGGCGATGCGGTTCAGATCAGCCTGGGGCAGCGCGCGGCAGGCTGCGTCATCGTCGAAACTATCACCAAGGCAGATCAGCGTTTGCGCGCCGGTGATCTCCAGCGCGGCTTCGAGCCGGTCCAGCGTGTCGCGGGTTTCATAGGGCGGCAGAACGCTGCCGCCGCGCCGCGCGTGGCGTTCGGACTTGCCCAGATGCAGGTCGGAGACGCAGAGGGTGCGCTGCTCCGCCCACCAGAGAGCGCCGCTGCCGAGGGCGGTCAGGCGGGCGCCTGCGAGGGTGAAATCGAAGCCGTTCATGGTGCGTTCTTAACGGTGCCAGCGGCGCTGGCAAGACCTATTGCGGCAGGGCGCTGAGCCCGGATTGCTGCATCAGAGCTTCGGTTTCCCGCAGCAGCAATTTCTCCTCTGCCGCGCCTTTGACCGGCACTTTTCCAGCCTCTAGCAGCAGCGGCGCGGCAAGGGGGGAAATCCGTTGCAGCCGCCTGAGCATTATGCGGCCCTCGATGCGGTCCAGCATTTCTTCGATCCGTCCGAAATCCACCAGCCCGCGCAGGGCTTCTTCGCGGGTGATGTCCAGCAGCAGGTGATTGGGATCGTACTTGCGCAGCGTGTCATAGAGGATGTCGGAGGAGAAGGTGGCCTGCCGCCCGTTCTTGCGCTGGCCCGGCGTGTTGCGTTCTATGAGGCCTGCGATGGTGGCCGCTCCGCGGAAGGCGCGTTTCATCACCGCATTGCCCGCCAGCCAGCCCTCCAGCCCGTCGCGCAAGGCGCCGGTGTCGAACAGCGGCGCCGGGTCGGTGAGTTCCTCCAGTCCCCAGATCAAGGTTGCGTAGTCGGTGGCGACAAAGCCGAGGGGGTCGAGGCCCAGTTCCTCCATCCGCTTGGTCAGGAGAAGCCCCAGCGTCTGCTGGGCGTTGCGGCCTGCGAAGCCATAGATGCAGGCGTGCTCGCGGCCGTCATGCGGGAAGCTTTCGATCAGCAGGGCGCCTGCGCGGGGAAGCTCGGAAACCTGGCGCTGGAGGTCCAGCCAATCGGCTGTGTGGCGCGGCAGGCTGGGCCAGCTGTCCTGTTTGAACATCTCCAGAATGCGGGCGCTGAGCTGGGTGGAGGTGGCGAATTTGGTGCCGGAGAAGACGGCGATCTTGGGTTTTTTACCGGGGTTGCGGCTGACCTCCACGGTCATCTCGCGCAGGCCCTCGTAGCGCACGGTCTGGCCGCCGATCAGGAAGGTGTCGCCGGGGGTGAGGGTGGCGGCAAAGGCTTCTTCGATCTCGCCCAGCGGTTTGCCGCCGCGATTGCGTTTCAGGCGGACCTTGACCAGATCGGTGTCCTGGATGGTGCCCAGATTCATGCGGATGCGGGCGGCGGCGCGCGGGTCGCGCAGCTGCCACTTGCCATCCGGTCGCTGCAGCAGGCGCTGCCACTGGTCGTAAGCCTTCAGCGCGTAGCCGCCAGTGGCGCAAAAATCGAGACAGGCATCGAATTCGGCGCGGGGCAGGGCAGCATAGGCCCCCGCCTGGGTCATTTCCGCATAGAGCTGGTCAGCGTCGAAGGGGCCCGCGCAGGCTGCGATCAGGATGTGCTGGCACAGGACGTCGCGGGGGCCGGGACCGCGCGGTGCGCCGTCCAGGTCGTTTTCCCGCACCGCCTCCAGCGCGGCGCGGCATTCGACCACTTCGAACCGGTTGGCAGGCACAAGCAGCGCCTTGGACGGTGCGTTATAGCGGTGGTTGGCGCGGCCGATGCGCTGCACCAAGCGTTTGACGTTCTTGGGGGCGCCGATCTGGATTACCAGGTCCACGTCGCCCCAGTCGATGCCGAGGTCCAGGGAGCCGGTGCAGACGATGGCGCGCAGCTCGCCGCGGACCATTGCCGCCTCGACCCGCTCGCGCTGGACCCGGTCGAGCGATCCGTGGTGGATGCCGATGGGCAGCGCGTCCTCGTTGGCGAGCCAGAGATTGTGAAAGAATATCTCTGCCTGGGCGCGGGTGTTGTGGAAGATCAGTGTGGTGTTGTGCGCCTTGATCTGCTCCATCACTGCCGGGATCGCATAGGCCGCGCCGCCGCCGGCCCAAGGGGGCGGCTCATCGGTTTCCAGCATCCGGATGTCGGGGGCGGGGCCGGGGTCGGCCTGCATGATATCGCAGGGGTCCGGATGCCTGGCGAGGTAGCTGGCAATCGCCTGCGGGTCGTCCACGGTGGCCGACAGACCCACCCGGCGCAGATCCGGACAGAGGGTTTGCAGCCGGGCCAGCGCCAGCATCAGCTGGTCACCGCGCTTGCTTTCGGCCAGGGCATGGATTTCGTCGACCACCACCCGCTTGAGGCCCTTGAAGGTGCGGGCCGCGTCCTCGTAGGAGGTGAGCAGGGCGAGGCTTTCCGGCGTGGTCAGCAGGATATGCGGCGGGTCGGCGCGCTGGCGTTTCTTGCGGCTGGAGGGGGTGTCGCCCGTGCGGTCGTCGATGCGGACGGGCAGGCCCATCTCCTCGACTGGCGCGCGCAGGTTGCGCTTGATGTCGGCCGCCAGCGCCTTGAGCGGGGAGATATAGAGGGTGTGCAGCCCCTCGTGGCTGCCGTCCGCCAGCTCCACCAGGGTGGGCAGGAAGCCGGCCATGGTCTTGCCGCCGCCGGTGGGGGCGATCAGCAGCGTGCAGGGTTGAGACGCCCGCTCCAGCATGGCGTGCTGGTGCGGGTGGATTGACCAGCCTTTGGAGGCAAACCAGGTTTCGATGACGGGTGGCAGACTGCTCATCCGTCCCATGTAGGTGCTGCCGCAAAACTTTTTAGAAAAGTTTTGCCCAAAGTTTTCAAAAAACTTTGGATCCGGGTCATTTCACGATCTGCTCGTCCTTGACGAACATGTTGGCCCAGGCCCGGTCGATCAGGTCGGGCGACATCTGATAGGGGATGCCCTCGAACTCGCAGATCGCGATCATCTGGTCGATCAGGAACCCCGGCTGGTAGTTGGCGTAGATGTTGCTGATGGCGGGGTATTTATTCTTGAGAAGGTGAACCAGGGTGCCTTCGTCCAAGGGCATGCCCTTTTTGCGGGCCATCATGGCAAAGATCTTGAGGAAGTTCTCCTGATCCGGCCCGTCGATCTTGATCTTGAAGAAGATCCGGCGCAGCGCCGCCTGGTCGAAGATCTCGTTCGGGTGAAAGTTGGTGGAGAATATCACCAGGGTGTCGAAGGGCACCTCGAATTTCTCGCCTGATTGCAGCGCCAGGATGTCCTTGCTTTCCTCCAGCGGCACGATCCAGCGGTTGACCAGCGCCTGCGGCGGCTCCGCCTGGCGGCCGAGGTCGTCGACGATGAAAATGCCGCCGGTGGATTTCAGCTGCAGCGGTGCCTGATAGGTGCGCGCGGTGGGGTTGTAGACCAGGTCCAGCATGTCCAGCGACAGCTCACCACCGGTGACCACGGTGGGGCGCTCGCACATCACATAGCGCTCGTCGAAGCGGCGGCGGCGGCGCAGGGCGTTCGGGTCTTCGGGCTCTTGCGCGACTTCTGTGTGGACGATCGGGTCGAAGACGGTGATCACCTGGCCGGAATATTCGATGGCGCGGGGCACGTAGACATGATCCCCCAGAGCGTCGCGGATGCCGTTGGAGATCGAGGATTTACCGTTGCCCGGCGGGCCGTACATCAGGATCGAGCGGCCGGCGCTGACCGCCGGGCCCAGGTGGTCCAGCAGGCTGTTGGGCAGGATCAGGTGGCCCATCGCATTGGTCAGCTGGTCGCGGGTCACCTGGATGTTGCGGATCGACTGGCGCTTGACCTGCTCGCGGTAAACCGCCAGCGGCACCGGCATGGCGCCAAAGTACTCCGACTGGCTGAGCGCATCCAGCGCACGGGCCTTGCCGGCATCGGTCAGCTGATAGCCCATCTCGTTGCCGCTGTTGGCGTTCAGCGTGCCGGTGGCTTCGAGCAGCTTCTGCTCGCGGGCCATGTCCACCAGCTCTTGGGTGACAGCGCCGGGCAGGCAGATTGCTTCGGCAATTTCGGTCACCGTTTCCGCGTTCTTGCGAAAGATTGTCTTGAGCAGGATGTCCCGCATCATCACCACCGGCAGCTGCATCTGCTCCAGCCCCTTGGGGGCTGGCGGGGCCGTCACGGTGAGGTTCTGCATGTTCATGGCGGTGCCTGTTCCTGAAGTCCGTATTTGCGCCCCCGGTGCGGAGGCAGGCTTGGAAACAGACTATTCAGGACTGTGGCAACAGCGGGGCAGAGCTGCAGCATTTCCGCGGAGGCGGCAGGAAAACCGGGACAGTTTTGAGGGGCAGTGCCGCTCAGCTGCCGAACAGGGCGGCGAGGATCAGGTAGAGTGCAAGGGTGCCGCCCAGGCACAGGCCCATGGGAAAGCTCTTGCCGGTTTCCCAGCTTTGCCAATGCGGTGCCAGCTGGCGCAGCGGGGTGTATTTGGCGATCCGGTGGGCGGTGAAGCCTGCCAGCAGGGTGGCGGCAAAGATAATCATCAAGAGACGCAAATCGCCAAGCGCAAAGAAGGGCGCGGCGGCACCGGCAAACTTGGCATCGCCGGCGCCGACGGCGCCAGCGGAATAGAACAGGAAGCCCAGGCCGATCCCGGCCGGAAGATGCAGCAGGTGCCAGCCGTAGTCCGCCCAGGAAGGCATCGCAATAGCCCCCACAGCCACATAGATCACCGCCAGCACGTCCACCGCCCAATTCGGGATGCGCATGCCGCGCAGGTCAGTCAGCGCCACCGTCAAGCACAGCGGCAGCACGAAGGGCAGGAACCACAGGGCGGCGTGGGCCGGGAACTGCATGGATCAGCCGTTTTCCAGAGCTGCCAGCGAGCGCGAGGCTTCCTCGAAGTGCTGCGGGTGGGTCTCGATGGCCTCGCGCAGCAGGTTTTCACCCACCTTGACGTCACCCTGCTTCACCGCCGACAGCGCCAGCGTATGCAGCAGCAGCGCGCGTTCGGTCTGGTCCAGCGGGATCACCGGCAGGGTGTAGTTGCGCTGCGCGCCGCGGGCCAGCACCAGGTTGTTCTTGGCGGTGAACAGGCTCGGGCTCTGGCGGATCGCTTCGCCGAACAAACGCTCAGCCCCGGCGAAATCGCCGCGGGTCAGCTTGGAATAGCCCCAGTTGTTCATCACCTTGGCGGGTTTGGTGGTCAGCCCGGTGGCGATCTCGTAGAAGCTGTCCGCCCGCTTCCAGTCCTTGCCTGCATCCGCCACCACGGCCTCAAGCCGGTAGCGCTCATAGGTCTCATGGGTCGGCGGCACTTTGTCCAGAACGGCCTTGGCCGCGTCCCATTCACCGCTGCGCACCAGGGCGCCCGCCAGTTGCACGTGATCCTCGCTGGTGGCGCCCTTCATCGACACCACCTTCTTCCAGGCGGTGGTGCCCTCGGTGGTGCGCTTGGCACGGATCAGCGAATAGGCGAGGCCGCGCTGCAGCTCGATCCGGTCCGGGCTGGTCTTGAGGGTGCGCTGGAAGTGGACCACCGCCTCATTCGGGTCGGCCACGGTCATCATGACATCGTTGAGATTGCTCTCGTCAATGACATTCACTTCCTGAAAGGCCCGTTCCACGGTTTCGTCGGCTTTCTCTGCGCAGGCGGACAGGACCAGCGCCCCTGCCAGAGAAGCGGATAGGAAAAACTGCTGGCGCATGGGTGCGTCCTTTTACTGCTCTGCCTCTGTCATGGTGTCGGGCGAATCAGGTAGCTGCCGCCGCCTTGCCGCACCAATTTATAATCTTGGTTTTGCGGCTCAGTATGCGCAGGATTGTCCAGTTTTGCGAGTGCCAGGCGCAAATTATCGCGGATTGCGTCACTTTCGCCATTGTCCAGCGCATAGGCGCGCTGGAACACCTGCACGGCTTCGGCGGTTTTGCCGCGTTCCATCAGCACGACGCCTAGGTTGTTCATCGGCTCGGGCCAGGCCGGGTCGGCATCGACTGCCTGGCGCAGCAGCTCCTCTGCCTGGCCCAGACGCCGGAGGCCCAGCTTGGCCGAGCCCATGCCGGACAGCACCTCGGCCGTCAGCCCCTGGTCGAGCGCAGCGCGGGTGAAGGCCTCCAGCGCCAGCTCGTGCTCGCCTGCGGCCATCAGCCGGTGGCCGACCTGCAAACCATCCTCTGCGGTTTTCCGGTGGTCGGCGCCGGGCGCCCAGGGGCTGCCCTTGTCCTGTTTCAGACCGCCCGGCGCGCAGGCCGCCGCCAGCACGATGGCGCTGGCGGCGGCAAGAGCACGTCCGAGGCGGACAGGCATGGCCCGTCCTTTTGCTGTCATGTTCAGTTGCCCATATTCATGATGCCCTGTATCGACGGGCCAACCAGAATGATCAGCAGCGGCGGGACCGTCAGTCCCATTGTGGCAAGGGTCATCTTCACGGGCAACTTGTTTGCGGCCTCTTCGGCGCGCATCACGCGCTTGTCACGCATTTCACCGGCATAAACCCGCAGCGCATCTGCAATCGAGGTGCCGAAGCTGGCGGACTGGATCATTACCGTCACGAAAGAGGAGACATCCTGCACCCCGCAGCGGGTGCCCATGTCGCGCAGCACCTTGTCCTTTTCCTTGCCCGCCTTCATCTCATAGGCGACGACCTCGAATTCCTCGGCCAGATCCGGGTAGGAGGCGTGCAGCTCCTTGGCGACGCGGACAATCGCCTGGTCCAGCGACTGGCCGGCCTCGACACAGACCAGCATCATGTCCAGCGCATCGGGGAACCCTTCGGTGATCTTCTGCTTGCGCTCTTCGATGCGGCGGGTGATCCAGTATTTCGGCAGCAAGTAACCAGCCGCGCCGGGTCCGATGATGCGGATCGCCATCTGCTGGCTGTCATAGTCGATGTCGGCCTTCAGCACATAGACAAAGAACAGCCCGCCCATCAGCCCCAGCAGGCCGAGGGCAAACTGGGCAAAATGGAACAGGCGCACCGAGTCTTTTGAGTGGTAGCCCGCCTGGCGCAGCTTGAGCTCCATCGCCGACAGCTCATCGGCGTTCTGCGGCTCCAGAAAGCCCGCGAATTTCTGCAGCTGTTCGTTGCGGTTGGCCTGGCGCAGACGTTCCTTTTTGGGGTCGCTTCGGGTCTCCGGCTTGATGTTCTTCTGCAGTTTCTTCAGCGGATCCTCGGGCTGGTTCAGCAGCAGCGGAACCGCCAGCAGGATCATGAACAGCCCGGCAATGCCAAGCGCAAGGAGCGGGCCGAATTCGCCGAAGTGCGAGGTCAGGTAGTCGTTTATACCGGTCAGAAAACCCACAGTCCCCTCCTTAAACTTTGATGTTGGTCAGCATGCGCATGACAAAGAGGTTGGCGGTCAGCATCACGCCCACCGCAAAGCAGGCGGGAATAAACCAGGGGTGGTCCAGCACCTTGTCGTAATAGTTGGGATCCTTGACCAGGATGCCGACCAGACAGAACAGCGGGAACCCCGACAGGAACTTGCCCGACCATTGCGCTTCGGCGGTGATCGCCTTCACGCGGCGGAACAGGCGGAAGCGGGCGCGGATCACCTTGGCGAGGCCTGCCAGCACTTCGGCCAGGTTGCCGCCCGATTGCTGCTGGATGGTCACGGCAACCGCCAGGAAACGCATGTCCTGCATATCCAGCCGCTCGGCCATTTCCTTGAGCGCTTCGCCGACATCGCGGCCATAGGCGCATTCGTCGGAGATGATGCCGAATTCGGTGGCCAGCGGGTCCTCCACCTCATTGGCGACGATCTGCACCGCGGAGGTGAAGGGGTGGCCGACGCGCAGAGAGCGCACCATCAGTTCCACCGCGTCGGGCAGTTGCTCCTCAATCAGCGCCATCCGCTTGGCGGCCTTTTTGTTGACCCAGAAGAACACCGCGCCGACACCGATGATGACGGACCCCAGAATGCGGACGGGCAGGGGGGCTGACGTGCCGATGCTGAGGCCGACGAAGGCAAGCGCTGCCAGCCCGGCCATGATCAGGATCAGCTGTTTCGGTGAAAAGGCAATGGCCGCCTTCTGCGCCCGTTCCGACAGCAGCGAGTAGAGCGGGATCGACTGCGATCTGGCGTGCTGGCCCAGCTCCTTGCGCAGCTGCTCCAGCACCTGCTCGCGGTTGCTGCCCTTCTCCATCATCTCCAGCCGGCGGTTGACCCGGCTGTTGAGGCTGATGGATTTGCCGAAGGTGAACAGATACAGGCCCTCGACCAGGGCCAGCACCCCGAAGAAGATCAGGCCATAGATAAGCGGTTCCGCACTCAGCTGCATCAGCGCTTCTCCATCACGGTGGGTTCATAGATCGAGGGCGGCAGATCGAACCCCCACAGGCGGAAGCGCTCGGAGTAATGGCTGCGCACGCCGGTGGCGGTGAAGTGGCCGATGATCTTGTTGTCGGGCGTCAGGCCGACGCGCTGGAAGCGGAAGATTTCCTGCATCGAGATCACATCGCCCTCCATGCCGGTAATTTCGGTGATCGAGGTCATCCGGCGCGAGCCGTCCTGCAGGCGGGAGGCCTGCACGATCAGGTTCACAGCCGATGCAATCTGGCTGCGCACCGCCTTGATGGGCATCTCGATGCCGGCCATGGCGATCATGTTTTCCAGACGCGAAATGCCGTCGCGGGCGGAGTTGGCGTGGATCGTGGTCATAGAGCCGTCGTGGCCAGTGTTCATGGCCTGCAGCATGTCGATCACTTCTTCGCCGCGGGTTTCGCCGACGATGATGCGGTCGGGGCGCATCCGCAGTGCGTTCTTGAGGCAGTCGCGGGGGCTGACCTCGCCCTTGCCTTCGACGTTGGGCGGGCGGCTTTCCATCCGGCCCACATGGGTCTGCTGCAGTTGAAGCTCCGCGGTATCCTCAATTGTCAGGATGCGCTCGGCGTTGTCGATGAAGGACGACAGTGCGTTCAGCGTGGTGGTTTTACCCGAACCGGTGCCGCCGGAAACAATCACGTTCAGGCGGGTCGACACGGCGGCTTGCAGATATGCTGCCATTTCTTCGGTGAAGGCGCCAAATTGCACCAGGTCGTCGATGCCCAGCTTGTCCTTTTTGAACTTCCGGATCGACACCAGTGAGCCGTCCACCGCGACCGGCGGCACCATCGCGTTGAAGCGCGAGCCGTCGGCGAGGCGGGCGTCCACGTAAGGGTTGGATTCATCGACCCGGCGTCCCACGGCAGAGACGATCTTGTCGATGATCCGCATCAGGTGCTTCTCATCCTTGAAGGTGATGTCGGACAGCTGCAGCTTGCCGCTGCGTTCGACAAAGATCTGATGCGGACCGTTGACCAGGATATCGCTCACCGATTCATCCTGCAGCAGCGTCTCCAGCGGGCCCAGGCCCGTCACCTCGTCATACAGCTCCTTGTTGAGCTGCTGCCGGTCCTCGCGGTTCAGGACGATGCTTTTCTCGGCCAGGATCTCGGTGGCGATGGTGGCGATCTCAGAACGCAGCTCCGCTTCGCCTGCGCGTTCCAGCGCGGCCAGGTTCAGGTTTTCCAGCAGCTCCCGGTGCAGCTGGATCTTGATCTCGCCCAGGCGCTCCTTGCGCTTGCGCTCCTTGTCCATCGGCTGCGCCTCGGCCGCCTTGCGCTGCACCGGGCGGCGCAGGCTGGCGGCTGGGGCGGCAGCGGCGGCGGCCGCTGCAGCCGGCTCAGGCGTCGGCGCGGCAGGTTTCGGCGCTTGCTTCTTGTACTTGGAAAACATCAACTCACCCCCAATTCAAGCCGTTCAGGCGGCTTCTGCTTCACTGCGGCCCAGCTCATGCAGCGAGGCTGCGAGCTTGGCGATTTCTTTCCGCAAGGGATTTTTCGCAGCCGAAACGGCCAGCGGCAGCCCGTGGTCGCAGCTTTGCAGCACCTGCTTGCCGCCGTCGGGCAATTGCAGGTCGATCGAGATGCTGAGGGATTCGGCCATCCGTTTGACGCGGCTTTTGCCAGCAAGATCTGTAAACTTCGGCGCGCGGTTCAGGGCAAAGCGCAGTTTCTCAAACGGCAGGTCCTCCGACTGCAGCGCCCGTTTCATGCGCAGCGCGTTCTGGGCTGAACGCATGTCCAGTTCGATCAAGGCGAAATAGACATGCGCCGTGCTCAGCACGGTTTCGGACCACTGCACCAGCGTGTGCGGCATGTCGATGACCACAAAATCGAAATGGCTGCGCGCCATTTCGATCACCCGGGTGATGTCCTCTGGCGACAACAGGTCCAGCGGCACCAGTTCCGACGGGGCGGTCAGGACCTGCAGCTTTTCCTGAAACGGCAGCAGCGCCTGGCCGAACAGATCCTCGTCCATGCTCTCGGATTCGCTGAGCATCTCCATCACCACCTCGCGGCGGGGCAGGTCCAGATAGGTCGAGACCGAACCATGCTGCAGGTCCAGATCCAGCAGGCAGACGCTGGGCTCCTCCTGCTCGCTGAGCGCGGCAAGCTCCCACGCCAGGTTCACCGCCATGGTGGTCGAGCCGGTGCCGCCGGCCAGCCCGTGGCAAACAATCACTGCGCCTTCGCGCTGGCTGCCGGACTGCAGCTGATGCGTGGTCTGCGCCACCGGCGGCGGCGGCGCCTGCAGCCGTTCGATGGCCGCCTGCAATTCCTGCTCGGGCAGCGGGTAGGGGACAAATTCATCCGCGCCCTGGCGCAGCAGCGTGTGGAGCGCGGCCGGGGTCACGTCCTCGGCAATCAGAATCACCTTGATACCGCGCGCCTTGGCCTGAGTGATGATCTCGCCCATCAGCGGCAGATCCCCCTCATCGGCGCTGTCGATGGCCAGGGCAACAAACTGCAGCGGTTCCGCCTCGGTCTGACCAAAGAAAGCCAGCGCCTCGGCAAAGCCCAGATCGCCCCAGGCCTCTCCCAAGGCGGCTTCCATATCCTCGATCAGGAGGTCGAAATTCTGCACATCGCGGCTGATTGTGCAGGCAACAATTGCTGGTGTTTCTGTCTGCGGCATACCGCTGCTCATCGCCATCATCCTTGTTCACATGGGCGGAACCGGGCCATGGGCACAGTTCGCCTCTTGGAAACAATGTCGGTGGCAATCTAGGCGATATTGGGGCCAAAAATCCCCAAATATAGGGAATTGTTACTACTTCGTAACCGCCCGGCAGCGCGGCTGCCTTATTGCAGCGTGCGCTCCAGCGACTTCTGCTGGGTCAGGGTGGTCCCCGGAACCGCGCTTTCCAGATATTCGCGATAGATGATCTGGGCGTATTTTCCGTCCAGCACCGTCTGGTGGCGCTTGAGGAAGCCGCTCACCTCGGTCACGGTGCGGCGGTTGCGGCGTTCGCGCTCGGGTGTCGGAATCAGCGGCTGTGTCTCGCCGTGCGAGATAACCGCTTCCAGACGGCTGCGGCTGATGCCGCGGGACACCAGGTAATTCACGGCCGCCCGGGCCCGGCGCAGGCCGAGCTTGCGGTTGTAGGCGTTGCTGCCGACCGCATCGGTGTGGCCGAAGACGCGGAAGCGCACTTCGGGAAACTGCCTGATCCAATGCGCCTGCCGGTCCAGCACTGCGCGCGCGGTCTGGTCCAGCCGGGCGCTGTCAAAGTCGAAGGTGATGGTGGTGGGCACTTCCTGGGCGAACCGGCCGGCCAGCTGGATGGCATAGTTGCGTTCGCCGCTCATCACCGCCGAATTGTTAAGGGTGGCCTCGCCGAAGGTTCCCCTGCGGTTCAGTTCGCGCCCGGCTTCCCGCTCGCAGGCGGCCGCGGTCAGGAAAAGGCCGAGAATTGCAGCGGTTCTGATCATCTGTGCCACTCCTTATCAGTCCAGCACGTAGCCGTAAGAGCCGTTGAAATCCTGCTTGGCCACCTCGGCGGCAGGCCCGGCGCGGTTGCGGGATGTGCGCCCGAACAGGAACAGATCCTTTTCGCTGGGCGGGGCCACCCGGTCGGTCGGCAGCGTCAGCGCCTCGCCGCGGGTCGGGGTGACCAGATGGGCGCTGACGATGATCACCAGCTCGGTCTGCTCGCGCTGGTAATCGGCGCTGCGGAACAGCGCGCCCAGCACCGGCACGTCGCCCAGCCAGGGCAGCTGCGAGGAGTTGTCGAGGAATTCGTCGCGGATCAGGCCGGCAATGGCAAAGCTTTCGCCGTCGCGCATTTCCACCGTTGTGGAGGTTTCCCGGCGGGAGAAGGCGTCGATGGTCAGGCCGCTGAGTTCCAGCGAATTGGTCGGGTCGATGGCGGAAACCGCGGCGTTCAGTTCCAGATTGATCAGGTCGCCGTCAACCACCCGCGGGATGAAGTTCAGCTCGATCCCGAAGGGCTTGAATTCGATGGTGATCACGCCGCCTTCCTGGGCCACCGGCACCGGGTATTCGCCGCCTGCCAGGAATTTCGCTTCCTGACCCGAAAGGGCCGAAAGGTTCGGTTCGGCCAGGGTGCGGACCACGCCCTTCTGCTCCAGCGCTTCCAGCAGCAGGCTGACCTGGACGGAGCCTGCGTTGAAGCCGAACAGGAAGGCACCGGTGTTTTCGTTGGCGGCCGGGATGTTGCCCGCCAGTGAGTTGGCCAGCGCACCGGAGGTGTTCAGGGTGTTGTAGCCACCGGTGCGGCCGTTGCCGGTGCCGCCGTTGAAGCCGAGAGAGGCGCTCAGCGATTTCGAGACCGAGCGCTGCATTTCGGCAAAGCGGACCTTGAGCATCACCTGCTGCACGCCGCCCACCGACATCAGGTTGCTGACCCGCTCTGGTGCGTAGCGTTCAGCCAGGTCGAGCGCCCGCTGCAGCCGGGCCGAGCTGGACACGGTGCCGGACAGCACGATGCCGTCATTGGCGGTGCGCACTTCGATCTTCTCGTTGGGCAGGATCTGGCGAAGACGCTGCTTGAACTCGGTCACATCGGCGGCGACCCGCACGTTGACATTGGTGATCAGGCGGCCGGAAGCGTCGAGCAGCGTCAGTGTCGTCAAGCCGGGCGATTTGCCCAGAACGTAAATGGTGCGGTCGGACAGCGAGGAGATATCCGCGATGCCGGGGTTGGCGATGCTGAGTTCGGCAAAGGGGATTTCGCTTTCCACCACCACCGCGCGGTTCATCGGAACGTCCAGCGTTGCCGCCGTGCCCTTTTTCACCACCCGCAAAGATTGCGCCCAGGCCCCATCTGCCTGCGGCATGCCAATAAGCGATAGACCCATCAGGGCCGCCGCCACGAACCGTCTAAATGCCATGTGACCTGCCTTTCCGATCACGCCTCAGTACCCGGGTCTTTTTGCCCGCTGTTTCGGGCACTGTGGTGCAGATCCCGAATTATTGCAAGAATCAAAGGCTTCGAGACCTTTCCTGAAGGGGCGCCAATGTGGAGCCTGCGCAACAGGCAGAACAGCCGCCCTTCGCTGGGAAGAGACGGCTGAACCTGTTAAAGGACTGTGCGGACATATGAATTCTAGTTGGCGCAAGGGATCGGGATTTCCACAACCTCGGCGCCGCGGCGGGTGCGGATGGTGCAAACCTTTTCCTTCTCGACTTCTTGCGGAGCCTCCAGGGCGCCCAATCCCAGCAGCGTGCGCTGGTCCACTTCAACCACTGTGGCAATGGTGTCATCGCCCGCGCCCACCAGGGCCAGCGACAGCCGCCCGGTGGTTTGGGCTTGCGCCAGCGCCGCCACCTGCGCGGGCTTGACGGCAACGGTGACGGTGCGGGCAATGATGGCTTCATTGATGTCGCCGCCGGCGCTCTGGTCCACAGCCACAAGTTCCACATTGGTCTCGATCAGCCGGGTGACCTCTCCGCGCGCGCCGTTGGCGCCGGGCATCATGCCGGTCCAGTAAACGTCCACCTTGTCGCCGGGGCGTAGAAAGCCGGAGACGCCGGAGGATACATCGACCTTGATCGCAAAGGCGCGCATTCCGCGCTGCAGCCGCGAGGTGATGCCGGCATCCTCGCCCGGGGCGGTGACCTTGACGGCCATGACCGCCTCATCCTTCTCCATGGCGCGCAGCACCACCCGCAGCTTGTCGCCGCTCTGCGGCGGGAACAAGGCGTCCAGGGTGGTATAGGCGCCTTCGGGTATGGCGTTTTCCGGCCAGCGCACGGCACGCACCGCCTCCTTGGACAGCCGCTCGCCGTATTTCAGCGGCTTGGTGGCGACAAACACATCGACCGTCGGCACCGCTTCAGCCCGGGCAGCGCGTTCGCGCGCCAGTTCATTCTGATAGGCCGAGATATAGTTTTTGGCCATCATCACGGCGCCGCCGGCGAGGGCGACACCGACAATCAGCACTAGTCCGAAAACTGCACGCATTGTGTTACCTCTCATCAACTTAGGCCGGCGTTCCGCAATCGGAACCGGCTGCTGGGTGTCTCATACTGCAACGGGAACCCCGGGCATTGGCCGGGTCAGCGCAGGTGCCTTGAAGGCAGCGTACTGGAGCCAGTCGTTTCTGCCGGTATCAGCCGAAAGACCAATTGGACATGAAGGCGGCAATCGCTTGTGCCGCGCCCAGGGCGCCATCTTCCATTGCCGCAGCAATCATTGCGGCCATCCCGACGACTGCAGCGCAGAGAACAACCCAGTCGACGGAAACCGCACCGTCGTCGCTAGCGATGTATAACCGTAACTTCTTCATAGTCTGATCCTCGCTGCCTGAACGGTTCCGGGGCAGAGGCGGCACCGGACTGACCGGCGCCGCCTCAGAAGTCAGGCAGTGATTAGGTCGGAGCCTGGGTGCCCAGGTAAGAACCGGTCTTGCTGGTCAGGTCCGACGCGCCATCTTCGATGGCGGTGTAGACGACACCGCCCAGAGCGGCCACGGCTGCGGTCAGCACAACCCAGTCAACAGTCACGGCGCCGGATTCGTCTTTGCGGAAGTTTTTGAAGAATTTGATCATGGCTTGGTCCCTCCAAAGGAAACTGAAATGCTGTATCTGGCCCGCCGGGCGATCTGGCCAGCTCTCTCCTTCTGGCCTGCCCGCCGGTTGATGAGTCTATTAAGCTTCATGAATGGGGCGTTAATTGGGCGTAATACTGAGTTTTCTGCCCTATTGCCGGGAAACCTGGCGGATCAGTTGGCGCTGAAAAAACTGAGGAAAGCGGCGGGATTCAGGATGCCTGCAAACGAAACAGGCCGCCCGGAAACGGGCGGCCTGTCACGCGGTCAGTCAGACCACTATAAGCGATTAGGTCGGAGCTTGGGTGCCCAGGTAAGAACCGGTCTTGCTGGTCAGGTCCGACGCGCCGTCTTCGATGGCGGTGTAGACAACACCGCCCAGAGCGGCCACGGCTGCGGTCAGCACAACCCAGTCAACAGTCACGGCGCCGGATTCGTCTTTGCGGAAGTTTTTGAAGAATTTGATCATGGCTTGGTCCCTCCAAAGGATCTCAGAATTTGAACTATCCCGCCTTCGCGCCAGGGTCCGCTCTCTCACCTGCTTGACCTCTGTCCGGCTTGGATGAGCTTATATAGCCAGCCCAGCGTGGCAGGATTTGGGCTGAAAGCCGGAAATTGCCGCCTCAATTTTACTTTTTGGCAATGATTTCCGTAACCCTATGATTTTGAGGCATTAATTTTCCGTTACCTTTTGGCGGCCCGTGGCATTTCCGCGCCAGAGTCGGGAAAATATGGCGATTGCGCCAGATTCTGGCGGCCAAAGGCTGGTTTTCAGCAGCCAATTTCCCGAGTCTCGCGTGGCAGAATCCACTGGCAGGCAAAGAAATGGCAGTCCGTAACGCGATTTTGGCACTGGCGGCCTCTGCCGTGCCCCTGACAGCAGCGGGGCAGGAGGCACCGCCGCAACCGTTTCCCCAGTTCGAGGCGAAACGGGTGAAACCGCCTGCGCAGGGCGCCGGCAAGCGCATCACCGTTCAGATCGAGCCGGAACCGGAGGCCGAGCCAGCCGCTCCGGAGCGGGAGCATATTGAGAGCGCAAATCAGACCCCCGGGCGGTATGGCTGGTTCTGGGACAAGATCTCTCCCGGGGTTGAGGAGAGCGGGCCCGGGCGCTTGGACGACGCCCTGCAGGCGCTGGCCGGGGCCAAGGGGCTGGCGGCGCCGCGGTTGCAGCTGATGCAGGAAATCGCCCAGTCCCGCGGGGTTCAGATCCTGACCGAAAGCGCCAGCACACAGGTCTCGCCTGCCTTGGTGCTGGCTGTGATCGCTGTTGAATCCGCAGGCAAGGCGGACGCAATCAGTTCCGCTGGCGCCCAGGGGCTGATGCAGCTGATGCCCGATACCGCGGCGCGCTTTGGCGTGACGGACGCACTGGAGGCGCAGCAGAATATCTCGGGGGGCATCCGCTATCTCGACTGGCTGATGACGGAGTTCGGCGGCGACCCGATTTTGGTGCTGGCCGGGTATAACGCGGGCGAGGGGGCCGTGCGAAACCACCAGGGGGTGCCGCCCTTTGCTGAAACCCGCGATTACGTGCCCAAGGTGCTGGCAGCCTATCAGGTGGCCCGCGGCCTGTGCCTGACACCGCCGCAGCTGATCTCCGATGGCTGCGTGTTCCGGGTGATGAACTAGCCCGGCCCGGTTCAGTCCTCCGCCAGATAGGGGTGCAGCAGCATCCGGGCCGTGTGCCGGGCGTCCCCGGCCGGATCGGGGGTCACCGACATGGCCGCCAGCACGATCGCGCCTTCCTTTAGTGTCAGCAGCTGCCGGGCCAGTCCTGAGGCGTCGGACGCACCGGCTGCTTTGGCCAGGCCCGTGAAATGCTTCAGCAGCATCTGCTTGTGTTCAGTTGACTGCTGATACACCGGATGCGCCCGGTCCTGAAACTCAGCGCTTGCCTTAATGAACATGCAGCCGGCAAATTCCGGTTTGCCGAACCATTCGCCAAGAGCTGTGAACATTGCAAGCAGTTGCCCGGCCGGTGTATCCGACAAAGCCTCCATCCGATTGAACAGCCAGGTCCGGAAGTTCTCGTCCCGCAGGCGCAGCACGGCAATAATCAGGTCGTCTTTGGTGCGGAAGTGCTTGTAGATTGAAGTCTTGGAGATGCCGGTTTCCTTGACCAGCGTGTCCATTCCCGTGGCGTGGAACCCGCCCCGGTAAAAGACCTCCAAGGCCTTGCTGACCAGTTCGTCTCGCTTGTTGGGGCGCATGATTCGTCCTCAAGTGTACCGTTCGGTACATATTGGCGCCGCGCCCGCCCGGCAAATCAAAAATATTTTTGCTGCAACAAAAAGGCGTTAAGACCGGGCGCCGCCGTGCAGCCTTGGTCGCGAGAAAAAGTCCTTGATTTAAAGTACCGATCGGTACACCTTACTGGCGTGAGTTGACAGATCGGTACACTTTGTTAGGGGGACTGGCATGAGACGTCTTTTCAAACCGATGGCTTCACCGTTCGGGCCGGTGATACTGGCTGCCTGCATTGCTGCTGCGCTGACGGCACCGGCCGCGGACACGCGCCCGGATGCGGCGTCCGGCACAGGCGTGCAATTCAATGCGGGAGGGGCCAAGGCATGATTGGGCAACCGGCGAAGCACTGCCCGCGCGGCTGCGCGGGGTCCCGCGCATGAAACAGGAAATTCTTATGGCGGCGCTGGCCGCTGTTCTTGCCGGTGGCGTTCTGCTGCCGGTGACACTGCCGCGGGTGCCCGCTGGGACAGCCGCTGTGCAAGTTCCGAGCGGCGGCTGAAGCTGAGCAGCGGCCTGAACTACCGGCGGCTTCCCCGTGCGAACCGCTGCAGCGGGTTTGGGCAACCCTTCGGCGCCGGTTCGCTGCATCACCCGGCTGCCGCTGGCTGGGCACGCGTCAGCGGTCCTTGGGGGCTGCGGCGGCCAAAGCAGATAACCTTCTGAACAGACGTTTCGCAGCGGCCCGATTTGCGGAGATTTTTCGCAGACGCCCTGCCATCTGCCCAGAGCCGCCGGTATGTTGGCAATAAAGCATATTTTTTTAGCTTAATTTTATTGGAGAACAGATTTGGATTTGGGATTTAACCCATCGGAAATTGCCGTGGGTGCGCAAAGTCTTAGTGGAAAGCTTCTGCTGTTCGCCCTGCTGGCGTTCATTGGTTTTTTCGGGCGGCTCGTCTTCTCCGCATTCGGGCCGCAGCTCGCGGAGTTCAACCCGTTCCGGAAATTCTCGGGTCTGGGGTTTCTCCTGCTGGCGGCGGCGCTGTTTGCAGGGGCGCTCTATGTCTCTGGCAAGCAGACCAAGGCAATGGTTCTGTTGAAAAGCCATCTGGTCGACCCGGTCATTGTCACCGTTCTGGGCCGCGACAGCTGTGATCCGGCGCAGGGCAGCTATTGCGTGGTGGTGTTTGAGGACGGGCGGGAAAAGATCGTCAACTGGCATGATAAGCGCGTCTACATGTGGGAAATCATCAACCCGCCTGCAGGTGCGGTCTGGCACACGCTGCGGCCCCGGCCGCGTCCCGGAGCGGCTGCCGGGGTGTGACCGCCAGCATGACCTGAACGAAAAAGGCCCGCCGGAAACCGGCGGGCCATCATTGCCAGTTTTGATCCGGGATCAGCCGACGATGGTGGCTTCGGTGGAGCTGCGCAGCTCCTCTTCGCTGACGCCCTCGGCCAGCTCGACGATCTTCAGCCCGCCATCGACAACATCCAGAACACCCAGGTTGGTGATGATGCGGTCGACCACGCCCTTGCCGGTCAGCGGCAGGGTGCATTCCTTCAGCACTTTGCTGTCGCCGTGCTTGTTGGTGTGATCCATTACCACGATCACGCGGCCGACGCCCGCGACCAGATCCATGGCGCCGCCCATGCCTTTGACCAGTTTGCCCGGGATCATCCAGTTCGCCAGATCGCCGTTCTCGGCCACTTCCATCGCGCCCAGGATCGCTGCTGCGATCTTGCCGCCGCGGATCATGCCGAAGGAGGTTGCGCTGTCGAAGTAGGAGGTGCGCGCCAGCTCGGTGATGGTCTGCTTGCCCGCGTTGATCAGGTCCGGATCCTCGTCGCCCTCATAAGGGAAGGGGCCCATGCCCAGCATGCCGTTCTCCGACTGCAGGGTGATGTCCTTGTCGCCCACGTAGTTTGCCACCAGCGTCGGAATGCCGATGCCGAGGTTCACATACATGCCGTCTTCGAGTTCCTGCGCGGCGCGCTCGGCCATTTGGTTGCGGTCCCAAGCCATGGTTCAAGCCTCCTCACGCTTGCGGGTGGTGCGCTGCTCGATGCGCTTCTCGTGCTCGCCCTGGATGATGCGGTGCACGTAGATGCCCGGCAGGTGGATCTGGTCGGGGTCCAGCTCGCCGCGGGGCACGATTTCCTCCACTTCCGCCACGCAGATCTTGCCGCACATCGCGGCAGGCGGGTTGAAGTTGCGGGCGGTCTTGCGGAAGATCAGGTTGCCGGTGTCATCCGCCTTCCAGGCCTTCACGATGGAAAGATCGGCAAAGATGCCTTCTTCCAGAATGTAGGTCTCGCCGTTGAAGTCCTTGTGTTCCTTACCCTCGGCAATCACGGTGCCGACACCGGTCTTGGTGTAAAAGCCCGGAATGCCGCAGCCGCCGGCGCGCATGCGCTCGGCCAGGGTGCCCTGGGGATTGAATTCCAGCTCCAGCTCGCCGGACAGGTACTGGCGCATGAATTCCGCATTCTCGCCCACGTAGGAGGAGATCATCTTTTTCACCTGCTTGGACTGCAGCAGGATGCCGATGCCGAAATCGTCAACGCCTGCATTGTTGGAGGCAAAGGTCAGGTCCTTGGTGCCCGCGTCCTTGATTGCCTGCAGAAGCAGTTCGGGGATGCCGCAGAGGCCAAAGCCCCCCGCGGCGATCAGCATGCCGTCGTGAAGCAGCCCGTCGAGCGCTTCGGCGGCGTTGGCGTAAACCTTTTTCATGGAGCTCTCCCAACAACTACCGTTTGACAGTGGTTCTGACGCCGGGGCGGGCACAAGTCAACGATACGGAGAAGTTTGCGTATTTCTACGGAGGGAGGTGCGCTCCCGCGCCCTCCCGGCGCCTGTGCCTGCGGCAAGGCGCCGTCAGGCTTGGGCGTGGCGCCGCTGCGCGGCGTGGAAGGATTTGCAGAATTGCCCGTTAAAGGCAGGCTGCCCTTAACGGATGTTTGGGAGTGTTGTCTTGCTGCGCGACACCTCAAGGGCAAGCCGCTGACGCTGCGTCTGCGCCGCCCTTGACCCGCAGCACGCCGGGGGTGCAAGACGCGAGCGCGCCGCGCCAGCGGCGCCGGGCCCAACGGGCAGGGCGCATGTTAATGCGCCCGCAGTCGGCGGGAGAGCGCCGTCCCGACAGTTTCTCCGGGATCAGTCCTTAGCGGCGGCCTTTTTCGGGGCGGCCTTTTTCTTGGCCGCAGGTTTCTTGGCAGCGGGCTTCTTAGCGGCGGTTTTCTTCTTGCCGCCTTTTGACGCTTTTTCGGAGATCAGCTCGACCGCCATCTCCATGGTCACGTCCTTGGGCTCCACGTCCTTGGGCAGGGTGGCATTCACCTTCTCCCATTTGACATAAGGCCCGTAACGCCCGTCCATGATGTTGACCGCGCCGCCGCTTTCGGGGTGTTCGCCGAGTTCCTTCAGCGGCTTGGCGGCGGCACGGCTGCCGCGCCGCCCCGGGTTGGCTCGTTTTTCGGCAAGCATTTCCACCGCCCGGTTCATGCCGATTTCAAAGACGTCCAGTGTCTCCTTGAGGTTCACGTAAACCGGCTTTTCCTCATCGGGCAGCTGATGCGCGATGTAGGGGCCGAACCGTCCCAGATTGGCTTGAATTTCACCGCCATCCGGATGCTGGCCGATCTCGCGCGGCAGGGTGAGCAGGGTCAGCGCCTGCTCCAGGGTGATCTCGTTCGGGCCCCAGCCGGGCAGGAAGTCCTTGCCTTGTTTCGGCAGCGAGGAGCGCGGCGGCTTCTTGTTTTCAGGCGTGGCTTCGCCGCGCTGGACATACGGCCCGAAGCGGCCGGATTTCAGGTGGATCTCGTCGCCGTCATCTTCGCCCAGAATACGTTCATAGCCTTCGGCGCCTTCACCGGAAATCGGGCGGGTGTAATTGCATTCGGGGTAGTTGCCGCAACCGACGAAGCCGCCGGTGCGCGAGGTCTTCAAATGCAACTGGCCTGCGCCGCACTTGGGGCAGGTCCGCGGATCGGTGCCATCTTCGCGCGGCGGGTAGAGCTGCGGCGCCAGCGCGTCGTCCAGCACGTCTAGAACCTCAGTGATGCGCAGCTCGGAGGTCTCGGCGATCGCAGCGGAGAAATCGCGCCAGAACCTGCCCAAGAGGTCCTTGTAGTCGCGTTCGCCCGCGCTCACGTCGTCGAGCTCTTCCTCCAGGTTGGCGGTGAACTCGTAGCCCACGTATTTGCGGAAGAAGTTCAGCAGGAAAATGGTGACGATCCGGCCCTTGTCCTCGGGGAACAGGCGGTTCTTGTCCTTGCGGACGTATTCGCGGTCTTGGATCGTGGTGATCACGGAGGCATAGGTGGAGGGGCGGCCGATGCCGAGCTCTTCCATCCGTTTGACCAGCGTTGCCTCGGTATAGCGCGGCGGAGGCTGGGTATGGTGCTGCAGCGCCAGCACGGCGCCGTCGTCCGACAGGACCGATGCGTCCTTGCCTGCCTTCTCGGCCTGCGCCGCCAGAGAGGAGGCGAATTTCATCGCCTCGCCTTGCATGATCTGCGGCAGGCGCTTGTCATCCTCGTCCGCGACATCGTCGCGGCCTTCTTCGTAAACCCGCATGAAGCCGTCAAACAGCACCACCTGGCCAGTGGCGCGCAGCACAACCTGCTGGTCGTCCGAACCGATGTCGACGGTGGTGCGCTCCAGCCGCGCGCCTTCCATCTGGCAGGACAGCGTCCGTTTCCAAATCAGGTCATACAACTTGCGCTGGTCGTCGTCGGTTACCTTCAGCGCCCTTGCGTCGCGGCTCATGTCCGTCGGGCGGATACACTCGTGCGCTTCCTGGGCGTTCTTGGCCTTGTTCTTGTAAATCCGGGGCGAGGAGGGAACATACTCGGCGCCATAGCGCTTTTCGATCTCGGCGCGGGCCTCCTGCACGGCTTCCGGCGCCATGTCGATGCCGTCGGTCCGCATATAGGTGATGTAGCCCGCTTCATACAGGCGCTGTGCCGCGTTCATGGTCTGGCGCGCGCCCATGCCGAACTTGCGGCTGGCCTCTTGTTGCAGAGTGGAGGTCATGAAGGGCGCCGATGGGTTGCGGGCCGCAGGCTTGGCTTCGACCGACAGCACCTTGAGCTGACGCGAGGCCACGGCCTGAACCGCCAGCTCTGCCGCGGTGGAATTCTTCAGGCTGTATTTGTCGAGCTTGTCGCCGCCCAGCACGGTCAGGCGCGCCTCGAACTCCTGGCCGCGCGGGGTCGCCAGCTGTGCGCGCACCGACCAGTATTCCTGCGGGTTGAAGGCCTCGATCTCCATTTCGCGTTCGACGATCAGGCGCAGGCAGACCGATTGCACCCGGCCTGCGGACCGTGCGCCCGGCAGCTTGCGCCACAAAACCGGCGAAAGGTTGAAGCCCACAAGGTAGTCCAGCGCGCGCCGGGCCAGATAGGCCTCCACCAGCGGCATGTCGACCTGGCGCGGGTTCTGCATCGCCTCGGTCACCGCTTCCTTGGTGATCGCGTTGAAGGTCACCCGGCTGACGGCGGTATCCTTCTTGATCGAGCGGCGCTTGGTCAGCGCTTCCTGCAGGTGCCAGCTGATTGCCTCGCCCTCGCGGTCGGGGTCGGTAGCGAGAATCAGCGCGTTATCGTCTTTCAGCGCGTCGGCGATGGCCTTCACATGTTTGCGGGAATCATTTGCGACTTCCCAGGTCATGCCGAAATCATTGTCGGTATCGACCGAACCGTCCTTGGGCGGCAGGTCGCGCACGTGGCCATAAGACGCCAGAACCGTATAGTCGGGGCCAAGATACTTATTGATTGTTTTTGCTTTGGCCGGGGATTCGACAACAACTACTGGCATAAATTCTGATACCTCTTCGGACCACTTCTGCGGGTTCTATGGCGGGGCAACATGTGGGGCGCAAGAGGTGATTGTCAATCCGGGTGCATTGGCCGCGGCGGCAAACAGGCAGTTCAAGCAGCACCTGCGGTCAATCGCCGTCCTCCGGAAACGCCTTGGACAGCAGTCCGCCCGGCTGGCGGCGGATCGCGCCTTCAAGCTCCAGATCCGTCAGCGCCGGCGCCAGCTCATGCGGCGGCAGGGACAAGTCGCGCAGCAGCTCGGTCTCGGAGGTGGGGGAGGGGCCCAGCCTGCCGAGGATCTGCTGGTGCAGGGCGTGGGTCTGCGCCAGGCTGCGCCGCTGGGGCGGCGGCGGGGGCAGGTCTGCCAGTGCCTCTTGCAGGCTGTTTCCGGCCGGATCGGGCGGGGGCGGGCCGCATGGCGGCAGAGCCGCCAGCACATCGGCAGCATCGCGGACCAGCAGGGCGCCGTCGCGGATCAGCCGGTTGCAGCCGGAGCTGCGGGCATCAAACGGGTGGCCCGGCACGGCCAGCACCTCGCGCCCGTAATCCAGCGCATCCTGGGCGGTGATCAGGGTGCCGGACTTCGCCGCCGCCTCCACCACCACCACGGCGCGGGCCATGCCGGCGATGATCCGGTTGCGCTTGGGAAAGTCGCGGGCCTGCGGAGTGAGGCCCATCGGCTGTTCCGACAGCCGCAGGCCGGTTTCGCAGATATCCTCGGCCAGCCGCGCGTTTTCCGCGGGGTAAATCACATCGGCGCCGCCTGCCAGCACTGCGAGTGTGCCGGTTTGCAGCGCCGCCTGATGCGCGGCGGTATCAATGCCGCGGGCCATGCCGGAGATCACAGTATACCCAGCTTCACCCAGATTCTGCGCCAGCGACCGGGCCATGCGCAGCCCAAGCGAGGACGCGTTCCGCGCCCCGACTATGGCAATCATCGGACGGTCCAGAACCGAAAGATCGCCAATGGCCCACAACAGGGGCGGGGCGTCCTTCAGTCCGGTCAGGAGTTTGGGATAGTCGGGATCCGGAAAGCACAAAAGCCGCGCTTTGGCGGCTTTTGCGGCCTTAATTTCGGCGTCCACCGCTTTGGCAGGGCATGTTTCATACCCCTTGATGCCTGCGGAGCGTGCCACTTCGGGCAGCGCTTCCAGCGCGTTCTGCGCTGAACCGTATTCAGCGAGCAGCCGGTGAAAGGTCACCGGGCCGACCCGCTTGGAGCGCAACAGACGAAGCCATGAAAACTGAGTATCTTCCGTGGTGGGTGGGAGTGGGGGGTGAGTGGAAGAATGTGCTTCTTCAGTCATCCGCAGCTCCGCCTGTTTGCAGGATTAGAATTAACCCTTAGGCGGTTAACAGTTAGTGAACAGCCGGCAGTTTTCGGCCAATACCCTGAAAATTATCCTAAGTGTCGAAAACAAATGAAGAAATATTAATCCCAAAATGATCTTGCGCCGCTCCGTGCGGCAGAGGGGGCCGGAAGCGCTGGCATCCGGCCCGGAAATTTACGGCAGTATCATGGTTTTACCGGCTTTTTGCGGGATGATTCAGGCCGCCGAGCCGCCAACGGTCAGCCCGCCCATCAGCACCGAGGGCTGGCCGACGCCCACCGGAACCCATTGGCCTGCCTTGCCGCAATTGCCCATGCCAGGGTCCAGCGCCATGTCGTTGCCAAGGCCGCGAATCTGTTTCAGCGCGGTTGCGCCGTCACCGATCAGCGTGGCGCCCTTAACCGGCGCGCCGACCTTGCCGTCCTTCACCCGGTAGGCCTCGGTGCAGGAGAACACGAACTTGCCGTTGGTGATATCCACCTGGCCGCCGCCAAAGCCCACGGCCCAGATACCGTCCTTGATGCCTGCCACCAGATCGCCGGGATCGGAATTGCCGCCCAGCATATAAGTATTGGTCATCCGCGGCATCGGCGCGTGGGCATAGCTTTGGCGCCGCCCGTTGCCGGTGGGGGAGACGCCCATCAGGCGGGCGTTCTGGCGGTCCTGCATGAAGCCGACCAGCACGCCGTCCTCGATCAGCGTGGTTTTCTGGCTTGGCGTGCCCTCGTCATCCACAGTGATAGAGCCGCGCCGGTCCGGGATGGTGCCGTCGTCCAGCACCGTCACCCCTTTTGCAGCAATCTGCTGGCCCATCAGGCCGGCAAAGGCAGACGACCCCTTGCGGTTGAAATCGCCTTCCAGCCCGTGCCCGATCGCCTCGTGCAGCAGGATGCCGGGCCAGCCGGGGCCGAGCACCACGTCCATTTCGCCAGCCGGGGCGGGGACCGCGTCCAGGTTGACCAGGGCGATGCGCAGCGCCTCCTGCACCTGGGCCTGCCAGTGCTGGGGGTCGACCAGCCCATCAAGGCCCAGACGCCCGCCGCCGCCGGCCGAGCCGCTTTCGCGGCGGCCGTCCTTTTCCACGATCACCGACACATTGACCCGCGCCATCGGGCGGGTGTCGCGCACCCGCGCACCGTCCGCGCGCAGGATCTCCACCTCTTGCAGCGAGGCAGCCAGGGACGCGGAAACCTGAACCACGCGTTGATCCAGATCACGTGCATAGGCATCAATTTCGCGCAGCGTCTCCACCTTCACCGGGAACGGCATGGCGCTGATCGGATCGGCATCGGTGTACAGCTTTTTGTTGGTCGCCTGCGGCGCGTCCGAGTAGGTGCCGCCGCCCTCGCCAACGGCCAGTTTGGCCGTCTCTGCCGCCCGCTTCAGCGACGCGATGGAGACATCGGTGGAATGCGCGTATCCGGCCACATCGCCGTTTACCGCCCGCAAACCAAAGCCCTCGGACGCATCGTAGCTGGCGCTGCGCAGCCGCCCGTCGTCAAAGGACAGGGCCTCCGACTTGCGGCGCTCGGCAAAGATCTCGCCATCCTCCGCGCCACTCAGCGCATCGCGCAGCGTCGCCAGCGCCTCATCCTCCGGAAGCGCGGTTTCAAAGGGGCGGAAGGCTGGGTTTTCCATGGCACGGTCCTCGGATTTTTTTGATCTAAATCAAGAAAGCGACGGTTTGACGCTTGGCTGCCTCTTTATCTGTACGCCCGAATATGATTTTAAGCGGCGTCAAAGACAACGGGGCTGGTGCGTTTTGTGGAATCATTGATTCCCCCCATTCGTGCTGCCGCAGATAAATGCGATCAACCGATCAGGACAGAACATGAAAAACGCTTTGATGCTTTCGGGCCTTTTTGCCGGCCTTTCGAGCCTTCCAGCAATGGCGCAAGAAGGCCTGGAAACCATTGGTAAGCCGGTTGACGGCGGGCTGAACTTTCAGCCGGCGGCGACCTCGCTGGCAGAAGGCCTGCAGCGCCTGGACTACATGATCCTGGTGATCATCACCGTCATCTGCGTGTTCGTCGCGGGCCTGCTGCTGTGGGCGATCCTGCGGTTCAACCGCCGCGCCAACCCGACCCCGGCCAAGTTCACCCACCATACCCCGATCGAGATCGCCTGGACCGTGGTGCCGATCCTGGTGCTGGTGTTCATCGGTTCTTTCTCGCTGCCGCAGCTGTTTGCCCAGCAGGAGATCCCCGAGGGCGACATCAACATCAAGGTGACCGGCTACCAGTGGTACTGGGGCTATGAGTACACCGACCACGAGTTCGGCTTCGAAAGCTTCCTGCTGCCCAAGGACCAGCTGGCCGCAAACGGCTATGCCGAGGACGAGTACCTGCTTGCCACCGACACCGCCGTTGTCGTGCCCTCGGGCAAGACCATCGTGATGAACGTGACCGCGGCGGACGTGATCCACTCCTGGACCATCCCGGCCTTCGGCGTGAAGCAGGACGGCGTTCCGGGCCGCCTGGCACAGCTGTGGTTCAAGGTCGACGAAGGCAAGGAAGGCATCTACTTCGGCCAGTGCTCCGAGCTGTGCGGCAAGGACCACGCCTACATGCCGATCACCGTCAAGGTCGTGACCCAGGAAGAGTATGACGCCTGGCTGGAAGGCGCCAAGGAAGAGTACGCGGGCATCCCGCAGGCCTACCAGGTCGCTTCCAACTGATAGCTGGAAGGCGGGGCGCATGCCGCCCCATCTGCCGCAGTGAAAAGACCAGGGTGCGCAGCGATGCGCACCTGTTGCCGCCAAAGGACCCAAGATGAGCGACGCAAGCATCAACGCAAGCCGGGCATATGAGGACGAGGCCAGCTTTGGCGACTATTTCGCCCTGCTGAAACCCCGTGTCATGTCGCTGGTGGTGTTCACCGCTCTGGTCGGGCTGCTGGCCGCGCCTGCCGGCGTGCATCCTGTAATCGGCTTCAGCGCCATCCTGTTCATCGCCATCGGCGGTGGCGCCTCCGGCGCGCTGAACATGTGGTGGGATGCGGACATCGACAAGGTAATGAAACGCACCAAGTCCCGCCCGATTCCGGCCGGCAAGGTCGAGCCGGGCGAGGCGCTGGCGCTGGGTCTGGCGCTGTCGGGCCTGTCGGTGATCATGCTGGCGCTGGCGGCCAATGTCTTTGCCGGTGCGTTTCTGGCCTTCACCATCTTCTTTTACGTGGTGGTCTACACCATGTGGCTGAAGCGCGCGACGCCGCAGAACATCGTGATCGGCGGCGCAGCGGGGGCCTTCCCGCCGGTGATCGGCTGGATCGCCGCCACCGGCACCATGTCGGTTGAGCCCTGGCTGATGTTCCTGCTGACCTTCATGTGGACGCCGCCGCATTTCTGGGCGCTGGCGCTGTTCATGCGCTCCGATTATGACGACGCAGGCGTGCCGATGCTGACCGTGACCCACGGCCGCCGCGCCACCCGCGTGCATATCCTGGTTTACACCGTGCTGCTGGCGCTGCTGGCCGTTGGCACCGCATTCTCCGGCATCGGCGGGCCGCTGTACCTGGCCGCAGCGCTGGTGATGAACGCGCTGTTCCTGCATGGCGCCTGGAAGATTTCCCGCCGCGACGAGGACGATTCCGAAGCAGACAATTTCAAGGTGGAGCGCAGCTTCTTCAAACTGTCGCTGCTCTACCTGTTTCTGCACTTCGGCGCGATCCTGGCCGAGGCGCTGCTGAAGCCCTACGGGCTGGGAGGCTGGTAATATGGCGCTGCGCAAGGAACATGAAATCCACAAACGCCGATCCGGCCGCAACATGGGCGTGGGCATCCTGCTGGCCGCCTTTGTGGTGCTGATCCTGGCCCTGACCATGGTCAAGGTCACCTCCAACGGCTTCTCCTTTCCTGATACCCAGGCGGAGCAGAACTGATGGCGCTGCAAGGTCCCCGGAAAACCGTTCTCCAGCTTGTGGGCGTGGTTGTCCTGATGGGCGGCCTGTCCTGGGCGTCGGTGCCGTTTTACGACTGGTTCTGCCGGGTCACCGGCTTTGGCGGCGTCACCGGCGTGGCCAGCGCCGGTTCGGACACAATTCTGGACCAGACCATCAAGGTGCGTTTCGACGGATCCAAGCAGCGCGGAATGCCGTGGGAGTTCAAGCCGGTCCAGCGCGAGATGGAAGTCCGCCTCGGCGAAACCGGCCTGGCGTTCTATGAGGCGTACAACCCGACCGACCGCCCGGTGGCGGGGCAGGCGTCCTACAATGTCACGCCCTATCAGGCCGGCGGGTTCTTTTCGAAAATCGACTGCTTCTGCTTTACTGAGCAGGTGCTTCAGCCGGGGGAGCGGGTGCAGATGCCCGTGACCTTCTATGTGGATCCCGAAATCATTGACGACCGGGATGCAAAATACGTGCATACGATCACGCTTTCGTACACGTTCCATGAAATCGATCTGCCCGAGGGCTATGCAGCGCTCGAAACCGGGGATAACACCGGGGCAGGCTCAACCACGAACTAGGCCGCTAGGTGAGGGACACTTAAATGGCGCACGCTAAAAATCACGATTATCACATTCTGCCGCCGTCGATCTGGCCGCTGGCCGCCTCTGTGGGCACTTTCGTCATGCTGGTTGGCGCAGTGTTCTGGATGAAGGGCATCACTGCCTGGGCCTTCTGGATCGGCTTCGTCGCGGTTCTGTACTCCGCCTTTGCCTGGTGGTCCGAAGTGGTGGCCGAAAGCCGCCAGGGCGACCACACCCCCGTCGTGCGCATCGGCCTGCGTTACGGCTTCATCCTGTTTGTGATGTCCGAGGTGATGTTCTTCTTCGCCTGGTTCTGGTCGTTCTTCAAACATGCCATGTACCCGATGGAGACTTACATCGGCACTGAATACGTGGCGCCGGAAATCTACCCGGTCGACCCGTTCCACCTGCCGCTGATCAACACCCTGATCCTGCTGCTGTCGGGCTGTGCCGTGACCTGGGCGCACCACGCGCTGGTTCACAACAACGACCGCAAGGCGCTGATCCAGGGCCTGGCCATCGGTATCGCCTTTGGCGTCGCCTTCACCTTCCTGCAGGGCTACGAATATGCGCACTTGCTGCACGAAGGCTGGAAGTTCGGCGGTGACGAGTTCTACTCGAACTTCTTCATGGCAACCGGTTTCCACGGCTTCCACGTGATCATCGGCACCATCTTCCTGACCGTCTGCCTGATCCGCGCGATGAAGGGCGACTTCACCCCGGAGCAGCACGTCGGCTTCGAGGCCGCTGCCTGGTACTGGCACTTCGTGGACGTTGTCTGGCTGTTCCTGTTCGTGGCTGTCTACATCTGGGGCACCTCCGGGCTGTAAAGCGCGGCCTGTAACGGGCTGTTTGTAACGGTTACATGTTTGCGGTTGATTATCCGCAGTCATGAAGTCACACACAGGGCGCGCAAGGGACACCTTGCGCGCCCTTGGTTTTGAAACGGAGCGGCACAGATGCGGCGTGTCATCTTCCTGTTGATCATCAGCGGCGCGGGCCTGGCCGTGCTGATCGGGCTTGGAACCTGGCAGCTGCAGCGCAAGGCCTGGAAGGAAGGCATCCTCGACACTATCGAGGAACGCATCGCCGGTGATGCCGCCGCTGGTCTGCCCGCGCCGCTGGACCCTGAAACCGACAAATACCGCCCCGTGCGCCTGCAGGGTGTAATCGGCCCGCAGGAACTGCATGTCCTCACCTCGATCAAGGGCGTTGGCCCCGGCTACCGGGTGATCTCTCCGTTTGGCCTGGAGGACGGCCGCCGGGTTCTGATCGACCGCGGCTTTGTCCCGGTCAAGGACAAGCAGGCCGCGCGCCTGACCGGCCCGGCAGTCATCGAAGGCAACATTCACTGGCCGCAGGAAACCGACAGCTACACGCCGGCGCCCGATCTGGCCGGTAACATCTGGTATGCCAGGGACGCGGACCGCATGGCCGACCACCTCGGCACCGAAGCTGTGATGATCGTCCTGCGCGCCAATCCTGAGGGAGAGGCGGCCCTGCGCCCGGTGCCGGTTTCGGCATCCGGCATCCCCAATGACCACTTGCAATATGCGATCACCTGGTTTTCGCTGGCCTTTATCTGGGCGGCGATGACCATCTATTTTCTGCGGCGCAGCCGCCCCAACCCGAAGAGCTGAAGGCGATGAAATATATCTCGACCCGGGGCCAAGCGCCCGAGCTGACCTTTGAAGACGCGATGCTGACGGGCCTGGCCCGCGACGGCGGGCTTTATGTGCCCGCGGAAATTCCGCAGATGTCCCACGACGAGATCGCGGCGCTGGCGGGGCTGTCTTACGAGGAAACCGCCTTTCGCGTCATGCGCCCGTTCCTTGGCGATTGCTTCACCGATGAGGAATTCCGCGCCATCATTGCCCGCGCCTACGAGAGCTTCGGTCACGCTGCCCGCGCACCGCTGAAGCAGCTGGCGCCGAACCATTTCCTGCTGGAGCTGTTCCACGGCCCGACGCTGGCGTTCAAGGACTTCGCGATGCAGCTGATCGGCCAGCTGTTCCAGACCGCGCTGGAGCGCCGGGGCGACCGGGTGACCATCGCAGGCGCCACCTCCGGCGATACCGGCTCGGCGGCGATGGAGGCCTTCCGGGGCCTGAGCAACGTGGATGTCTTCATCCTCTACCCGCATGGCCGCGTCTCTGAGGTGCAGCGCCGCCAGATGACCACGCCGCAGGACGCCAATGTCCATGCGCTGGCCGTCGATGGCGACTTTGATGACTGCCAGGCGCGCGTCAAGGATATGTTCAACGACTTCGATTTCCGCGACAGCGTGAAACTGGCCGGCGTGAACTCGATCAATATCGCCCGGGTGCTGGCGCAGGTGGTCTATTACTTCTCCTCCGCCGTCAGCCTTGGCGCGCCGCAGCGCAAGGTGAGCTTCACTGTGCCCACCGGCAACTTCGGCGACATCTTTGCAGGCTTCATCGCCAAGCAGATGGGCTTGCCGATTGACCAGCTGGTGGTCGCCACCAATCAGAACGACATCCTGCATCGCTGCCTGTCGGGGCAGGGCTACTACAAGGGCGAAACCCAGCCCTCGATCAGCCCTTCGATGGACATTCAGGTGTCTTCGAACTTCGAGCGCGCATTGTTCTATGCCTATGGCCAGGACAGCAAGGCAGTGGCCCTCTTGATGGATGAGCTGAAGAACGGCGGCTTTGATGTCTCCCAAGGCGCGATGCAGGCGCTGGCCGAGAATTATGAGTCCGGACGCACCTCCGAGGAAGAAACCCTCGCTACCATCAAGTCCGAGCTGGCCTCCTCGGGCGAGCTGATCTGCCCGCATGGCGCAGTGGCCGTGAAGGTCGCCAATGAGCACCGCAAGGCAGATGTGCCGATGATCACCCTGGCCACGGCGCACCCGGCGAAATTCCCGGCGGCCGTCGAAGACGCCAGCGGCATTCATCCGCCTCTTCCCCCGCGCATGGCGGACCTGTATGAGAGGCCGGAACGGGTGACCCGGATCGCCAACGATCTGGCTGCCCTCGAGGATCATATCAGAAAGAACATCGCGAATTGACAGTTCAGCAGCACACACTCGCCAACGGGTTCCGCATCGTGTCCGAGCATATGCCGGGACTGGAATCCGCGGCGGTCGGGATCTGGGTCACTGCCGGCGGCCGCCACGAGCGGCTTGAGCAGAACGGCATTGCCCATTTCCTGGAGCACATGGCGTTTAAGGGAACCAAAACCCGTTCGGCCCTGCAGATCGCCGAGGAGATTGAGGATGTCGGCGGCTACATCAACGCCTACACCTCGCGCGAGGTGACGGCCTATTACGCCCGTGTGCTCAAGGACGACGTGCCGCTGGCAGTGGATGTGATCGGGGACATCCTGCTGAACCCGGTTTTTGACACGCGCGAGATCGAGGTCGAGCGCGGGGTGATCCTGCAAGAGATCGGCCAGTCGCTGGACACGCCGGATGATGTGATCTTTGACTGGCTGCAGGAAGAGAGCTACCGCGGCCAGCCTTTGGGCCGCACTATCTTGGGGCCGGAGGAGCGAGTCCGCAGTTTCTCCCGCGCCGATTTGCAGGGGTTTGTCGAGGAACACTACGGTCCTGGCCAGATGATCCTGGCGGCGGCCGGCGGTGTGGACCATGACGCCTTGGTTAAACTCGCTGACCGGCTGTTCGGCCACATGGAGGCCAAGACCAGTCTTACCGCGGAAGGCGCCACCTTCACCGGCGGCGAGGCGCGGCAGATCAAGGATCTTGAGCAGGCGCATTTTGCGCTGGCGCTTGAGGGGCCGGGCTACCGCGACCAGTCGATGTACACTGCGCAGATCTACGCCAGCGCGCTCGGCGGGGGCATGTCCTCGCGGCTGTTTCAGGAAGTGCGCGAAAAACGCGGCCTCTGCTACACCATCTTCTCCCAGGCGGGCTCATATGCCGATACCGGTTCAATGACGGTTTATGCCGGCACGTCCGGGGAGCAGCTGGCAGAGCTTGCGGGCATCACCATAGACGAGATGAAACGCGCTGCGGACGACATGAGCGACGCTGAAGTGGAACGCGCCCGCGCGCAGATGAAGGCAGGAATGCTGATGGGGCTGGAAAGCCCCTCTAACCGGGCGGAGCGGCTGGCGCGGCTGGTGCAGATCTGGGACAAGGTGCCGTCGCTGGAGCGCACTGTCGAACGGATCGACGCGGTGACCACCAAGGATGTGCGGGCGCTGGCCGAGACCATGGCCGTGACGGCCCCGGCGGCGCTGGCGCTTTATGGCCCGGTGGCGGACGCCCCGGCGCTTGAGAGGCTGCAGGAGAGGCGCGCTGCCTGATGCTGCTCAGCCGCCGCAAGGTCCGCATTGAAACCGAGCGCCTGACCCTCAGGCCGCCGGTGCATGCGGATTTTCACGGCTGGGCGGCGTTGAGGCTGCAAAGCCAGCCCTATCTGACACCTTGGGAGCCCAGCTGGGCGGCGGATCACCTCAGCCGCAAGAGCTTTACCAACCGGGTCTACTGGGCGCGCCGCTCGGTGGCCTCGGGCTCAGCCTTGCCGCTGTTCCTGATCCGCCGGTCGGACCAGGTTCTGGTCGGGGCGATCACGCTCGACAACATCCGCCGCGGCCCCGCCCAGGCCGGCACGCTGGGCTATTGGACGGGCCAGCCCTTTGCCCGCAAAGGCTACATGCGCGAGGCGATCGGCGCGGTGGTGCATCACGCGTTCACCAAGCTCGACCTTAGCCGGATCGAGGCCGCCTGCCTGCCGGAAAACCAGGCCTCCCGCGGGCTGCTGGAGAAATCCGGCTTCAAGTACGAAGGCGTTGCCCAGTCTTATCTGCAAATCAACGGCCGCTGGCGCACCCATGTGCTCTACGCCGCCCTGCGCCACGATCGGCGCGGCAAGACCCTGACTGGCCAAGCCTAGGCGCTCCGGCCCCGCAAAAGGCAAAGTCTCCCGCCCGCCGCCAGTGCATTGGCATGCACCGCGCCCGTTGGGCATGGCGCCGCACCTGCGGCGCGGCGCCTTCCGGCCTAGTGGCCAGGCGGGGATGGTTTGCTGGCGGCTGCGCGCGCCGGGCTGAAGGCCCGGCGCCAGGCCCAACCGCAAGGCGGAATTTCCAATTCGGCCGGAGCGGACGGGAGTGCCCCGGCAGGTTTTTCGAGCTTGGGGGCTGACAGCGGCGGATTGCGCCCTAGAACCTGCTTCATGCGCGCGCTCTGCTGTCTCCTTTGGCTGATCCTCTGTGCCAGTGCCCTCCACGCTCAGGAGCGGCGGCCCAGCCACTGCATCGCGCTGGCGCAGGAAACACCCGGCCTGAATTATCTGCACAAAGCCAGCTGGCAGGACCCGGTTGCAGCGGACAGCGTGCTGATCCGCTATATAGCCCACGCCTCCTTTCTGCTGCGCACCGAAGGCGGGCTGAACGTGGTCACCGATTTTACCGGCTTCACCGGGGCTGCGCCGCTGATCCCTGATGTGGTCACTATGAACCACGCCCATGAAACCCATTGGACCGCGCATCCCGACCCCGCGATCCCGCATGTGCTGCAGGGCTGGGGGCCGTTCGGAGCAGGCATCGACCACCATCTGGACCTTGGCGAGATGCTGATCCGCAATGTCTCCACCGACATCCGCAACATGTTCGGCGGGGTGGAGGAGCGGGGCAACTCGATCTTTGTGTTCGAGGCCGCGGGGCTGTGCATCGGTCACTTGGGCCATCTGCACCATGTGCCGACGCCGCAACAATACGCTGCGCTGGGACGGCTGGACGTGGTGATGGCAGCAGTGGACGGCGGCATCACCCTGCCGCTTGATCAGATGCTGGAGGTGCTGGGGCGGCTGCGCTCCTCCGTGATCATCCCGATGCACTGGTTCAGCGACTACTCGCTGGACCGCTTTCTGTCTCAGGTAGGCCCGGAATTCGATGTGGTCGATGACGGCAGCAGCACGCTCACCATCTCGCTGCGCAGCCTGCCCAGCCGCCCGACCATCCATGTTCTGCGGCCCAGGTACCTGGTCGAGGATGAGTGAGCTGCCTTGCCAGCCGCAGGGCCTTGCGGCATGGATAGGGCATGACGCTGACCCCCGCCAATCCCGCCTTTGCCGCCCGTCTCTCTGCCTTGCTGCCCGAAGGCGTGCTGCGCCAGCCTGAGCCGCGCCACCTGGAGGAGCCGCGCGGGCGCTATCAGGGGCAGGCGGGGCTGCTGGCGCTGCCGCAAACTGTGGAACAGGTCTCAACACTGCTGCGCGAGGCCAATGCTGCCCGGGTGCCGGTTGTGCCCTACGGCGGCGGCACCGGTCTGGTCGGCGGCCAGGTGATGCCGGACGGCCCGGCGCCGCTGCTTTTGTCACTGGAGCGGATGACGGCGATCCGTGCGGTCCACCGCCAGGAGAACGTGATCATCGCGGAGGCAGGCGCGATCCTGGCGGATGTGCAGGCCGCAGCGCAGGTGGCAGACCGGCTGTTCCCGCTGTCGCTGGCGGCGGAAGGCTCGGCCCGGATTGGCGGCAACCTCTCGACCAACGCCGGAGGGGTCAACGTGCTGCGCTACGGCAACGCCCGCGACCTGTGCCTGGGGCTGGAAGCGGTGCTGCCATCCGGAGAGGTCTGGCACGGGCTGTCGCGGCTCAGGAAAGACAACACCGGTTACGACCTCAAAAACCTCCTGATCGGCGCGGAAGGAACGCTGGGTGTGATTACTGCTGCGGCCCTGAAACTGTCGCCTGTTCCGGCGGGGCAGGGAACGGCCCTCTTCACCGTGAAAGACCCTGAGGCGGCCATCGCGCTGCTGGCCCTGGCCCGGGATCAGGCCGGAGAGGCCGTCAGCGCCTTTGAGCTGATCCACCGGCAGGGGCTGGAGTTCCTGGCCGAGACCCAGCCGCAAGTGCGCCAGCCGTTTGCCCCGGCGCCGGAGTGGTCGGTGCTGATCGAACTTGGCCTGCCGCGCGGGCTGGACCCCGAAACCGCCTTGGCAGAGCTGTTCGCGGCGGCTGAACAGGCCGGTCTTGCTGAGGATGGCGTCATTGCCCAATCCGAGGCGCAGCGGCAGGCGCTGTGGTCGCTGCGCGAGCATATCCCGGTTGCCAACAAGGCGATCGGCGCAATTTCCAGCCATGACATCTCGGTGCCGATCTCAGAAATCCCGGCGTTCATCAAGCGCGGTCATGAAGCTGTGGCGGCCCTAGGCGCCTTCCGCATCAACTGTTTCGGCCACCTGGGCGACGGCAACCTGCACTACAACGTGTTCCCGCCCAAAGGCCGCAAGCGGGAGGACTACGATCACATGCGCGGTGCGGTGAAGGAAGCCGTGCACGACCTGGTTCACACCTTTGGCGGCTCCTTCAGCGCAGAGCACGGGGTGGGAAGGATGAAGACCGGCGACCTTGAGCGGTACGGCGATCCGGTCAAGCTGGCGGCCATGCGGGCGATCAAGCAGGCGCTGGACCCGAACGGGATCATGAACCCGGGCGCGGTGCTGAGAGCCGTCTGATTTCTCTGAAACAGGAAGGGCTCCCGCACCCGCCCGGCTGCGCCGGACCGCCTGACGGCTTTGTGCCCGGCGCCGCGCAGATGCGCGGCGCGCCTTTCAGGTGCCGATGCGGGGCACCTGAAAGGCCACGCCCAACCGGCAAAGCCATTTTAGCAGAAAATGGCGCATGGCGGGCGGGAGAGCCGCGCCGTCAGCGATTAATACACTGGGCCGTTTGACAGGACCGGCTCAGAGCCCTTCGAACTCGCAAAGGACGTGCACATCCATGCCCATGCTCTCCAGCAGTTTGCGGCCGCCCAGTTCCGGCAGGTCGACGATGAAGGAGCAGGACACGATTTCGCCGCCCAGACGCTGGATCAGCTTGATGCCCGCACCCGCGGTGCCGCCAGTGGCCAGCAGGTCATCCACAACCAGGATCTTCTCGCCCGGCTTGATCGCATCGTCGTGGATCTCGACAATCGCCTCGCCGTATTCCAGCTTGTACTCCTGGCTGATGGTGGTGCCGGGCAGCTTGCCCTTCTTGCGGATCGGCACAAAGCCGACGCTTAGCTGATGCGCGATTGCCCCGCCCAAGATGAAGCCGCGCGCCTCTAGCCCCACCACCTTGTCGATCTGCTCGCCTGCATAGGGATGCAGCATCTGGTCGATAGCCATGCGGAAGCCGCGCGGGTCGGCAAACAAGGTGGTCACATCGCGGAACATGATCCCTTCGTGCGGGAAGTCGACGATGGTGCGGATGTAATCCTTGACGGCGGTCTTCTTGGGCATCGGCTTGGCTCCCCTTGGCGCATCGGTTCCGGCGGCCCGGCACTGCCGCCGGGCACAGGGGGTTTGGCCGAAGCCGCGCCGTCATGCAAGGGGGAACCGGCCGCCGCGCCGGTGACGTCACTTGGCGTGCCGGATTTTCCGCCGCGAGAGGTAGCTGCGGTAGAGACTTTCCGGAAGCCAGGCCAGATGCGCGCGGCGCCAGTCACGGCGGCGCAGGACAAGAAGACTTTGGGCGGCGTTGATGTTCATGGTTGATCTGCCTCGACTGTTTAACATTACACTGGTTTCGTGCAGCTTCAGGCGGGTGCGCCGGTATGTTAATTGTATATACAAAAGGGCCGCAAATCAACGTTGCGGCACAGGGGAGAGCAGCAAGTGGCCAAGAAGGACAAGAAAGCCGGCAAGAAAGACAGCCAGCTCATCCTGCGCCTGAGCAAGGAGGACCGGGACGCCTTTGTCGAACTGTGCAAGGAACTGGATACGTCAGCGGCCCGGGAAATCCGCCACTTCATCCGCAAGTTCTTGAAGGACCACGGCAAGCGCTAGGCGCGCAACCGGCCAGCAATTAGCAGGACTGCACCGTTGCCGCAGCCGGGCTGGCGAAGCGGCAGACTGCCAGCGGGTCTTAGCGCGGGAAACTGGTGCTCCAGCGCATCAGCGCCTCCAGCGGCCCGCGTTTCGCAATGAGGTTCCAGATCCAAGCCGCCAGCATGGACAGGGCACAGAAACCCAGCGAGTAGCCGAAGATCTGCTCAGCGGTCACAGAGCCGTCAAGCTGCCCCATGGCCTCCAGGGTGCCCATGCCGAGCAGGATGTGCGCTGCATAGAGGCTCAGTGCCTGCCGGCCCGGGGCGGCCAGCCATTCGGCAAGGCCCGCCTTGTCCAGCGCCGGGGTTATGGCGAGCGTTAGTCCGATGACCGCCAGCGCGCTGCCGGAGGCTGCGATGATATAAAACGGTCCGGGTGGAATGGCGCTGGTGCCCAGAAGCTCCACCAGTTCCGGGTCCTGCACCAGAAACCTAGGCAAGGCCCCCAGCATCGCTGCTGCTGCACCCCAAAGCACCAGGCGCGCTTGCACGCTCCGGCTGGCGAGATCCAAACGCCCTATCCACATACCTAGAAACAGGAAGGCCGCCCAGGGAAACACCGGGTGCCAGCCATTGAAGAAGGAATGGCGCAGGAAGCCTTCCGGCGTCCAGAACTCCGCGTAAGCCAGCGTTTCCCAATTCCAATGCGCCTCGTAGTCCAATACCAGAAGGCCGATCAGGCCGATCAGCACCGTGCCCGCGGCGGCCAGCAGCAGGACCCGGCCGGAGGCTGTCAGGAACGGAAGCGCCACCACAAAGTAAAGCGCGTAGAAATGCAGGATGTCGGCTTCGAAGACGGTCAGGTTCAAGAGCCCGATCAGGAACAGGAACACAGCGCGGCGGAACAGGGTTGCGCGGTCCGGTTTGCCCAGCGACAGGCCAACTCCCGCGAGGACAACGAACAGCGCCGCGGCCCGGCCCTCCAGCGCATTGGTGAACAGCGAGACGGTATCTGTGCCGGGGGGCACTTGCGCCGCGATCCGGAAGTTGACCAGCACCATGCCGCAGAAGGCGAGGAAACGGGCGATGTCCAATCCGTGAAGGCGCATGAAAAGGTCCTGAAATCCTGAAGCAAATCCTGCTGACCGATAAAGGAACCCGATCGGCAAAAGAAAAGGGGCGGCACCCGTTGGTCCGCCCCGAAAATTAAACTGTGTTGCTGCCGGGGATCAGCCCAGTACCCGGCCCGCGACCGCGTCGAGCTTGGCCAGCAGCGCCGGATCCCGCCGCTCCGGCGCGGTCATGATAGCGTACTCCAGCGCCTTGTCGCAGCCGTGCGGGCAGTCCGCGCGCTGCTGGCCCAGCAGGTCAGGCAGGCGGCGCACCAGCTCGCGGGCGTTGGCGGAGTTGCCCTGCAAAGTCGCAATAATATCAGTAATTTCCACCGCGCCATGCTCCGGGTGCCAGCTGTCGTAATCGGTGACCATGGCGATGGAGGCGTAACACAGCTCCGCCTCGCGGGCGAGCTTGGCCTCGGGCATGTTGGTCATGCCGATCACGTCGCAGCCCCATTGCTCGCGGTACATCTTGCTTTCCGCCACAGAGGAGAACTGCGGCCCTTCCATGCACAGGTAGGTGCCGCCGCGGTGGATCTTGATGCCCGCATCCCGGCCCGCGGCCTCTGCCGCGTCCGAGAGCCGCTCGCAGGTCGGGTGCGCAACGCTCACGTGGGCGACGCAGCCGGTGCCGAAGAAGCTCTTTTCGCGCGCAAACGTCCGGTCAATGAACTGATCCACAACAACAAAATCGCCCGGCGCCATTTCCTCGCGGAAGGAGCCGCAGGCGGAAACGGAGAACACGTCGGTCACACCCAGCCGCTTCAGCGCGTCGATGTTGGCGCGGTAGGGGACCTCGGTCGGGGAATGCACATGGCCGCGGCCGTGGCGGGGCAGGAAGGCCATCTTCACGCCGCCCAAGGTCCCGGTCAGAATGTGATCTGACGGCGCCCCCCAAGGCGTTTCCACCGAGACCCACTCGGCGCCTTCCAGCCCGTCGATCTCGTAAATGCCCGAGCCGCCGATCACGGCGATCATGGTTTCGCGGGGTTCTGATGCGGTCACGTGCTGCCCTCCTGATGCTGTTGTTTGGGTTATGCGCAAGTGGGGAGAGCATTGGCAAGCCCAAGCTGCGAAATGAGGGGGTGTCCTGCGTGCACCCCCTGTGCACCCCCTGTACACCGGGAGAGTGCCGCAGGTGTGGGAGCCTCCGGCGGGAGTACTTGGGGAAAGATGAAGCCGGGCATCATGTCAATCGGCCCGCAATTTTGGCTCTGAAGCAGATTTGGTGCAGCCCAACCTGCTAAGCGCTATATATTGGCAGGTTTTGGAGGAGGTTGCCGATGGCGTCACAGTTTTCACGGCGGGATTTCCTGCCAGCAGGTCTCAAGGCCGACCAGGTTGAGCTTGTTGGGAACACGGTCCGGATCCACTCGCGTTCCGCCAAAGCCACGGCGGCGTGCCCGCGCTGCGGCACGGCTTCACGCCATGTTCACAGCAGGTACCGCCGACGGCCTGCCGATCTTCCTGCGCATGGCCGGAAGGTGGAACTGGTCCTGCTGGTTCGCCGCTTTCGCTGCCGTGCTCTGCATTGCCCAGCCAAGATATTTGCCGAGCGGTTTCCGGCGGACGTGACCCGGCCACATGCGCGGCGCACCTCCCGTCTGCAAGGACTGGTCCGGCACCTCGGCCTGGCACTCGGCGGGCGTCCGGCACAGGCGCTCGCCGCACGGCTCCTGCTGCCGGTCAGCAAGGATACTTTCCTCCGCAGCATCCGGGACACGGCTGAGGCCTCAAACAGTGATCTCCGCGTTATAGGTATCGACGATTGGGCTTGGCGAAAGGGGCAGCGATACGGCACTTTGATCTGCGATCTGGAGCGGCGCCGGGTCATTGATCTCCTTCCGGACCGGGAACCGGCCACGGTCGAGGCCTGGCTGCGGGCCCGTCCAGGGATTGAGGTCGTCGCCCGCGACCGCAACGGAGGCTATGGAGGTGCCGTCTCTCGGGCCTTGCCAAAAGCGGTTCAGGTTGCCGACCGCTGGCACCTGTTAGAAAACGTGAGCACAGCTTTCCTGGCCGCTGTGCAGCGTAACATGCCTGCCATCCGCAAAGCGATCGGAGCAAAGACACTGGACCCAAAGCTGCTGACAGCCGCTGAAAAGCTGCAATACGAAGGCTATCTGCGCCGCCAGCAAACCAACCGGATGGTTCGCCAGATGGCTGATGATGGCGTACCGATCCGGCGGATCGTTCGCCAGACAGGGCTCAGCCGCCAGCTCGTCCGCCAGATTTTGCGCGGGGAACGCGAGGATGTTTTCCGCATCCGTGAGAGCAGTCTGACTCCTTGGCTGCCGCGGCTGGAGCGGGAATGGGCGGGCGGCTGCCGGAACGGCGCCGAAATCTGGCGCCGGCTGCGGGCCGATGGTTTCCAGGGCAGCCTCCGCGTCGTCGGGGAATGGGCCACGCGCCAGCGCCGTGCCGGGCGGGCCGCGCCATCGGGAGCAGAAAAATCGCCGCCCGCGCGCAAGATTGCCCGCCTCCTGACCCTGGGCCGGGATCATCTGTGCAAGGCGGATGCCATCCAGGTCGCAAGGATCGAAGCTTCGCTGCCTGCTCTCGCCACAGCCCGAAGGCTGACCGACCGGTTTACGGACATGGTACGCAATGCTCGCGAAGGCGCGCTGGAAGGATGGCTGAATGAAGCGGAAGACGGGCTGCTCGGTGCCTTTGCCCGCGGGCTGCGGCGAGATCAGGCAGCGGTCGCCGCGGCGCTTCGGGAACCATGGTCGAACGGGCAGACTGAAGGGCAGATTAACCGCCTCAAAACGCTCAAACGCCAGATGTATGGAAGGGCGAACATCGACCTGCTCAAAGCGCGGCTCGTTCAAGCGCTCTGATCTGAGGGAGGCCGAAGTTGCACCAAAACTGAGTCAGAGCCATTTTTGGATGCCGATCACCCCTCAACGGGGCCAAAATTGCATGCTGGTTCACAGCCAGCAGGCCACCCGCCACGAGGCTGGCGAGTGCCGGGTTGTTGAACCGGCTGCAATGCCGCCCATCTCCGGGGGCTATTTCACAAGGCTGCGGGCTATGGCGGCGGCCCGGAAGTTGGCAAAGGCTGCGTCAAACCCATCGAGCGGCCAGGTGAGGTCCTGCGACTGCCCGTGCCGGTCGCGGAAGGTGAAGCGGAACGCGCCACCGTCTAGCATCCGCGCAATCAGCTCATCTGCGCCTGCGCCGGTGAAGCTGCAGCTCAGGCCGGTGAGGCAGCCGGGGTGCAGGCTGCGCCAGGTGACCTCTCCCTCCTGTTCGATACGGAAGCCCGCGGGGCTGAACAGGGTTCCGGGCTCGATCCCGAATTCCACTTTCCAGCCGTCCGCATCAGGGGTGAGGAACAGGAACTGGCCGGCGAACCTGGGGCGTGGTGAGAACACATCCACCCAGCGTATGTAACAGCGCTGCATAAGCGTGCCGGTTTCCTCGCGCTCGTCGCAGACGGAGGTCCAGATGCCGAAGCTCTCATAGTGTTTGACCCGCCAGTCGCTGGCGGTGTCGTTTCCGGTCCGGTCCTGCGCAAAGGCGGGTGCGGCGGCGAAGGCAAGGCAGGCAAGCAGGATCCGCATCTCCATTCCCCCAAGGAACTTACTGCGGTTGAACCTGTGTATGGGGGGCCATTGGCGCAATTCACGTTCGCGCGATGCATGACCCCTTGGCGCCGCACCCTTGCCCCATTGGCGTATTTCCGCTAGGGGCGGGCAGCGAACACTCCTCCTCCCGAGCACAGGTACACCCAATGAGACGCGCAGCGATGGCTTTGCTGGCCAAGCAGATATCCCCGCCCAACCTTTCCATTATGCAGGACGAGGGCTTTACCGTGGCCCGCGTGCGCACCGAATTGCTGTCCGGCCTTACCGTGGCGCTGGCGCTGGTGCCGGAGGCGGTGGCCTTTGCATTCGTCGCGGGCGTGCATCCGCTGGTCGGGCTGTATGCGGCCTTTATGGTGGGGCTGATCACCGCGGTGTTCGGCGGCCGGCCCGGGATGATCTCTGGTGCGACCGGTGCGCTGGCGGTGGTGATGGTGGCGCTGGTGGCGGATCATGGGGTGGAATACCTGTTTGCCACTGTGGTGCTGATGGGGATCCTGCAGATCATCGCGGGTGTCATGCATTGGGGTAAGTTCATCCGCCTGGTGCCGCATCCGGTGATGCTGGGGTTCGTGAACGGCCTCGCCATCGTGATCTTCCTGGCGCAGCTGACCCAGTTCAAGGATCCGGCCTCCGGCGGGGCGGAGTGGCTGCAGGGCGGTTCGATGCTCTTGATGCTGGGGCTGGTGGCGCTGACCATGGTGATCATCTGGGGCATGCCCAAGATCACCAACATCATCCCGGCGCCGCTGGCGGGGATCGGCATCGTGGCGGTGCTGGTGATCGCCATGGGGCTGGATGTGCCGCGGGTGGGTGACATGGCCTCGATCGAGGGCGGGCTGCCGGCCTTCCACATCCCGATGGTGCCGCTGAACTGGGAAACCTTTGAGATCATCCTGCCCTATGCCGTGATCCTGGCGGCCATCGGCCTGATCGAGAGCCTTTTGACCCTGAACCTGGTGGGCGAGATCACCGGCAAGCGCGGCGGTGCCAGCCAGGAGTGCATTGCGCAAGGTGCCTCGAACGTGGTGACCGGCTTCTTTGGCGGCATGGGCGGCTGTGCGATGATCGGCCAGTCGATGATCAACGTGAAATCGGGCGGGCGGACGCGGATTGCGGGCATTGCCGCGGCGCTGTTCCTGCTGGCCTTCATCGTCGTGGCCTCGCCGCTGATCGAGCAGATCCCGCTGGCCGCTCTTGTGGGGGTGATGTTCATGGTGGTGATCGGCACCTTCGCCTGGAACAGCCTCAAGATCATGACAAAGGTGCCGCCGATGGATGCCTTTGTGATCGTGCTGGTGACCGTGGTGACGGTGATGACCGACCTGGCGATTGCGGTGGTTGTGGGCGTGATCGTTTCGGCGCTGGCCTATGCCTGGAACAACGCGCGCCGCATTCACGCCTATACCCGCGAGTCGGCGACCGACAAGGGCGCCAAGGTTTATGAGATCGAGGGGCCGCTGTTCTTTGGCTCCACCGACGGGTTCATTGAGCTGTTTGACGTGGCGGGCGACCCGGACCGTGTGATTGTCGACTTTGCCCGCAGCCGGGTGGTGGACCAGTCGGCGTTGCAGGCGATCGAGGCGATTGCCGGCAAGTATGAGGCCGAGGACAAGAAACTGGTGCTGCGCCACCTGAGCCGCGATTGCCATCAGCTGCTGACAAAGGCGGGCCACCTGATGGTCGACAGCGATGACGACCCGGAGTACGAGATCGCGGTGGATTACTCGGTCAAGACCGGGATCCTGGGCGGTCACTGACGCCGGACAGATTGAAAGAGAAACCCGCGGTTCCGGTGAGCCGCGGGTTTTCGTTTGGATAGGGGGCTTCTGGCTCGCCAAACCAGCAGGGGCTTAGTCGGGGGCGAGGGTTTCCAGCATGTCGAGGTCGCCCGACAAGAGCGCGGGTTCGGCGCGGGTGATCAGCTCAGCCGGCCAGTCCCACCATTTGAGCGCGAGCAGCCGGGCAATCTGCGGCTTGGAGAAGCGGAAGCTTTGCACCGTGCCGGGGTTGCCGGTGACGATGGCGTAGGACGGCACCGTGCCGCGCACCACCGCACCTGCGCCGATGATGGCGCCATCGCCGATGCGGGCGCCCGGCAGGACCAGAGCGCCGTAGCCGATCCAGACGTCGTTGCCCACGACAGTGTCGCGGGTGTCGGGCTGGAAACCGGCCATCTGGCCGGGGTCGAACACCGGGAACGGGTAGCAGCTGAGGCCTTCCTGGGCATGGTTGGCCGAGGCGGTGATGAAGCGCGCACCGTGGGCGATCTGGCAGAAGCGGCCGATCACCAGACGCTCGCGGGCGCCGGGGAACAGGTAAGGCGCCAGATGCTGCGCCCAGTTCTCCGGCGGATCGAAATCGGAGGCATAGCTGTAAACGCCGGCCTGGATGTTGGGGTGGTCCAGCACCCGGCTCAGCATCACGGTGCCTGCATGCGGCGTGCCGTCCGGCAGGATGATCGGATTGCGTTTGCGGGGATCAGGCAGCGGCATTGCGGGCCTCAATCGTCGGGACGGGTGAGCGGGAACAGGTCGCGCACCACCGAATAGTCGCGGTAGCCGAGGCGGGCCAGCGGCTGGAAGGTGGTGACGTCGAAGGCGCCGTCCTTGAGGTGCTCGTCGCGCATGTGCACGCCGGTCACCTCGCCGAACACCACCTTGTTGGCCTCGCCCGGCAGGGTCACGATTTTGGTGAGCCGGCACTCCAGCGCCGCGGGGGCTTCGGCGACGCGGGCGCAGGCGATGGTTTCGCACTCCACGGCGGTCAGGCCCGCATGGGCGAACTCGTCCTCGTCCTTGTGCAGCGCGCCGGAGCTGGCGTTCATCGCGTCGCGCAGCGCATAGGAGACCACGTTGACGCAAAAGACGCCGGTGGCCTCAATATTGGCGACGCTGTCCTTGGTGCCGTCCTGGTCCGGCTTGGCGCTGGTGGAGGCAAACATCACCTGCGGCGGCGTATAGGCGACTGCGTTGAAGAAGGAATACGGCGCCAGGTTATTCACCCCGTCGGCGGAGCGGGAGGAGATCCAGCCGATGGGGCGCGGCGTGACAATGGCGTTGAACGGGTTGTGGGGCAGGCCGTGGCCGTCCTCGGGGCGGTAGAACATTCTGGCTTCCTGTTCTGTGGCTTAGGTGTTTGCCCAAGCCTTACGCCCGTGTTAGGCCAAATGCCAGCCTGCAGGGGATATTGGCGGAGGCAGGGCAGCGTGATCGAATTGCAAGCGGAACAGGCGGACGACCGGTGGGAGGTCGAGGCGCTTTACGATCTGTGCTTTGCGCCGGGCCGTGAGGCGCTGTCCTCATACCGGCTGCGCAACGGGGTGCCGCCGGTGGCGGGCCTGAGCCAGGTGGCGCGCGACAGCGACGGGATCCTGGCTGCTGCAATCCGGTTCTGGCCGGTGCTGATCGGTGATGCCCCGGCGCTGCTTCTGGGGCCGGTCGCGGTGCATCCGACGCGCCAGGGCGAGGGACTGGGCGGGTCTTTGATTCGCGACAGCCTGGCCAAGGCAGAGGAAAGCGGCTGGGCCAGGGTGATGCTGGTGGGCGATGCGCCCTATTACCGGCGCTTTGGCTTCACCCGGCTGGAGGGGGTGGAAATGCCGCCCCCCACCAACCCCGACCGGGTGCTGGGGCTGGCGCTGCAGGACGCGGCCTGGGACGGCATCCGGGGCCAGGTAACCCGCTGGCAGGGTTGAAATCGCCCCTGGTTCCGCCGATGTCTTACACAGATACAGGAGGCGGATGTGGCGGACATTCTGAGCAACGCGCGGGAGATAACCCCGCAAGAGGTCGAGGCAGAGCTGGACGCGCTGGCAGAACGTTACCACGCGGCTGGCGGGTTCGGCGTCGAGCTGCTGAACCGGCTGGGCGGCAGCGGCGAGAGCCTGCTGGAGCGGCTGCCCGCCCCGGTGCGTGCCGGGCTGACCGGCGCCACGGAAACCGCGCTGCAGCTGGCGATGAAGGGCGCCACCCGGTCGCGACGGCTGGTGCCCGACCAGAAACCCGGTGTCGACCGAATGGTGAGCGCCGCCATGGGCGCGGCAGGCGGAGCGGCGGGCCTGCCGGGCGCGCTGGTGGAGCTTCCTGCAACCACCGCCTTTCTGCTGCGGACCATCCAAAGCGCCGCTGCCGCCGAAGGCTTTGATCCCGAGGCCGAGAGCGTGACCTTCGACTGCATTCAGGTGTTTGCCGCAGCAGGCCCGCTGGCGGAGGATGACGGGGCCGATTTGGGCTTTGTCTCATTGCGGCTGGGCTTGCCCGGCGGGGTGCACAAGCTGATTGCCCAGGTGGCGCCCAAGCTGGGCGCGGTGCTGGGGCAGAAGCTGGCGGCGCAGGCGGTGCCGGTTGCCGGTGCGGTCGCGGGCGCGGCGGTAAATTATGTCTTCTCTGGCTATTACCGGGAGATGGCGCATGTGCATTTCGGCCTGCGGCGGCTGGCGGTGGAGGCCGGAACGCCGCAGGAGGAGCTGGCGGCGCGGCTGCGGCAGCGGCTGCAACGCCCAGGTGCGGCGGATTAAGCGCATCAAGCACTTGCACTTGCTGGAAAGGCAGATTTAATCGCCTCTTCCTGTTATGAGGGAAAGCATGATTCAATACAGCCTTAAATGCGCAGAAGGCCACAGCTTTGACAGCTGGTTTCAGTCTGCGGCGGCTTTTGACAAGCTGGCGGCGGCGGGCATGGTGTCCTGTGCGGTGTGCGGCGGCACCAAGGTGGAAAAGGCGATCATGGCGCCGCGGGTGCGCCCGGGGCGCAAGGCGGTGTCCGCTGTTGGCGAGTCCGAGCCGCAGGCTGCCGTGCCCTCCGCCCCGGGCGCGTCTTCTGCACCGGTGCCAGCCCGGGCGCCCGCAGCGGCGCAGGCCGGGCCTGGCTTGCTGACCCGCCCGTCAGGCGAGGTCGAAAAGGCAATTGCGGAGCTGCGCCGGAAGGTCGAGGAAAACTCCGATTACGTCGGTGACAGTTTTGTCCGGGAGGCGCGGGCGATGCATCTGGGCGAGGCGCCGGAGCGGGCCATCCACGGCGAGGCCAAACTGGAAGACGCGCGGGAACTGATCGAGGAAGGCGTGCCGGTGATGCCGCTGCCGTTCCGTCCCGGGGGCAAATCGAATTGAGGGACAGGGCAGCATGCATGCAGTTGTGACGGGAACCAGCCGCGGAATCGGCAAGGAACTGGTGAAGCAGCTGCGGGAGGCTGGCTATGAGGTGACCGGCACCTCGCGGGATCATTCCTCGGGGGTGAAGCTGGATGTCTCCGATCCCGGCCAGCAAGCGCGATTTGCCGCCCAGATCCGGAACCGGCCGGTGGACCTGCTGGTGTGCAATGCCGGGGTTTATATCGACAAGGCGATGGGGCTGGAGGATTACTCGGCCGAAGTCTGGGCCAAGACGCTGGCGGCCAATGTGACCGGTGTGTTCCTGACGGTGCAGGCGATGCTGCCCAACCTGCGGCTGGCGGAGGAGCCGAAGATTGCCATCCTGTCATCGCAGATGGCGAGCCAGGCGCGGGCGCCGGGCGGCAGCTATGCCTACCGCGCCTCCAAGGCGGCGGCGCTCAACATCGGCCGCAACCTGGCCACCGATCTGCAGCCCGAGGGGATTGCCGTCGGTATCTATCACCCGGGCTGGGTGCGCACGGACATGGGCGGCGATGAAGGCGATATCACGGTAGCGGAGTCGGTCGCCGGGCTGATCAACGAGTTCGAGGTGTTGTCGCTGGAAACAACCGGCTGCTTCCACACCTGGGACGGGCGTATCCATCCCTACTGACACCCGCACCGGCCCTGTGCCTGACAGGCAGCGGCGGGCTCCCGCGCCCGCAGGTGCCATCAGCGGGGCTGATGCCCCCTTGGCGGCCTTGGGCCCGGCGCCGCACGGAGGTGCGGTGCCATGCCCAACGGGCTGAGGGCCTGGCAAGGCCTGAAGCCGGGCGGGAGCTGTTCCGTGCGCCGCAAGCGCAAAATCCTCAATCAGGCGCGGCACCGGCCGCAAAAAAGCCGGCGCGATGCGCGCGCCGGCTGATGTGTTCTGAACTTCAGCACCCGTATCCGGGCCGGTCGATTACTCCCAGCAGCTGACCAGAACGGTCATACCGGAGGCGAGCCGGGCGATTGCCGCGCTGGGCAGGCTGCCGGCGGCGGGAGACTTGCTCGCTGCGGTCATCCCGGCAGCGTTCAGCGCGCCGCGGAGGGCTTCGGCATTGACCGCAAAGCTGACGCCTTCCGGCAGTTGCTTGCCATCGGGCTGCCGCGGCAGCAGCATGCCGTGCACCGCGCCAGTGCTGTCAATCACCGGGCCGCCGACATCGCCGGGCTGGGCCGCCAGATCGAGGCGCGCCACTTCGGTGTTGCCATCGAGGCTTTTGACATCGGCGATCTTGCCCCAGGTGAGGCTCGGTGCGCCCAGCACACCCTCGTAGGAGAAGCCGGATACCGCCACCTCCGACTGCAGCCGCGGGGAGGAGGTGCTGAGTTCAGCCACCGCGGCGGGCGCCAGCGGCTCTGCCGGGCGCAGGATGGCGATGCCGCCGGCCGCGTCATTGGCCGCAACCTCCGCCTGATAGCCGTGATCCAGGGTGATCCGGGTGCAACCCACCACCACGTCCGAGGTGGTCAGCACGCTGCCGTTGCCGTCCACAAAGAAACCCGAGCGCGACAGTTTCGGTTTGCGGATCTCCAGGCCGGAGACCAGGTCGATGTCCTGCACCACGTCGCCGCCTGCTGCCGGGTCCAGCACGCTGCCGAGGCGGGTGAAGCTGGCCTGCATCGCCGCCAGAACCCGGGTGCGGCGGTCTTCGTCACCGGTGGGCCAGATCAGCGTGAAGCCCTTCACTTCACCGTTCTTCAGGCTGGCCTGGGTGAAGGAGACGATCCGGTCGTTGCGGCCTTCAATGGTGAAGCTGTCGCTGCCGCGCTGGCGCGGGCCATCCAGCGGCACGATTTCCAGCGTCTGCAGGATGTCGTAGAGGCCGAACAGGGTGCGTTTGTCGCCGGGCTGGCTGATCAATAGCACCTGCGCGCCCAGGTCGCCTTTGCTGGTGTAATGGGCAAAGGGCGATTCATAGCGGTCGAACGCCACCTCGTCTGCGGGCATCTGCAGGGCGATACCGGCCTTGGCATCCTCTACCCGCGCCATGCCGACGGAAATCAGCGGCGCGTTGTATTCGTCCAGCAGCACCTGGCGCTGGGCAGTGGTCAGCACGCCGGTCGGCTCAAAGCCGCGCGCTGCCTGCCAGTCGCGCATAGAAGCGCGGGTGCCGCGCCCGAAGGCGCCGTCGATACCGGAGTTGTAGAAGCCTGCCGCCTTCAGCGCCACCTGCAGCTCCATCCGCTGTTCGCGGCTCAGGGCGCGCTCGCTGCGCCGGGCCTCTGCGGGGCTTTCATCGGGCAGGGTGGACTGCAGGGCGGCCTGCTGCTGCGGTTCCGGCTCTGCCTGAGCGGGGGCGGCAGGCGCGGGCGCTGCTTCCGGTTCCGCCGGCGGGGTGGCATCTGCCGCCACCGGGTAGAACTGGCTGCGCAGGTTGCGGCGGAACGCGATGAAGCTGTCGCGCGGGATCTGGCCCTCGGCGCGGTAAACCTGGAGCACCCGTTCGGCGTCGTCGCGGGCGTAGGGGCCCAGAACCACGCCGTACCAGCCGCCGCCAAGCGCATAGCCCGAGACATCGGGCAGGCGTGCGGCATAGGTGCGGGCCTCGCTTTCGGCTTCACGCAGGGAGGGGCGGGCGGCAATCTGGATCCAGACCGCATCCCGGCTGCTTTGCGCCGAAACCGGCGCAGCGAACGCAATGGCCAGCGCAATCAGCGGCAGCGCCAGAGCGGCAAACAGTTTTTTCATGTGTGGGCCTCGTATCCCGGAAGTACGCTTATTCTTTGCCGCGGAGGTTAAGCATTTTGCAGCGGCAAAGGGAACTCCTCATCGCAGGGGGAATTCCCGGCCCGTTGCCGCATTCCCGCACTTTTGCAGCCGATGAAGCGTAAACTGTGGCCAGACGGGGCAACGCAAGCGGCCAGAGGGCGTTGACCCTGCCCATAGCCTTGCATATGACCCTGGCAATGGCCCTTTAAAAGGCTCTTTCAAGTGCCCTGGCCGGGGTCCTTGAGAGATCAATCACCGCAATTGCAGCCCGAGTAGGGATGACAGATGACCCAGACCAACGGCGCGCCGCGCTCCTTCCAAGAGATTATCCTGAGGCTTCAGAATTACTGGGCCGCCAAGGGCTGCGCGGTGATGCAGCCCTATGACATGGAAGTCGGCGCCGGAACCTTCCACCCGGCGACCACGTTGCGCTCGCTGGGATCCAAGGCCTGGGCCGCGGCTTATGTGCAGCCCTCGCGCCGCCCGACCGACGGGCGCTATGGCGAAAACCCGAACCGGCTGCAGCATTACTACCAGTATCAGGTGCTGATCAAGCCGAGCCCGCCGGACCTGCAGGAGCTGTACCTGGGTTCGCTGGAGGCGATCGGCATCGACATGGCGCTGCATGACATCCGTTTTGTCGAAGATGACTGGGAGAGCCCGACGCTGGGCGCCTGGGGGCTGGGCTGGGAAGTCTGGTGCGACGGCATGGAAGTCAGCCAGTTCACCTATTTCCAGCAGGTCGGAGGCCATGATTGCCACCCGGTGTCCGGCGAACTGACCTATGGCCTGGAGCGTTTGGCGATGTATGTGCTGGGTGTCGATCACGTGATGGACATGCCCTTCAACGATCCGGACGCGATGATCCCGCTGACCTATGGCGATGTGTTCAAGCAGACCGAGGAAGAATACGCCCGCTGGAATTTCGACGTGGCCAGCACCGAAGTGCTGCTGCGCCATTTCGAGGAGGCCGAGGCCGAATGCGCCGCGATCCTGTCGCAGGAGCATATCGACCCCAAGACCGGCAAGCGCATCATCATGGCGCATCCGGCCTATGATCAGTGCATCAAGGCCTCGCACATCTTTAACCTGCTGGACGCCCGCGGGGTGATCTCGGTCACGGAACGACAGGCTTACATCGGCCGCGTCCGGGCGCTGGCCAAGCAATGCGCCGACGCCTTCGTGCTGACAGAGGCCGGCGGGCATACGGCTGAGACCGCGGCCTGAGCAGGGGACTGATACGTCATGGGGAAACTCCTTGCGCTGATCCTGATCGTCTTCGCGCTCGCCGCCGGGGGGGCGATGTATTACCTGCAGGTCTATGGCTTCTATGATGAGGTCGCGCTGCAGCCGGGACGCGACGTGGTGCTGGTGCCGCTGGATGGCGGCGAGGGGCAACCGATTGCCTATGCGGATTTCGAGGCGATTGACGCCGGCAGCTCCCCCATCCGTTACCGGGCCTGTTTCAACACCAAGATGACGCCGGACGAGCTGGCCCAGGTCTTTACCCTGTCGGACAAGATTGAGCCGCGCAATGCGCCGGAGTGGTTTGACTGCTTCGATGCGGCGGCCATCGGCGCCAAGCTGGCCGATGGTTCGGCCAAGTCCTTCCTTTCGGTCAAGAACATTTCCTATGGCGTCGACCGGATTGTCGCCGTCACCGATGCGGGCCGCGGCTATGCCTGGCATGAGCTGAACGACTGCGGCCAGAAAGCCTATGACGGCACCGTTGTGGGCGAGGAGTGCCCGCCCCGGCCAGAGAACTGACAGGGGTTCCTGTGGGTGAAACCTATCAGATACCCGGCTTTCTCACGCTTACGCTGGGATTTGCCATCTATCTGCTGGGGGCGGAGATCAACGCGCGCGTTGATGTGCTGCGGCGCTTCAACATTCCCGAACCGGTGACGGGCGGGTTGCTGGGGTCGCTGGCGGTTCTGGGCCTTTACCTGATGTTCAGCCTCGAGCTGTCCTTTGACCTGGCGCCGCGCGACTTTCTGCTGGTTTTGTTTTTCGCCTGCATCGGCCTCAATGCGCGGCTTTCGGACCTGATCGCAGGCGGGCGGCCGCTGCTGCTGTTGCTTGTCCTGACACTGGTGACCATCGTTGCCCAGAATGTGATCGGTGCCGCCGGGGCGGTGCTGTTCGGCTACCCGTTGCAGACAGGGGTCCTGTTTGGCTCTGCGGCGCTGATCGGCGGACATGGCACCGCCATTGCCTGGGCTCCGGAAGTTGCGCATGCCGCCGGGATTGAGGGGGCAACCGAGCTTGGCGTGGCGGTTGCTACCCTGGGACTGGTTCTGGCCGCCCTGGTCGGCGGCCCGGTTGCGCGTCTGCTGGTCGAGGGCCGCAGCCTTGCCCCCGCCCGCCCTGACGAGCAGCACACGGTCGGGCTGCCCGAGGAGGGCGCGCCGGCAGTCTCCCGGATTGACCATCTGACCGTGATGCGGGTTCTGCTGTATCTGAACCTGGCCATCATCTCGGGCTTTTTTCTGCACGGGGCGATTGCCGCTGCCGGATTGAAGCTGCCGCTGTTCGTGCCGTGCCTGATCATGGGCATCGTGATTGCGAACCTGCGCAGCGCCTTGGCGCCAGCTGCGGCACCGGTCTCGCGCACGCCCTCGCTGGCGCTGGTGTCGGAGTTTGCCTTGGGCACGTTCCTGGCAATGTCCCTGATGAGCCTGCAGCTCTGGACGATTGCCGAAATGGGGGCTGTGATTGCCGTGATCATGGCCCTCCAGGCCTTGCTGACGGTGGCATTCGTGATCTGGGTTCTGTTCCCGGTCATGGGAAGCAACTACCGCGCCGCGGTGCTGGCTGCCGGCTTTGGCGGCTTCGCGCTGGGGGCCACCCCGACCGCCATCGCAAATATGACCGCTGTCACGAAACGGTATGGGCCGTCGCCTATTGCCTTCGTCGTGCTCCCCCTTGTATCCGCCTTCTTTGTTGATATCGCCAATGCGATCGTCATCCAGGCGATTGTGAACTTCTGAGGACATCCAGATGCCCGACCTGCTCATTGAACTCTTTTCCGAGGAAATCCCGGCCCGCATGCAGACGCGTGCCGCCGAGGATCTGAAGAAGCGCGTGACCGATGGCCTGGTCGAGGCGGGTCTCACCTATGCCGGGGCCGCGGCGCTGTCGACGCCGCGCCGCCTGACCCTGGCGGTGGACGGCTTGCTGGCGGAAAGCCCGACCGTCCGGGAAGAGCGCAAAGGCCCCAAGGTCGGCGCGCCGGACAAGGCCATCGAGGGCTTCCTGCGCGGTGCGGGCCTGACCCGCGACCAGCTGGAAGAGCGCGAAACCCCCAAAGGCGCGGTCTATTTCGCGCTGATCGAAAAACCGGGCCGCCCGGCGGCGGAGATTATTGCCGAAGTGCTGGAAGACACCATCCGCAACTTCCCCTGGCCGAAATCCATGCGCTGGGGCGCAGGCGCCTTGCGCTGGGTGCGGCCGCTGTATTCGATCCTGTGCATCCTGTCGGATGAAAACGGCGCCTCCGTGGTCGATCTGAATATCGACGGCATCAAGGCGGGCAACACCACCCGCGGCCACCGTTTCATGGCGCCGGATGAGATCACCGTCAGCGGCTTTGACGACTACGCCGCCAAGCTGAAGCGCGCGCATGTGGTTCTGGACGCCCGCGAACGGGCCGAGGCGATCTGGCAGGAGGCCACCAATCAGGCCTTTGCCAGCGGCTTGGACGTGGTTGAGGACAAGGGCCTGCTGGCGGAGGTCGCAGGCCTGGTCGAATGGCCGGTGGTGCTGATGGGCGCGATTGACGAAGAGTTCCTGGAACTGCCGCCGGAGGTGCTGCAAACCTCGATGAAGGAGCATCAGAAGTTCTTCTCGGTGAAGAACCCCAAGACGGGCCGGATCGAGAGGTTCATCACCGTCGCCAATCGCGAGACCGCGGATAACGGCGCCACCATTCTGGCGGGCAATCAAAAGGTCCTGTCGGCGCGTCTGGCCGATGCCAAGTTCTTCTGGGAGAACGATCTGCGCACGGCCAAGTCCGAGGCGGGCATGAGCGCCTGGGTAGATAACCTCGGGAACGTGACCTTCCACAACAAGCTGGGCACCCAGGCCGCGCGCATCGACCGGATTGCCGCGCTGGCCCGCGAGATCGCGCCGGTTGTTGGTGCTGATGCCGGTCTGGCAGAGCAGGCAGCGCGCGTGGCGAAGGCCGACCTGTCGTCGGAAATGGTCTATGAATTCCCGGAACTGCAGGGCCTGATGGGCCGCTACTACGCCGAGGCCGCGGGCCTGCCGCAGGAAGTCGCCAACGCCTGCGAGCAGCATTATTCGCCGCTGGGGCCGTCCGATGATGTGCCGTCGGAGCCGGTCTCGGTCGCGGTGGCGCTGGCTGACAAGCTGGACACGCTGACCGGCTTCTGGGCCATCGACGAAAAGCCCACCGGATCGAAAGACCCCTTTGCCCTGCGCCGCGCCGCGCTGGGCGTGATCCGGCTGGTGCTGGAGAATGATTTGCGCGTGGGGGTCCGGAAAGTGTTCTGGACGCACCTTGAACGCACTCCGGCACCTGTGGCGGGAGACTACGAGGAAACTTCTGACGATCTCCTCTCCTTCTTCCACGACCGCCTCAAGGTGTTCCTGCGTGATCAGGGCATCCGCCATGACGTGATCGACGCCTGCATCGCGATGGGGGGCAACGACGACCTGACCCTCTTGGTGAAACGCGCGCGCGCCTTGGAGGACTTCCTGAAGACCGAGAATGGCGAGAACCTGCTGCAGGGTTTCAAGCGCGCCAACAACATCCTGTCCCAGGCGGAGGAAAAAGACGGCGTGGAATACTCGTTCGGCGCCGACCGCAAGTTTGCCGAGGACGAAACCGAAAAGGCGCTGTTCGATGCGCTGGAGGCAGGCGGGGCGGCGATCTCTCCGGCCATCGAGGCCGAAGATTTCGCGGCGGCCATGCGGGGCATGGCCGCCCTGCGCGCGCCGGTCGATGCGTTCTTTGAAGCGGTGCAGGTGAACGCGGAGAACGAGGTGCTGCGCCGCAACCGCCTCAACCTCCTGAGCCAGATCCGCCAGGTCTGCGGCCAGGTGGCCGACCTCACCAAGGTCGAGGGCTGAGAGGGCGCGGCCGCGCTTTCATCTTTCCAAAAAATACTCGCCCCGCAGGGACCGGCCTTTCCGCAAGGGAAGGCCGGTTTTTCATTTCTGAACCGCTTTCAGCTTCCGGCAGGCCGGTACAAGGCTCTTGCGCCACCGCGTCTTCCCCTTATGGTGACAGGCAAAGGAGACACGCTGCAGTGCAGAAAGATTTCGAACAGACCCCGCCGGCTTGCCTCATCACCGCCACCGCACCGATTGCCACCGCCACCCATGGCGGGCGGGCGAAATGCCTGCAGCGGCTGGTGCGGCTCGATCTGCCGGTGCCGCGCACGGTGGCGTTGTCCTTTGATGCGGTGCATGCCATTGCCGAAGGGCAGTTGCCGGATCTGTCGGCGGTGCTGAACGAGTTCGACTCGGAGGCGTTGCTGTGCGTGCGCCCGTCCTCCGAAGACCCGGACTGGGGCGGTCCCGGAGCGATCCTGAACATCGGCATGAACGATGCCCGCTATGTCGATCTGTGCGACACCCTGGGCCGGGAAGCGGCGGCGGCGCTGTATCTGCGGTTCGTGCAGTCCTACGCGGTGCATGTGGCGCGGCTGGATCCGGATGTGTTCGACGATGTCGAGGACGGCGGCCCGGATGCGCTGAGCGAGATCCTGCACGCCTATGAGGCGGAAACCGATGAGCCGTTCCCGCAGGATCCGGGCGAGCAGCTCGCGGCGGTGCTGCGCTCGATGGCGCGGGCGTGGGAAGGCACTTCGGCGCGGCTGTTGCGCCAGGCCAAGGGCGCGCCGGCCGATGCGGGGCTGGGTCTGGTGGTGCAGGAGATGATCCCCGGTGTGGGCCAGGGCGAATGCGGCTCCGGCGTGTTGCAGCTGGTGAACACCACCACGGGCCAGCCGCAGCTGACCGGGCGCTATCTGAGCCAAAGCCAGGGGCGCGACGCGCTGGGGGCGGGGGCCGGGGCGCTGTACCTGGCCAAGGATGCGCGCGGGCTGTCGCTGGAGGAGCTGGCGCCGGAGGCCTTTGCGGATCTGCAGGCCCATGCCGCGCTGATGCGCCGCAAGCTGCGCGAGGAGATGCAGCTGGAATTCGTCGTCGACAACGGCCGGGTGCATATCCTGGACGGGGTGCGGGTGGCGCGCACGGCTCAGGCAGCGGTGCGGATCGCGGTTGCGCTGGCAGAGGATGGCATCATCCCGCAGGAAGAGGCGCTGATGCGGGTCGATGCGCATATTCTGAATGAGCTGCTGCACCGCCAGGTGGCGCCGGATGCCAAGCGCGACATGATCGGCCGCGGCATTGCCGCCAGCCCCGGCGCCGCCACTGGCAAGCTGGTCTTCACAGCCGCCGGTGCGCAGGCCAGTGCCGCCCGCGGCGAGCCTTGCATTCTGGTGCGGCGGGAAACCTCACCGGAGGATGTGCGAGGTATGCACGCCGCCGCCGGGGTGCTGACCGAAAAGGGCGGCATGACCAGCCATGCGGCGGTGATCGGCCGCGGGCTGGGGCTGCCCTGTATTGTCGGCGCGTCCAACCTGAAGTTTCACACCAAGCGCAAGATGCTGCAGGCGGCGGATGGCCGGGTGTTCAAGGCCGGCGACCTCATCACGATCGACGGCAGCAGCGGCCAGGTGCTGGCGGGTCAGCCGGAAATGCTGGAAGCGGCGCAGGACGGCGCGCTGCAGACCCTTCTGACCTGGGCCGACGACGCCCGCGACATCGGCATCCGGGCCAATGCGGATACGCCAGAAGACGCTGAAACTGCGCGGAAATTCAACGCTCAGGGTATCGGGCTGTGCCGCACTGAGCATATGTTCTTTGACCCTGGCCGCCTGACAGTGATGCGGGAAATGATCTTTGCCGAGACGTCCTCGGGCCGTGCCGCGGTGCTGGAACGCCTGCTGCCGATGCAGCGCGACGACTTTCGCGAACTGTTCCGTATCATGGAGGGGATGCCAGTCTGCATCCGGCTGTTCGACCCGCCGTTGCACGAATTCCTGCCCGCCACCAAAACCGGCCAGCGCGAGCTGTCCGAGGCCCTGGGCATCCCTGTCAGCGATGTGACGCGCCGGGTCGAGGAGATGGGCGAATACAACCCGATGCTGGGCCTGCGCGGCGTGCGGCTGGGGGTCACCGTGCCGGAAATCTACGACATGCAGGCGCGGGCCATATTCGAGGCCACGCTGGAGGCCTCCAAATGGGGCGACCCGGTGGTGCCGGAGATCATGATTCCGCTGGTTTCGGCCAAGCGCGAGGTGGAGCTGGTCAAGGCCCGCATTGACGCGGTGGCCGCGGCGGTGAAGTCGGAGCGGGGCGAGGATTTCACCTACCGGCTGGGGGTGATGGTGGAAACGCCGCGCGCGGCGCTGCGGGCGGGGGAGATTTCGCCGCACACGGCGTTCCTGAGCTTCGGGACCAATGACCTGACCCAGATGACTTATGGCCTGTCGCGTGACGATGCGGGGCGGTTCATGTCTGATTATGTGAATCAGGGCGTTTTCCCGGAAGATCCGTTCCACGTGCTGGACACCGATGGCGTTGGCGAGCTGCTGAAACTGGGGGTGCAGCGCGGCCGGGCGGAGAACGGGGACATCACCTTGTCGATCTGCGGTGAGCACGGCGGCAACCCCGAATCGATCGCCTTTTGCCGGGACGCGGGCTTTGATTATGTTTCCTGCTCGCCCTTTCGCGTGCCGGTTGCGCGGTTGGCCGCAGCCCAATTGGCGATTTCCAGCCAAACCGGCCAGGTCGCGCCAACCTACACAAAATATTAAGAAAAATCGGAGCATTCAGCAGCAGCCGGCGCGAGACCGGCGGCTCGTGTGTTTTCCTAGTCGTGCGGCAGCCCTCCGAAAGCTGGACGTTTCGGGCCATTTCCATTAAGGGATGCGACCGCATGTGCTGGGGAAACCGGGCACAAGCTGCAAGGACGGGGGAACCCTGAATGAAATTGTTGACTATGATTGCCGTGATGGCTGCCACCATCACGATGGGTAAAAGTGTTGCTGCCGAAACCGGCCTGGACTCACTGATCGAACGCGAACAGGCCAGTCTGAACGCGGTGCCTGAGCGGAAATTCAGCGGACTTTTCGGATTCCGCTCGAGTCCGTTCAAAAGCCGCAAGCCCCAGACCAAAGTTGAATACAGCAAGGCGTGGCTGGACTCCCGCCCCAAGGCCACGGGCGGCGAGCAGTTTGCCTGCCTGGCGGAAGCGCTGTACTTCGAGGCCCGGGGCGAAACCGTCAAGGGCCAGTTCGCTGTGGCGGAGGTGATCCTGAACCGGGTGAAAAGCGCCCAGTTCCCGAACACGCTGTGCGGTGTGATCAACCAGGGCACCGGGCGCAAGTACCAGTGCCAGTTCACCTACACCTGCGACGGCTACAAGGAAGTGATCAACGAGAAGCGGGCCTATCAGCGGGTGGCCAAGGTGGCGCGGGCGGCGCTGGACGGGCTCAAGACTGAGCTCACCGATGGCGCGACCTACTATCACACCACCGCGGTGCGGCCGCGCTGGAGCCGGGTCTTCACAAACACCACGCGCATCGGCGTGCATGTGTTCTACCGCGACGATCGCTACCGGACCGCGCTGAGCAATTGAGCGCCTGAAGGCGGCACATCCGTGCCGCTTTCAGCTACTGGCGTGGCGTTTGCGGGACTGTTATGAAGGCGCCGAAAGACTATTGTTGGGACCCACACCCGACACAGCCAGCCAAAGGCCCGATCTTCCATGCCCTCTGAAATCCGCCTTGCCTTTGCGCATCCCTCCGAGCGATCCATGGCGACTGCCGCACCGGGTCCGCTGGACCGTATTTCGCTGCGCGACCATACCGTTGAGGTGGAGATCGGAGCCTTTCAGGCAGAGCGCGGCACCACCCAGCGGATCTGTTTCAACGTGGTGGTGGAAGTGGCGCCGCTGCCCAAGGATCTGGATGACGATGTCGACCGGATCCTGTCTTATGACAAGGTGACGGAGGCGATTGCGCATGAGCTGGCGGCGGAGCGGCTGAACCTGCTGGAAACCCTGGCCGAACGGGTGGCCGAGCGGATCCTCCTGGAGCATCAGGCCGTGCGCGCCTTTGTGCGGATTGAAAAACTGGACCGCGGCCCCGGCGCGCTGGGCGTCGAGGTGGTGCGCTCCAAGGATCAGATCAGCCATCTGGTGGATGAGGAAGAACGCCCGCACCCGCGGCTGATGTACCTGTCCAACGATGCCATCGACAGCGGAAACCTGACCGGCTGGATCGATCAGATGGAATGCCGCAAGCGGCCGCTGATCCTGTGCGTTGGCACCCATCCGCTGCAGGTGCCCACGACCGGCCACAAGTGGACCCAGCGGCGCATCGACCTGCTGGCCATTGAGCAGAACGCCTGGCGGCTGGCGGCCAAGGACGACCGCTGCGTGGTGGTCTCGACCCGGACCGAGCTGGACTGGGCGATGAAAAACGGCCAGATCTGCGTCTGGGCCCCCTCCAAGATTGTGCTGGACGCGGTGGACGGGCCTTCGGCGCCGCCCTCGAACTCGGTGGCGCTGGCGGCCTGGTTTGCGGCGACCTTCGAGGCAGGTGAAATGATTGTGCTTGGCGGGGATTTGCCTGATAATCCCGGTGTCCCCTTGCGGGCCGTCAGCGTGGAGCAAGCACAACTGTGATATATTACCGGCCGTTGGTTCGACATGGCGAGGCGCGCCCCGAGGGCGCTGTTCCGCTTGCAGGCTCCGCCCTGTGGTTCACCGAGGTTGAGATCCTGAGCCGCGACGCGCCGCCGCGGATCGCGCCGGCCGGACTGGTGCCCGAGCTGCAACGCCGTCGGCTGAGCGCGCGGCGTGCGTCCATTGCCGGGCTGGACATGACCCAGCCGCAGATCATGGGCATCCTGAATGTAACCCCTGACAGCTTTTCTGACGGCGGCAAACATACAGGCGTTGAGGCCGGCAAGGCAGCAGCGTTGCAGATGGTGGCCGACGGCGCCACGATCATTGATGTGGGCGGCGAGTCCACCCGGCCAGGCGCTGAGGAAGTGGCCGAGGCCGACGAGATTGCCCGCACTGCACCGGTGATTGCGGCGATCCGGGCTGAAAGCTCTGTTCCCATCTCCATCGACACTCGCAAGGCCACGGTCGGGCTGGAAGCGCTGGAGGCTGGGGCGGACTTGCTGAATGATGTCTCCGGGTTCACCTTCGATCCCGCGCTGGCCCCGCTGGCGGCGCAGGCCAGCGTGCCGGTCTGCATCATGCATGCCCAGGGCGATCCCGCCACCATGCAGCAAGACCCGCAATACGGCAACGTGCTGCTGGATGTGTATGACTTCCTCGAGCAGCAGATCGACCGGCTGGAAGCGACCGGTGTAATCCGCGAGCAGATCGTGATCGATCCCGGCATCGGCTTTGGCAAGACGCAGGAACACAACCTGACGCTTCTGCGCAATCTCAGCCTGTTTCACGGGCTGGGCTGCCCGATTTTGCTGGGCGTTTCCCGCAAGGGTTTTATCGGCAGGATCGGCGGGGAGCCGCGTGCCGAAGCCCGCGCGCCGGGCTCGATTGCCGTGGGGCTTGCGGCCCTGGCGCAAGGCGTGCAATTTTTGCGGGTGCATGACGTGGCCGGGACGGTTCAGGCGCTGCGCCTTTGGCAGGCCGTCCGCTAAGGCCCTATTTGGGCAGGAAAACTTTGATGCGAAATCTCTTTGGCACCGATGGCGTGCGCGGAACCGCCAATATTCACCCCATGACCGCCGAAATGGCGCTGCGCATCGGCGCCGCTGTCGGGCGCTATTTCCGGCGCGACGGCACCGGGGTGCACCGGGTGGTGATCGGCAAGGATACCCGGCTGTCCGGCTACATGTTTGAAAACGCGCTGACGGCGGGGCTGACCTCTACCGGCATGAACGTGCTGCTGCTTGGGCCGGTGCCGACGCCTGCGGTCGGATTGATGACGCGGTCGATGCGGGCCGATCTGGGGGTGATGATTTCGGCCAGCCACAACCCCTCCGAGGACAATGGGATAAAGTTCTTCGGCCCCGATGGCTTCAAGCTCTCGGACAGTGCGGAGATAGAGATCGAGGCGCTGATTGAGGCGGGCGTCGAGCCGGCCCAGGCAGCCAACATCGGCCGGGCCAAGCGGATCGATGACGCCCGCTTTCGCTATGGCGAGCGGGTCAAAAGCTCGTTGCCGCGCAACCTGGGCCTTAACGGTCTGAAGGTGGTGATTGACTGTGCCAATGGCGCGGCGCACCGGACAGCGCCGGAAGTCCTTTGGGAGCTTGGCGCTGAGGTAATCCCGGTGGGGGTGGCGCCTGACGGGCTGAACATCAACCGCGGTTGCGGGTCGACGCATCCGCAGACAGCCGCCGAAGCAGTTGTGGCGCATGGTGCCCATGCGGGCATCTGCCTGGACGGCGATGCGGACCGGGTGATCGTGATCGACGAGACCGGAACTGTGGCCGATGGCGACCAGCTGATGGCGCTGCTGGCGACCCGCTGGGCCGAACAGGACCAGCTGGCGGGCGGCGCGCTGGTGGCGACTGTGATGTCGAACCTGGGCCTTGAACGCTATTTGAACGGGAAGGGGCTGGGCCTGGAGCGCACTGCCGTGGGCGACCGCTATGTGGTGGAGCGGATGCGCGAGGGCGGCTTTAACCTTGGCGGTGAGCAGTCGGGCCATATCGTGATGAGCGATTTTGCCACCACCGGCGACGGGCTGATGGCGGGGCTGCACTTCCTGGCTGAAATGGTTCAGACCGGCAAAAAAGCCTCAGAGCTGGCGCATCAGTTCGAGACTGTGCCGCAGCGGCTGCGCAACGTGCGGTTCCAGGCGGGCCAGGCGCCGCTGGAAGATGAGCACGTGCAGGACGCGATTGCCGCGGCGGAGAAGATGCTGGACGGCCAGGGGCGGCTGCTGATCCGCAAATCCGGCACAGAGCCGCTGGTGCGGGTGATGGCCGAGAGCGAGGACGCAGAGCTGATGACGCTGGCGGTCGACAGCGTTGTTGCCGCGGTCGAGGCGGCTGTGGCGGAGTGATCCGGCAGGGGGCGCTCAGCCCCCTTTGCTGAACAGGCGGCTCAGCCTGCCGAACTGGCTGAGGCCAAGGCCGCCCAGGATCATCGCCATCGCAAGCAGCATTGAGGGCGGCAACTCCTCGCCCAGGAACACCGCCCCCAGCACCACCGCCCAGACCGGTACCTGGTAATTGGTGAGGGTCATGAAAGTGGGCCCTGCCTCCCGCACCACGATGACGCGCAGCAGGTTGGCAGCAGCGGTGGGAATCAGGCCGAGGATGGCCGCGATGAGCAGGGTGCGGCTGTCCGGCATCACTGGCGGGCCTTCGACGGCCCAGGCGGCCGGGAAGATGATGAAGCAGCCGATCACCAGCAGGATGGCCGCCAGCCCTACCGGGTCCACCGGCGGCAGGCGGCGGGTCAGGATGGAGCTGACCGAGTAACAAGCGGCGGCAGACAGGCAGGCGGCGCGGCCATAAGCCTCAAGCTCTGCGCCGCTCGTCTCAAACGCCTTGCCGCCGATCAGCAGCGCGACGCCTGCAAAGCCGATGCAGAAGCCGATAAGGCGGCGCAGGGTCATCTGCTCTCCGGGGACAAAGACATGCGCCAGCGGCAGCACCATCAGCGGGATTGCCGCCATGCTGACGCCGGTGAAGCCGGAGGAGACATGCTGCTGGCCCCAAGAGATCAGCATGAAGGGCAGGGCAGTGCTGAGGATGCCGATGATTACCAGCGAGGGCCAGTTGGTTTCAGACTTGAACAGCTTGAACCCGCGCCAGCCCCAGACCGCGCACAGCAGGAGCGCGGCAAAGCCAATCCGGCTGGCCGCCAGCCAGAACGGGGTGATCCCGTCCAGCGCCAGCTTGATCAGCAAAAAGGTTGCGCCCCAGACAAAGCCGAGAGTGGCGATCATCAGCCAGTAGCGCGGGGTGATGCTGCTTGTGCTCATGACCGGCTCTTGGCCCATTCATCAATTGCGGTCCGAAAGAGTTCGAGCGCCCGTGGCAGGATTGCCGGGTCCTTCATCTTGCGGTCAAGTGTTTCGAGCTGTGGCTGCAAATGGCGATGGTTGCACGAAGACGCTCCTGTGAGTAGAGGGATTGCCTTTGTGAATAAGGCTACGGCTTTTGCATCTTCGCCAAGGTCTGCCTGTGCGATGCCTTGATTGATCAAATTGGTGGCGCGCTGATGGTCAGTATACAGAAAGCCTGTAAACCGCAGACTGTTTTCGCATTTGCGCAACCGCTCATCCGCAGGGCGGCTGAACTTGTGGCATCCGGAAGCGTAGAGGCTAAAGGAGAAGAAATAGATCCAAAACCCCAGAAAGGCCCAGATCGCAATTGCCTTCAGCCATTGCTTGGGAGTGTCGCGCGGTTCAGCGCTGGGCATGGTTTTCTCCTGCGGTTCACGGCGCGACAAGACCCCGCCGAGCGGGCGGGGTCAATGGCAATTGCTTTGTTATCTATCGAAGTGTTCGGGGCTTACGCCACGCGCGGGCGGCGGCTGCGGCTGAGAAGGAGGCCGCCAAGGATCAGCGCCAGCGCGGCAAACAACTGCGGTGGCAAGGTTTCTCCGAGCAGCGCGGCGCCAAAGATCACCGACCAGACCGGCACTTGGTAGTTCACGGTGGACAGGAACGCAGGACCGGCGCTGCGGGCGACCTGGACCAGCAGCACTTGGGCGAGGGCGGTTGGCAGCAAACCGAGGTAGATCACCGCGCCCAGCGGCAGGGCGGCGGGCAGTTCCGGCACGCCTTCGGCCCAGAGCGCGGCGGGGGTCATCATGGCAGCGCCGCACAGGAGCGCTGCGGCGGAAAGCGACAGCATGTTCACCTGCGGGCAGAGCCGGGTGATGATTGAGCCGATGGCGTAGCAGAGCGACGCACCGAGGCAGGCGAGGCGGGCGAGTGATTCAAAATCCGTTCCGGCAGAGCGGAAGGCGTCGAGGCCGATTAGTATGACAACGCCGGCAAAGCCGATCAGGAAGCTGATTGTACGGCGCAGGGTCATGTGCTCGCCCGGCACCAGCAGATGCGCGAGCGGCAGCACAAACAGCGGCACCACCGCCATGCAAACCCCGGCAAAGCCGCTGGCCACATAGGTCTGCCCCCAACTGAGCAGGGTGAAGGGCAGGGCGTTGGTGAAGAACCCCATGCCGATGGCACAGGCCCAGATGATCCGGCCTTCGCGCGTTCGCGGCGAAGGCAGGCCGATGCCCATCGCATAGACCACGCTCAGCAGGCACAGCGCGCCGATGGAGATCCGTAGCGCGGCGATGGTCATCGGCGGGAAGCCTCGCAGCGCCAGTGACACCGCCATGAAAGAGGCGCCCCAGATAACACCGAGGAACAGGAGCTTGGCCCAATTGGCGGCGCCGGGGGAGTCTGGCATCGGATACCCTCAATGGAATAAATGAAAAAGGGCGCCCCAAATCGGAGCGCCCTGCAGAGGTAAGGTCAGCGGGTGGTCCCGCGGGCGCCTTAGTTCTTCTCTTTGTCGACCATCTTGCCGGCCGAGATCCACGGCATCATGCCGCGCAGCTTGGCGCCGGTTTCTTCGATCAGGTGCTCGTCGTTGGCACGGCGGGAGGCTTTCAGGGTCGGCTGGCCAACCTGGTTCTCCAGCATGAAGTCGCGGACGAATTTGCCCTGCTGGATGTCTTCCAGAACCGCTTTCATGCGGGCTTTGGTTTCGTCGTACTTCAGGATGCGCGGGCCGGTGACGTACTGGCCGTACTCGGCGGTGTTGGAGATCGAGTAGTCCATGTTGGCGATGCCGCCTTCATAGATCAGGTCAACGATCAGCTTCACTTCGTGCAGGCACTCGAAATAGGCCATTTCCGGTGCGTAGCCAGCTTCGACCAGGGTCTCAAAGCCGCAGCGGATCAGCTCAACCAGGCCGCCGCAGAGAACGGCCTGCTCGCCGAACAGGTCGGTTTCGCATTCTTCGCGGAAGTTGGTTTCGATGATGCCGGAGCGGCCGCCGCCGATGGCGGAGCAGTAGGACAGGCCGGTTTCCAGCGCCTTGCCGGTGGCGTCGGTGTGAACCGCAACCAGGCAGGGCACGCCGCCGCCTTTGGTGTATTCGCCGCGCACGGTGTGGCCCGGGCCCTTGGGTGCCATCATGATGACGTCGACGCCTTCTTTCGGCTCGATCAGGCCGAAGTGCACATTCAGGCCGTGGGCGAATGCGATGGCGGCACCCGGCTTGATGTTGTCGTGGACGTATTTCTTGTAGGTTTCTGCCTGCAGTTCGTCGGGCATGGTGAACATGATCACGTCGCACCAGGCCGCCGCTTCCGCGATGCCCATGACCTGCAGGCCTTCGCCTTCCGCTTTCTTGGCCGAGGGGGAGCCTTCGCGCAGTGCAACGACAAGGTTCTTGGCGCCGGAATCGCGCAGGTTCAGCGCGTGGGCGTGGCCTTGGGAGCCATAGCCCAGGATGGCCACTTTCTTGTCCTTGATCAGGTTCACATCGCAATCGCGGTCGTAATAAACGCGCATGATCCACGTCCTTTCATTTGGTGTTTGATGGCATCATAGGCATGCGGGCAGGGAAGGCGATTGCTGATGTGCATGAAATTCGCAGTTTCTTTGCGGTAGCCATTCGTTATTTTGCCTGATAGTGAAGAAATCATGCTTGATGATCTCGACCGGCGCATTCTGCGCTATATGCAAAGCGACCCGGAGCAATCGATTCCGGATCGGGCCGAACGGCTGGGCCTAACTGCTTCGCGCCTGTCGCGGCGGCTGGAGAAGCTGCGCGAGGGCGGCGTGATCCTGGGGCAGAGGGCGGTGATTGACTGGCGAGCCTTGGGCTACGAGGTCGAAGTTTCCCTGCGGGTGACGCTGGACAAGACCAACCCGCGCGCCTTTGACGAATTCATCGAGGCGGCCCGTGGCATTGCCGAGGTGATCGAGATCCAGACCTTCCTGGGCCAGGTCGATGTGCGGCTTTCGGTGATTGCGCGGGACATGCCGCATTACCAGCAGATCTACCGCGCCGGCATTCTGAACCTGCCGCATATCACCGATATCGAGGCGCTGATGCATGTGGCGCGGATCAAGTCGGATGAGGTGCTGCCGGTATGAGCGCGCTGGATGATCTGGACTTTGGCATCCTGCGGGCGCTGTCCGAGGATGCGACCTTGTCGGCAGGCGCCTTAGGACGGCAGCTGGACCTCAGCCAGCCCGCCACATGGCGTCGGATCAAGCGGCTGCAGGAAGCGGGCATCATCGCGGGCCGCAGGCTGGAACTGGACAAGGAGAAGCTGGGGTTTGGCGTCACCGTCTTTCTGGGCGTGAAGCTGGCGACCAAGGGGCGGGTCAGCCTGGAGGATTTCGAGCGCGCGGTTTCTGCCATCCCCGAGGTGCAGACGGTGGAGCATGTGCTGGGCATGTATGACTACCGCCTGCGGGTGACGGCGCGGGACATCTCCGATTTTGAGCGCGTGCTGCGTCGCCGGGTAATGACCCTGCCGGGGGTGGGGAATGTTGAGGCCAATGTGCTGCTGAGCGAGGAGCGGCGGCCGGGTCCGCTGGGCTGACGCCGCCCTTTTGTTGCCGATCAGAAACCGGCTTGGCGCAAATGGGGGGAACTTCTGTCGTGCCTGGGCTGTCTTTTTGCCGGGGCGCCGTCAAAATCAGCCTTCGGAGAACGGCCGCTCCGGTGTATGCCAAGTCAGGGTTTGCCAAAGCCCGCAGCACAGTTTAGCCGTTTCACGAGACATTTCAGGGAGGCCGCAATGGCATTGCTCGATACCGTCGACCCGCAGGGTCTGGATGAATTCTCGGTGGTGTTCACCGACCGCTCGCTCAATCACATGTCTAAGACCTTCCAGACCGTGATGCTGGATATCAACGCGATGCTCAAGGAGGTCTATAACGCTGAGGCCGTGGCGCTGGTGCCGGGCGGCGGCACCTATGCGATGGAGGCGGTGGCCCGCCAGTTCGCCCGTGATGCGAAGGCGCTGGTGGTGCGCAATGGCTGGTTCTCCTACCGCTGGAGCCAGATCTTCGAGGCGGGCGGACTTACCGCGTCCTCCACCGTGATGAAGGCGCGCCGCACCGGTAATGAAACGGCCTCGCCGTTTGAGCCTGCGCCGATTGCCGATGTGGTTGCCGCGATCAAGGAACAGAAACCGGACATCGTCTTTGCCCCGCATGTGGAAACCGCCGCGGGTGTGATCCTGCCGGATGACTATGTGACCGCGATGGCGGAGGCCGCGCATGAGGTCGGCGCACTGATGGTGCTGGATTGCATCGCCTCCGGCTGCGCCTGGGTCGACATGAAGGCCACCGGCGTCGATGTGCTGATCTCCGCCCCGCAAAAAGGCTGGAGCGCATCGCCCTCTGCCGGTCTGGTGATGTTCTCGGAGCGTGCGCTGGCGCGGCTGGAGGAAACCGCCTCGGACAGCTTTGCGCTGAACCTGAAACAGTGGCGCGCCATCATGAAGGCTTATGAGGACGGCGGCCACGCCTATCACGCCACCATGCCGACCGATGCGCTGCGCGCCTTCCGCGACACCATGCTGGAAACCAAAGAGTACGGCTTTGAGCGCCTGCGCGAGGCGCAGTGGAAGCTGGGCAACGGCGTGCGGATGATGCTGAAGGACAAGGGCATCACCTCGGTTGCCGCCGAAGGCTTTGGCGCGCCGGGTGTGGTGGTGAGCTATACCAGCGATCCGGACGTGCAGAATGGCAAGAAGTTTCTGGCGCTGGGCACCCAGATCGCCGCGGGTGTTCCGCTGCAGTGCGACGAGCCCGCCGATTTCCGCACCTTCCGCTTGGGACTGTTCGGCCTCGACAAGCTCTATGATGTGGATTCAACCCTGGCACGGCTGAAAACCGTGGTGGATCAGGTGCTTTAACGCATAATCCGGATTGGGCTGCGCAGGGGAATATTGCTTGTGCGGCCCAGCCCATGGCGCAGGGTGAGCCAGATCACCCCGAGGCTGATTGCCAGCCAAATGCCTCCCCACAGCATGGTTGCGCCGCCGAGCTCCTCGGCCATCATCCGGGCGTCCGAGTGCAGGTGGGAACGCGCGATGGTGTCGTCCCAGAGATCGAGCGGGGCGTAGATCATGCTGCTGACCCCGATCACCCGCAGGATCATGTCGTTGATATTGAGGCTGATGTAGCGTGATGCGGCGAGCATCAGAGCGCCGGTGGCAACGCTGAAGCCAAGCGCAAAGAGATCCCGGACATAAAAGGCTGCAACTGCCAAGGTGAGGACGCCGAAGATGGCGAGCACCTTGCGGTCCCAGTCGGTGCGCAGCGCAATCACGAACAGGGTAGAACCGATCAGCAGTGAGCCGGTGTAACCTGCCGTGAGCGTCAGGAACCGGCTGCCGCCGCGCGAGACCACCATGCCGCCCTCATAAGGATCGACGGTGAGGCTGACCAACTCGCCGCCGGTCAGCAATGTCATGGCGGCATGGGAGACTTCATGCAGGAACACGGTCAGGACCCGCAAGGGCAGCATCGCCGGGGTCTGCCAGAGAGCGGCGATGGCCAAGGTCAGGCAGAGGAGCTGCCAGTGGCCTCTGAGGAAGCGTCCGGCAGCCCGCATGTTACTTCACGCCCAGCCCCATCTGCATCAGCGTCTTGCGCACCGGCGCCAGGGAATAGAGCGCGTTGAGGCCAAAGGCGCGCAGGTCGCGCAGCGGGCGCGGGGCCAGCATCGAGGTGCGGTTCAACAGGTCAATGCCCTTCACCCGCAGCAGTATCTCATTGTGGCGGGCCTTGTGGTAGGCGGCCAGCATCTGCGCGTCGCCCAGACCCTCGGGGCGGGCCTCGGCCAGTTCCAGCAGGCTGCGCAGGTCGCCCAGAGACATGTTGAGGCCCTGCGCGCCGATCGGCGGCACCACATGGGCGGCCTCGGCCATCAGCGCCAGGCGCTCGCCGTTCAGCCGCTCCGCTGACTGGCTGATGATCGGCCAGATGGTGCGGCGCGACGCCAGTTTCAGATCACCGAACAAGCCGCAGCTGCGCTCGGTCATAGCGGCCTCGAAGTCGGCCGGCTCCAGGTTCAAGAGTTCCTGCGCCCGCGGCCCGCGTTCCATCCAGACAATGGCCGAGGACGGCTGGCCCTGGTAATCGGGCAGCGGCACCAGGGTGAAGGGGCCGCCGGAGCGGTGAATTTCGGTCGACACATTCTCATGCGGCACCGGATGGGTGACGGCAAAGGCCAGTGCTTTTTGCCCGTAGCGGGTGGTTTTCACCGGAATGCCCGCCGCCTCTCGCATCGGAGAGTTGCGGCCGTCGCAGGCCACCACCAGCTTGGCTGTCACCTGGCTGCCGTCGCTGAGGCTGACGCGCGCCTCATCGGTGCGGGTGAACAGGGCCGTGGTGCCAGTACCAAAGCGCAGGTCTGCGTTGGGCAGCTCCGCCAGCCGGGCAATCATTTCGCGCCGCAACAGCCAGTTCGGCAGGTTCCACCCGAAGGGCTGGTCGGAGATATCGGCGGCATTGAAATCCTTGACCACACGCGGCTCGGGCCGGGCACCGCCTGCATCGACGATGCGCATGATCTGCAATGGCGCGGCGTGCTCTTCCAGCCGCGCCCAGATGCCGCAGCGTGCCAGCAGCGCTTGCGCGGGCTGCAGAAACGCGGTGGTGCGCAGGTCGGAGCCTTCGGCGTCTCGGTCTGTCACCGGCGGGGCCGGGTCGGCGCAGATCACGCTGAAGCCGCTGGACGCAAAAGCGGCGGCTGCGGTCAGTCCCGCAATGCCGCCGCCGGAAATCAGGATATCGCAGGTCTCGGCCATCTCGTCAGCCCTCCGTTCTGGGGCCAGAAATAGGCCCGGACGGCGGGGGAAGACAAGCCGTTACCGGCAGATAGGGCGCTTAGCCGCGGGTGATGGTGATCAGCAGGGTGAACATCACCGGCACCATCGCCAGCGCCGGGAGGTACAGCCCCGGAATGCCGAACAGCATGATCGAGCAGCCCCACAGGCTGACGAATGTTGCGATGGCGTAATAGAGGTTCTCAGCCGGGCCATAGGCGACCTCCTTGATCATCCGGCCCAACAGCGGCACGGCAAACAGGATCCGCTGCCACAGGGTCAGTTGTGCGGGAAGGGCATATGCGCTCATCGGTCAGGCTCCTACGTTTCGTTACGCGGCGCATATAGGGAGGAAAACATGCGGCAAACAGGTATATTTTGCCGCAGGTGCGAAGATTTGCCGGTATGCGATTGTGCACATGCAGAAACGCGGGAATTGCCCGCCCGGAGGCGCCGCTGGCTGAGCCGGAAAATCAGATCAGCTTTGCCAGAAAGCCGGCCAGATCATCCGAATGATGATGGATGTGCGCGGCGGCCAGGGGCTCTGGCGCCACATGCACCGTGCGCATGCCCATCTCATGCGGGGCGGCGAGGTTGCGCGCGTCATCCTCGAACATCGCGGCCTGCTGCGGGGCTACGCCCGCGCGGGCAAAGACCTTGTCAAAGGCGCGGCGCTCCGGTTTCGGGTGGTAATCCGCGTGTTCGACCCCAAAGACACCGTCAAACAGCCCCGACAGCCCCCGTGCGGCCAGCACCCGCTCGGCATAAGGCGCGGAGCCGTTGGTATAGACGATCTTCTTGCCGGGCAGATTGCGGATGCCTGCCGCCAGGGCGGCGTCCTCTTCCAGGTGGTCCATCGAGATATCATGCACCGCGTCCAGATAGGGCTCCGGGTCCAGATCATGTTCCCGCATCAGCCCTGCCAGCGTGGTGCCATGCTCGCGCCAGTAATGGCTGCGCAGGCGGTCTGCCTCGGCCCTGTCCACCTTGAGGGCATCCATCACATAGGCGGTCATCTTGACCTCGATCTGGTTGAACAGCCGCGCAGACGGGTGGTACAGGGTGTTGTCGAGGTCGAACACCCATTGGGAGACATGGGAAAAGGCATGTTTAGGCATACCGCCGGAGTAGGGCGGGATTGCCGCGATTGCAATCAAAAGCGCATTTTGCCTGCTGGTTTTCAGCACTTTGGCGCCATCAGGGTTGATTGCTGCCCCTTGGCCTGTAGAGATTGGCGCACCGGGAAAAGCAGGAACGACAATGAACCAGAGCCGCAGCAACCTGAAAGATGCCTATGCGCTGATCCTCGAAGCGATCGACTCAGGGGTCTACAAACCGGGCGACCGGCTGGTGGAGAGCGACCTGGCCGAGCGGTTCGGCGTGTCGCGCACCCCGATCCGCGAAGCGCTGCAGCGGCTGGAAACCCAATCGCTGCTGGAGCGCGACGGGCGGTCGCTGATCGTGGCCTCGCTGGACCATAACCAGATGGCGGAGCTGTATGTGGTGCGGCGCGAGCTGGAGGGCCTGGCGGCCCGGCTGGCGGCGCGCCATGCCACTGAGGAAGAGATCAAGGTGCTGAAGGAGATGGTCGAGGCGGACAATGCGCTGATCGGCAACCCGGCGGAGCTGTCCAAGGCAAACCGCCGTTTCCATGAGCAGATCCACCTGGCCTCGCACAACCGCTATCTGGTGCAGCAGCTGGACCTGGTGCACCGGACCATGGCGCTGATGGCGACCACCTCGCTGGCGGCGGAGGGACGCAGTGAGATTGCCCAGTCTGAGCACAAGGGGATTGTCGATGCGATCAGCCGCCGCGACGAGGATGCCGCGGGCCAGGCGCTCAAGGACCACATCTCGATTGCCTTCATGACCCGGCTGAAACAGGACGCCAGCGGGCGGGGCTGAACCGCCCCAAACCGGTTTTGCGGCGGGTTTTCGCGGCGGGTTTGACGCCGTGGGCGGTCTTGTCCCAGAAGAACGGGCGGGCCACCAGCTCATAAGCCGCCTTGGCAGCGGCGAGGGCGCCCATCGGGAAATACAGGATCATTGCAGGCGCCCAGCCAGCCAGCCAGGGGCGGCCCATGTCCCGGGCGGCAGTGATGCAGATGATAAGCCCCAGAAGTTCAAAGAACACCAGCGCCGCCGCCGCCAGCGGCAGCAGCAGCGGCGGTGCTGCGCCTTCGCTGGGGTGCGGCAGGCCCAGGGCGATCAGCCAGAAGGACCACAGGAGCGGCGCAAACAGGAACTGCCCCAGCGTGCCCAGGAAGAAGGCCTGAAACCCCAGAAAGCGTTTCCAGCCCAGATCGCCCAGCAGCCGCAGCGGCTGGCGCATGTGCACCAGGTAGGTGACCATAAACCCCTTCAGCCAGCGCGAGCGCTGCTTGACCCAGGGCCAAGGGCGGCAGTTGGCTTCCTCATATGTGGTGCTGGGCAGCATTTGGGTGCGGTAGCCCGCACGGTACAGGCGGACGCCCAGATCGGCATCCTCGGTCACGTTATGGGCATCCCAGCCGCCCAGCTCCTCCAGCACCTGACGGCGGACAAACATAGTGGTTCCGCCCAGCGGCACCACCAGCCCAAGCCGGGCAATGCCTTGCAGGACGATGCGGAACCAGCTGCCGTATTCCAGCGTGAAGCAGCGCGAGATCCAGTTGGTGCGCGGGTTGTAATAGTCGAGAACGCCCTGCACGCAGGCGGTGCGGTTGTCCGCCCGGGAAAAAGCTTGCGCCACCTTGCTCAGCTGGTCCGCTTCCGGCGCGTCTTCGGCATCCCAGACGCCGATGATCGCGCCGCGGCAGAAGTTCAGTGCATAATTCATCGCCCGCGGCTTGGTTGTCAGCCCGCCAAAGGCCGGGACCTCCACTACCCGTATCCAGGGCGGCAGGCGGGTGTTCTTCAGTGCGGCGCGGGTGACTCTGTCGTGTTCCTCCAGCACCAGGATCACGTCCGTCAAAGCCCGGGGGTAGCTGAGTTTGCGGATGCGTGACAGCAGGGCGCGGCTGATCTCAGCTTCCTTGTAAAGTGGGACCATAACTGAAATGACCGGCTGCTCATGCCCGTTTTGCCGGCGGGCAGCAGGCAGCGGTGGCGGGGCAGTAAGGCGCCCCCGCGCGCGCGCGGACCAATAGGCCGCAAGCCCGCAGGCCTTCAGGGCCGTGAACAGCAGCACCGACACAAGCGCCAGCAGGCTGAGGGCGGTAAAGACCGCCGCCGGGGCGGTGCAGGACAGGTACAGGGCGGGCAGGGTGCAGGCGGCCGCCACGGCGCGGCCCCGGGCAGGCTGCAGGGTGCGGCAGCTGAGCTGCGGCACCACGCTGCTGCTGGCCTGGCGCACAAGCGAGGGGCTGAAATGGCTGGTGAGCAGGGCGGTGATCTGCGCCTCCCCGGCCAGCACCGGTGTGATGCTGCCAAAGCTGTCCTGCAGTTCGCGCTGCAGCGCCTCGAACCGGTCGGGGTGGGCAGTGGCAACGGTGACGGTCTTGCCCAGCTGCAGCCAGGGCAGGGCGCAATGGCGCAGCCAGAATTGAGCGGGTTTGCGGGCCAGCAGCCGGGCGTTGACAATCTGGCCGGTCAGATCGGCGCGGGGCATCCGGTACTGCCGCGCCAGCGTGTCCTGCACCTGGTCCTCGCTGGCCAGCCCCTCGGCCACCAGCACCCGCCCCAGCGCGGCCTTCTGATGCTGGCGCAGTACCAGCGCGCGCATCATGCTGGCGCCATCTTCCGGCAGCCGCGGGCCCGGCGAGGGCTTCCCCGCAAGCTGCGGCGGCCGGAGCTGCCGCAGCGGTTGTGACACAAAACCCATCGCCTGCCCGCACCAATAACCCCGTCAGGCCTTCAGGCTGCCGGCGGCGGCTTAAAAAACGGTAAACGCGGCGTTAACCATGCCGCCGGGCGGCATGGTTAACAGCTTTTTTACGCAGATTTGCGCTCGGCCATGGCCTCGGCAAAGCGTTCGAACAGGTAGAAGCTGTCCTGCGGGCCGGGGCTGGCCTCGGGGTGGTGCTGCACCGAATAGACCGGACGGCCGGAAATGCGGATGCCGCAGTTGGAGCCGTCGAACAGCGACACATGGGTCTCCTCGACGCCCTCGGGCAGGGTCTGCGCGTCCACCGCAAAGCCGTGGTTCATAGAGGTGATCTCCACTTTGCCGGTGGAATGCTCCTTGACCGGGTGGTTGGCGCCGTGGTGGCCGTGGTTCATCTTGACGGTCTTGGCGCCCAGTGCCAGCGCCAGCATCTGGTGGCCGAGGCAGATGCCGAAGACCGGCAGGTCGGCTTTCAGAACGTCCTGGATCATCGGCACCGCGTATTCGCCGGTGGCGGCCGGGTCGCCCGGGCCGTTGGACAGGAACACGCCGTCAGGATTGTGGGCCAGCACCTCTTCCGCCGTGGCGGTGGCGGGCAGCACGGTCACGTCGCAGCCGGCCGAGGCCAGGCAGCGCAGGATGTTGCGCTTGGCACCATAGTCGATCGCCACGACCTTGTGCGCGGGCTCTTCCTGGCGGGCATAGCCGTCGGGCCAGGCCCAGCGCATCTCATCCCAGCGGTAGCTTTGCGCGCAGGTCACATCCTTGGCCAGGTCCAGGCCCACCAGGCCGGACCACTCACGCGCCTTGGCGACCAGCGCCTCGATGTCGAAGTTGCCCTCCGGGTCGTGGGCAAGGGCCACATGCGGCGCGCCTTGCTGGCGGATCGCGCGGGTCAGGCGGCGGGTGTCGACGCCGCCGATGGCGATGCGGCCGGTGCGGGTCAGCCAGCCCTTCAGCTCTTCGGTGGCGCGCCAGTTCGACGCCAGCGTCGGGTCCCATTTCACCACCATGCCGGCGGCGACGGGATCTGCGGTTTCGTCATCCTCCGGCGTCACGCCGGTGTTGCCGATATGGGGGAAGGTGAAGGTGACGATCTGGCCCGCATAGGAGGGATCGGTCATGATCTCCTGGTAGCCGGTCATCGCGGTGTTGAAGCAGAGCTCTGCCACGGTTTCGCCGGTGGCGCCGAAACCGGTGCCGTAAAAGACGGTGCCATCAGCGAGCGCCAGGCATGCGGTGGGCTTGGACGGGGCAGAAGCGGCCATTGCGCGAGTCTCCATGCGGGTGAAATTCATGGGCTTGTAAGGGGGGCGCGGCAGCGGGTCAAGCCTGCAAGGAGCGGGCAGGCTGACGCGGGGTCGGGAATAGAAGATTTACTGTAAACTTGCACAGCAGCGGCAGAATGGATAACCATCGGTGTCCGGCAACCATGGGGATGCTTTTGAATATGGATACGCACACCCGGGTCAATCAGGCCCTGAAGCAAGCGATGAAAGACAAGGCGGCAGAGCGGCTGTGTACGCTGCGGCTGATCAATGCTGCGATCAAGGACCGGGAAATCGCCGCCCGCGCCGACGGCGAGGAGGGTGGCATCGGCGAAGAGGAAATCCTGGCCATCCTGGGCAAGATGACCAAGCAGCGCAAGGAAAGCGCCCGCGCCTATGAGGAAGGCGGGCGGCTGGATCTGGCAGAGCGGGAACTGGGCGAGATCGCCGTTATCGAGGAATTTCTGCCGCAGCAGTTGAGCGACGAGGAAGCCGAGGACGCGGTGAAGGCCGCGGTTGCTGAAACCGGCGCCGAATCGATTCGCGACATGGGTAAGGTGATGGCCGCGCTGAAGTCGAAATACACCGGCCAGATGGATTTCGGCAAAGCCGGGCCGATGGTCAAGGACCAGCTCTGCAGCAAGGGCGGCTGCTGATTTGCCGCAACCTGGCTGAGACCGCGCTGGCGCGGTGCCCGCGGCGCGAGTATCTGACCAAAGAAGAAGAGATAAGGCCCGCATTGCGGGCCTTGTTCGTGTCTGCCTAGTCAGACAAGGCGGATTTGAGGTCGCCGTAAAGCGCGACCCGCTCCTCCTCTGACAGAAAGGCGCCGATCTCCACCTCACGGCCGCAGCCCTGCAGAGTGACATAATGCGGCACCGGACCGTCGTGGTCGTGCATCTCCACCCGTGCCCAATAGCGGTTGCAGTGCCAGCTTTGCCGCCTGCCGTCCGGGTTGATCCGCTCCAGATGCGCGTCTTCCGGGCCGATGGTCAGCACCTCCAAAATCTGGTGGTCGCGGCGGCTGCGGTCCAGCGCCCATTTAAGGCCGAACAGGGTAAGCAGCAGGAACGGCAGCAGCCCCCACAGCAGGACGGAGCCCAGCACCGGGATCAGCGGCACGCAGATCAGCGCCGCGGTGAGGCCCAGGAACCGTGCATAGCCCTGCGGCGGCAAAGACTGATGCGGCCAGAGGTGCAGCTCACGCTCGGCGCCGGGTTGCGGTCGGGTCCAGTTGTAGGGCATCGGTTCGCGCCTGCTGAAATGGGTGTCTTTCTTAATGATGTAGCTGAAAGACTGGATTTCCACTGCCTTGATACCGCAGGCGGGCGTCACGAAAAAGGCCCCGGAGCAGATGCGCCGGGGCCTTTTCCAATGTCAGTGTCTGAGGCCGCTTAATGCGAATGCGAGCGGTCCCAGTCTTCCTGCTTGGGCAGGATTTCGAAGGTGTGCTCCGGCGGCGGGGAGGGCAGGGTCCACTCCAGGGTGTCCGCGTATTCGTTCCAGTAGTTGTTCTGGGTGACGCGGGCGCCGCGCAGCAGCGAATAGATCACCACGCCGAAGAACAGCAGGAACGAGGCAAAGGACAGGAACGCGCCATAGGACGAGATCTTGTTCCAGTAGGCGAACCCTTCCGGGTAGTCGATATACCGGCGCGGCATGCCCTGACGGCCCAGGAAGTGCTGCGGGAAGAAGGTCAGGTTGGCGCCGATGAAGAACATCCAGAAGTGGATCTGAGCGCCCAGCTCGTTGTACTGGCGGCCGGTCATCTTGCCGAAGTAGAAGTAGACGCCTGCGAAGATCGCAAACACGGCACCCAGGCTCATCACGTAATGGAAGTGAGCCACGACGTAGTAGGTGTCGTGATAGGCGCGGTCGACGGAGGCCTGCGACAGCACCACGCCGGTCACACCGCCGACGGTGAACAGGAACAGGAAGCCGAAGGCGAACATCATCGGTGCCTTGAACTCGATGGAGCCGCCCCACATGGTGGCGATCCAGGAGAACACTTTCACTCCGGTCGGAACCGCGATGACCATCGTGGCGAGCATGAAGTAAGCCTGCTGGTTCAGCGACATGCCGACGGTGTACATGTGGTGCGCCCACACGACAAAGCCCAGCACGCCGATGGCGATGATCGCCCAGACCATCGGCAGGTAGCCGAACACCGGCTTGCGCGCGAAGGTGGCGATGACGTGGGAGATGATGCCGAAGCCGGGCAGGATCACGATGTACACTTCCGGGTGGCCGAAGAACCACAGGATGTGCTGGTACAGGATCGGATCGCCGCCGCCGGCCGCATCAAAGAAGGTGAAGCCGAAGTTGCGGTCCATCAGCAGCATGGTGATGGCGCCGGCCAGCACCGGCAGCGACAGCAGGATCAGCCAGGAGGTGACGAAGATCGACCAGGAGAACAGCGGCACCTTGAACAGGGTCATGCCGGGGGCGCGCATGTTCAGGAAGGTGGTGATCATGTTGATCGCACCCAGGATCGAGGACGCGCCGGAGACGTGCACGGCGAAGATCGCCAGGTCCATCGAGTAGCCGCCTTCGTTCACGGACAGCGGCGGGTACAGAACCCAGCCCACGCCGGAACCCAGCTGGTCATTGCCGCCCGGGGAGACAACCGAGAGCACCGCCAGAGAGGTGCCTGCGACATACATCCAGAAGCTGAGGTTGTTCATCCGCGGGAACGCCATGTCCGGCGCGCCGATCTGCAGCGGCATGAAGTAGTTGCCGAAACCGCCGAACAGGGCCGGGATCACCACGAAGAACATCATCAGGATGCCGTGGGCGGTGATCATCACGTTCCAGAGGTGGCCGTTCGGGGTACATTCCGCGGAGGCGTCGGCAAACATGCGCGCACCCTCCAGGCACATGTACTGAACGCCGGGGTCCATCAGTTCCAGCCGCATGTAAACGGTGAAGATGACGGAGATGAGACCTGCGATCGCCGAAACGATCAGGTAAAGAATGCCGATATCCTTATGGTTCGTGCTCATGAACCAGCGGGTGAAGAAACTCCGCTCGTCCTCGTGGCCGTGACCATGAATGGCTGCGTCTGCCATTTAGGTGCCTCCTGCTGCATAACGAAAGGCCCCCGGAGACGGACTCCGGGCGGCCTGGATTCCTTGGAGTATTAGAATGGCCCGCCGTGGCCTTCAATGGCGGAGTTTGATCTGGATCAAGATTTATTGCCGCAGGGCCTTGAAACCGCAGGCTGTGTTTCGGACCGGCGGCGCTTGACCTGGCGTTCGGGCGCGCGCACAACCGGGGAAAGACATAGAAGGAGGCCAGGCGCATGCCCGATTATGATCCCGACAACATTTTTGCCAAGCTCCTGCGCGGCGAGATCCCCTCGACCCGTGTCTATGAGGACGACGACACGCTGGCCTTCATGGATATCATGCCGCGCGCGGACGGGCATCTCCTGGTGATTCCGAAAACGGCCTGCCGCAACCTGCTGGATGCCAGCCCGGAGCAGATGGCGGCTGTGATGCGGACAGTGCAGAAGCTGTCCCATGCGGTGATCAAGGCCTTTGGTGCCGATGGCGTGACCGTTCAGCAGTTCAACGAGGCGGCCGGCGGGCAGGAAGTGTTTCACCTGCACATGCATGTGCTGCCGCGCAAGGAGGGCGACCGGCTGCGGCCGCCGGGGCAGATGGGCGATATGGATCAGATTCAGGCCCAGGCGGAAAAAATTCGCGCGGCCCTTGGGCAGGACTGAAGGCTGCCGCCTATCCAGCGCCTTTGGGACGCCGCCGGTTCAGGCGGCGTTTTTCACTGTGAATTAGTGCGTGAAACCCTCCGCGGCTTCGGGCATTTGAATTAAATGTTGAATTTCAGTTGAATTTGATCATAGCTGTTTCTCAAATTGGTTGTAAGTCAGAGAGGGCGCACGCGCCCAAGCGTATGGGGTCCCAAGAATTGGGGTGGTCCGGCACCGGTTGCCTGCTGTGTCAGAGGGGCAAATGCCGGGTTTTCATTATTGACAGGCTGACTGCCTGAAACGTGCGGGCCGCTGCGCCTGCACGCAGGCCTATGCTTGCGGCGCGCGCGGTCTCTTTGGCCCGGAAAAAGCAGTATTGGAGGGGCGCAGTGACGCTCTTGTACCGCGCGCAGGCCATGTCCCAGGAGCAGGTCGCCGCCGCAATTTACGAGACCATGATCCGGCCGGAGCAGTTCGACCGGTTTTTCTCCGGGCTGCCGGCAGCAGGCGAGGCTGCCGCGGGCGCCGGGGCGCCGCAGCGTCCGCGGGGGGCGCCGGTGCTGCGGGCGCATTTTGCCCGCGCGGCGCAAATCCAGGAACAGCAATGGGAGCAGGCCGGGCGGCCGCATCCTGGCGGGTATTCAGAGGCCTGCAACCGGTTCTGGATGCTGGCCGGGACCGGGTCCGGCAGCAGGCTGCTCAATGCCTCGCAGCGGGCGGCGCGGCAATTGATAGGCTGCAGTGATCTTGCTTCGGCCATGGGGCTGACGCCGGCGGCTGCAGACCGGTGGCACACCTTCCTGGAGCAGGTGCGCCAGGGTGCGTTTTCGTGGCAGGACGTTCTGGTGCTGGGCACCCGCCGCCCCGGAGAGCGGTTCCTGTGCCGCCCGGTCCGGCTGGACACTGCTGGCGGCGCGGCCGTGGCGGTGATGGCGGAGCGTCTGGATTGGGAATGGCACGGCGAGGCCGCGGGCCAGGTTGCTACAGCCTTTGGCCTGCGGAAAGCTGACCTCAAGCGTTTCAAAGCAGTGCTAAGCGGTCCCGGCGGCAAGGTTTCGGACGGGCTGCAGCAGGCTGCCGCCCGGGCCGGAGCGCCGGGCACGGCAGAGCTGATCCGGCTGGCCGCCTTTCTGATGACCGAGCACGTCCGGGATCTGAAAATTGCGCGCGGAGAGCTGCTGCCGCCCGCGGAGGACGTCCAGGACAGCAGCGGGCAGCGCTGCCAGTATTTCCGGCTGGGGGCGGAAACCGGCCAGCCGGTGATCTTCGTGCACGGGCTGCTGGACGGTATTGCCCCGCTGCAGCGGCTGCAGCCGCAGCTGCGGATGCTTGGGTTCCGGGTCTATGCGCCGATGCGGGCCGGCTACGGTGGCTCGGCGCCGCTGCCGCGCGGGCAGGATCCGGCGGATGCCTTTGTGCGGCAGCTGGAGGCGCTGATGCGCCGCGAAAACCTGCAGCGTCCAGTACTGCTGAGCCATCGCGGTGGCGCGCTGTACGGCTGCCGCGCCGCCAACCGCCTGCACCGGCGGATCGCCGGGCTGGTGGCGGTGGCGCCGAATTGCTCCATCACCTCGACGCGGCAGTTTTCCGGGCTGCGGGGGTATGCCTGGCTTGTCGCCGCCTGCGCCGCGCGGGCCGGCTGGCTGCTGCCGGTGCTGATGAAGGGCTGGTCCGCGGCGTTGCGCTGGTACGGTCCCAAGGCCCTGCTGCGGTTTCAGACCGCCCGCGGCAGCCGCGAACGGGCCTTGCTGCATAAAATGGAGCTGCTGCAGCTGCTGCAGCAGAGCCAGGCGCTGTTCCTGCAGCAGGGCGGGGCCGGGTTTCTGACGGATGTGCAGATGATGCGGCGCGGCGTTCAGAAGCTGCCGCTGCCGCGCGAAACGCGGGCGGTTTTCCTGCACGGCGGCGAGGATCACGTGGCGCCGCTGCGTGATGTGCGGGATGCGCTGAACGGGCTTGGCGGCGCGCAGCTGTGCGTCAGCCAAGAGGCGGGCGCGCTGGTGTTCTACACCTTTCCGGAACTGGTTCTAACCGCTCTGCAGGACTGCGCCGCAGCTGCACCGGACGCCGCCTAGCCTCCGAACACCTGCGCAAAGCTGCGTTTGAGGGCGACATCCACATCCGCCAGGGTGACCGGCAGCCCCAGGTCGACCAGGCTGGTGACTCCGTATTCGGTGATGCCGCAGGGCACGATGCCGGAGAAATGCTCCAGTTCCGGCTCCACGTTGATTGAGATGCCGTGAAAGCTTACCCATTTGCGCAGACGGATGCCGATGGCCGCGATCTTGTCCTCTGCCATGCCGCCCGAGATAGTGCGCGGCTTGTCCGGGCGCTCGACCCAGACGCCGACCCGGCCGTCGCGGATATGGCCTTTGATATTGAACTCATCAAGCGCGGCAATCACCCAGCTTTCCAGCTGCTCCACGAACCGGCGCACGTCGTGGCCGCGCTGGCCGACGTTCAGCATCACATAGACCACCCGCTGCCCCGGCCCGTGATAGGTGTACTGTCCGCCGCGCTTGCTGTCATAGACCGGGAACCGGTCCGGATCAGTCAGGTCCTCGCGCCTGGCCGAGGTGCCGGCAGTGTAAAGCGGCGGGTGTTCAACCAGCCAGATGCACTCTTCCGCTGATCCCGCAGCAATCGCCGCGGCGCGCTCTTCCATGAACGCAACCGCTTGATCATATTCGACAAGACCGTCTGCTGTGATCCACTCAACCATGGCCGAAACTGTCCTTTTCCATCCGTGCGCAGGGAGCAGGCCGGCAATTCGGCCGGAAAACCCCTAGGTACAGGCGCTGCCTGTGGAGTATCCTGATTCCGTAACGAGTATCCATAGGGGGCGAGTATCATGTTTACCAAGCCGCTCAAGCCGGCCTTGGCGGCCGCATTTCTGGCAACCTCGGCCACAGGCCCGGCCATCGCGGACGAATTGGGCGCCGCAATTGTCGGGGGCGTCATTGGCGGCGTTATCGTCAATGAAATTCACAAGAACAAGCAGCGCCAGCGCAGCACCACCCGGACCTACCGCCGGGCGCCGGCCTATTCCGCCGCGCGGACTGAAAACCGCGAGACCCAGACGGCGCTCAACTATTTCGGCTTCAATGCCGGTTCCGCTGACGGGGTTCTGGGCCGCCGGTCGCGTGCGGCCATCACTCAGTATCAGATCCACATGGGTTATCCGGCGACCGGCCATCTGGCCCCGTATGAGCGCAACTTTCTTGTCAGTTCCTACAACCGCGCGCAGATCGGCGGCCCGCAGGTGATCAAGGCGATGCAGGGCCCGCAGGGCGTGCGCGGCCTGCTGCACAGCTGGCGCGATGAGGCGGCAGGCCTGCGCACCGCCGGCAGCAGCTACGGCGGCAATACCTATGGCGGGCTGCCGCCGGAAGTCAGCCATGCGGTGGACGAGGTCGCCGCCAGCTCCGAACCTTCGGGCGAGCAGCTGTTGCAGCGCACCGGCTTCATGCAGCTGGCAGACCTGAACGGCGACGGCCGCAACGATTATGTGCTGGACACCTCGGTCTCCGGCAGCTCGTTCTGGTGCGGTGCCTCCAACTGTTCGGTTATGGTGTTTGCCTCTACTCCGCAGGGGTACCAGCGCAACGACTTCCTGGCGCGCGGCGTGACGCCGGCCAGTTTTGCCTGCCACCAGGGCACCTGCCGCATGCTGGATGCCGCCGGCGAAGCCCCGGTGCAGGCCGCGCAGGAGACCCGCAGCACAGTAACCGCCGCTGCCGCACAGCCCAGCGCGTCGCTGGGCGGTATCACCCTTTTCGATCAGCCCAAGGAAAGCGCTTCGCTGACCAGCTACTGCAGCAAGGTGAGCCTGCTGACCAGTTCCAACGGCGGCTTCATGACGGCAGAAAACATGACCGACCCGGAACTGGCGCTGGGCGAGCAGTTCTGTCTGGCCCGGACCTATGCCATTAACGCTGGCGAGACCCAGGCCGGCAAGGTCAAGGGTGTGACGCAAGCGCAGATCGACAGCCAGTGCGATGCCTTCGGCCCGGCAGTGCAGCCGTTCCTGGCCAAGCTTGGCACCGCGGGCAGCGGCGAAGTGATGGGCGATGTGCAGAAGTTCGTGCTGCAGTCCGGCATGTCTCTGGAGCAGCTGGCCAATACCGCCGGGATCTGCCTGTTCTCCGGCTACCGCCGCGATGACATGGAAGTGGCGCTGGGCGCGGCATTGATCCTGACAGGCATCGGCAAGCGCCCCTATGCGGAGCTGATCGGCCATCACCTGGCGCTGGGCTTCGGCGCGCCGAACGCGGCCGAAAAGGCGCAGGAGTGGTACAGCATGGCGGTAATCTCGCTGGAAAGCGGCACCGCGCCGGTGTTTGCCCCCGGCCAGCCCGGGCGCCCGGAGCTGATCAAGGCGGCCTCGGTCAAGCTGGCGGGCGGCCGGGTGCAGCCGGTGCAGGCCTCCGGCGGCGCGGCGCTGCCTTCCTTCTCCTCTGATTGAGGATGGGAGGGCCTTGCCTGCGTAAGGCAAATTGCCGGCAGCTGTGCCCCTGGTGATTCATAGCCAGTTGCCGGCCTTATATGGCCTCTGTCCGGGGAAGGCGGGCTTGCGCCGCCAGAGAATTGCGCAGGCCAACCGGCCAGCGGCGGGGCCTCGCTAAAGCGCAAAAGCGGCCCTACTATATGCCTGTTTTCCAGCACTTAGGCGGGGCGCACGGCGGCGGCGAACATTCTGCCGCGAAAAGGCGATTTTCGTCTTCACATCGCTTCCGCGCTGGTCTATACGCCCCTACACCAAGCCTAAGACAGTGCGGTCGTGGCGGAATTGGTAGACGCGCAGCGTTGAGGTCGCTGTTCCTTAACCGGAGTGGAAGTTCGAGTCTTCTCGACCGCACCAACTTTTCCCAAATTTCAATCTGAATGCGCAGCGCATTGCGGCGCGGCGCCTTGCTGTTCTGTTGCGGGAATATCAGCTGCCGACGGCATTGCAGTCAGGCAGCAGCGTTTCCCGGTTCCGGCACACCGGATGGCCGGTTATAAGGTCACTTGCCCCGGGCGCGGCTTCCGGGGCCAAGAACGCCATAACGTGAAACAGCAGTATGCCCAGTCCAGCAAACGGGAAACGCGACAGCAGGATCCTTGAGCGTGAGCTTTACGCGCTGTCCCTGGGGCAGGCTGTTTTGCTGGATGCGGTGGAAATGCCGGGCGGTAATGGCCGCCTTGCCCGCCTGTTCTTTAAGTCCGGCACCACGCGGGAAGGGCTTTATACAGCGTCTCTGTCCAGCAAGACGATCCTGCACAACTTTGGAGGCGCGCCTGTTTTGGATGCGGAGATCAAGGCGGAGCGCAGCGCGCTTGAGGTCTGCGTTGATGGCACGCTGTTCGACATCAGCCTGCATCCGGATGAGACGGAGCTGTTCGCGGGCTTGAACGTGCTGGCCGCGGTGCGCAATGGCGAAACGCTCCAGACGGCGGTGGAATGGCTGCGGTTTCACACCGCGCAGCATGGCCTGCAAGGGGCGGTCATCCTTGACCGGGCGCCGCCGCAGGAGAGCCGGCAGTTCATTCAGGCCCTTCGGGAGCAGGCCGCCGGCATCAATGGGCTGGAGCGGGTTGTCGTGGTGCATTCCAAACTGCCCTTGGGCAAGGACAGCCTGCCGGAGGAGGCGCATCCCTTCAACGTGCCGGGCGCGCCGGGCAAGGACCGGATGGAAATCCCGCCCGCAGATCCCTGGAACGCGCCGCTGGGCGAAATCCTGATCTATGAAATCCTGCGCGCCCGGTTTCTGGCGCGGGCGCGCGCCGTGGCCAACATCGACTTGTTCGATCTGCTGGCACCCGGCGATGGTCCAAATGTCTTTGACCGCGCGGTGGAGGCCCCGTCCGGCTGTCTGCGTCTCGGCGGGGTGCAGGCCTATCCCTGGCGGGTGCGCAAAGGGAGCGAGGCGTCCTTTGCGGATCACATCTGCACCCAATTCGACGCCACCGGCCTGCGCCCGCGCTGGTGCCTGGCCCCGGCAAATGCCGGAGCGGACGGCATCTGGCGCCTGATCCGGGTCGTGGGGGCAGAGCCTGACCCGGCGGATGATCTGCGGTTCTACCGCTGCATGGCCTTGCGCCATCCAACCGATACCGTCTCAAAGATCGTGCCGAAAACCAGCCTGGTGGAAACGCCGGAGCTGCTGGAGCTGGCCACTGGATATTTCGGCGCAAAACCCGTGCGCATCCCCGAGGAGCAGGCCATCCGGCGCAGCGGCGGCAAGCCCAAGACCGCCATCGTCACCACAATGAAGAACGAAGGCCCCTTCATCCTGGAATGGCTGGCCTATCACCGGGTGATCGGAGTGGATGATTTCCTCGTCTACACCAACGACTGCACCGACGGCACTGATACCATGCTGCAGATGCTGCAGGAGAAAGGCCTGGTGCAGCACCGCGAAAACCCGTTCCGGGGGTCCGGTCTGAAACCGCAGCACGCGGCGCTGCAGGCGGCGGAAGACGAACCGGTCATCAAAAACGCCGACTGGCTGGTCTGCATGGATGTGGATGAGTTCATCAACATCAAATGCGGGGAAGGGCGGCTGGCCGACCTGTTTGAGGCAGTGGGCGATGCCAACATGATCTCGATGACCTGGCGGCTGTTCGGCAATAACGACGTGCGCGACTTCACCGGCGATCTGGTCCTGCGCGATTTCACCCGCTGTGCCTTTGAGGTGACCCGCAAGCCGCATCAGGCCTGGGGCTTCAAGACGCTGTTCCGCAACACTGGCATTTTCAAGAAGCTGGGGGTGCACCGGCCCAAGGGGCTGAAGCCGCAGTTGTGGGAGGACATCCGCTGGGTCAACGGCTCCGGCCGGGACATGCCGCGGGAGATGTTCCGCAACGGCTGGCGGTCGTCGATGAGCACCTATGGCTATGATCTGGTGCAGCTGAATCATTACGCCGTTCGCAGCGCCGAAAGCTTCCTGGTCAAGCGCGACCGCGGCCGGGTGAACCATGTGGACCGCGACCAGGGTCTGTCCTACTGGTTCCGGATGAACAACAACGCCGAGGATGAGCGCTCGATCCAGCGGATGATCCCGGCGCTGGAGGCGGAGATGGCGCGGCTGCTGGCAGACCCGGACATCGCCGCGGCGCATGAGTTTTCCCGCCGCAAGCACCGCGAAAAAATCGAGGAGCTGAAGACCCGCGGCGACATGCTGGAGCTGTTCAATCAGCTGACAGGGGACAAGCTGCGCAAGCTATCACGGATGCATGCCCATTTCGGCGCCAATGTGTTTCTCAGCGGTCCCGGCGTGATCCCGGACGGGATTGCCGAGAAGGATCCGGACAGCGACTTCTGGTTCACGGTGGCGCGCGGAGAAACCACACATTAAGCCTGCCGAAGCCCGGCAGATTGACAGGCCTTCCGGCAGCAGGGTAATTTTCGTTAACGATAAGGCGCGGTTACAATGCCAATGCGCCGGGTTTGATGAGGGGCAGGTATCATGGCACTTCCGGCCATTGCGTCACTTTGGGTGGGCGCTGAGCTCAGCTGGCTGGAACAGCTCTGCCTGCAGTCCTTCCTGGACAATGGGCATGATTTCATCCTGTTCACATATGACGAGGTAAAAGGCGTGCCGGATGGCGTGCAGATTGCGGACGCCAACGAAATCCTGCCCGCTGAGCGCATCATCCGCCACGCCAAGACCGGCAGCCCGGCCTATCACGCCGACGTCTTCCGGCTGCATATGCTGCGCCAGACAGATTACATCTGGGCCGATACCGATGCCTATTGCTGCCAGCCCTGGGACATCAAGGGCAAGCATTTCCACGGCTGGATCTCCGACAATAAGCCGATGGTGAACAATGGCGTGCTGCGGCTGCCCAAGACCTCCAGGGCGCTGAAGGCAATGCTGCAGTTCACCAGCGGCGAATATCCCATCCCGCCCTGGTACAGCCCGCAGAAACAGGCCGAGCTGCAGGCGCTCAAGGACGCCGGGCAGGGGGTTCACGTGTCGCTGTTGCCGTGGGGCGTCTGGGGGCCGGATGCGCTGACCTGGTTCCTGCAGGAAACCGGCGAGATCTCGCACTCCCGCCCGGGCCACGTGATCTATCCGGTGCCGTTCAAGCGGGCGGGCGTGGTGCTGAACCCGAACCGCCCGAACCAGGCGCGCGGCCATATCCGCAGCGATACCCTGTCGATCCATTTCTGGGGCCGCCGCTTCCGCAATATCGCTGCCAAATACGGTGGCGTGCCGGCCGAAGGGTGTTATGTCCACGAACTGCTGGCCAAGCACCGGATTGATGCGGAGAAAACCCGCCACCTGCTGCAGCCCGCTCCCGAGCCGGACGAGGCCGGGACCGATGCGATGGACCCCGCCAGCTTGGACTTTTCAATGTTCAGCGACAGCGATGTCGCCAACATTCTGTTGCAGCGCTCCGAACTTGCCCGCTCCGGTCAGACCATCAGGGATTGGCTGGCAGGCGACGAGGCGCTTTTGCTGTCGGAAGCCCAGGCACAGAGGGACCATATCCTGCAGGAGGCGATCCGGATCGCCGAGCGGGAATGCAATTTCTTTTTTGCCGCCACCGATGCCATCGCGCCCGCGCGGGCCGCTGACATCGGCTGCGGCTATGCGTTTGCCAGCCTTCTGCTGCATCGCCGCTACGGCTGTGAAATCGTGCTGATCGACATCGAGGAGGGCAATGGCCGCCATTTCGGCTTTCAGGGCGAGGGGGCAGGCTATACCAGCCTGAAGACCGCCCGCGCGTTCCTTGAGATGAACGGCGTGCCGCCGGAGAAGATCACCACCATCAACCCCAAGACCCAGGACCCTGCAACGATGGGCAGTTTTGACCTGGTCATCAGCCTGGCATCCTGTGGGTTTCATTATCCTGTCGGCACTTATGAGGATTTGTTCCGCAATCAGATCAGCAAGGGTGGCGGTATTGTGCTGGATATCCGCAAAGGGTCCGGCGGCATCGCTGCGATGAAAAGCTTTGGTGCCGTCGATGTGCTGGCAAAGCACGGCAAGTACTCCACGGTCCTGACCCGCGCCGGGCAGAAGGCGTGAGCAGTAACCGGATCCTTAACTCTTTTCGGGTATGGCGGGAGACTAAGAGACCAACAGGTCCCGGTACTGGCGCCGCCCCGCAGCGGGCACGTGCCAGGCGGGTCAGGGGACGGCAGGCCCATAGGGGACAGCAGGCGGCGAATGTTTGGTGAAGACTTTGATTTCAAGGACGTTCTGCCGGCGCTGGACGTAGACGATGTGCACACCGTTGCCGACATCAACGGCCAGGCCCCCGAACTGTGCATCCTGCTGCATCAGCGTTATGGCTGCCGGATTGATTTTGTCAGTCTCGACCGCAAGGGTGCCCCCCAGGCGCCGGATGAGGCTGTGTTTCAGGACTGGCTGGCGCGGCTCAAACAGGCTGGGGTTGACCAGGACTTGATCCGGGTTGCGGACACGCAGCGCGGGCTGGGCAGGAGTGACGTGATCCTGGCGCTGAACGGTTTCGGCGCCCGCCGCAAGATCCGGAATTTCAAACCGCTGCTGGACCGCGCGCTGCACCCGCTCAGCCGTCTGGTGATCGAGATCCGCAAGGGCTCGGGCAGCTACCCGTTCCTCAAGGCTTACGGCAGCTGCAACACACTGCTGCCGCCAGAGGCGGGCAGGAACGGCCTGGCTGTGCTCTCCGCCGAACCGCAGGAGGTGCCGCCGCCCTCGCGCGAGTGGTCCCGGGTGGCCCGCCAGCTGGCCGGAAAGGAGGGTTTCTTTGACGAGCTGGAGGAGCATTCCTTCCTGTTCATGCCGCGCGGCGGGACGCTGGTGGTGACCTTCGACAACCTTGATATCGCGATGACAAAACGCGATGACCGGCGGCCTTGGGGCTTCAGCTTCATCGAGGCGCAGGGCTGGTCGATGCTGGGTGTGATGGCCAACGGCTGGACCTGGTTCCGCCACCAGGAGGTCAGCCGAAAGTTCGAGGCGCTGCGCGACAGCGGTTTCTTCGAGCAGTTCAGCAGGGTGGTGTTCTACGGCGCTTCGATGGGCGGCTATGCGGCGGCGGCCTATGCTGCTGCGGCGCCAGGGTCCACGGTGTTTGCTATCAGCCCGCAATCCACCCTCGACAAGACGCTGGTGCCCTGGGAGATGCGATACAAAAAGGTCTGGGACCGGGATTTCTCCGGCCCCTTCGGCGACGCCGCGCAAGCCAGCCAGGCAGCAGGCGAGGTGCATATCATGTTCGACCCCTATGTGGCGCCGGACGCGGCCCATGCCGCCCGGTTCACCGGGGCAAATGTCAGGTTGTGGCGCTGTCCGCTGCTGGGGCACCGGCTGGGCTCTTCGCTGCAGCAGATGGGCATCCTGCAGGAGATTGCCCGCGGCGCCATAGCAGGCGAGCTGACGCCGCACCGGTTCCACCGCCTGCTGCGCAAGCGGCACAGCTTTCCCCGCTTCCAGCGGGAGCTGGCAAACCTGGCGCTGGACCGCGGCCATCCCCGGCTTGCGCAGCGGGTTTGCGACTATATTCTGCGCCAGCGGGACGACCGGTTCTTTCGCCGGTTGAAGGCGCGGCTGTAATCCGCACAAGCAGCGGTGCAGCGGGCCGCCGCCGCGGAAAGGACACCCGGCATCAGCCGGATAAGACAATGAACCAGACAGACAGCACCATGCGGGACATCACCCTTGCCTTTCACATCGGGGCCCCCAACACCGACAACGGCCAGCTGACCTGGTCGCTGCGCAAGGATGCGCAGCCGCTGCTGGATCGCGGCGTCATGATACGCCGCCCGGGCACCTATATGTCCGCCGTCACCAACCTGGTGCAAAAGCAGGACAAAGAGCCCGTGACGAACCAGGAGCGCGAGGCGCTTCTGGCGTCCATCGTCAAGGATCAGGAGGTGTCCCGCCTCATTCTGACCAATTCGGGCTTTCTGGGGGTGCCGGGCTGGATGCTCAGCGGCGGCCGGCTGTTCCGCAACGCAGGCAAGAACACCGCCGCCCTGCGGCACGCCTTTCCCGGCAACCCGTGCGAATTTTTCCTTGGGCTGCGCGATCCGGCAACGCTGATCGGACCGGTGTTCCGGTCCCAAACCGGCAGGACGTGGAAGCAGTTTGCCGGGCGTGCGGATTTTCTGAACCTGCGCTGGTCCGATGTTGTTGCGGACATCCAGGCGCACAACCCGGGCTGCCGCATAACTGTCTGGTGCAATGAGGAAACACCGGTGATCTGGCCCAGCATCCTGGGCCATGTGACCGGGCTGGGCGACAGTTTCCGCTTCAGCGGCGGGCTGGACATCACCCGCGGCATCATTTCGGAGCAGGGGTACGAGCGGCTGGAGGCCTATCTTGCCAGCCGGCCCGGCCTGTCCGAGAACCAGCGCGAGCGGGTGCAGGAGCTGTTTCTGACCTACTTCCATTCCGAGGAGGCGGTGGAGGAGGAAATCGACCTGCCAGGCTGGTCGCAGGCGCTGGTGGATGCGATGGGAGATGCCTACCTGTCCGATACCGAGCTGATCCGCCGGATGCCCGGGGTCACCTTTCTGTCCTAAGGCCCGGACTGCCCCAGCTTGGTGAATTGAAACGGGGTGCCTGCGCGGGTGCCGTCACGGGCGGTCCGGCTTGAGTCCTGCTGCAACTGTATGCAGCTTCGAACTCAATCTTGCACGGGGCCGGCCGCTGCCGTACTCTGCACGGCGGAATAAACGTACGGCGGGAACATGGCCAAACGCGAAAGCAATGTGGACCGGGTGTATGAGGCCCTGCGCCGGATGGCGGCGGATTTTGCCTTCAAGCCGGACCAGCGGATCAATGAAAGCGCGCTCTCAGAAGTGCTGGGCGCCAGCCGCACTCCGCTGCGCGAGGCGCTGAACCGGCTGGTGGCCGAGGGGTTCCTCACCTTCCAGAACAACCGCGGTTTCTTCTGCCGGCCGCTGACGCCCAGTTATATCGTGGACCTTTACGAGGCCCGGGTGGCGGTGGAGTGCGAGGCCGCGCGGCTGGCCTGCACCCGGGCATCAGATGAGGACATCGCAGCGCTGGCGGACTATCTCAACCGGATGGAGCCGGAGTATCAAAGCGCTACCGACCCGGAGGCGCTTCTGGCGATGGACGAAAGCTTTCATGCCAGCCTGGCGCAGCTTTCGGGCAACAGCGAGCTGCAGCGCATCCTCAATAACCTCAATGGCCGCATCCGCTATATCCGGCTCATTGACCTCAAGCGGATGCGCGACCGGGCCGGGGGCAAGGCGCCGGGGGACACCTCAGCGCACCGGCAGATCGTCGAGGGTATCGCCGCCCGCGACGCGCAGGCTGCGGCGGCGGCCATGCGGAGCCATATCGAAAAACGGCGGGAGGAGGCGACGGAGGCCGTCCGCATCGCGTTTTCGCAGCTTTATGTGCCGGACGAGTAAGGGCAGCGCTGGGCGGGTCTGTTGCAGATGCCGGAAATTCCTTAATGAAATCTGAAGGATAAGGTCAGGCTTTCTGTCCAGATGTTTCGCGCGCGAAACATTGCGGCAGAGGTGCTGACCTTTCTGTCAGCTCAGCAAAAGCAGCCAGAACCAGACCGTCAGGATGCTCGCCCCCGTGGCAATCAGCACCGAAGAGGCCGCCACCCGCTTGGCCCGCCCGTACATATTGGCAAAGATATATCCGTTGAACCCGGTCGCCATCGCCGCATTCAGCACGCCAGAGCGGAACAGATCCTGCGGCAGTGCCAGCGCTGTCCCCAAGGTCCAGACAATCGCGGGGTGGATCATCAGCGAGGTGAAGCAGACAAACAGGATCGCCCGCATATCGCCCTCGGGGCGGTATTTGACCAGCACGCCGCCCAAGGCAAACAGCGCGCCGGGCAGGGCGGCGCGAATGATCAGCGACAGCGCTTCATCCACCACCAGCGGAATGGCCAGCCCCGACAGGTTCACTGCAAATCCCAGCGTGATCCCCAGGATCAGAACATTGCGGAACATCGCATTCAGCACTGAGACCGCGGTCCTGATCCCGCCTGCACCTCGGTTGCGCACAAATTCCATCGCGGTGATGCCCACGCCGTAACAGAACGGCGAATGAAAGGCGATGATCGCGTAGTTGCCGGTCAGGTTGTCCGGTCCGAACGCCCGCTCGGTGATCGGCAGGCCCAGCAGGACAGAGTTGGAGAACAAGCAGCAGAACCCGATCGCAATGCAGTCTTCCCAGTCCCGTTTGAACAGGATCCGGGCACCAAAGACGCCAATCAGAAAGCAGGTGAAGGCGCCGGTATAGAAACTCGCCAGCAGCCGCGGATCGAACCCGGCGGAGAGGTCCAGTTCCGCCATCGCCTTGAACAGCAGGCAGGGAATGGCAAAGCCCTGGGCAAACTTCATCACCCCTTCGATGTGGTCCTGGCTCAGCACGCCCCTGGCGGTGGCCGCATAACCCGCGCCGACAACCAGAAACACCGGCAGGATGACGTCAATCAGGCTTTGAAACACGCTGCTTCCTCAAATCCCTCAAAAGAAAAAGGGCGCCGCCAGCGCCCCTCAGACCTCCATCCGGATCACCATCCCGTCATAGGCAGGAGTGATGTGGTCCGGGGTCTCGGCCTCGACCGTGGCGTAATCCATGTCGATATGCATGTTGGTGATGATGCCGCGCTTGGGCGCCATCTTTTCGAACCATTCCAGCGCTTCCTGATAGCTGAAGTGGGTCGGGTGCGGGGTGCGGCGCAGGCCGTCCAGGATCCAGATATCCAGCCCCTCCAGCTCCGGCAGGGCGCCATCGGGGATTTCGGACACATCCGGCAGATAGGCCAGTCCGCCGATGCGGAACCCCAGCGCGTCGATGGAGCCATGGCTGACCTCGAACGGGCGGAACGTGATGCCGCCGCCGGGCCCGTCGATGGTGAACGGGCCGCCGATCGTCTGCAGCTCCAGGATCGGCGGATAGGGGGAGTTGTCGGGCTGCGCAAAGGCATAGCCGAAGCGGTTCAGCAGGTCGTTCTGTGTCGCCCCGTCGGCATAGACCGGGATGCGCTGGCGCATATTGAAGTAGACCATGCGCAGATCGTCGATCCCGTGCAGGTGGTCGGCATGGGAGTGGGTGTAAACCACCGCATCCAGGCGGCTTACCTCTGCATCCAGCAGCTGGCTGCGCATGTCCGGCGTGGTGTCGATCAGCACAGACGTGGTTCCATCCGGCCCGTCGCGCTCCACCAGCATCGAACAGCGGCGGCGGCGGTTCTTCGGGTTCTCCGGGTCGCAGTCGCCCCAATGGCCGCCAATCCGCGGCACCCCGCCCGACGACCCCGAGCCGAGGATGGTGAAGCGCATCTCCGCCATCAGGCCGCGGCCTCATACTGGGCGGCTTTCCAGAACAGCCGGTCGAAATTCGCCTGCGTCTGTGCGGCAAAGTCGGCGTAGTCCAGGCCGAACACCTCTGCGCCCACCTTGGCGGTAAAGGCGGTATAGGCGGGTTCATTGCGCTTGCCGCGGTAGGGCGGCGGCGCCAGATAGGGGGCGTCGGTCTCCACCAGAATGCGCTCTACCGGGGCGGCGGCAAAGATATCGCGCAGCTCCTGGCTTTTGGGGAAGGCAGCAATGCCGGACATCGACAGGTAGAACCCCAGGTCCAGCGCAGCCCTGGCCAGTTCAGCGGAGGAGGAAAAGCAGTGCATCACGCAAGTGTATGCGCCGTTCTTCATTTCTTCGCTCAGGATGCGCGCCATGTCGTCATCCGCCGCGCGCGCGTGGATGATCAGCGGCAGTTCGGTGTCGCGGGCAGCAGCGATATGGGTGCGCAGGGACTGCTGCTGCACTTCGGCGCTGTCGGCAGTGTAGTGGTAGTCCAGCCCGGTCTCGCCGATGCCGACAAATTTCGGGTGCTTTGCCAGCGCCACCAGCTCATCCACCGAGACCAGCGGTTCGTCGGCGGCGCTCATCGGGTGGGTGCCTGCGGCATAGAACACCGGTGCGTGTGCTTCGGCGATGGCACGCACGGAGGGTTCGTTCTTCATCTTGGTGCAGATTGTCACCATCCGGGTCACGCCGGCCTCTGCCGCGCTGGCAATCACCTCATCCAGCCGCCCCTCAAAATCGGGGAAGTCCAGGTGGCAATGGCTGTCGGTGATCTGAGGGGGGGTCTGTGGGGTGGTCTCGGTCATGAATCCTCTGGCGCCACATATGCCGCGGGAGGCTTGGAGCCTCAGCGCGACGCGGTTTCCTGCATCTTGAAAACCGTATCTAGGACAAGCGCCGCGGGGTCAAGGTTCACCGCCTGACCGTGGCGGGCGCGGGCGGTCACTTCTGCTGCAAGGTCCGCCCAGGCACGCGCCTTGCGGGGGTCAGGCGACAGACGCGACAGCATCGCTGCTTCCTGCGGTGCCGCTTCCGGCGCTGGCGGCGCGCCGGTTGCACCAGTGCGCGCCAGACGGGCCAGGGCCATCTCTGTCAGCGACAGCAGCAGCTCGAATCGCGCCGCAGCGCCGCGCTGCGCAGCGGCCTCGGCCAGTGCCATCGCCCGCTGCCGGTCCAGCCGCGGCATCGAATCGAGGATCTGCACCAGCTCGGCATAGATCTTGAGCCCGCCCAGATTGATCAGCCGCAAAGCGGCGCCGACGGACCCGCCCGCGAGTGCCGCGAGATTGTCCATGTTCCGGGGCAGCTCGACGCCAGATTGCGCCAGCGCCGCCTCCATGTCCGGCGCGGACAAAGGCCCCAGGCGCAGGGTGCGGCAGCGGGAACGGATCGTCGGCAACAGGCGCGAGGGCTGATGCGAGATCAGCAGGATAGTGGTGCGTGCCGGCGGCTCCTCCAGCATCTTCAGCAGCGCGTTGGCGGCGCTCACGTTCATGTCGTCAGCCGCATCGACAATCACAACCCGCCGCCCGCCATCGGTGGCCGACAGGCCGAAGAAGCGGTTCAGCTTGCGGATGTCGTCCACCACAATCTGGCTGCGCAGCTTGCCCTTATCGTCATAAGACCGGGTGATCGGCGCCAGACCGGGTTCCGCCAGTGCCTGAACGCGGTGCGAGACCGGATGGTCCGGGTCAATGTCCAGCGTTTCCGGGGGCGGCGGGGCGCCGAACAGTCCTTCCTCAGCCGGCGGCGTGGCCAGCAGGAACCGGGCGATCCGCCAGGCCAGCGTGGCCTTGCCCACCCCTTGCGGGCCGGTCAGCAGCCAGCCGTGGTGCAGCCGGTCGGAGTTGTAAGCGGTCAGAAAGTCCCGTTCCGCCGCATCCTGTCCAATGAGGCGCAGGGTTTCGCGCGGGTGCGGCGCGCCCTCGGCCTGGTCGGCCCGCGGCAGTTCGTCGTCAGCGCTCATGCCCCGGTTTCCTCCAGCGCTTCTTCCGCCAGACGGCGCACATCTGCGGCGACGTCTTCGACCGGGCGGGCGCCATCAACCACCCGGAAGCGGTCCGCAAATTCCTGCGCCAGCGCCAGGAAACCGGCGCGCATCTTCTCTTGCAGTTCCACGCCGAAATCCTCGAAGCGTTCCTCCTTGCCCTGCCGCCCCTTGGCGCGGGCCAGGCCCTCGGCCGGGTCCATGTCGATCAGCAGTGTCAGGTCCGGCTCGCGCCCGATCATCAGCTTGTGCATCTGGTCGACGGCGGCGCGCAGGTCGCCGCGCGACAGGCCCTGGTACATCCGGGTGCTGTCGGCAAAGCGGTCGCAGATTACTACCTTGCCCGCTGCCAGAGCGGGTTCGATGGTGCGCTCCAGATGGTCGCGCCGCGCCGCCATGAACAGCAGCAGCTCCGTTTCAGCCGACCAGCGGTCAGGGTCGCCTTCCAGCACCAGCCGGCGGATCTCCTCAGCGCCCGGGGAGCCGCCGGGCTCCCGCGTCAGCACCACGTCGCGGCCAGCCGCGCGCAACGCTTCGGCCAGCAGCTGGCATTGTGTCGATTTACCGGAGCCGTCGATGCCTTCGAAAGTGATGAACACCCCGCGCTTGCCGCCCGCCGTCACAGCGCCCCCTCGGGACCGGTCAGGAATTGCTTGATCAGCACTTGCGCCGCGGTCTTGACCCGCACCACAAAGCCGCCCGCGGGAACGTCACTCTCCGCCACCAACGGCAGCCGCACCTCCGGCAGCTCTTCCGGCTGCAGCACCAGCTCTGCCAGACGCTGGCCTTTCTTCACCGGCGCCTCGATCGGGCCGTTATAGACAACTTCGCCCTGGATGGTGTTCGCGGACAGCGACGGCAGCAGGATTTCCAGATCCTCGGCCGGCACCAGCCCTACCGATCGCTCGGCCCCCCGCCAAATCTCGGCTTCGGCGATGGCGACGCCCTCCTTGGCGACGGTTTTCTTGGCAAATTGGCGAAACGACCAGTTAACGAGGGCTTCGGCCTCCTCTGCGCGCCCGCGCTCTGTGTCGAGCCCGGAGACCACAAAGATCACCCGCCGGTCGCCCTGCTTGGCCGAGCCGACCAGGCCATAGCCGGCTTCTTCGGTGTGGCCGGTCTTCAGCCCGTCAGCGCCGATCCCCAGCTTCAAGAGCGGGTTGCGGTTGCGGATGTTGGAGGGCGCGCGGCCGTCGAATTCAAACGTGGTCTCAGCAAACAGCGGATAGTATTCCGGGAAGTCCTCGATCAGCCGCTCGGCCAGGACCGCCAGGTCATGCACCGACATCCGGTGCCCGGCGGCAGGCCAGCCGTTTGAATTGGCAAAGGTCGAGGCGGTCATGCCCAGATCCTCGGCCCGCTTGGTCATGTAGCGGGCAAAGCCGGCCTCGGTGCCATCCGGGCTCAGCGCCTCGGCGATCACCACGCAGGCGTCATTGCCCGACAGCACGATGATGCCGCGCAGCAGGTCCTCGACCCGGACCCGGTCGGTGGTGTCCAGGAACATGGTGGAGCCGCCATAGCTCATCGCGTGCTCGCTCACCGGCAGCCGCTCATCCAGCGTCAGCCGCCCGTCGCGCAGGGCTTCAAACGCCACATACAGCGTCATCAGCTTGGACATGGAGGCCGGCGGCAGCGGCACATCGGCGTTCTTGGACAAGAGCACCGTATCCGTGCCCGCATCCAGCACATAGGCCGCGCGCGCGCTGGTATCAAAGGCCGCAGCCGACAGCGCCGACAGGCTGACCGCCAGGCCCGCCGCCAGCGCCAGCCGCAAAGACGACTTCAGAGCGTGGCCCAAGTGCATGGTTTTCCGTTCAATTGGTGACAGCATAGGCGTCCGCAAATCCGGTTTCCTTCACGCTATTCAGCAGCTGGCTGCGTTCGGTCTTGGTCTGTGCCGGGCCGACCAGCACCCGCCAGAACGCCTTGCCGCTGGAGGACTGTTCCCGCACCACCGGCACCATGCCCGCGCTGCGCATCATATTTGCGGTCCGCTTGGCGTTCGCCTCGACGCTGAAGATGCCGATCTGGATGAAGGGTTTCTTCAGCGCGGACTTCTGCGGCTTTGGGGCAGGGGCCGCGGCGGGCTCTGCCGTTGCAGGTGCGGCCTGCGCCGGGGCAGAGGCATCAATTGCGGCTGCGGCACCGGCAATCGGGTCCAGCGCGGTTTCGGTGATCTCGCTGCCCGCCAGCGCGGCCTCGTTCACGTCCGCGGCCTCCGGCAAAGCGGCGCCATCGCCGGACTGTTCATCCGGCTGCGGTTCCGGCGTGACTTCCTCGCGCCGCAGGGCGGTCACGTTCAGCTCAGCCGGCGCTCCGGCCAGCATGCCCAGGGCCGCAGCGGCATCTGATGAAACCTGCAGCCGCGGTCCCGGGATCTCCCGCTCGCGGCGGAACAGCGCGCCGATCACGAACTGGCCATTGGCATTGTTGCGGATGATCACCCGCTCGGGGTCTTTGGTGTCAGGATGCGCCACCCATACCCCGCCGATCGAGGGGCGGCCGTCCCACAGGCCCGCCTCGGTCACCTGGAACACATCGGGCGCCTCCACGTCGCGCTCCACCAGCTTGGTGCTGCTGGAGGCCTCAACGGCACCCTCCGCCTTGGGTTTGGGTTGCAGAAAGCCCAGTTTCGGCCCGTCCTCGCAGCCTGCCAGAACCAGCAGGCCCAAGGCCGCCGCGGCGGCGCGCGGGGCCGTCATTGCTTTCGACATGGTGTCATTCATGCTTTCGTCCTTGCCTGTGCCCGCGGCGCTTCTGCGCCCCCGCCGGAATGCCCGGTCTTCTTAATTTGGCGGCATGATAACCTGCACTTCCGGCCATGAAAACCCTGACAGGCCGCGGCACAAGGGAAACCCGCGTGGGCGGCATAAATCCGCGCGGTTGACAGGGGCCTGCAGTTTTCCCTTGCGGCATGGATTTCCTCTTGCCTCATTCCGCTTTGCGCCCTAAACCGCAGGGCGGACCGGGGAGGTGGCAGAGTGGTCGAATGCGGCGGTCTTGAAAACCGTTGAACGTGAGAGCGTTCCCAGGGTTCGAATCCCTGTCTCCCCGCCACTCCGCTGCACGCCACCGGCGCGTTCCCTCGGGCTTTCCCTACACACTGCAGGCTTCCGGCCTAGGTTGATGGTGGGCGCAGTCAGTGCGCCCGATCCGTTTCCAGAAACCCAGCCGGACCCGAATGACATGGCCGAAGCCGGACAGCTTTTCCTGCTGCAACCGCCTGCGGAGGGCGCGATGAAGCTGGCGGGGCGCCGGGGCGGCCTGCAAATCCGCAAGCAAAATAAGGGGAAGCTTGCGAAATTCACGGCTTGGGACTGCTTTGATGGCTCTGTCCGGTCCAGCGGCCGGCTGCTGGTGGAGCGCGGCAGCAAGCTGCACCTGCTGGGTCCTGGGTATGTGCTGACACAGTCCGCCAAACGCACGGGCAATTTCCTGCACGATCTGCGCGCCGGCCCGGTGCAGGACGCCTTGAGCGGCCTGTTTCCGCTGCGCTGCCTGCTGCCGGCGGCTTCGGGCCGGCTGGCGCGCAGGCGGTATCGGTTCACCTGGAAACAGGCAGGCCGCGGCGCCTTGTTCCGCTGGCATTTCTCTGGTGCCTTTGGATCAATTTCGCTGGTGGAAGTGCTGGCTGAGCCGGGAGAGCCGCGGGACGCAGCCGTGCAATTGCTGGCCGCCCTGGGGGCTGACCCTGCCGTTCCGGGAGCCCTCTATGCGCTGCTGGCGCCGGGCCGGACGGTGTACATGCTGAAACCGCCGGTTCCGCTGACGCCTGAACAGCCGGCGCTGGAGGCGGCGGCTGCGATCATCCGCTCCTGCCTTGGCGTGGCCCGGCAGAACGAGCCGGGCATTGCCGCGGACCACGATACTGAATTCCTGCATGACTACCGGATTTCGCTCCGCCGCATCCGTTCGGTGCTGAGCCTGTTCAAAGGGGTGTTCACCACCCGGGACGCCGCGCGGCTGAAACAGGCGTTCTCCGGCCTGATGGACGCGACTGGGCGGTTGCGGGACCTGGATGTCTATCTGCTGCAGCGCGAAGGGTTCTATGCGCGGGTGCCGGAGCAGCTGCACCCGGGGCTGGACGCGATGTTCAGGGCCTTCGAGGCTGAACGGCAGCAGGGCCACCAGAGGTTCGCCCAGTATCTGGCCGGCGCCCGGTACAAACGGCAGATCATGGTGCTTCAGGCGGAATTCGCGGAAACGGCTGTGATCGCGCCGGGCCCGAAGGCCGGGCGCCCGGCGTTGCAATTGGCACAAAAGCTGATCTGGAAACGCTACAGCAAGGTCTGCCGGATCGCAGCGGGCATTACTGCGGACACGCCGGACAGCGAGGTGCATGAACTGCGCATCAACTGCAAAAAACTGCGCTATCTGATGGAGCTGTTTGAACCCCTGTTTGAGAGCGCAGAGCTGAAAGCAGTTCTGAAGCCTTTGAAGAGGCTGCAGAATACGCTGGGGGATTTTAATGACTGCTCCGTCCAGCAGGCGGCGTTGCTGAAGTTCGCAGGCAGTCCGGCGGCAACGCGGGAGATCGCGCTGAGCGCCGGAGCGCTGATAGCGGTACTGCACCAGAACCAGCGGGATGCGCGTGCAATGGTCGAGGAGAAGTTCCAAGCCTTCGACAGCCCGAAGACGCAAAGGCGGTTCCGGGACATGTTCTCCGGCTGACCCCGCCTTTCACCGGCGCCGCAGCAGGTAGATATCCATGATCCAGCCATGCGCGGCCCGGGCCTCGGCGCGGGTTGCAATGATCTTGTCTGTCACTTCGGCCAGAGGGCCCGCGACCGAAATCTGGTTCTCCATCCCGGCATAGGCCGTCCAGAAGATCTCCACCCCCTGCGGGTCGATGGCCTGAAAGGAACACTCCCCGTCCAGCATGATCACCAGCGTATCGGCGCTGTCCGGCCAGCCGTTTTCACGCAGCTGGCGGCCGGTGGTGATGGTGAAGGGCGCGCCGATTTCGTTGACCGGGATGGCGTGGGCTGCAGTCAGCGCCTGGATCGAGGTGATGCCCGGGATCACCGTCAGCTGTATCTCAGCCAGCTTCTTCAGCCGCTCGGCAATCCGCATGGTGCTGTCGTACAGCGACGGATCGCCCCAGACCAGGAACCCGGCCTTGCAGCCTTCGGGCAGGTTGGCGGTGATGGTCTGCCACCAGATCTCGGCGATGGCGTCGTGCCAGTCGTCCACCCGCTTGCGGTAGCTTTTGGTTGCCTCGTCGCGTACCGGCAGGGCGAATTCGACGATCTTCGGACCGTCACCCCGGATGGCCCGGTTGCAGATCTCGCGCCGCAGCCCTGCCAGGTCGTCCTTGCCCGCGCCCTTGTTGGGGATCAGGATCAGGTCCTGCGCGTTCAGCGCCTCAATCGCTTGCAGCGTCATGTGCTGCGGGTTGCCGGTGCCGATGCCGATCAGGGAAAGCTCAATCATGACGGGGCCTTTCACATGAAAACACGGCCCCCTATGGAGCCGCGCCGTTGTCCTTGCAAGCCTGCAATTGCGGTCAGGAGCCTTCGCCGCCTGCCGGCACGGTGAGTATTGCCTCAACCGGCTGGTCCGCTACCAGCAGCGCGCCGTGGCTATTGGTGTTGAGCGAGACCTTCACCTCAGCCCCTTCGGGCAGCGAGGGGATGTGCATCCAGTTGGCGTAGAGGCGGGCGAGTTTCTCGCCGTTCACATAGACATGCGCATGGCCTTCGCCGTCCGCGTCCGCAGCGGAGGCGTTTTCCGGGGCAAAGCGGAAGTTCTGCGGTGTAACCTGCAGGTTCCAGCCGACCATCGGGTCCTTGTGCAGCTGGATGGCAACGCTGGGAGCGTCCGGGCCTGCGGGAAGGCTGACCGATTGGGAGTGGTCATGCGCTGCCATTCCGGCATGGCCGCCGCCGTGGTGCGCCGGGTCGCCGTGGTCGTGGCCGTCAAAGGTCACGCCATTGCCGGCCGCAATCACAAAGCCGATGCCGCCGCCGAACACCAGTCCGATGGCAAAAAGAGCGAGAGAACGGGACATCTTGTCATCCTCTGGAAAAAGAATGCCCCGCCGGTTCGGGCCGGCGGGGAGTGACTGCGCGGGCTTAGGCTGCGGCGTGTTCGCGCTTGCCTTCAGCCTGCCAGAAGTAGCCGGTAAAGGCGCCCAGCAGCACCCAGGCGGCCATGCCGATGCCAAAGGCGCGGGCGGCAAACAGCGCGCCGATCTCGGTCGGAACCGGTCCGGAGAAGCTCTCCGGCTCAGGCGCGCCGACGATATGCGGACCCATCAGCAGGAGCGCCGCGATCAGGTAGCTCACCAGGTTGCCGCCAAAGGCGATCAGCCACATGGCCACCCCAGCAGCCGCAACAGTGATCGTCCACCAGATCTGGCGCGCGCCGATGTCCGCGGCGGCCACACCCGGCACTTCCGGCGCCAGCGACAGGCCGGGTGCAAAGTGGAAGGTGATGAAACCCGCGAGCCCCCACAAGAGGCCGGTGCGCGCGTTGATCTCATGGCCCTGGCGCTCAGCCACCGACATCAGTGCTGCCATCACCAGCGCATAGCCGGTGTAGGTCAGCATGGTGAAGATGATGCTGAGGCCATCGCGCATGGGCTCAGCGAACAGGCCGGGCAGGTCGGGATGGGCCGTTACGGGGTCAGCGCCGAAATGCACTAGGTCGCCGCCCTCGTAAAGTTCGGCGTGGAGCAGCACGGGCTGCACGAAATACAGCTGCAGCAGGGCGGTAATCAACCCTGCTGCAGCACCAGCGAACAGGCCGCTGGTCAGAATGCGACTGAACATGGCCTTAGTGGCAGGGGAAGCCAGTTGCGTGGCGCACGTCATGCGCGGCGTCGTGCAGGGCAGATGCCTGAACATGGCCGGTCAGCGTGATGATCCCCAGCCCCAGAACCACGGCAAACAGTGCCGGAAGCACAGTGGAGCCAGCGGCGGAAGCCTTAAGTGTTTTGGTCGTCATTTGTCGTCCTCCTTACCGTCACACCCGACGGCATAAGTTGTGTCCATTCACACGGCCGGTCTCCTGACTCGCGGGTCGCTGCTGCCATCCTCCTTCCCGGCCTTGGCCAGTGGATATTGGAAGGCCGCTCGCCGCTCACAGTCGCGGGGGCGGTTGAGGCTTCGGTGCCGCAATTTGGTCCACCGTCCTCATTCCCGTTTCAGTCCCAGTGCTTAGGCACTATCAGACACCGTATCGGATTGTTTTGCCCCGTGCGGCTGAGTCTGGTCAAGGACGAAACCGCCAATCCGGAGTGCTTCAGCGTCATAGGGCAGGCGGATCAGCCCATGCCGGCTGGAATGCGGGCAATCGCCTTGAACCGCAGGCGGCCCAGCGGGCGGGCATCGGCAATGCTGCCGTCCGGACTCTCCGCATAGATCCGCAGGAAGGTCAGAATGTCCGGCAGGTCCGCTGCGGTGATCTCTCCGAACAGATAGGCGGTCTTGCCGCTCTGGCGCACCGCCAGAGTTTGCGGCCGCTTGCAGCCGGACATGCAGTCCACCTGCTGCAGCCTTGCCTGCACCCCGGCCGCCTCCAGCGCTGCGGCGACCTGCACTGGCAGGGCGGGGTCCGCGTCGCGGCAGGTGCGGCACAGGGTGACGGTGGGCGGGGTCATGCGCCGGGCATGTCCTGATCCGCCAGCGGGCCGTACAGGATCAGCACCGGCGCCTTGGTCTCCATTGCGCGCAGAACGGACGGCAGCTCACCCACCGTGTGGCAGAACAGTTTCTGCTCCGGCGTCGAGACCCCCTGCGCCACCAGCGCGTGGGTTTCTTCGGGCAGGCCCGCCTCCATCAGCTTTTCCGCCAGCGCGGCAAAGGTGCTTTTGCCCATGTAGACCACGGTGGTGGCGTGCGGGTCGGCCAGCGCTGCCATGTTCAAATCGTCCGGCAGCCCGCCGGTCACGTCATGGCCGGTGATGAACTGCAGCCGCCGCGCTGTCAGCCGCCGGGTCAGCGGGATGTTCGCGGCCGCCGCCGCTGCTGAGGCCGCAGTGACGCCAGGCACGATCTCAAATCCGATGCCGGCCGCGCGCAATGCGGTGATCTCTTCCTCAAGGCGTCCGAAGACGCCGGAATCCCCGGATTTCAGCCGCACCACATTCAGGCCGCTTTGGGCATAGTCGACCAGCAGCTGGCTCACATGGTCCTGCTTGGGCGAGGGGCGGCCAGCCCGCTTGCCGACGCCCACCAGATCGGCATCCGCGCGGGCATGGCTCAGGATCGGGCCGGACGACAGGTCGTCAAACAGGATTGCATCCGCCGCCTCCAGCCGCTTCACCGCCTTGACGGTCAAGAGCTCGGGGTCGCCGGGGCCGGAGGACACAAAGCTCACGAAACCGCTCATGCATGCTCTCCCGTGATCAGGTGGAAGAAGGTGCCGGTCACATTGCCCTTGATCGAGCCGGTCTCCGGCACAGGGTTGCCGTCGGCATCCATGACGTTTGCCAGCGGCGCGTCGGGTTCTTCCAGAATGGTGGAGTAGTGGAATTCATGGCCGCGCAGCGCAGTGCCCGCGCCAAAGCCCGGCATCCCTGCCTGCAGAATGGCGCGGCGGTAGCCGAGGTGGAACTTGCGCTTCTCGTAGGAGGTCACGAGGCCCAGAAGGCCCAGCATCTGGTGGCGGTTGCCTGCCTTGTCGATAAGCGCCTCGCCCAGGGCCATATAGCCGCCGCATTCGCCATGCACCGGCTTGGTCTCGGCATGCTTCTGCACGCCTGCGCGGAAGGTTTCCGCAGCGGCCAGCGTGCCGCCGTGTAGCTCTGGGTAGCCGCCGGGCAGCCAGACCAGATCGGCATCTGCTGCCGGCGCCTCATCCGCCAGCGGCGAGAACGGCAGGATCTCGGCTCCGGCTGCGCGCCAGCCGCTCAGCAAATGCGGATAGGTGAAGGAAAACGCCGCATCCCGTGCCAGCGCGATCCGCTGCGCGGGCGGTGCCGGAAGGCTGGCCGGGGCAGGAGCCTGGCCCGCCAGAGCGGCGGCCTTGATCGCCTCCAGATCCACATGTTCGCGCAGGAAGGAAGCATAGCCTGCGATGGCGGCTTCCAGATCCGGATGTTCCACCGCCTGGATCAGGCCCAGATGCCGTTCCGGCAAGGCCAGATCGCCGCGCCGGGGCAGGGAGCCGAGGACCTTGATCCCGGCCTTCTCCATGCCAAGGCGCGTCAGCCGTTCATGGCGCGGGCTCGCGACGCGGTTCAGGATCACCCCGGCAAAGGGCAGTTCCGGGTCATAATTCTTGAACCCCAGCGCGGTGGCCGCGGCAGACTGCGCTTGACCGCCCACATCGACGACCAGCACAACCGGCCAGCCCATGCGCTTGGCGGTCTCGGCAGAGGAGCCAAAGCCCGACTGGCCGCGCGTTGCCACGCCGTCGTAAAGACCCATGGAGCCTTCGCCGACGCAGATTTCCGCACCCGCAGATTGGGCAGTGACCGCATCCAGCAGCCCGCCGTCCATCGCCCAGGTGTCCAGGTTGAAACTGGGGCGCTTAGCTGCTGCCAAGTGAAATGCCGGGTCGATATAGTCCGGCCCGCTCTTGTAGGGCTGAACGGTCAGCCCCTCCTCGGCCAGTGCCCGCAGGAGGCCCAGCATCACGGTGGTCTTGCCGGTGCCCGAGGAGGGCGCTGAGATCATCAGTCCGGGAGGGTTCAAGTTTGTCATGGCCTTAATCGTCCCCATGGTTCCAGCTCGACCACGGGCTGTTGGCGCTTTGCGGCCGGTAGCGGCGGTCGTAGTCGGTGGAGTACAGGCAGCTTTCGTCAAAGCCTTCTCCCTTCAGCACCGGTCCCACCAGGATCAGCGCGGTGCGGGAGATTTTCTCGTCGAGCGAGTCCTTCAGTGTCTCCAAAGTGGCCCGGATAATCTGCTGGTCCGGCCAGCTGGCGCGGTAGACCACCGCCACCGGACAGTCGGCACCGTAATGCGGGGTGAGGCTGTCCACCACATGGTCCAGATTGCCGATCGACAGGTGGATCGCCAGCGTGGCGCCGGTCTTGGCAAAATTCTCCAGCGACTCGCCTGCAGGCATCGAGGACGCGCGGCCCGGCGTGCGGGTCAGCACCACAGACTGGCCCAGGCCCGGCAAGGTCAGCTCGGTCCCCAGCGCGGCAGCCGCAGCAGCAAAGGAAGGCACGCCGGGGGTCACGGACACGGGAATGCCCTCGGCCTTCAGGCGGCGGAGCTGCTCACCCATGGCAGACCAGACTGACAGGTCGCCGGAGTGCAGCCGGGCAACGTCTTGACCGGCTTCATGCGCGGCCTTGATTTCTGCCACGATGGCCTCCAGATCCATCGCCGCGGTGTTCACGATCTTTGCGTCCGCAGGGCAGTGGCTCAGGATTTCCTCTGGCACCAGTGAGCCCGCGTACAGGCACACCGGGCAGGAGGCGATGATGTCGCGCCCGCGCAGGGTCAGAAGGTCGGCAGCGCCCGGTCCGGCGCCAATGAAGTGAACGGTCATGGCTCAAGTCTTTCTGCTATGGCCGCGGTGGCAAGCCCATCCGCGGTGACAACTCTGGGGACAAGCAGGCGCGCGTGTGCACCCGGCACCCCGTGGCGCGCGCCCGCCAGCGCCGCGGCTTCCGCCAGCGAGCCGGTACCGAACCGCGCCTTGATCCGGGGAGAGCAGGTCAGCGTCTGCTCCCCGGCAATATCCTGTTCCTGCAGCGCAATCACCGGCAGCCCGGTGGCACGCGCAAACGCCTGCATAGCAGGCGCTTCGGCTTTCTCCGCGATGGAGGCCAGAGCATCGGCCTGCACGCCGGTCAGCGCGAGCGCTGCCTGCAGATCTGCTGCCGTTGCGGCGCCGCGAAATCCGATGCCTGCTACGATCATCGCGTGACGCTCCACTGGATGACGGGCCGTGCCCGGCGCCAATCACGCATTGTGCCCAGGGGGCCCGCCTCGGCAATTTCCGCCTTCAGCAGATGACCGCCGCGTGCGGCATGGGCCTGCATCAGCAGCGTCTCGGTTTCCAGCGTGACACCATTGGCGACCAGCCGCGTGCCTTCTGGCAGGATCTCCCACAGATGGTTCAGCAGTTCCTGCGAGCCGCCACCGCCAATGAACACGCAATCGGGCTTCTCAAATCCGTCCAGCACATCCGGGGCTTTGCCCAGCACGGGTTTCATTCGGTGATCCAGCCCGAACGCTGACGCGTTGGCGCGGATGTTCTCCAGCCGGCTCTCGCGCGGCTCGAAGGTGATCGCCCGTGCGCCGCGCGCTGCCAGGCACCACTCGACCGAGACAGACCCGGAGCCGCCGCCGATGTCCCACAACACCTCGCCTGCGCGCGGTGCCAGCGCCGACAGTGTCAGCGCCCGGACCGGCCGCTTAGTAATCTGCCCGTCGCTGGCGAAGAGATCATCTGCCAGCCCGGACGCCTGCGGCAGGCCCTTGCTGCCCGCGGCTTCAACCGCCACGGCTACGGGCGCCTGAATGTCCTGAATATCGAACCCTTCGGCAGTGGCAGAGCGCACCTGCTGGCGCGGCCCGCCCAGGCATTCCATCACGGTCAGGGCAGAGGCGCCAAAACCCTCAGCCACCAGCCAGTCCGCCAGCTCCGCCGGTGCAGACCCATCCCGCATGGTGCAGATGACGCGGGTGCCCGCTTCCAACAGGGGCCGCAACCGCGCGTAAGGCGCAGCATGCAGGCCGAGGCACAGCACCTCTTCCAGCTTCCAGGCCAGATGGTTGGCCGCCAGCGCGAAGGTGGACGGCACCGGATAGGACACCCACTCGCCATCCTTCAAATCCCGAGCCAGGGAGCCGCCGGCGCCATGCCAGAACGGATCTCCCGAGGCCAGAACGGCCACTTTGCGGCCGCGCAGGTCCAGCACGGGGGCGGTGGAAAACGGCACCGGCCAGGGCTGGCCCTTGCTGGCTGCACCCGCCAGTTCCAGATGCCGCGGGCCGCCGAATATCATGTCGGCCTCTGCCAGCGCCTTCCGGCTTGCATCGCCCAGGCCTTCCAGTCCATTTTCGCCCAGACCAATTATCGTAAGCCATGGATCAGACATGACACGCATCCTTCTTCTGGGCGGCACCACCGAGGCCTCGACGCTGGCCAGGACACTGGCGGAGGCTGGTTCGGATGCGGTGTTTTCCTACGCGGGCCGCACCGCCGAGCCGGTCAGCCAGCCGCTGCCCACGCGCGTGGGCGGCTTTGGCGGCGCAGAAGGATTGGCGGCTTACCTGGTGGCCGAAAACATCACCCATGTGGTCGACGCCACCCATCCGTTTGCAGCACAGATGAGTTCCAACGCCGTCCACGCCTGCGACGCGGCGGGTGTGCCGCTGTGCGCCTTTGAGCGCCCGGCCTGGCAGGCAGGGGAAGGCGACCAATGGCTGCACACGGACAGGATAGAAGAGGCCGTCAACGCGCTGCCCGACACCCCGTCGCGGGTGTTCTTGGCAATCGGCAAGCAGAACCTTGCGGCCTTCGCGGCCAAGCCCCAGCATCACTACCTCTTGCGGCTGGTGGACGCGCCGGAGGCCCCTTTGCCGCTGCCCAACACCACGGTTGAGATCGCCCGCGGACCGTTTGATGCGGCGGGGGACACAGACCTGATGCAGCGTCATGGCATCACGCATATTGTGGCCAAAAACGCCGGCGGCGCAGGGGCCGCAGCCAAGCTCACTGCCGCGCGCGACCTCGCCCTGCCGGTCATCATGATCGGCAGACCGCAGTTGCCCGAGCGCCCCATCAAGGGCAGCGTGGCAGAGGTTATGGCCTGGCTGTCCCATCCCGCCGCTTAACCCTCAGCTGCGTAGCGGGGGGTGTAGACGTAGTTGCCAACCCGGCGGGTGTCGCGGTTGCCGACAATCACCACGGTGCGCATGTCGGCCATCTCGGGCGTCGCCTCTTTCAGCGGCACCGTCAGCAGCTCTTGCCCTGGTTTGGTCACGTCGCGGGCAAAGGTGATCAGGGTGTCCGCGCCGCAAGCCTCCCGCAGGATCTCCAGCGCCCGGGCAAACTGATGCGGCCGCGACTTGGAGCGCGGGTTGTAGAAGGCCATCGCCAGCCCGGCCTCGCCGACCAGCTGCAGGCGTTTCTCGATCAGACTCCACGGCTTCAGGTTGTCGCTGAGGTTGATGGCCGCGAAATCATGCCCCAGCGGCGCGCCGATGGCGGCGGCGGCAGCCAGCATGGCGGTGATGCCGGGCAGCACCCTGATGTCCAGATCCAGCCAGTCAGGGTGGTTTTCTGCGTTGTTCTCCAACGCTTCAAACACGGCGGAGGCCATCGCAAACACGCCCGGATCACCGGAGGAGACCACGACCACGCGCTTGCCCTCGGCGGCCATTTCCAGCGCGTGGGTGGCGCGGTCGACCTCGACCCGGTTGTCGGTGGCGTGCAGGGTCAGCCCCTCGCGCGGCTCGATGCGTTTGACGTAGGGGATATAGCCAACGATATCAGTCGCTTCGCCAACAGCGTCGCGGACTTCCTGGGTCACCAGCGCCTCGTTGCCCGGCCCGAGACCGGCAATCACCACCCAGCCGTTTTGCGATACATTCATGGCCGGCGCCCCTGTCCGTGAACCAGTACGATGGAGAAGTAAGGCACTTCGCCGTCGATCTCCGACAGCTTCTGCACGGTTTGCCCCGGCATGGTGCCGCGCTCGACCAGCCAAGCGTCATCGGCGCGGCCCGCACGCTCCAGCGCGCGGCGCAGCTTGGGCAGGTTGCGGCCGATTTTCATGACGACCAGCGCGTCTGTTTCCGCCGCGCGCTTGGCCAGCTCATCCTCGCTGAGGGTGGCCATCGCCACGGTCAGCACATCGTCCCCCCAGGTGATCGGCTGTCCCGAGGCGGTCCAGCAGCCGGACATGCCGGTGATACCGGGCACGATCTCCTGCGCCGCGCGGCCCTGCAGCCGGGTGTAGAGGTGCATGTAGGAGCCGTAGAGGAACGGATCCCCCTCGCAGAGCACCACCACGTCCTCGCCTTTGGCAATCTCGGCCAGAGTATCTGCCCACTGGTCATAGAACTCCGCCAGCACCCGGTTGTACTCGGGGTCGGAGAAATGAATCTCGGTGGTGACCGGGTACTCCATCGCGTGCTCGGTGACGCCGTCGGCCAGCATGCCCTCGACAATGGCGCGGGCCTGGCCCTGGCGGCCTGCCTTGCGGAAATAGGCGATGTGGCGCGCGGAGGAAATCAGCCGGTGCGAGCGGACGCTCATCAGGTCGGGATCCCCGGGGCCGAGCCCTGCGCAGATGACTTTGCCCATGGTCACTCTTTCCAGCTTGCCAGCGCGTTCACCGCCGCGACGGTGATGGCGGAGCCGCCCAGGCGGCCCTTCACGATCATCGAGGGTACCGGCAGGTCCTCCATCAGCGCCTCTTTCGATTCCATCGCGCCGACAAAGCCCACCGGGCAGCCGATAATGGCGGCGGGGCGGGGGCAGTCCGGGTCCTTCAGCATGTTCAGCAGGTGAAACAGCGCGGTCGGGGCGTTGCCAATAGCGACCACGGCGCCTTCCAGTTTCGGGCGCCACAGCTCCAGCGCCGCCGCCGAGCGGGTGTTGGACATCTCCTTGGCCAGCTCCGGCACCCGTGCGTCGCGCAGGGTGCAGATCACCTCGTTGTCCGCGGGCAGGCGCGGGCGGGTGATGCCTTCGCTGACCATATAAGCATCGCACAGGATCGGTGCGCCCTTGGCAAGTGCTGCGCGGGCGGTCTCAGCCATGCCTTCGGAAAACCGCACGTGCTCTTCCAGGCCAACCATGCCTGCGGCGTGGATCATGCGGACGACGACGCTTTCCTCGTCCTTGTTGAAGCGGGCAAGGTCAGCTTCGCGGCGGATGGTGGCAAAGCTTTCGGCGTAGATCGCGGCGCCGTCGGTTTCATAAGTGTGGAGCATGTCAGCTGCCCTCTTTCAAAAGTTCGGGAGCGGCGCGCAAAGCGCTGGCGCTCAGGCGGGTCTTTAGCGGCTGATCCGCGGCGGTGCCATTGCGGATCAGGGAGAATTCGTTTTCGCCGGTGGCCGTCAGCGTGAGCGGCGCGGGGCCCGGGCAGGCACAGCCCTTGGCGCAGCCGGAGATATGCAGTTTTGTCCCGGCAGGGACATGCGGTGCCAGCTCCCGTGCAAGGTCCCGGGTGGACGAAAGCGCCTGCAGGCAGCCGGGCGCGCCGGTGCAAGCGACCACTTGCAGGCGCGGGTCAGTGGCGTCCAGGATCAGGCCGGGCAGGGGCGGGAGGCTTTTGGCACCTTCCACCAGCAGCATCCGCCAGGGGGTGAGGCGGATTGGACCGTGGTCTGCCAGCTGCGCCAGCGTGGCGGCGGGCATTTGGCCGAACTCCAAAGCGGCAAGAGTTCCTGCGGGGACAGCACCCGGTTTTGCGGCGAAGGCGGTCCTCGCCACCGGTGCGGCATGCGCTGCCGGCGGCCCGCGGCGCGCGATGAGACGGTGCATCCTGCCCCGGCCTTCCGGCGCGCCGCCTTGCTCCAGGAACCAGCGGGCGAGGGCGAGGGCTTCGGCAACGGCGGATTCACGTGTGACGGGCAGGCCGGCACCGGCGCCGTCGGCGCGCAGGATCAGAGTGCCGCCGGACCGTTCGATGCGGATATCGGCGGCGATGTCTTGCAGGACGGGTTCCGCGCCGCAGTCGACGGCAAAGCCGAACTTGCCGGGCAGGGTGAGGTCTGCCGCCCCGGCCAGCGCGGCGCTAAGGCCGGTGGCGATGGCATGGGTGTCGTCGCCCTCTGCCCAGAACGGGGCGGGCAGGACGTTGCGGCGGGCTTCGGCACTGGCGTCGGGGTCAATCAGGCCAAGCGTGCGCAATGCTTCGATCAGGTCCTCATGCGCCTCCTCGCGGATGCCGCGCATCTGCAGGTTGGCGCGGGTGGAAATGTCGAGGAGGCCGTTGCCGAAGTCTTCAGAAAGTCTTGCCACACCGCGCGCCTGGGTAACCGACAGTTTACCCAGCGGTGCGCGCACGCGGACCACCAGCCCGTCGCCCGACATCATCGGCCGCAGGGCGCCGGGGCACCAGCCGTAGACCTTGGGTTCGGCAGCGGCACTCATGCCGCGCCCTCCAGCTCTGCCATGATCGAGTTGCGCCGGGTGCTCCAGAGGCCCGCATCGTACAAGGCGCGGAAGCGGTCGCGCATGGCGGCGAGCGCCTCGGGGTTTTCGCGCTCCATGAAGTCGACCAGATCATCGCGGCCCAGGGTGGCCTCGAAATAGAGGTCGAACAGATGCGGCTGCACCACTTGCGCCAGATGCGCGAAGGCGGCCATGTGATCGAGCGTTGCAACAATCTCAGCCGCGCCGCGGAAGCCGTGGTTCATCATCGACGTCGCCCAGTCCGGGTTGGCGGCGCGGGCGCGGGTGACACGGGCGATTTCCTCACCCAGGGAACGCGCTTGCGGTTTGTCGGGCCGGGTCGCGTCGAGGTGGTAGAGCGCCGGTGCGGTCTGGCCGATGCGGGCCATGGCGGCGGCAAAGCCTGCCTCATGCGCGGCATAGTCCGAGGCGATCAGCACGTCGGTTTCCGGCAGGTCCTGCAAGTGCACAAAGCTGTCGGCCCCCTGCAGGCGGGTTTCCAGCGCCTCGCGCGCGTCATGGATGGTGCCTTTGGCGTCGATCGCGTGGGAGGAGGCGTTGAGCCAAGCCTCCCCCGCGGCTGCGCGGGCCTCGTCGCTGTAGTCGTCCAGATGCGGGTTCATCGACAGCCCGTACTGGCCCGGCTTGGGGCCGAAGACCCGCGGGGTTTCGGTGAGATAGGGGTTGTCCGCCTGCGTTTCCTCGCGGCCTGCAAGGGCGGCGGCGGCGGTTTCGAACATCTGGGCAAGGCCCGGGAAGACATCGCGGAACAGGCCGGAGACACGCAGGGTGACGTCGATGCGCGGGCGGTTCAGCATCGAGAGCGGCAGCACCTCGAACCCGGAGACGCGTTCGGAGCCTTCGTCCCACTTGGGCGCGAGGCCCGCAAGATGCAGCGCCATTGCAAACTCCTCACCCGCGGTGCGCATGGTGGCGGAGCCCCAGAGGTCGATCACCAGCCCCTTGGGCCAGTCGCCGTGGTCCTGGAGGTGGCGGCGCAGCAGCTCTTCCGCCAGTTTGACCCCTTGCGCATGCGCCGCCCGCGACGGCACCGCCCGCGGATCGGTGGTGAAGAGGTTGCGCCCCGTTGGGATCACATCGGCGCGGCCGCGGAAGGGCGAGCCGGAGGGGCCGGGGGTGACGATCTTGCCGTCCAGCGCGGCGATCAGCCCGGCGCGCTCCTCTGCACCGCATTGGCCGGTGCCGAAGATATGCAGGCCCTCGCCGTACTGGCTTTCCTTGATGTCGCAGACAAAGGCGTCGATGCGGGTGATCGCCTCGGCGGGGGAAGTGTCGGGGGTGAGGCCGAGATCGGCCTCCACGCCGGTTCCCTGCGCCTCGGCCCGGATGTCTCCGATCAGCCGGTCGCGGCGGGCAGGATCCAGCCCGTCTGCAGTGGAATATTCGTCGAGAAGGCTTTCGAGCCGTGCCATGCCCTCAGGCAGGGTGGTCTGCGCCAAGGGCGGCGGCAGGTGGCCGATGGTGACAGCGCCGATGCGGCGCTTGGCCTGCGCCGCCTCGCCGGGGTCATTGACGATGAAGGGGTAGGCGACCGGCAGCGGGCCGGTCAGCACCTCGGGCCAGCAGGCGCCGGAGAGTGCCACGGCCTTGCCCGGCAGCCATTCCAGCGTGCCATGGGCGCCGATGTGGATGAGCGCGTCGGTTTGCTCCCGCAGCCACAGGTAAAAGGCCACATAGGCATGGCGCGGGGTGCGGTCGAGGTCGTGGTAGTCGTCAACGCGGGTTTTCACCTCGCCGCGTTCGGGCTGCAGGGCGATCAGGGCGTTACCTGCACGCAAGGCTTTGAAATGAAAGGCGCCGTCGCGGCAGTCCGCGTCTTCATCCGGGCTGCCCCAGGCCTCGGCCAGGGTGTCCTGCAAGTCTCGCGGCAGGGTGGCGAGGGCGGTTTTGTAGTCGGCTAGCGGGACGCAGAGGGTTTCCTTCATCAGCCGCAGGCCGGTATTATCCTGCGGCTCCACCGTATAGCCCTGATCCCAGAGTTCACGCAGGATCTCGTCGCAGGATGCGAGGGCGTCGAGGCCGACGGCATGGGCGAGGTTGTGGTCTCTCCCCGGGTAGGTGGAGAGGATCAGCGCGAGGCGTTTTTCTGCGTTCGGCATATTGGCAAGGCGCAGCCAGCCCTCCACGCGGTCCACGGCGGATTTGACGCGATCCGCGTCGGCGCGGTGGGCGAAGCGGGAATATTGCAGGTCCGGGTCTTTTTTGCCCGGGGATTTGAAGCTGACGACGCCTGCGAAGATGCGGCCATCGACCTCGGGCAGCACGACATGCATGGCGAGGTCGGCGGGCGACAAGCCGCGGTCTGCTTCAGCCCAGTCTTTCTTGCGGGCGGTGGAGAGGGCGACCTGGAACACCGGGCAGCCGGTGGTTGAAAGCGGCGAGGCGCTGCCGTCGGTGCCTTGAGAGGAAAACGCGGTGGCGTTGATGATGGCGGCAGGGGCCAGTTCGGGGAGTTTCGCGCGCAGCCAATCGGCGGCGGCAGGCGCCTTGAGACTGGCGGCAAAGGTGCCGTAGGCGGCATAGCCGCGGGCGCGCAGCTCTTCGATCAGCGCATCCACCGGCGCGGTGTCGGCGGCGGTGAGGTAGGACCGGTAGAAACTCACCAGCACCAGCGGCTTGTCCTGCGCCGGCAGATCTGCGAGCACGCCCTTGGCGGGGTCGTAGAAGCCGTGTTGCGGCATCGTCTTGAGGCCAAGCACCGGGCCTGCGTAGAGGCCTGCCGCCAGCGACAGCTGGGCAAGCGCAGCCTGAGCCGCGACGGCGCCGCCGGCGTCGCACAGGGATTGCAAACGGCGCAGGGTGGAGACGGGCAGGGTGGACAGCTCATCCAGCCGCGCGTCCTCGCGCCCGTCTGCGGGGAGGATCGCCAGCGCGATGCCCTTGCGGCGGGCCAGGTCCTGCAGGGTGGCAAGGCCGTAGGACCAGTAGCTTTCGCCGCCGATCAGGCGCACGAGAACGCCCTTAGCGCCTTCCAGCGTCTGTTCCGCGTAGACGTCGACCGACAGCGGGTGCTTGAGCGCCACCAGGTTGGCGAGGCGCAGGGAGGGCAGCTTGCCGTCCGCGCGGTGCCAGCCCGCCGCGAAGGCGCCGAGATCGCTGTCGGAAAAGGACAGCACCACAAGGTCCGCAGGCGTCTGCCCGAGGTCCTGCGGGGTGTCGGTCTCGTCAAGGCCGTGGCTTTCGCGGAAGACGACGTGCATGGGTCAGGCTCCCTGCCTGTAAGGTCGTTTGGTAGAGGGGAGGGCAGCGCCCGGCCCGGCGGGGCAGGAAGCGAAGCGCCCGCCCCTTGGGGGGCGGGACGGGCGCTGCCCGGCGTGCCGCCGGGCTGGACCGTTCAATTTCTGACGCTTCAATTTCACTTGCTTCAGGCCCCAAGTTCGGCGCGGATGGCCTGTTCGTCAATGTCGTCATGCTCAGCGATGACCACCAGGGCGGTCTTGCGCGGCTGCGCACCCCAGGGCTGATCATACTGGGCGCGCAGGCGCTCGCCCACGGCCTGAACCAGCATCCGCATCGGTTTCCCCTCCACCGCGACATAGCCTTTGACGCGCAGGATGTTGCGCTCGCGGGCGAGTTTCACGATGGCATTCTGCAGCGCTTCGGGGTCGGAAACTTCGCCCATTTCGACAACGATGCTTTCAAAATCGTCATGCTCGTGGTCGTGGTGGCCGTCGTGGTGGCTGGGGCGGGCCTCCAGATCGTCCTCGGCAGCCGCACCCAGGCCCAGGATGATGCGCGGGTCGATGACGCCTTCGCTCATCGGCAGGATCGGCAGTTTGCGCGGTGCTTCGGCCTCGATCACTGCGCGGGCCTTCTCGACGCCTGCGTCGCCGGCCAGGTCGGCCTTGGAAAGCAGAACGATATCGGCGCAGGAAATCTGATCCTCGAACACTTCCGACAGCGGGGTTTCGTGGTCGATGCTGTCATCCGCCTCGCGCTGGGCCTGGACGGCGTCCAGGTCGGGGGCGAACTGGCCCTTGGCCACCGCCTCAGCATCGGCCAGGGCAATCACACCGTCCACGGTGATGCGGGAGCGGATGGCGGGCCAGTCGAAGGCCTTCAAAAGCGGCTTGGGCAGCGCCAGGCCGGAGGTTTCGATCACGATGTGATCGGGCTTTTCCGGCAGGTCCATCAACTGTTCGATGGTGGGGATGAAGTCGTCGGCCACGGTGCAGCAGATGCAGCCGTTGGCCAGCTCCATGATGTTCTCCGCCGGGCAATTTTCATGCGCGCAGGATTTCAGAATGTCGCCGTCGACGCCGGCGGTGCCGAATTCATTGACGACCACCGCCAGGCGCTTGCCTTGCGGGTTTTGCATCAGGTGGCGGATCAGGGTGGTTTTGCCCGCGCCGAGAAAGCCGGTGATGACGGTGACGGGGATCTTGTTGAGGTCGCTCATGATTACTCCTCGGAGAAGAACTTGGCCGGCGGGATGCGGGCAACGGATTGCTTGCGGAAGGTCTGCGGGCGTTCGCGCCAGGGCACAACGCCGTCGGCGGTGGCGGCATAGGCTGCAGCGCCTTCCAGGATCTCGGGGACATGCTGGTCCGGGTCGAGGTCGCCGTAGACATAAGTCCAGCGCTCGGTGCCGCCGATCAGCGCCACGGCGCAGCCGCGTTTGCAGGAGGACAGGCATTCGACCCCGCGCAGACGGACGCCTTCGGGCATCCCGGCCTCTTCCAATGCGGCGTGCAGAATGGCGCCGGGGCGGGCGGCCTCCGGGTCGGCACCCTCGCGGCGGCAGGTGAGGCAAACGGTCAGCGTGACCGGTCCTGGGGTGCTGGCAGGTTTGTCTGCCATATCGTCAGCCATCGGCGCGTCTCCTGTCGCGGCAGGCGTGGGGATGGCCGAAAGGGGGCTGCAGCGTGCCAGCCCTCAACCGGTCGCGGAACACCCCGCCCGCCCGTTGATCTCTCTCTTGCTGGCAGGTCTCCCGGCTTGCGGATGCCAAGGCTGCGGCGCCTTGCCGGCCATCCTGCCTTCCCGGGGCTTTCCCAGTGGCATGGCGGCCTCATCCGGTCACGGTCGCGGGGGCGGCTGTGCTTCGGCAATCCAAAGAAATTTGGCGGCCTTCACATTCCCTCTTCGCCTGCTTTCGCAGGAACCAGCGAAACCCCCTTGCGCTATCGCGCCCTTCTTTGTCAAGACATGGGGTCAAACAGCTGGAGAGCCCCCATGAGCGAAAAGTCTGAAACCGGCATCTCAGAGGAAGAAGCCGCCCGTCACGCCTCCAAGATGGCCAAGAAAAAGGCCGCGCGCGACCGGATGATGAAGACCAAGGAGGGCGAGAAGGGCCTGATCATCGTCCACACCGGGCCGGGCAAGGGCAAATCCTCCTCAGGGTTCGGGATGATCATGCGCTGCATCGCGCATGGGATGCCGTCAGCCGTGGTGCAGTTCATCAAGGGCGCCTGGCAGACTGGCGAGCGGACGCTGATCGAGGAAAACTTCAGCGATCTCTGCCAGTTCTACGCGATGGGCGAGGGGTTCACCTGGGAAACCCAGGACAAGGCCCGCGACATTGCCGCGGCCCAGAAGGGCTGGGAAAAGGCCAAGGAGATGATCCTGGACGAGCGCAACACCATGGTGCTGCTGGACGAGATCAACATCGCGCTGCGCTATGAGTATCTGGACCTGGAAGAGGTGCTGGAGTTCCTTGTCGAGCACAAGCCGCCGATGACGCATGTAGTGCTGACAGGCAGGAACGCCAAGGAGGAGCTGATCGAGATCGCCGACCTGGTGACCGAGATGGGCCAGATCAAGCACCCGTTCCGCGCCGGGGTGAAGGCGCAGAAGGGTGTAGAGTTTTAAAGCTGAGGGCAGCGCCCGAGCCTGGGTGGGTGCGTAAGTGCCCTCCCGTGGGGAGGGTCGGGCGCTGCCCGGCGGTGCCGCCGGGCAAAACATTCTTTATGCGGCGAGCTGTGCAGCCTTGCCTTGGATGTAGGCATCCACCGCCGCCCGCTGGGCTTCATCCAATCGCAGGCCCAGTTTGGTGCGCCGCCACAGGTAATCGTCGCCTGCGCGCACCCATTCGCTGGCAATCGCCCAGTCAAGCTCCCGCGCGGTGATGGTGGCGCCAAAGTCCTGGCCCAGATCGCCGGCAGTGTTGGCGTCGCCCAGCACCTCCCAGGTCTCGGTGCCATAGGCGCGGATCATCCGGCCTGCCCAGTAAGGAGTGAGAAACGGGTAGTCCGCGGCCAGTTTCGATGTCAGCTTTGCCACATCCTCCACCGGGAAATCGCCGCCGGGCAGCGCCACGCCTGCGGTCCAGTCGGCGGGCAGCTGGGGGAACACCTCGCCGATTTTGGCCAGCGCCGCCTCGGCCAGCTTGCGGTAGGTGGTGATCTTGCCGCCAAAGACATTGAGCAGCGGCGCTTGCGCCTGATCCAGCGTCAGCACGTATTCGCGGGTGGCCGCGGTGGCGGAGCTGGCACCGTCGTCATAGAGCGGGCGCACGCCGGAGTAGGTCCAGACGATGTCCTCGCGCGTCACCGGCTTCTCGAAATACTCCGATGCGAAGGCCGCCAGATAGTCCTGTTCGGCTTCTGTGCAGACCGGTGCGGTGTCCGGATCCGGGTGGTCGGCGTCGGTGGTGCCGATCAGGGTGAAATCCTGCTCATAGGGGATGGCAAAGATGATCCGCCCGTCTGTCCCTTGGAAGAAATAGCAGCGGCCGTGGTCGAACAGCTTTGGCACCACGATATGGCTGCCGCGCACGAGGCGGATGTTCTCGCGGCTGTTCTGGCCCAGCTTCTGATGCAGCACATCGGCCACCCACGGACCGCCTGCATTGACCAGCATTCTGGCGCGGTGTTCCTGTTCGGCGCCGGTGGCGTGGTCCTTGGTGCGGATCAGCCAGTGATCTGCATGGCGCTCGGCCGACAGAACCTCAGTCCGGGTCAGGATTTCTGCGCTGCGGGCCTTTGCGTCACGCGCGTTCAGCACCACCAGGCGGGCGTCCTCGATCCAGCAGTCGGAGTATTCGAACGCCGTTTTGAATTTGCTTTTCAGCGGGCGGCCCGCCGGGTCGCTTGTCAGGTCCAGTTTGGCGGTCCCGGGCAGGATTCCGCGTTTGCCCAGGCTGTCGTACAGAAACAGTCCCAGACGGATCAGCCAGGCCGGGCGGCGGCCCTTCATCCACGGCATGAAGGTCGTCAGCAGCTTTGAGGTCGGCGTTTCGCTGTCGAACCGCATGTCCTTGTGGAACGGCAGCACAAAGCGCATCGGCCAGGAGATATGCGGCATCGCCTTCAGCAGCACCTCGCGCTCGACCAGCGCTTCGCGCACCAGGCGGAACTCGAAGTATTCCAGGTAGCGCAGGCCGCCGTGGAACAGCTTGGTCGAGGCGGAGGACGTGGCGGAGGCAAGGTCATTCATCTCTGCCAGCGTCACCGACAGGCCGCGGCCGGCGGCGTCACGGGCGATGCCGCAGCCGTTGATGCCGCCGCCGATGATGAAAAGATCCGTTACGGGCGTGTCAGTCATTTTCGCTGCTTTCGTTTTGTCCTGCGGTGAGGATTCGGGTGCCTGCGGCCTGTGCGGCCTCAGCAAATTCTGTTGGCACCGGCCGGTCGGTGATCACCACGTCCAGATCAGCCGCATTGCAGATCCGCACCGGCGCGGAGCGTTCGAACTTGCTGCCGTCGCAGACCAGCACCTTTTGGCGGGCGTTTTTCAGGATCGCGCGGGCAACCGAAACTTCGCGCGCGTCGTGGTCCATCACCGCGCCGTCGGCGTCCAGGGCCGAGGCGCCGATGATGGCAAAATCAACCTTATAGCGGCAGAAGAAGTCCACCGCATCCTCGCCCACGATGGCGCCGTCACTCTGCCGCACGGTGCCGCCGGCCAGGATCAGATCCTTGGCCTGGCCGCCCATCATCATATTGATAATGTTTATATTATTGGAAATAACTGTAAGGCCTCTGTGGCCGGACAGCGCACGGGCAACCTGTTCAGTCGAGGTGCCAATGTTGAGCGAGAGCGAGCAATTGTCGGGGATCAGCTCTGCCGCCAGGGCCGCCATTGCCAGCTTGTTGCCGGCATTCAGCTTGCGCCGGTCCTCATAGTCCTGGCTGGCGGCGGAGCTGACCCGGACAGCGCCGCCGTGCACGCGGGACAGGGCGCCGCGCGCCGACAGGTCGCGCAGGTCGGCGCGCACCGTTTGCAAGGACACGCCAAAGCGGCGGGAGAGATCCTCGACCTCGACCCGGTCCTGCCGGTTCAGGAGGGAGATGATCTCGTTCTGACGGCCAATCGCATCCATTTGCTTTCCTTTCGCAGCGGTTTCTTAGCGTGATGCGCGCGGAGAGTCATCATTCTTTTTCGGTTTTGTTTCGCAAGGCCGCAAAACGAAAAGGCGCACCGCTGGGGCGCGCCTTTTCGTTTGCAGCCTGGCAAAGTGTCAGTGCAGGGGGATCAGGTGATTGTCCCACGCCAGGTCCGCACGGTGTAGCCGGTGCTGGCCGGCGTCTGAAATTGCAAAGACCTGGCCGCTGCCGGTGCTGGCCGTAAAGCCGCCCGCAGAAGGCGCCAGCCCGCAGACATCGCGCATCCTGTATTCGCGCAGCAGCGCGCCGCTGACGGTGTCCATCACTTGCAATACCCCGCCGCGGGGGGAGGTGACGCCGATCCGGGTGCCATCGTCCGAAAAGGCAACAGAGCCGCCATAGCCATTCATGTTCAATACCCGTGCGTCGTTCTCCGCCATCAGGCGCGGCGCATTGCCGGGCCGGTGCAGCCCCGTGGTGGGAACCTGCTCACCCGGATCACCCTGCCACTGCATGGCAAATCCAACAGTGCCATCGGCGCGCATTGCCAAATGGCGGATCGAGTTCAGGTGCAACTCGCGGGGCAGTTCCATCTGCTCTTGTATGCCGCCCTCAAAGCTGAGGTAGCTGAGGTTCGGGCGCATGCTGGGCAGGTTCAGCTTGGCGCGGCCGCTGTCTGGATGGGTCTCAATCCCGCCATTGGCGACAACCAGCCCCGGCGCGCCGCGTCGCAGCGCCATGTCGTGCGGGCCGATGCCGCCCGAACTGAAGGCGCCGATGCGGCGGTAGCCGTCCGCGGCATCCCAGACACCGATGACACCGCGCGCAGTCTCATAGTCGTTCTCAGTGGTGAACAGGCGGCTGCCGTCCGGAGAGAAGATGCCGTGGCCGTAGAAATGATGCCCCGCAGGCGGCTCCAGCCGGGCGATGGCGGCGCCGCTGCGGCAGTCGATCACATCGGCAAAGCGGCCTGGTCGGCGGGCAAAGGCGACGGCTTCGGGGCGCCTGGGGTGCGCGGCGGCAGCATGGCCGCGGCCGGGCAAGGGGTGGCGGAACAGGATCTCGCCAGTCTCTGTGAGGCCGGCCAGCAGAAAGGCGCCGCCGGCATCCCTGCCTGCGGACAAAAAGGCGGGGCTGCCTGCGCTGGCCCAGCTGGCCTGCGGGGCGAGGGATGCGGCCATCAGGCCAGCCAGAAATCCGCGGCGCGAGGTCACTGATCCATCCTTTCGCTTAGTCGCCGTCCAGCGCATTGAAGCCGGCCGCGACGCCCAGGGCAGGGCCGAGTTCTTCGCCCATCAGCACGCGCAGATCCTTGATCTCCTGCCGCAGCGATTCAATGCGGAAGCGGGTTGCGGGATCAGAGACGCCCGAGAAGTCGGGGTCCCCGAGGGTTTCAGCCTTGGTGCGGGCCCTGTCAAAGCGGGCAGTGATCTTTTCCTGCAAGTCCCCGTGCCCCATTGCGAGCGACAGGGCCAGCGGCTCCAGCTCGTTCAGCGATACCAGTACATGGCGCAAGCTGCGTCCGGAGCGGCGGGCCTCGGCGCGGTTCGGGCGGGGCTTTTGATAGGTGCCCAGCGGGCGGCCCAGGCGCATGTCGTCCAGCACCTGAAGCCCGGTGGTAAGTGCCTTCAGCAGCTCCTGGGTGATTTCCTCTTCAGTACGGTAACGCTTTGCGGGCTTGCGCATTTCTGCGGCGAAACCCTGCTGCCAATCGGTGCTGACGGCCTGTGTCGTCGCGGCAATGTCGGTGCTGATCGCGCGGGTCAGGGCGCAGCGGTAATCCGCGCTGCCGGCGGTGGAAAGCTGCGGATCATACAGCAGGTATTCCAGCGCATAAAACCCGCGGGCGGCGATGGAGTAGCTGGCAAAACCGGCGGGGTCCTTGATGCCGACGTCCTTGCTGCGGATCAGGCTGGCCAGCGCCTTGGGTGTTTTGCCGCGGCTGTCGGGCCAGAACGCAAGCGCAAAGGCGCGGCTGTCCGTTTCGGTGGGGCCAAAGCGGTAATGGCTGGCGGCGATCCAGGCGTCGAAGGCTTCACCGTAGGCTGCGCGCAGGCTTTCAGATTGCGGGCCGCAGTCTTTCTCTGCCGCATCCGCAAGCGCTGCTGCATCTGCTGCCAGTTCTTCAAATGCCGGGAGGATCAGTTGATCGGTGATGGTGCTGGAAAGTTCCGACGCCGCGGCGGGGGCCGCGGCCAGGGCAAGGGTCAGGGCCAAGGCGCGCATCAGAGGCTCTCCAGAAATGTGATAAGGGCGGCACGGTCTTCGGGTGGCAGTTCCACCACGCGGGTTTTCGCTGCTTCCGCCTCGCCGCCGTGCCACAGGACGGCCTCCAGCAAGGTGCGGGCGCGGCCGTCGTGCAGGAAGGTGGCGCGGGGCGAGACCTGCTGGGTCAGGCCGATGCCCCACAGCGGCGCGGTGCGCCATTCGCGGCCCGTGGCGCGTCCCTCGGGGCGGTTGTCGGCAAGCGCTTCGCCCATGTCGTGCAGCAAGAGGTCGGTGTAGGGCCAGATGAGCTGGAAGCTTTGTTCCGGACGGTCCTGCAGCCGGTGGGTCACGTATTTCGGCACATGGCAGGCGGGGCAGCCCGCCTTGTAGAACACCTGCTTGCCGCGCAGGACCTGGGGGTCGCTGGTGCCGCGGCGGGCTGGTACGCCGAGGTTGCGGCTGTAGAAGGCGACCAGATCCATGTTCGGCTGGTCGATTTCGGTTTCACGGGAATCACCGCCGCCGTGCGGGGCGGTTTGGCAGGCGGCCTGCCGGCCGGTGCATTCGCCCGCATGTGCCGGGAACAGGGGGGTGGAAATGCCGATATCGCCGGAAAAGGCGCTGGCGGATTGCTCATGCACCGTGGCCATCCCGGCCTTGAGCCCGAAGCGGCCCAGCATGATGCGGTTGAACTCTTGCGACCAGACCAGATTGGCGCGCCCCGATATGCCATCGCCGTCAGCGTCCTCCTCATCCGCATGGGCGAAGATGTCGGCGGCTGGGATCGCCTCCAAGAGGCCCAGGCCGATCATCGGCGGCGCAACGCGGGGGGAGAGCATGGCACCCCTGTCCAGCGGGCCGTAACCAAGGTTGGCGGCGGTGTAGCTGGGGCGGCGCAGGGTGGCGGTCTCATCGCCGTTCAGGGCAACCTCGAATTCCTCATAAGCCACCTGCAGCGTGTATTCCGGGGTAATGCCGGGGGCGGAGAAGTCCTGCAGCTGGGTGCCATAATTCGGGTCCGGCGCGGTGCCGAAATAATCCCCGATCTCTTGCAGTTCCGGCGGCACCGGGCCAGGGACAGAGACGCGCAGGAACATGCTGGTTGAAGCATACTCCGGCTGCTCCGGCACATGGCCGCGGCCGTCCTTCAGGTGGCAGCGCTGGCAGGAGCGGGCGTTATACAGCGGGCCGAGACCGTCGGAGGCTTTGGTGGAGGCGGGCGAGAATACCCAGATCTTCTTGAACAGCCCGTTGCCGAGCTTGAATTCCAGCTCCTGTTCAAAGCTCAGGTTCGCCGAATGCTGGGAAAACGCCTCGTCGTCCGGCCGGGCGCGCACGGTGGCGGCGCCTGCGGGCAGATCCTCAAACGGTTCAGGCGCGGTGAAATCCGTGGCGGGAGACGTGACGGCCCCGATCCGGGACCGTTCGGCGTCAGTGCGGGGAAGGGGGGAGAGATGCGGCTCTGCCTGGTACTGGCTGGCCAGGTCCATCGCCGCAAGGGGCGTGGCCGCCGCAAAAGCGGCAGCCAGCGTCAGGTTAGTCTTCAACCTCTTCCATCTTGGTAGCGTTGAGCTGGGCATAGTTTTCGGCACCGATCCGGTCGTGCAGCTCAAGCTGCGTTTCGAGGAAATCGATGTGACCTTCTTCATCCGCCATCAGGTCTTCAAACAGCTTTTGGGTGACGTAGTCGCCCGCTTTGTTGCAGGCGTCGCGGGCTTCCTTGTAGAGCGCGCGGGCGTCCACTTCGGCGGCAAGGTCGCATTCGAGGGTTTCTTTCGGCGTCTGGCCGATCCGCAGCGGGTCAAGTTTCTGCAGGTTCGGGTGGCCGCCGAGGAACAAAATCCTTTCAATCAATTTATCCGCGTGCTCCATCTCCTCGATGGATTCCTCGCGGCTTTTCTTGGCCATGCTGCCCAGGCCCCAATCGTCCTGCAGCCGGTAGTGCAGCCAGTACTGGCTGACCGCCGTCAGCTCGTGGCGCAGCGCTTTATTGAGATAGTCGATGACCTTGGCGTCGCCCTTCATTACTTTTCTCCCGAATTGATGCTGCGCGTAAATTCGTAAGCTGCGCAGGTACTTCCAGCTTACTGCTGGAACGCATCGTGTCGAGGAAAAGCGGCATGCAGCCGCCGCAATCGGCGGATTTTCCCAAGGCGTGATAGATCTTGCCGGGGGTGATTATCGTTTCGGGATCGGCGCTTCGCATCCAGTCGATGGCGGCGCGGATGTCGTGGTCCGATATGTTCGTGCAGTGGCAAACGATCATGCTGCTTGCGTCCTTGCCCGGTGGCGCAAATGGCCAAGTGATTCCGTTGGGCAATATATCCGACAGATTTGCTTGGGCTTCAAGTCTTAACCAGAGTGAAACGCTTGGGATTTGCCTCTCGATAATAAATACGGGCCGCAGAAACTGCGGCCCGCCACTGCCCGGTAGTTTGGTTTTCTTACTGGAACACTGCCGAGGGATTATCGAGACTGTCGGAGCCTTCGATGGCGACGCCGTCCAGATCCAGGGTCGTGACAACCCGTTCGATAGAGCGGGTCTGGTCGATCAGCCCGTTGACGCCGCCCATCACCAGCGCCTCGCCGGCGGCGTTGCTCTGGGCCAGCATCTGGTCATAGGACAGGCCCGCCTCCGCCGCAGTCTTGATGCGGCCAAGCGCCAGCATGGTGTCCGCCAGCTTGGCGCGCATCTCAGTGTCCAGATCCGCGTCCTTGGAAGCGACCAGATCCGACAGGGAAGGCCCGGAGACCAATTCGCCGTTCACCCGGACGTATTCGCCCAGATAGACGTTCTGCACCCCCAGCCCGTCGTAGTAGTGGCTGTTGTGGGTGTTGTCGGAGAAGCAGTCGTGCTCCTCCTCCGGGTCGTTCAGCATCAGGCCGAGGCGCATCCGCTCTCCGGCTTGTTCGCCATAGGACAGGGAGCCCATGCCGGTCAGCATCGCGGTGATGCCCGCGTTTTCGTCGGCCAGCAGGGCGGTGCGGGCGTCGCCCTCGGTGCCCCATTGCGCGGCCATCCACTCCAGGTCGGATATCAGCAGATCCGTCGCCGCCTGCAGGTAGTCGCCGCGGCGGCCGCAGTTGCCGTTGGTGCAGGCCTCGCCCTGGGCGTAGTCGGTCCAGGGGCGGTCGCCCGCGCCATGTTCGGTGCCGTTCAAATCCTGGCCCCAGAGCAGGAATTCAATGGCGTGGTAGCCGGTGGCGACATTGGCCTCGATCCCGTCGGCCTCATGCAGGGCGCCTTCCAGCAGGTCCGGGGTGATCTTGGCCGCGTCGACCGCCTTGCCCGACAGCTCAAAGCTGGGGTTGGCGATTACGTTCAGCGCCGCCAATGTGTTTTCGTCGCTCGGACCGCCATAAGACGCGTCGACATAGTCGATCAGGCCCTCGTCCAGCGGCCAGGCGTTCACCTTGCCTTCCCAGTCGTCGACGATGGCGTTGCCGAAACGGAAGACTTCGGACTGCTGATAGGGCACGCGCGCGGCGATCCAGGCGGTGCGGGCGGCTGCGAGGGTCTGGGCAGAGGGGTGCGCGACCAGCGCGTCCACAGCGGCCTTCAGCACCTGCGCAGTGGCCAGGCTGTCCTGGTATTTAGCTTCGGCGATATTGGCATAGTTGGTCAGCACCGCGGTCTTGTCAGCGGCCAGGGCGGCTGAGGCGCCAAAGGTCAGGCCCGCCAGGGCTGTGCCTGCGAAAAACAGGGATTTCATGATAAGCGTCCTTGGGTTCTGTGAATTCAATGAAGGGTGGCGCTGGCAGGGCGGGCCGGCTGCGGCGGCAGCTGAGCACTCATGATTTGCTGCATCAGCAGGCCGCAATCGGAGGCGAGCCGCGTCAGCTCCTGCGCCTTGCGCGGGGTGACGATCAGCGAGGCAAGGATATGCGCGTCGTCCTGCTGGCCCTCGGCGGCGGAGGCCAGCAGGTTGGCAAAGCAATTCTCATCCGCGCCCAGGCATTTGCAGGTCATGCCGTGGCGTACCAGCGGGCGGCGGCCGTGGGCGGCGCAGAAGTTGCACAGATAGCCAAAGGCTTCGAACGCGGATTCGGCCATTTCCGGGCCAAAGTTCACCTGGAAGTCGCGGCGCATCTGTTCGCGGGTTTCGCTGCTGGAAAACCAGTGGCGCAAGTAGATCACCGCACCGGCTTCCAGCGGCGGCAGATCGGACAGGGTGCCGACGGTCACACCGCCACGGGGCGTTGATTGCTCAGGGCTCATGGCCGTCCGCTCACTTGGTCAGGATCAGCTTGCCCGCGCGAGTGATGCGCAGCGAGTAGATCTGTCCGTTCAGCAGGATGCGGGCCTGCACGCCGCCGCGGGTCAGGTCCTCGGCATGGTAGGTGGGGAAGACTTCGGTGGTTGCGGTGGTTGGCACCGGCTTGGAGGCAATCTGGTTCATGACTTTCGCCCATTGCTGAATTCCGCCCTGTCCAGAAGCCATTCCAGACAAAAGCCGGACAGAGCGCCGGACGACGCAAAGACCTGCGGCCACAATTGGCGCATGTCTTCCTGTTCCAGCTCCTTGACTTGAGGGCCGCGGGGGCGGCTGTCTCCGTTCGGCATGGGGGCGATCTCGGTTGATGACAGGTCACTCGGGCTCGCCTGAACCGAGTCAGGCTGGCTGGAATGCCTGTATTCCTGAATTAATTGCTCAGGTATGTCAATCCGAGTTTTTTAGTAAGATTTAATTTTTGTGATGGCGCAACGGGATACACCCAACAGAAAAGGCCGCCCGGCGGGCGGCCCTTTATAAAGTCTGTGCTGGCAGCCTCAGCTGCGGGTGCCGGAAAAGCGCGTCTGCCACTCTTCGCGCTGCTCGTCAGTGATCTTGGCGAACAGTACTTCCGGCACGGTGAAGCCGTGGCCTGCGGGCAGGGCGGAGAGCGCTGCCGCCACGTCCTCGGGCCAGTTGCGGTCGTCCGAGTTCAGCGCCGCCATCAGCGTGTCGGTGGCGTGCGGGATGAAGGGTGCCGACAGCACCGCGTAAAGGCGGATCAGGTTCAGGCCCAGGCGCACCTGCGCAGCGGCGCGTTCGGGGTCTTCCTTGAACACCGACCAGGGCGCGGCGGACTGCAGGTATTCGTTGCCGGCCACCCAGATCGCCCGCAGCTCCTGCGCGGATTTGCGGACCTCCATCGCCTCCATGTGGCCTTCATAGGCGCGGATGCGGGTGGTCAGCTCGTCGATCAGCGCCTGCTCCTGCGGGCCGTATTCGCCGCCTGCGGGCACTTCTTCACCGAACTTGGAGCGGCAGAATTTGGTGATGCGGCTGACGAAGTTTCCGAGCACGTCCGCAAGGTCCTTGTTCACCGACTGCTGGAAGTTCTCCCAGGTGAATTCGGAGTCAGAGCTTTCCGGCGCGTGGCTCAGAAGCCACCAGCGCCAGTAATCAGCCGGCAGGATCTCCAGCGCCTGATCCATGAACACGCCACGGCCCTGCGAGGTGGAGAACTGGCCGCCGTCATAGTTCAGGTAGTTGAACGATTTCAGGTGGTCGACCATTTTCCACGGCTCGCCGGAGCCAAGGATAGTGGCCGGGAACGACAGGGTGTGGAAGGGGACGTTGTCCTTGCCCATGAACTGGACGTATTTTACGTCCTCGGCGCCCTTGTCGGTGCGCCACCAGCGCTGCCAGTCGGCATCCGCTTTGCCGTTGGCCTCGGCCCATTCGGCGGCGCAGGCGATGTATTCGATCGGCGCGTCGAACCAGACATAAAAGACCTTGCCCTCCATGCCGGGCCAGTCTTCATCACCTTTCTTGACCGGCACGCCCCAGTCCAGATCGCGGGTGATGCCGCGGTCCTGCAGGCCATCGCCGTCATGCAGCCACTTCTTGGCAATCGAGGTGGTCAGAACCGGCCAGTCCTTCTTGGAGTCGATCCAGGCGTCCAGCTGATCCTTCAGCTGCGACTGGCACAGGTACAGGTGCTTGGTCTCGCGCACTTCCAGGTCGGTGGAGCCGGACACGGCGGAGCGCGGATTGATCAGGTCGGTGGGGTCCAGCTGCTTGGTGCATTCCTCGCACTGGTCGCCGCGGGCGCGTTCATAGCCGCAGTTGGGGCAGGTGCCCTCGATATAGCGGTCCGGCAGAAAGCGGCCGTCGGCGTGGGAATAGACCTGTTTTTCGGTGACTTCGCGGATCAGGCCGGCCTCGGCCAGCTTGCCTGCGAAATGCTGGGTCAGCGCGTGGTTCTGCGGGCTGGAGGAACGGCCGAAGTGGTCGAACGACAGGGCAAAGCCCTTGGCGATCTCCGACTGGATGGCGTGCATTTCGGCGCAGTATTCCGCGACCGGCTTGTCCGCCTTGGCGGCGGCCAGTTCCGCCGGGGTGCCATGCTCGTCGGTGGCGCAGAGGAACATCACCTCATTGCCGCGTCCGCGCTGGAACCGGGCATACAGATCGGCAGGCAGCTGCGAGCCCACCAGGTTGCCCAGATGCTTGATCCCGTTGATGTAAGGGATCGCCGAAGTGATCAGAATGCGTGCCATGCCATCCATCCAGGTAATGCGTCAAAGGCCCGTCTAGCGCATGGCGCGCGCGGCGGAAACCCCGGCTGCTGGTTTCGGTGAAAAATTGGGGCGCAGGCGCTACCGCCGCTCGCGGGCCCGCTTCAGCAGGCGGCCGATGGTAAAGGAGGTGCGCGGCGCATAGACATAGCTGGTGCGCTCTTCCGGTGCCGGGCGGGCCCGCATCCGGCTGAGGCCGAACACGATCAGCAGCAAATGCCCGGCGGCAACATAGGCAAACAGCGCCGGCGGCCCGAAGGTGTCGATCAGGGCCGAGGAGACATAGGGCGAGGCGATGGCGCCAAGCGCATACCAGAACATCAGTGCCGCCGACAGCTCGACCCGCTCGGCAGAGGTGGCGAAGTCGTTGGCGTGGGCGGCAGAGACCGAGAATATCGGGAAGGTTGTGAAGCCGAAGAAACCCGCCGTCAGCATGACGCCCCAAATGCCGGTGCCGCTGGCCGCCATGGTGACGCCGCAGCTGAGAATGGCGGCGCCCGACAGCCAGATCAGCACCCAGCGGCGGTCGTATTTGTCGGCCAGCCAGCCCATCGGATATTGCGCCAGCGCGCCGCCCAGCACAAAAGAAGCGAGGAAGAACGCGATCTGGCCGATCTCCAGGCCGACCTCCTGGCCGTAAACCGGGCCGACCATCCGGAAGGAAGCGGAGCTGAGCGCAGCGACAATCACACCGGCGACTGCCAGCGGCGAGCAGCGCCAGGCCAGTTTGGGGCGCAGGCGCGGGGCGTCAGGGGTTTCCGGCTGGCTGGCTCTGGTCAGGGTCAGCGGCAGCAGGGCCGCGCAGCACAGCAGCGCCAGCAGGTTATAGGAGATATAGGCCGCGGGCGGCAGCACTGCGATGATCAGCTGCGCTGCCAGCGAGGCGCTCAGGTCGGCCAGCCGGTAGGTGCCCATGGCGCGGCCGCGGGTTTCGTTGGTGACCTTGGCGTTGAGCCAGGCCTCAATTACCGTGTAGCTGCCCGCCACACACAGCCCGGAGGCCATCCGCATCGCGGCCCAGGCATAGGGGTTATCGGTCAGCGTGTGGCCCAGCAGGCCCATGGCGCCAAGCGCGGTGCAGACTGCAAAGGCGCGGGAATGGCCGACGCTGCCCATCAGCCGCGGCGCCCACCAGCAGCCGATAAAGAAGCCGAAGAAATGGCCAGAGCCCAGGAGGCCGATCTGCTCTTTGGTGAAGTTCATCGTCAGGCCCGAGATGGCATCGAGCGGGCCGACGCCTCCGGTCGACAGCTGCAGCAGGATGACGGAAAGGAACAGGGCGGCAAATGAGATGATCAGGCGCATAACGGTGCGACCATGACAGGCTGGGGCGGCATTGCCAGCCGTTTTGCGCCAAACCTGTGTCGTATTTCTGCGCGGCGGTGCTTTTCGGCTCCTCTTGAGGCGGGGTCAGCGCGCTTGCCGGATGCGGGCCCTGATGGCGAGGCCGACCTGGTCGGCCACCAGGCCTTCGTATCCGGTGGCGCCAAAGGCCGCGCGGCTGAGCTGGCCGGACAGATGCACGTCCAGTTCCCGCAGATCGTCCGCCGCGGTGCCGGGGCGGCGGTAGAGAGCGGCCTGCAGGGTGATGGCCCGGGTGGTGCCGCGCAGGGTGAGATCGCCGGTGATCTGGGCGCCGCCGGACAGCCGCCCGTCCGGCCCGAGGCGGATCCGGGTGGAGCGGAAGCGGATCTCCGGGAACCGGGCGGTGTCCAGAATGCCCGGGCTTTTCAGCGCTTCGGTGGCAAAAATCAGCCCGGTCCGGGCCCGCCTTGCGTCGAGGGTGATGTCGGCCTGGCTGCGGGCCAGATTCTGCGGGTCGATTCGGATGCGGGCCGCGCGCACAGGAAGCCGGCCCTGCTGGGGCTGGCCGTTGAGCAGGAAGGTAAAGCGGACATCCGTGGCCTCGGGCACCAGGCGGTACGGCAGGGGCGCTGCCAGCAGCGCTTGCGGCGCCAGCAGTGCGGCGCTGAGGCCGGCCAGCAGGGTGCGGCGCTGTATCCGGGTTGTGTGCATAGGGTTCCCAATCCGTTCTTGCGGCCTGCTGTCTGACCTTATCCGGGTTTTCCGATGGGGCGGCTCACTTTCCCGCGTGCATCCGTGAAGGCCGTGCACCCTTTCCCAATGCAGCGGGGGCTCCCGCCAGCCGCCGGCTTTTTGCCCAAAGCCGCTAAGGCGGCGCTGGCGCAGCCATGGCCTCCTGCGGGAGCGGGAGGGCGCCAGCCTTGCCATCGGGCAGGCGGAGGGGCAGTCCTCTGGGCAGGTCTTGGGAGGGCAGAGGGGGATCCGAGGCTGCCGGGGGCGCCGGTACAGCCCGCAGCGCGCCGCCGGCGGCGGCCTGGAGGACTTGCCAGCTACGGGGCGGCAGGGTGCGGGCGCGCAGGCGCTGCAGGCTCCAGCAGCTTTGGCTGCCTGCTGTTCCCTCGCCGGTCAAACGGTCATGGACCAAGCGGTTATGGACCAGAAGGTTGTGGGCAGGGGCCAGGTGCCAGCGGCTTTCGATGCCCTGGGCGCCGCCCTGTCCAGGCGTCAGCAGCAGGCCCAGCGGCGCCGGGCCGAAGCGCCCGCCGGCCTCCGCCGCCAGGTGCAGCCGCCGCACCGGGGTCATGGCGGGCGGCTCGGGCAGTTCGGCCACCACCAGCGCCGCCGCGCCGCTGCGCAGGGCTTCCTCCATGATCCAGAGCTGATCCTCTGTCCGGGCGGCCTGCACGAACAGGAAGCGGGCGGGGCTGGCGCAGGCGGCCAGCCCGTCCGGGTTCAGCTGGCGGCCGCCCCGCGGCGGGGGCAGCCACAGCACCGGCCCCGGGGCTGCGTCCGGCGCGGCAGCCCTGGCGGCCTTCTGGGCGGCGGCGGCCAGCCAGAGCGCAAAGCGGTGGCGGGCGGGGCCGCAGGCCTCATGCGTGCGGCCGTGTTCCAGGGCAATCCCCTCCGTCAGGGGCAATGCCGGCCGGGGGCTGTGGCGGCGGCGGTTAAGCAGGTGAGTCGGCATGGGGGGAACATAGCATGTTCCCTATTTGTTCTCAATCGTGACCTGTGGCGCGGGCGCTGTCAGGCAAAGGCCAGCGCGTCTTCCAGCGCCTGGAAAAAACCGCTTTGGAAAAGGTCTCGATCCAAGATTTGCGGCCGCAGCGTTGCAACACGCGGAAACGGAGCACCGGCAGCACCCGGGCTACCGTGCAGCACAGCAACCGTGTAAGGGGGAGGCGCCGTGCCGCCGGAGGAAACAGGCTGCCTGCTGCAGTCTGCGCGGCTCAGCCCTCGCGGGGGACCACCGGGCCGCCCTGTTTGGCCCATTCGCTGAAGCCGCCTTCAAGATGCACCACAGGTTTCAGCCCCATCTCCATCGCCGCCTTGGCACTCAGCGCCGAGCGCCAAGCGCTGGCGCAGTAGAACACATAGGTCTTGTCCTGGTTGAACACCGGTTTGTGGTAGGGGCTGTCCGGGTCGATCCAGAACTCCAGCATTCCGCGCGGGCAGGAGAAGGCGCCGGGGATCATGCCGGTGCGCTGCAGTTCGCGGATGTCGCGCAGGTCGATGAAGACGTAGTTCTCGTCCAGAACCTCCTGCTTGGCGTCTTCGACAGGCATGGTTTCAACCAGGCTGTTGGCTTCGCTCAGCAGCGCCTTGACGCCCTTGGTGATCTGTTGCGGCATAGTCGTCGCTCCCCGGAATTTCGGGAGCAGGCTGCCGGTAAATGAGCGGCGGCGCAAGCGACGGGATGCATTAATTCAGGGCTGGACGGATGTTTACCACTTGTAGGGGGCTGCAGGGCCGCCTTCGGCAATCCAGCCGTTGAAACCGCCGCGCAGATAGAACACCTGCGGAAGGCCCATTTCCAGTGCGGCCTTGGCTGCCAGCGCCGACCGCCAGCCGTTGTCGCAGTAAAAGACGAAGACCTTGTCTTCGGCAAAAACCGGTTTGTGATAGGGGCTGTCCGGATCAATCCAGAATTCCATCAGGCCGCGCGGGCAGGAAAATGCGCCGGCAATCGCGCCGGTCTTTTCAATCTCGCGGATGACGCGCAGATCGACAAATACGGTCTCCTTGCAGCCATGTGCCGCAAGCGCATCCGCAAGGCTGAGCGAAGGCGCCGCGGCTTCGGCTTCCGCAATGAGGTCCTTGTAACTTTTGGTCATAGACAGTGTCATGGCTCACTCCTTTTGCAGGGGTTTCTGACAATTTTAATAATATCACAGACGGGCGTGATCCGGCTGTGATTGCCGGTAAATGGTTAACGGCGCAAACGGGGCTGTGTCCGCAGCGGCTTGCACTTCCCTGGCGGAGCCTTAGGGTCGCTGGCACATCCGGAACTGGGGAGCGCGCGATATGAAAATGAACCCGTTGGGCCGTACTGGCATCAAGGTCTCTGAGCTGTGCCTGGGCACGATGACCTTTGGCACCCAGACGCCGCAGGACGAGGCCCATGCGCAGATTGATCGGGCACTGGCGGCAGGCGTGAACTTTGCCGACACGGCTGAAATGTATCCAGTGAACCCGGTCAGCGCGGAGACCATCGGTGACAGCGAGAGGATCATCGGCAACTGGAACGAAAAGACCGGACGGCGCAGCGATTACATCCTGGCGACCAAGCACTCCGGCGAGGGGATGAAGCATGCGCGGGACGGCGCGCCGATCTCGTCCAAGACCATCGCGCCCGCGGTGGAAGCCTCGCTGAAGCGGCTGAAGACAGACTATATCGACCTCTACCAATTCCACTGGCCGAACCGGGGCAGCTACATGTTCCGGCAGAACTGGACCTATGATCCCTCCGGCCAGAACCGCGAGGAGGTGCTGGCCAATATGGAGGACTGCCTGGAAGCGCTGCAGCGCGAGGTGGAGCGCGGCACTATCCGGGCCTTCGGCCTGTCGAACGAAAGCGCCTGGGGCACCGCGCAATGGCTGCGCATCGCCGAGGATCGCGGCTGGCCGCGGGTGGCTTCGATCCAGAATGAATACTCGCTGCTCTGCCGGATGTATGACACCGACCTGGCGGAGCTGAGCGTCAATGAGAACGTGGGCCTGATGGCGTTTTCGCCGCTGGGCACCGGGCTCCTGACCGGCAAGTATCAGGACGGGGCGGTGCCGGAAGGCTCGCGCAAGTCGATCAACCCGGAGCTGGGGGGGCGGCATTCCCCGCGGGTCTATGATGCGGTCGCGGCCTATTTGGAAATCGCCAAACGGCACGGGCTGGACCCGGTGCATATGGCGCTGGCCTGGTGCCGGACCCGGCCGTTCATGGCGTCGGCGATCTTTGGCGCGACGCATCTGCCGCAGCTGGAGCATCTGCTGAAATCAGTGGATGTGGAGCTGAGCCAGGAGGTTCTGGGCGAGATCAACGCTGCGCACCGGGCGCATCCGATGCCTTATTGAGGCGGGCGGAGGAGGGGGCGCTGCCCCCTCTTGCGCTGGGGGCGCAATTCACCCCCGGGATATTTTCAGCCAGGTGAAAGGGATTCTGCCGGGGTCAGTGCGCGGTCGGGCGCGCCTGTTCCTGGCGCAGGTCGCGGGCCGAGGTGCCGTGCGCGGTGCGGAAGGCGCGGGCGAAGCTTGATTGCGAGGTGAAGCCGGTGGCCATCGCCACCTCCATCAGCGGCATGTTGGTGTCGGTGACCAGGCGGCGGGCTTCGGCCAGGCGCAGCTGCAGGTAGTGGTCCTGCGGCGTCGTATTGAGGCGCAGGCGGAATTGCTGCTGCAGGCTGCGCGGGCTGGTGCCGAGCGTCTCGGCAATGGCGCTGAGCGGCAGCGGCTCGTCGAGCGCCGACTCCATCAGCGCGTTGGCCTTGGCGGTCAGCGCGTTGTGCTTGCGGCCGCCCAGCCGGCTTTGCGGGCGGGGTTCGGCGGCGGGCCCGTCGTAGAGGAACAGCCCGGCCACCCGTGCGGCAAAGCCCGCGCCGTGGCGGGCGCCGATGATGTGCAGCATCATCTCGATCGCGGGCGTTGCGCCGCCCGACGTCAGGCGGCCTTCGGACACGGTGAAGCGGTCGTTGCGGACGTCGGCGTCCGGGAAGCGGGCGGAGAAGTTCTCCAGGTCTTCCCAATGGGTGGTGGCGGGGTGGCCGTCCAGCAGCCCGGCCTCGGCCATCAGCCAGGGGCCGCCGTCGATGCCTGCAATCGTGGCGCCGGTGGCGGCGATGCGGCGCAGGCCGGCCAGCAGGCTGGGGGTGGCGTGGCGGGCCAGCTGGAAGCCGGCCACGACGATCAGCAGCTCGCAGCCCTCAAGCCGGGCCAGCGGAATGCTGGGCACGGTCAGGCCGCTGGTCAGCATCGGCGGTTCGGCGGTGGCGCTGACGTAATCCCAGTCAAAGGCCGCGCGGCCCGCCAGCCGGTTTGCGGCGCGCATCGGGTCGACCGCTGCCGCGAACGACAGCGTGTTGCATTCGTCCAGCACCAGCAGCGCGGTTTTCAGGGGCCGGTTCTCGGGCTGCAGGATGTTTTTTGCGGATTTCATCAACTTCGATTCGCCTGGTGTAAACTGTGCCGCAAAAGGCTGCGGCAGAGTCGGAGCCAGCGCAAATCAGAATCTGGGGAGGAGCCTGGGGATAACCCGAGGCAAAACCCTGTACATCGACGGGAGAAGACAAATGCCGCTGGAAATGAACCGTGAGGTCTTTATCACCTGTGCCGTGACGGGATCCGGCAGCACTCAGGACCGCAGCCCGCATGTGCCGCGGTCGCCCAAGGAAATCGCTGAGTCGGCCATTGCCGCGGCCAAGGCCGGGGCGGCCATCGTCCACTGCCACGTGCGCGATCCGGAGACCGGGGTGCCAAGCCGCCGCCTGGACCTGTACCGCGAGGTGACGGACCGGATCCGCGATGCGGAGGTGGATGTGGTGCTGAACCTGACCGCCGGCATGGGCGGCGACATCGTATTCGGCGACACCGAAAACCCGCTGCCGCTGAAGGAAGCGGGCACTGACATGGTGGGTGCCACAGAGCGGATGGCGCATATCGCGGAATGCCTGCCGGAGATTTGCACGCTGGACTGCGGCACCATGAACTTTGCCGAGGCCGATTACGTCATGACCAACACGCCGGGTATGCTGCGGGCGATGGGGCAGATGATGACCGACCTGGGCGTGAAGCCGGAGATCGAGGCATTTGACACCGGCCATCTGTGGTTTGCCAAGGAGCTGGTGAAGGAAGGCGTGCTGGAGCCGAAGGCGCTGGTGCAGCTGTGCATGGGGGTTCCTTGGGGGGCGCCGGATGATCTGAATACCTTCATGGCGATGGTCAATAATGTGCCGGACGATTGGACCTTCTCGGCCTTTGCCTTGGGCCGCAACCAGATGGCCTATGCCGCGCAGTCGGTTCTGGCGGGTGGCAACGTGCGGGTCGGGCTGGAGGACAACCTGTGGCTTGGCAAGGGGGTGCTGGCGGAGAACTGGCAGTTGGTCGAGCGCGCAAACACCATCGTGTCGAACATGGGCGCGCGGGTGATCGGGCCGCAGGAGGTGCGCGAGCAGCTGGGGCTGACCAAGCGCGCACCGGCGGCTAGCTGAGGGAACCGCTCAGGACGCGGGGCGTTGGGGTGTGATGAAATCCAACGCCCCGATTCAGGAGATCCCGGCCATGACCTTCCGCAAATTCATCCCGGCAGTTGCTGCCTCAGCCTTTTTGATAGCCGCCGCGGCGGCCTCTGCCCGGGCTGAGGGCTACCGGGACACGGATGTGCCGATGACGGTGCAGGAGGATCTGGATCTCTCCCGCTATCTGGGGACGTGGTACGAGATCGCCCGCTTTCCCAACCGCTTTGAAGAGGGCTGCGAAGGGGTGACAGCGACCTACAGCGCGCTGGAAGATGCGCGGATCAATGTCGTCAACCGCTGCCGCCGCGAGGGCCTGGACGGGCCGGTCGAGGCGGCGGAGGGGGTGGCCCGCGTCCGTGCGCCGGGCAAGCTGGAGGTGAACTTCGTCTCCTGGCTGAGCTGGCTGCCGCTGACCTGGGGCGATTACTGGGTGCTGGACGTGACGGAGGATTACTCGGTTGCTGTGGTCGGCACCCCAAGCGGCGAACAGGGCTGGATTCTGGCGCGCAGCCCGGAATTGGGCGCAGAAGACCTGGCAGAGGCCAAGGCAGTGCTGCGCCGCAACGGCTATGACCCTGAGGCATTGGAGATGGTGCTTCAGACCAAGGAATAACACACGGGCCCGGCGGCCGGGTCCCTCGGAGGATGGACGACAATGGTGGAGCAATCGGCGGCAATTATCGGCGGCGGGGTTATTGGCGGCGGATGGGCCGCGCGGTTCCTGCTGAATGGCTGGAACGTGCGGGTGTTCGACCCGGACCCGGATGCGGAACGCAAAATCGGTGAAGTGCTGGACAATGCCCGCCGCTCGCTGCCGGGTTTGGGCAATGTGGCGCTGCCTGCGGAGGGACAGCTATCGTTTCATGACACCATCGCGGAGGCTGTCGAGGGTGCCGAGTGGATTCAGGAGAGTGTGCCTGAGCGGCTGGACCTGAAGCAGAAAGTCTATGCTGAACTGCAGGCCCATTGCGCGCCGGATGCGGTGATCGGCTCGTCCACCTCCGGCTTCAAGCCGTCGCAGCTGCAGGACGGGCGTGAAAACCCCGGCCAGATCGTGGTGGCGCATCCGTTCAACCCGGTCTACCTGCTGCCGCTGGTGGAACTGGTCACCACCGGGGCCAATCCGGCCGGTGTCATTGACCGCGCCAAGGAGATCATCAGTGCCATCGGCATGTATCCCTTGCATCTGAAGAAGGAAATCGACGCCCATGTGGCCGACCGTTTCCTGGAGGCGGTCTGGCGCGAGGCGCTGTGGCTGGTGAAGGACGGTATTGCCACCACCGAGGAGATCGACAACGCGATCCGCTATGGCTTTGGCATCCGCTGGGCGCAGATGGGCCTGTTCGAGACCTACCGGGTGGCCGGCGGCGAAGCGGGCATGAAGCATTTCATGGCCCAGTTCGGCCCGGCGCTGCAGTGGCCCTGGACCAAGCTGATGGATGTCCCGCAGTTCACCGACGAACTGGTGGACTTGATCGCCGGCCAGTCCGACGCGCAGTCCGGCCAGTATTCGATCCGTGAGCTGGAGCGGCACCGGGACGATAACCTGGTGGGCATGATGCGGGCGCTGGGCAACAACGACTGGGGCGCCGGTGCGCTGCAGAATGCCCACGACCTGAACCGCGAGGGCGAGGCCGGTCTGGTGCGCTCGATTGATGAGATTGAGGACTTGAGCCAGCCGGTGCTGACCCAAAGCCGCGTGGTGCCGCTGGACTGGACCGACTACAACGGCCATATGACCGAGAGCCGCTATCTGGATGCCTTTGCGCAGTCGACCGACCGGCTGATGATGATCATCGGATGCGATGCGGACTATATCGCCAACGGCGGCAGCTATTTCACCGCTGAAACCCACATCCGCCATATCGACGAAGTGCATGCAGGCGACCCGATCCAGGTGCGGACCCGCGTGATCATGGGCGCGGGCAAGAAGATGCATCTGTGGCACGAGATGTTCTCGGGCGAGCGGCTGTTGGCAACCGGCGAGCACATGCTGTTGCATGTGGATCTTGCGACCCGCCGCTCCGCCCCGCCTGCGCCGCATATCGAGGCCAATTTGGCGAAACTGGCGGAGGCCCATACGGCGCTGCCGGCACCCGAGGGGCTTGGCCGCGCGATTGGCGCTCCGCGATGAGCCGGGTTCTGATCACCGCCGGCGGGTCTGGAATTGGCCGTGCGATGGCGGAGGGCTTTGCTGCCGCCGGCCATCAGGTCTGGGTCACGGATGTGAGCGCCGTGGCGCTGGCAGACCTGCCGGAGTGCTGGCGGACAACGGCAGTGAATGCCACCGATGAGGCGGGCGTGAAGGCGCTGTTTGCCGAGATCGCCGGCACGTGGGGCGGTTTGGATGTGCTCTGCGCCAATGCAGGCATCGCCGGACCGACCGCGCGGATCGAGGACATTGCGCTGGAGGACTGGCGCAAATGCGTGAGCGTCAATCTGGAGGGTTGCTTTTTGGCCGCAAAATATGCGGCACCTTTGATGAAGGCAGCCAAGGCCGGGTCAATCGTCGTAACGTCCTCAACCGCGGGCCAGTACGGCTACCCGAACCGGGCGCCTTATTGTTCGGCGAAATGGGCCGTTATCGGCCTGATGAAAACACTGGCGATGGAGTTGGGTCCGTTTGGCATCCGCGCCAATGTGATTTGTCCCGGCGCGGTGGAAGGGCCGCGGATGGAAGGCGTGCTGGAACGTGAGGCCGCGGCCAAGGGCATGACCCGGGATGAGGTCTATGCCGGCTATGCGTCCGGGACTTCGATGGGCCGGTTCGTCGAAGCCCGCGACATTGCCAATATGGCGGTGTTTCTGGGGTCGGACGCAGCGCGGCTGGTGTCAGGGCAGGTGATTGCCGTCGACGGCCATACGGAGAACCCGGATCCGAAGGTGTGAGGTCTGGATCTCGCAAGCAAAGAGCAGCGTCCGCCCCGTGGGGAAGCGGGACGGGCGCTGCCCGGCGTATCGGCCGGGCGGAACAACTGCTTAATTCGTCTTAACTGCTGATCGCTGCCCTGAGCGCCCGCAGCCGCCCCGGCAATTGCCGCGCAGTTATATCCGCCTCGCGAACCAGATTGTCGAAATGATTTGTGAAGGTGGCGATCCGCTCTTTGTCGCGGAAGGCGAGGTAATGGGTGCCCGCATAGAACACGCAGAGGAGCGGGCCGAAGATGGTGATCGGCGAGGAGTAGAGCCGCTTGGCATCGAACAGGTAGATGCGCAGGCGGGGGTAAAGCTGCTCGCAGAGCCGTTCGAACTGCGCGAGCTGCTCCAGACGCACCTCCACCGGCAGTCCTTCGTAGTAGCCCACGCCATGCGCGAAGCTGTCGAGTTCAAAGAGCGGCAGCGCAATTTCATAGTCGGACGGCGACTGCCGCATCCAGGTGAGCCGGTCCTCGGAGGCGCCGATGGCCTGGCCGGCTGTGCGGCCCAGGTGCGGCGAGTATTCCCATTCCAGCAGCGCGCGCGTTTTCAGCATGTCAGGGAGGGCAGCCGGCACGTGGCGGATCTTGTAGCCCTCCGCCTCCTGATGCCAGTCAAAGATCCGCTCATCCACCAAGGCACGCGGCGCCTCGGTGAGGGAGAGGCTGGAGGCCAGCAGCTCCGCCGCGCTTTCGGGCCGGTCTGAGAGGCTGAGCAGCCAGTCGGCGGACACCCCCAGCGCACCGGCACAGGCGCCGACCACATGCGCGTTCGGGAGCCGCGCGCCCTCATCGGTCAGCAGCTGCGAAATGGTGGAGCGGTCGACCCCGACGGCGCGGGCCAGGGCGCTCTGGCTGAGGCCGCTGTCGCGCAGCGCCCTGTTCAATCTTTGCCGGAACTGCTCTGCCCGCACCCGTTTGTCGATATTTTCTATCATATGTTTTTAAATATCACGCTCGATGGATTTTGTTAACTGCATTCGGAATTCTGCACACCCTCCTGCCGCGGTAGTTTCGAAACAAGCACTTATCCAAGAATAGCAGGAGGCAATATGGAAACGCGCAAGCGCTCCATTGTGAAGGCGGTGATTTGGAACGTTCTCGGGCTGGTCTCGATGACGCTGGTGGGGCTGGCCGCCACCGGCTCAGTCAAGGCGGGCGGGGTGATGGCGCTGATCAACACCGGCATCGGCTTTACCGTCTACCTGGTGTACGAGCGGGTCTGGGCGCAGATCAGCTGGGGGCGGCGCCATGTCTGAGAGCTGCCGCGGATATATGCCCCGCAGCGCCGAATGGGGCACCCTGGCGCTGATCCTGGCCTGTTACGGCGGCTGGCTGGCGGCATTGTGGCTGCTGCCCGGCATCAGCCTGGCGCTGACGGTGCTGGCGCTGGGCGTGATGGCGGCGTTGCATTCCTCGCTGACCCATGAGGCACTGCACGGGCACCCGTTCCGCAGCCGCTGGCTCAATGAGGCGCTGATGTTCTTTCCGCTGAGCATGGCGGTCCCCTACGGCCGGTTCCGTGACACCCATCTGGCGCACCATGAGGATGAGGCGCTGACCGATCCCTATGACGACCCGGAGAGCAATTTCCAGGATCCGGCGGTCTGGTCGCGGCTGCCCGGCTGGCGCAAGGCGCTGCTGCGGGTGAACAATACGCTGCTGGGGCGGATGGTGCTGGGGCCGCTGGTGGGGCAGGTCTGCTTCATGGCCGGCGACTGGCGGCTGGCGCGCCGGGGGGAGCCGGGGATTGTCCGCGACTGGATTTTGCACTTCATCGGTCTGGCCGCAGTGGCCTGGGTGGTGCTGCAGTCGCCGGCGCCGCTGTGGGCGGCGGTTGCCGGAGCTTATATGGGGCTTGGGCTGCTGAAGATCCGCACGTTTCTGGAGCATCGGGCGCATGAGAGCGCCGGCGGCCGCACCGTGGTGATCGAGGACAAGGGGCCGCTTGCCTTCCTGTTCCTGAACAACAACCTGCATATTGTTCATCACATGCACCCAGGCGTGCCCTGGTATGCCCTGCCGCAGCTGTACCAGGCCCGCAAGGCGGAATTCCTGAAAGCCAACGACGGCTATATCTACCGCAACTACCTGCAGATTTTCCGCAACTACCTGCTGCGCGCCAAGGATCCGGTGCCGCATCCGCTCTGGCAGCAGGGGGAATAACGGCGCATAAGCAAGGGCATGTTTGCCTGGATCCCCGTTTCCATTGCCGCTGCCTCTTTTCAGACCGTGCGCTTCATGCTGCAGAAGGTCCTCAGCAGCGTGACGCTGACGCCGGGCGGAGCCACCTTCGCCCGGTTTTTCTATTCCGCACCGTTCATCCTGACGGGGCTGGCGCTGTATCTGGCGGTCTCCGGACGGTCTCTGCCACCGCTGCCGCCGGCATTCTGGATCTATGCCGCCATCGGCGGCACGGCGCAGATCCTGGCAACGGTCTGCGTGGTGGCGCTGTTCAAGCAGCGCAATTTTGCGGTGGGGATCACCTTCAAGAAGACCGAAGTGATCCAGACCGCCATCGTCGGTCTGGCGGTGCTCGGTGACCCGGTCAGCTTTGGCGGCTGGGTGGCGATCCTGATCGGGCTGGCGGCGGTGCTGGTCCTGTCCCGGGCGCCGGACGCAACAGGCGCCTGGTGGCGGCACCTGACCAACCGCGCGGCGCAGCTGGGGCTGGGGTCGGGGGTGCTGTTTGCCTTCTCCGCCGTCAGCTACCGGGGCGCATCGCTGCAGCTGGGCGATCTGGAGCCTGCATTCCGCGCGGCGGTGACGCTGGCGGCGGTGGTCAGCTTGCAGACACTGTTCATGGGCGTGTGGCTGGGCCTGCGCGACAAGGGCGAGATCGCTCGGGTCTGGGCGGCGCGCAAAGTGGCGGTCTGGGTGGGGCTGACCAGCATGGGCGGCTCGTTCTGCTGGTTCTGGGCCTTCACGCTGCAAAACGCGGCCTATGTGAAGGCGGTGGGACAGGTGGAGCTGCTGCTGTCGCTGCTGGCCTCAGTGCTGTTCTTCAAGGAGAAGGTCACAGCGCGTGAGCTGGCGGGCATGGCGCTGCTGGTCGTGTCGATCCTGGTGCTGGTTCTGGCGATCTGACCGGCAGCGCCTGCAGCAGGGCAGCCGGAATTATGCGATAATTCCGGATTGGAGAACGTTACCCGTCCGCTGGCATCGGATACCCCTTGAGGCGCAGGAACAGGCTGGCCTCGTCGTTATTGTGGAAATAGGGCACGCTTTGCGGCGGCTCGGCATCGCGGACGCGGGCGGTGACTTCGGCCAGCACCACTTCGGTGATGAAGGGCAGGTCAAAGCTGCGCACCTGGCTGAGCGGGATCCATTGCAGATGCGACAGCTCATCCGCAGCACGGGAGAAATCATCCAGATCGCCGGTGATCTGATCGGCATCGACCAAAAAGAAGCGCGCGTCGAACCGGCGCGGGCGGCCCGGCGGGGTCAGGGCGCGGAAGACGAATTGCATCGCCCTAGCCGAAGGAACATGGCCGGTGGCGGCAAAGCTCTGCCAGTCTTCGGGGATGTCCCCGGTCCAGCTGCCGGGCTCGCCCAGGATCAGGCCGGTTTCCTCCCACAGCTCCCGCACCGCGGCGACGCTGAGGGCGTGGTGCATGTCAGCGGGTGCCTTGTCGGCCAGGCGTTCCTGGCAGACGGGGGAGATTGGCGAGGCCAGGGGGATCTGCGCGTCTTCCACATCAACCGCGCCGCCTGGGAAAACGAACTTGTTCGGCATGAAGGCGGCCTTGGCGCCGCGCTGGCCCATCAGCACCTGCGGGTCGCTGGTCATCCGGCCGCGCATGGCAATGACCGTGGCCGCGTTGCGGATTGCGGTTTTGTCAGTGGTGGTTTCACCGCTCAGAAATGTGTCGCTCATGCTGTTATTGCCCTGTTACCGCCGGGGTGTCCTTGCCGAACCCGTGCATCCGCCGCGCCCACTGGTAGGCGATGACGATCCCCTTCATCCGCGGCAGAAGATAGAGGGAAGAGGCCAGGCAGCCAATCGTGAACACAGTGAACATCACCAAAGGCTCCGGCCGCCAGGAGAAATAGACCACATGCATCAAGGGCGCCATGATGTGGCCGACGATCAGGATCGTCAGGTATGCCGGGCCGTCATCAGCGCGCGCATGAGTCAGGTCCAGGCCGCAGTGGCTGCAGCTGCTGTTCACTTTCAGATAGGAGTGCAAGAGCTTGCCCTGCCCGCAGTTGGGGCACTTGCAGCGCCAGCCTTTGGCCAGGGCGGGCATGGTGGGCCGGTCGTTCTCTGTTTCGGGGGCCGTAACGGCGGGGGACTCGGTCATGAAAATATCCTGTGTGCTGGGCATATCTTTGCGCGCTTCAGCTGGCGCGGGAAAGGGGAAAGCCCGATTTCTGCGCCGGTTTGCCGCAACGTGCGGGGGCTGGGAAAAATATTCTGGATTCTGCGACGGATCTGCGGCGGGTGTGCGTTTCTCCTATGTATCAGGCAGCAAGAGGCTGCCGCAGGACAAAGGAAAGACGATATGAAACACGTCACGTTCATCGCCGCGATCGTTGCCGCAGCTGCTGTGACTGCAAGCGGCGCTGCCCTGGCGCAGGGGTTCGGGCATCATGGGCCGAGGATGTCCTTTGAGGAAATCGACGCGGACGGCAATGGCGAGGTCACCAGGGCCGAGATTGAGGCCATGAAGGACGCGCATTTTGCCGAGGCGGACGCCGATGGCGACGGCAAGCTGACGCTGGAAGAAATGCAGGCGCGGGCGCGGGAGCACGCCAATGAGCGGGCCGCCTGGATGCTGGAACGCTTTGACACCGACAAGGATGGAGCGTTGACTAAGGAAGAGCTGCCGCAGCCGCGCCGGGCGGGCAAGATGTTTGACCGCATGGATGCCGATGGCAGCGGCGGTATCTCCAAGGCGGAATTCGAGAATGCCCGGATGCATCGCGGCGGGATGCATGGCCATGGGTACGGTCAAGGGAATAACACGGAGCAGAACTGATCGCTGACGCGTGCTGCATAAGACGGAAATATCGCGGCGCCGGGCCCCTTCTGGGGGTCCGGATGCCATGAGCGCAGCCGCGGAGGAGGTCTCCGGCGATGCGCTTATGGTGCTGTATGCCAATGGCGACAGCCGGGCAGCGGCGGAGCTGACCGCGCGGCTGGGGCCAAGGGTCTTTGGTGTGGCAATGCGGGTGATGGGAAACCGAGCCGAGGCCGAGGACGTGACCCAGGAGGCCATGCTGCGGCTGTGGAAGATGGCGCCGCAGTGGCAGCCGGGGCAGGCGCAGGTCTCGACCTGGCTGTACCGGGTGGCGATGAACCTGTGCATCGACCGCAAGCGGCGCGCCCGCGGCGGCCATGCGGATCTGGATGCGGTGCCGGAGCCGCCGGACCCGGGCCGCTCGGCGGCGGAGCAGATGCAGGAGGGCGCGCGGCAGGATGCGCTGCAGGCCGCCCTGATGCAATTGCCGGAGCGCCAGCGCCAGGCGGTGGTGCTGCGGCATCTGGAAGAGCTTTCGAACCCGGAGATCGCCGGGATCATGGACATCAGCGTCGAGGCGGTCGAGAGTCTGACCGCCCGGGGCAAACGGGCGCTGGCTGCGGCTTTGGCCGGGCGGCGCGAAGAGTTGGGGTATAGCGATGGCTGACACGGATAAGGCACTGGAGGAGCTGGAGGATCTGTTTGCTGCGGCACGCAGCCAGCGGCCCGGGATGCCGGCGCCGCTGAACGCTGCCATTCTGGCCGATGCGGCACGCGAGCAAGCGGGCTTCCGGGCCGCGTGGCCTGAGCGGGCGGTGCGCCAGCCGCTGTGGCGGCAGCTGATCGAGGCGATCGGCGGCTGGCCTGCGATGGGCGGACTGGCGGCGGCCAGCGCGGCGGGCCTGTGGATCGGAATCGCGCCGCCCTCCTTTGTGCCGGACCCGGTGGCGCTGGCCGGATATGAGAACACCAGCACCGCGTTCGCCGATGAGAGCTATGACATGGCGCTGATGCTGAGCGAGGACCTGCAATGAGTGCGGAGGGCAAACCCGGAATGAAGCTGTGGCTGAAACTTCTGCTGGCGGCCTCGCTGGCGCTGAACCTCGCGGTGATCGGCATCGCGGCCGGTGCGGCCTGGCGGTTCTCCGGCTCGGACCGGCACTGGCAGCGGCCGCCGTCGGTGGGTGCGATGATCTTCCGCGAGCTGGACCGCGATACCCGGAAGGAGTTGCGGCAGCAGGCGGGGGGGCATCACGGCAGTTACTTCGAGCGCCGCCATGCCGAGGGTGAGGCGGTGATCGCGGCGTTGCGCAGCGGCAGTTTCGACGCCGCAGCGCTGCGGGACATGCTGCGCAGCCAGGCGGACGCGCGCCACGCCTTCCACTCTAAAGTGCAGGATGCCTGGGTGAGTAAGATGGAGGCGATGACGCCGGAGGAGCGCGCCGCCTTTGCTGACCGTATGGAAGACAGGATGCAGCGGCGCGGCAAGCATTGGCACAGGTCTGGGCACGGGCGGGATTGATCCGCCCGCGGCAGATATTGGACAGCGCCACTCACCTGAAAGGCAGCCGGTTGCGGCTGCCGCATTTCTTGACCGGATGCGTGCGCAGGCCTCAGGCGGCCACGGTGCATTCTTTGGATAAGGTGACCTGATTGCGGCCGGCGTGCTTGGCATTATAGAGCGCCTGATCCGCCTTCTCGACCAGTGCCGCGGCGCTGCCGTCCTGACCGCCGCCGCCCATCACCGCGCCTATGCTGATGGTGACCTGGACCGGTTCCGCGGCGCCGGGGACTTCGAAAGGGGTGCCGTTGATTGCGTTGCACAGGGCAACGGCGGCGACGCCGGCCTCGGCCTCGCTGGCGCCGGGCAGGACGGCCATGAACTCCTCACCGCCGACCCGGGCCAGCAGATCCGCCGGGCCCAGCACTTGCTGCATACGGCGGGCGGCCTCGATCAGCACCGCGTCGCCGGCAGGGTGGCCGTAGACATCGTTGATCCGCTTGAAATGGTCGAGATCGGCCAGCATGACGGCGAATTTCTCGCCATTGGCGGCGGCGGAATGCGCCACCCGGTCCAGGAACGGCTTGGCATAGCGGCGGTTGTAGAGGCCGGTCATCGGGTCCAGCACCGCGGCGCGCAACCCGTTGCGGACGCTGTCGCGCAGCCGGTCCTTGCGGGCCTTGTGCTGCAGCTGGGCGGTGAGGCGCAGTTCCAGCTCCTCGACATCGAAACCGGTTTGCAGCACGTCATGGGCGCCGCGGTCCAGCGCCTCGGCGGCGATCTGCGGATCGGCCGGATTGGGCACCGCGATCACCACCGTCTGGCGGGTGGCGGCGCGGGCGCGCAGGTCGGCCAGCAGCCGCAGGCCTGGACCGGCCGAGGCCTCATTCAGCTCAACGATAATGGCATCGGCGACCGGTGCCTGCATCAGTCCCTGGATATCGCTGATCGCATGGGTGCGAAGCTCGTAGGGCAGGCAGGCGGAGAGGCGGTCGCGCCAGGCCATGGCGGTGCGGGGATCCTGCGCTACCAAAGCGACGGTGGCATTGCGCAGTTCCTCGGCGCAGCAGCGGTCGCTCAGCGGCAGAATGAACCCGTGCGAGGCATCGCGCTGCAGGTTCAGCTCCTCGTCGGCGCTGCGGGCGCGCAGCAGGCTGCGGATGCGGGCCTGCAGGATCACGTCGTCCACCGGCTGCTGCAGCACATCGTCGATGCCCTCGGACAGCGCCTGCAGCCGGGCCTTGGAGCCCTCCCAGTCGGAAATCGCGATGACGGGCAGATCGGCCAGCGTCTCATCCGCGGCCAGCTCGCGCTTGACGCCGGCAGCCGTGCCGTCGGGCAGCGACATCGCGGTGAGCACCAGATCAGGGCGGTGCTGGCGGGCGGCCTGCAGTACCTCGGCGGTGCTGCCGGCCTGGACCACGTCATAGTAGGCAGCCGCCAGCTGCACCTTCAGCATGATGCGGTTGGTGGAGACGCCGTCGATGACCAGGATAGTGCCTTGCACGCGGTATCCTTTCGCCCCTTGCAAATCCTATGACTGGAAGTTTTGCTGAGACTGGTTAAGAAACCCTTTCGGATTTTTACTAAATTGGCCGCAATGCGGCAGGAGTGTGGAGAACATGCGGATTTCCGCCGATGGCGCCGAGACCCTGGCGCTGCAAGCCCTGGCCTGGCTGGCCGGAAATGATGAGCTGCTGCCGGTGTTTCTGGGTGCAACAGGCGCCAGCGCGGCGGATCTGCGCGCGCGGGCAGCGGAGCCGGAGTTTCTGGGGTCGGTGCTCGATTTCTTAACGATGGACGACAACTGGGTGATGCAGTTCTGCGATTCCCACGGCCTGGATTATGAGATGCCGCTGCAGGCGCGGATGTCGCTGCCGGGCGGCGCGCAGGTGAACTGGACTTGAGATCGGCGGGGGCTGTGCCTAGGGTTCCGCCAAATTCCCGCGGAGGAGAGGACCCGCCATGCCCGTTGATGCCTTCCTGTTCGACAAGGACGGAACCCTGTTCGACTTTGCCGCCACCTGGAACGGCTGGGCGGCCCGGGTGCTTGAGACGCTCGCCAAGGGCGACCAGGAGGTTCTGGCGGCGATGGCCGGGGTGATCAGCTATGACCTGGAGCGGCGCGCGTTCAACCCCGACAGTCTGGTGATTGCCGGGTCCAACGACGAGGTGGCGGAGGTTCTGGCACCGTTTGTGGCGGAGATGGAGGTTGAGGAACTGGCGGTGTTCCTGGCCCAAAGTGCGGCGGAGGCCGAGCTGGCACCCGCGGTGCCGCTGGCGGAGTTCCTCGACGGGCTGCTGGCACGCGGCAAGGTGCTGGGGGTGATGACCAACGACGCCGAGGTCTCCGCCAAGAGCCAGCTGCAGCGGGCGGGTGTGCTGGACCGCTTCGCCTTTGTCGCGGGCTGCGACAGCGGCCATGGTGCCAAGCCGGACCCGGATCCGCTGCTGGCCTTCTGCAAGGCGGCGGGGGTGCCGCCGGAGCGCACCGCAATGGTCGGCGACAGTCTGCATGACCTGGAGGCCGGAGCCGCGGCAGGGATGCGGCGGATCGGGGTGCTGACAGGCATGGCGCTGCGCGAGGACCTAGCGCCGCACGCCGATATCGTGCTGCCCGACATCGGCCATATCCCGGCCTGGATCGACCGCTGATCCCTTCCTGATTCCATTGACCTTAGGCTGGCGGGGCTGTTTCACCGGCGCACGGCTCTCGCGCGCCGGTTTTTGCTGCGGCACACTGGGCACAAGTGTACAGAAATGGTCTGGACCGCCGGATTTCAGGGCAAAAACGACAGCGATGGTCGGGAACGGACAGGTTCGGACCGTGCAGATTGGCACAGTGAATGGCTATCGGCATTTGGAAACTCGGATCTAGGGGAGACCGGCATGGCAGAGACAGGCGCGCGCAAGAGGCGGGGCGGGGGCAGGGCAGGCGCGGCGGCCCGGCGCGGCAGTGCGGCGCTGGAGCAAATGCCGTGGCAGATCCCGGTCAACATCGACCGCCCGACCGAGCCATTGACCGACGAAGGCATCCAGGCGATCCACGAAGGCGCCATGCGCATTCTGGAGGAGATTGGCGTGGTGTTCCTGAACCCGGAAGCCCTGGGGATCTTCAAGCAGGCCGGCGTCAAGGTCGAAGGCGAGCTGGTCAAAATGGACCGGGATTTCGTGATGGAGATGGTTGGCAAAGCGCCCCGCGAATTCTCGATCACCCCGCGCAACCCGGACCGGACCATTCCGCTCGGCGGCAACCATATCCTGTTCGGCAATGTCTCCTCGCCGCCCAACTACTGGGATATGGAGCTGAACAAGAAGGTGGCCGGCAACCGCGAGCAGTGCCGCAACCTGCTGAAGCTGACGCAGTATTTCAACTGCATCCACTTCGCCGGCGGCTATCCGGTGGAGCCGGTGGACATCCATGCCTCGGTCCGCCATCTGGATGTGCTTTATGACAAGCTGACCCTCACCGACAAGGCGATGCACGCCTACAGCTTGGGCAAGGAGCGGGTCGAGGATGTGATGGAAATGGTGCGGATCGCCGGCGGGCTCAGCCATGAGGAGTTCGAAGCCAAGCCGCATATGTACACCAACATCAACTCCACCTCGCCGCTGAAGCATGATTTCCCGATGATCGACGGCTGCCTGCGGCTGGCGCGGCGGGGGCAGGCGATTGTGGTGTCGCCGTTTACCCTGGCGGGCGCAATGGCGCCGGTGACCATGGCGGGCGCGGTGGCACAGTCGATTGCCGAGAGCCTCTGTGCCATTGCGCTGTTTCAGTATGTGCGCCCGGGCACGCCCTGTGTGATCGGCACGTTTACCTCGAATGTCGACATGAAGTCGGGCGCGCCGGCCTTTGGCACGCCGGAATACATGCGCTCAACCCAGATGACCGGGCAGATGGCGCGGTTCTATGGCTTGCCGATGCGTTCGTCCGGGGTTTGCGCGGCCAACGTGCCGGACGGGCAGGCAATCTGGGAGACTTCGAACTCGCTGTGGGCGGCGGTGCAGTCGGGCACCAACATGGTGTACCACGCGGCCGGATGGCTGGAGGGCGGGCTGATCGCCAGCCCCGAGAAGTTCATCATGGATTGTGAGATCCTGCAGCAGATCGAACGCTACATGCAGCCGCAGATCTCAGCCACCGGGCCGGAGGAGATCGCCCTGGATGCAATCAAGGAAGTCGGCAACGACGGCCATTTCTTCGGCATTCAGCACACTCAGGACCGCTATGCGGAGGCATTCTATCAGCCGTTTCTGAGTGATTGGCGCAACTATGAGGCCTGGGAGGCGGCAGGCGCCACCTGGACCGCGGAACGCGCCCACAAGCTGTTCAAGGAAATCATCGCCGATTTCGAGGAGCCGCCGATGGACGCGGCGATCCGCGGCGAACTGGCGGATTTTGTTGCCCGCCGCAAGGCTGAGGGCGGGGCGCCCACAGACTTCTGAAACCGGCAGCTGCGCGGGAAAGGCGGAGGGGTAACCCTCCGCTTTTTTGGTTGGGGGACTGGCAGCAGGTCAGATTCTGCCGGTCTGGCAGGCACGGCCCGTTGCGGGCTTGCCTCTTGGCGCCAGCCGGTCCAGTAGGGGAAAGCCGGAACCGGGTAAGCAAGCTGCATTGCCGGAACCGCTTGGCCAGAGCCCGGCAGCCGGACTAGGATCGTAACACGCACAGGGCCGGTGTCCGCTGCGCAAGGCGGCGGGCCTGGTTCAAAAGAAAAAACCGGGGGAAATGCGCGCGATTAATCACGCAAATTTGCTTTGTTGGGCCTTTCTTAACCCGCAGGCGTCAAGACTGTGGCATAGGCAAAAAGGGGCCATTGCATGCACGGTCTGATCAACAGGGCGATTCAGGCTTTTGTGACCAGTACCTACGGAGCGGACCGCTGGGAAGAGGTTATGGAAGAGGCCGGGCTCGGGTTTTCCGAGTTCGAGGCAATGCTGTTTTACACTGATGAACAATCGGGTCGGATGCTGGCGGCAATGGAAAAGGTGCTGGCACGCCCTCTGCCTGAAATGCTGGAGGACATGGGCACTTTCCTGGTGTCCAATCCTCAGGTGGAGGCGCTGAGGCGATTGCTCCGCTTTGGCGGCGTGAACTACGTTGAATTCCTGCATTCGCTGGATGATCTGCCGGACCGGGCGCGGCTGGCGGTTTCGGACCTGCATCTTCCCGCGCTGGAACTGCTGGAGCAGGCGCCGCAGCAGTTTGAGCTGATCTGCCAGCCGGGGCTGCCGGGCTATGCCTATGTTCTGATGGGTGTTCTGCGGGCGATGGCCGATGACTACGGCGACCTGGTTTTCCTGGACCACAGCGGCACCCAAGGCGGCGCAGAGGTGATTTCCATTACTCTGGTGGAAACCAAGTTCGCTGCCGGGCGCGAGTTTGATTTGGGGGCGCACTCGTTATGATGACACTCGAGCAGCTGACCCGGATGGCAGGTGTGGTCTGCCCGATGTACGCAATTGTCGATCCCAAGGGGCGCATCGTCTCTGCCGGGCCGACCCTGAAGAAGCTGCGCCCGCAGCTAAGCTGGGAGGGGCGGCGGTTCTTCCGGGTCTTTGATTTGTCGCGGCCGCGCTCGGTGCGCTCGGTGGAGGATCTGCTGCGGACTTCCGGCAGCAAGCTGCATTTGCAGTTCCGTGACGCGCCTCAGACCGGTCTGAAGGGGGTTTGCACGCCGCTGCCGGACGGGCAGGGCGCGTTCATCAACCTGTCCTTCGGGATCTCGGTTCTGGAAGCGGTGCGCGATTACGATCTGACCAGCGCCGATTTTTCGCCGACCGACCTGACCATCGAGATGCTCTATCTGGTGGAGGCGAAATCCGCCGCGATGGAGGCGTCCCGCCAGCTGAACCTGCGTCTGCAGGGGGCCAAGATCGCCGCCGAGGAGCAGGCCTTTACCGATACTCTTACCGGGCTCAAGAACCGCCGGGCGATGGATCATGTGCTGGGGCGGCTGATCGCCAGCGGCCGCGAATTTGCACTAATGCATCTGGATCTGGATTTCTTCAAGCAGGTGAACGATACGCTGGGTCATGCCGCCGGCGATGCGGTGCTGCAGCAGGCGGCGCGGATCATGGTGGAATGCACCCGTCAGTCGGACACTGTGGTCCGGGTGGGCGGTGACGAGTTTGTGATGATCCTCGAAGGTGTGCTGGACACCACGCGGCTGGCGGCCATTGCCAAGCGGCTGATTCAGCAATTGGAGGAGCCAATTCCCTTTGGCGCCCAGACCTGCAGGATTTCCGCCAGTGCCGGCACCACCCTGTCGACCTGGCAGAAGGTCCCGGACATGCAGCAGCTGCTGAACCAGGCGGATCTGGCGCTTTATGCTGCTAAACGCGCGGGGCGGGCGCAGCATTGCTTCTACCGCGAAGGCATGGAAAAGGACGACCTGGGTGCAGCCGCCTGCGGCAACGGTGCGGCTGAGCCGCAGCAGGCAGCGGGCGGTCCAGCTTCCTGACCGGCGGGATTGCCGCGGGTCAAACTGGACCGGGGCCGGAGTTCCGGCCGCGGTTCTGGGTGTTTCCACTGCGTCAGCGGAACAGCGCACAGCAAAAGAAAGGCTGAGCGCCCGGGATATGCGCCAGTGCGCCGCGTCGGATTAATTTTTCGGGGGAGGAAGTGGCAGCCCGTAGGGGAATCGAACCCCTCTTTCCAGGTTGAAAACCTGGCGTCCTAACCGATAGACGAACGGGCCACTCTGTCTGTGGGGCGGTGTTTACTGATTGCGCCGGCCGGGCGCAAGAGGGTTTTTGCGGAAATGCGAAGATTTTTTCCGGGCCGCTTCGCAGGGGTAATCCGCTGGAAATAAACGCAAAAAATCGCGCGGTTGGCGCGTCGAGAGTGTCTGCTTCTGGCGGGGGGAAGTGGCAGCCCGTAGGGGAATCGAACCCCTCTTTCCAGGTTGAAAACCTGGCGTCCTAACCGATAGACGAACGGGCCACTCAGTGCGTGAGCGGGTATTTAGTTATAAGCGCCGGAACCCGCAAGAGAAAAAATACGCATTCGCGAAATTTCTTATCCACAGGCAGCAAGCCTTTGAAATCTCACGCTTCGGCAGCGTCCTCCAGGCGCAGCTGGGGGCTTTGGCGACCGCCCCAGGTGTTGATTTCCAGCCGTCCGGCAAAATGGAAGCGGGCACCGCCGTGCTCCAGCAGCCGCGGGCCCAGGGCGGTGTCAAAGGCACCAAAGCAGATCGCATCCACCCCACCCCCCATGCCGTCGCTGAGCGACAGTTTCAGGTGGCTTTCGCCGACCTTCTTGGCAAAACGCACCTGCAGGTCGGGCAGCGCATAGCGCGGGGCAGGGGCACCGGCGCCAAAGGGGCCGGCCTGTTCGATCTGTCCGATCAGGTCCACCGTGGCGGCACCGGGCATCAGGGCGCCGTCCAGTTTCAGGTCGGCGGGGCCGCCTTGTCCAGCGCCCTGTTTGGCCAGAAGTTCGCTCAGCCGCTCCATCGCCGGTTCCAGCTTGTCGCGCATCACGGTAAGGCCCGCTGCCATCTTGTGGCCGCCGCCCTTGACCAGCAGGCCCTCAGAAGCCAGCCGCTGGATCGAGGCGCCAAGATCGACGCCGGAGACCGAACGTCCCGATCCCTTGCCTTCATCCCCGTCGAAGCCGATCACGATGGCGGGCCGGTTGGCGGCTTCTTTCAGGCGGGAGGCGACGATGCCCACCACGCCCGGATGCCAGCCCGCGCCTGCGGCCCAGACCAATGGTCCCTCCAGCCCGCGTGCCTCGGCCTGGTCCAAAGCCGCAGCGCGCACCGCATTTTCGATGTCGCGGCGTTCGGTGTTCAACTGGTCCAGCCGTTCGGCCAGGGCGGCGGCCTCATGCGGATTGTCAGTTGACAATAATCGCGCGCCCAGGTCGGCCTTGCCGATCCGGCCGCCGGCATTGACCCGCGGTCCCAGCAGAAAGCCGAGGTGATAGGTGGAGGGCGCCGAATCCATGCGGCTGACATCGGAAAGCGCCACCAGCCCGGGGCGTTTGCGTGCCGCCATCACTTTCAGCCCCTGGCGTACCAGCGCCCGGTTGGCGCCGATCAGCGGCGCCACATCGGCGACAGTGGCCAGTGCCACCAGGTCCAGCAGGGGCATCAGATCCGGCCCCTTGGCACCTGCCTCGCGCATCTGCCGCCCGGCCTCGACCAGCATCAGGAACACCACGCCGGCGGCACAGAAATAGCCCAGGTCGCCGCTTTCGTCCTGCCGGTTGGGGTTCACCACCGCCACGCATTCCGGCAGCGTCTCGCCGCCCAGGTGGTGGTCCAGCACGATCACGTCAGCGCCCTTGGCGGCGGCGATCGGCTCATGGCTGAGGGTGCCGCAGTCGACGCAGATGATCAGGTCGTGGGCGGCGGCCAGCTCCTGCATGGCGGGCACGTTGGGGCCATAACCCTCGTCGATGCGGTCCGGGATATAAAGCGTCGCCTCCAGCCCCATCTGCCGCAGCCAGACCAGCAGCAGCGCGGCGGAGCTGCCGCCGTCGACATCGTAGTCGGCAAAGACCGCGATCCGCTGCTTGCGCCGCACCGCCTCCAGGAACCGGGCCGCGGCGGCCTCCATGTCTTTCATCTCGCGCGGGTCGGGCAGCAGCTCCTTCAGCCTGGGCTCCAGAAACCCCGTCGCCTCCATCGCCGGAACGCCCCTCCGGGCCAGCACCTGGCACACCGAACGGGGCAGGCCGGTCTGCTGCGCCATCATTTCCGACGCCCGGTCCACCTCCACGCCTGGCCCGACCCAGCGGCGCCCGCTCAAGGATTGCTCAACACCCAAAAAGCTCATTATCTGCCCCCATGCGCAAAGGCCGGACCCAATCCGGATCCGGCCCTTTCATCTTTCATCAAATACTCCCGCCGGAGGCAGCGGCGCAAGCCGCTTCCTGTCGGCGCAGGACCGGCTTACATCTGATGCGGTGCCAGCGGCGTGCGGTAGGACATGCGGCGGACCGACCCGGTCTTGGAGCGCATCAGCAGGGTGGTGGTCTCGACCCAGCCCGGCTCGCGCTTGATCCGCGGCAGCAGCGAGCCGCCGGTGACGCCGGTGGCGGCAAAGATCACGTCCTGGGTGACCATTTCATCGCGGGAATAGATGCGGTCCAGGTCGGTGATGCCTGTCTTGGCGGCCCGCGCCTTCTCGTCGTCGTTGCGGAACAGCAGCTGGCCGAAGATCTGGCCGCCCATGCATTTCAGCGCCGCGGCCGCCAGCACGCCCTCAGGGGCGCCGCCCTGGCCCATGTACATGTCGATGCCGGTGGTGCCGCTTTCGGCGCAGTGCATCACGCCGGCCACGTCGCCGTCGGTGATCAGCCGGATCGAGGCGCCGGTTTCGCGCACTTCGGCGATCATTGCCTCATGGCGGGGGCGTTCCAGGATGCAGACGGTGATGTCGGACGGCGCGCAGCCCTTGGCCTTGGCCAGCGCCTCAACCCGCTCGCGCGGGGACATTTCCAGCGAGACCACGCCTTCGGCAAAGCCCGGGCCGATGGCCAGCTTGTCCATATAGGTGTCCGGCGCGTGCAGCATCGAGCCGCGCGGCCCCATGGCGATCACGGTCAGCGCGTTGGGCATGTCCTTGGCGGTCAGGGTGGTGCCTTCCAGCGGGTCGAGCGCGATGTCGACGCCGGGGCCGTTGCCGGTGCCGACTTCCTCGCCGATGTACAGCATGGGGGCCTCATCGCGCTCGCCTTCGCCGATCACCACTACGCCTGCGATGTCCAGCAGGTTCAGCTGCTCGCGCATGGCGTTCACGGCGGCCTGGTCGGCGGCCTTTTCGTCACCGCGGCCGATCAGCGAGGCAGAGGCCAGGGCGGCCTGCTCGGCAACGCGGGCCAGGCCCAGCGACAGCATGCGGTCATAAAAGGGCGCGTCAGAAGTGTTCGAAGTCATACCGGAAATCCTGTCTCAACGGGTCAGATGTCAATGGGCGTTCCAAGCCGAATAGCGCGGGGCGGGGCCGGCTCGCAAGGGAAGATAGCGCTTGCCGCGGCAGGAATGCCCCGCCGCGGCGTGCAAAACGGCCGTTTTTTGCGGGGCGGGGCGGCTCAGACCTCTTCGATGCGCAGGGCGACGGGGGTGCCGTCGACCACATCGGTGGCGGCGAGGCCGTCCAGCGCCGCGTCCAGGGTGGCGCGGGTGCATTTGTGGGTGACGATCAGCACCGGCGCAACGGGTTCGGAATGGCCGTACTGGCGCATCCGGTCGATCGAGACGCCGGCTTCGCCAAGGATTGCCGCCACCTTGGCCAGCGCGCCGGGTTTATCCAGCAGCCCCATGCGCAGATAGAAGGGCGCGGGCAGGCCGGTCTGGGCCGCCGGGGCCTCCTGCAGGGTTTCGGCGGGCTGGCCGAAGGTGGAGATCCGCAGGCCGCGGGCCAGGTCCAGCACATCGCCCATTACCGCGCTGGCGGTCGGGCCTTCGCCGGCGCCAGGGCCGCGCAGAACCACCTGCTCGATCGAGTCGCCCTCGATCACCACCATGTTGGTGCCGCCTTCCAGCTGGCCGAGCGGCGAGTCGGCGGGCACCAGGCAGGGCGACATGCGCTGTTCCAGCCCGCGGGCGGAGCGCTGCGCCACCCCCAGGAGCTTGATGCGGTAGCCCATATCGGCGGCGGCGTGGATGTCTTCCAGCTGGATGCGCTGGATGCCCTCCAGCTGCACGCTGTCAAAGTCAGGTTTGGTGCCAAAGGCGATAGAGGCCAGCAGCGCCAGCTTGTGGCCCGCGTCGATGCCGCCCACGTCCAGGTTGGGGTCGGCCTCCAGATAGCCCAGGCGGCCGCATTCCTCGAACAGCGCGTTATAGCCCTGCTCGGTGGCCTGCATCTGGGTCAGGATGTAATTGCAGGTGCCGTTCATTACGCCCATGACGCGGGTGATTTCATTGCCGGCCAGGCCTTCGGTCAGCGATTTGATCACCGGGATGCCGCCGGCAACGGCGGCCTCGAAACGGATCACCCGGCCTGCGGCCTCAGCCTGTTCGGCCAGCGCCTGGCCGTGGATTGCCAGCAGCGCCTTGTTGGCGGTGACGACATCCTTGCCCGCGGCCAGCGCGGCCTCGGTGGCGGCCTTGGCGGCGCCCTCATGGCCGCCCATCAGCTCGACAAACACATCCACGTCGTCGCGCACGGCCAGCGCCACCGGGTCGGTTTCCCAGGCGTAGCCGCTCAGCGGGATACCGCGGTCCTTGCTTGCGTCGCGGGCCGACACCGCGGAAATCACCACCGGCCGCCCGGTCCGTGCCTCCAGCAGCGCGGCGTGGCGGCGGATGATCTTGACCACGCCGATGCCAACCGTGCCCAAACCTGCAATCCCAAGACGAAGCGGTTCTGTCATAGCTGGAGGTCCTTTGTTCCGAAATGCTCAGCCCCGCCTTATCGGGTTCGGCGCGAGCGTGCAACGCCGCTGCCGCATGCAGCGGGGAGAAGAAGTTGAGAATGCCGGGAAGCGGTCAGAATTCGGCGTTTTTCACCGCCGCGGCCCGGCGCTGCAGCCGGTCGCTGCGGGCGTCGAGCTCCTGCTGCAGCTCTTCGCCGGCCTGCTGCGGCGGGTCCAGCGGCTCAAGCGTGTCATCGAGCGGCAGCAGCCTGGGATAGCCGGCATTGCGCAGGTCAGGGGTCAGCCGGTCTTCCAGTTCGGGCACCCGGGTGCAGGCGGCAGCCGCTGCCAAAGCCACGAGGAAGGTGATCCGCGCCCACATCTGCATTGCCTAAACCCTTTGTTCCGCACTGCCGGTTCTAGGGGCTCCGGTGCGGCTGTACAATTGATTTCCCGCCGCAACGGGCGTTGGCTTTGCCGGGCGGTGCGGTTACAGAAAGGGCGGCCGCATTCCCTCTTTTATATGAACGCTTGTTCAGTTATCTTTGCCGGCATGGCACGCACCCAAGGTTCCCATTCCGATATCACCGGCCCCCGCATCCGCCAAGCGGCATTGCGGCTGTTTGCCCAGCATGGCTATGCCGCCGTGTCGATGCGCCAAATCGCCAAGGAGGTCGGGGTGCAGGCGGGGGCTCTGTACAATTACACGCCGGACAAGCAGAGCCTGCTGTTCAGCCTGATGTCCAGCCATATGGAAGAGCTGCAGGCGGCTTGGGATGCGGTGCCCCGGGCGGCGGGTGCGATGGAGCGGCTGCGCGCCTTCACCGGGTTTCATATCCGCTTTCACCTGGAACGCCCGGATGCGGTTTTCATCGCCTACATGGAGCTGCGTAACCTGACCGAGGAAAACTTCACCGTCATCGAATCGCTGCGCCGCGACTATGAAAACGGGGTGGAGGCGATCCTGAAGGAAGGTGTGGAGCAGGGGGTCTTCGCGATCCCCGACACCAAGATTGCAACGCTGGCGGTGATTGCGATGCTGAACGGGGTCAACACCTGGTACCGGTCCGAGGGGCGGCTCTCGCTGGATGAGGTGGAGCGGGTCTATTGGGACATGGTGCAAAAGGCAGTCAGCGCATGAGCCTGCTGGAACTGCAGACCAGCCGCCTGCGGGCGGTACGCTGGCAGGATCTGACTGCGGCGGAGCTGGAAGCACTGTTTGCACCTAAGGTGGTGCAATGGCTGCCCGAAGGATTCCAGGCCAAAGAAAGCGATCAGGCCCGGCGCGATTTCCTGGCGGCGGTGGCGCAGCAGGCTGAGGTGATCGGCCTGCGAGACACAGGCGGGCAGGGCATCGGGCTGCTGATCCTGTCTTACCCGGAGGACGGCAGCAAAATCCGCAACCTTGGCTATCTGTTTGCAGAGGCTGCCTGGGGGCAAGGCCTGGCGAGCGAGCTGATCGGAGGCCTGCAGGCACATTTCAGGGGCAGCGGCACTTGCCTGAGCGGCGGTGTCATGCAGCAGAACGCGGCTTCGGCCCGGGTGCTGGAAAAGGCGGGCTTCACGCCGCAGTCCGCGGGCGGGGAGACTGTCTTCAGCTGGTGCGCGGAAGGCTGAGCCTCGCAGACGGCCTGTCAGCTCAGCAGGCCGATCATGTCGTAGTGGTCGATCTGGCGGCTCAGCACCATCGGGTCCTCCTCCGGCAGCACATGCGGCTGCTCCCAGTCCTCGCCGGCAAAAGCCTGCAGCGCGTCGATGCTCTCCCACACCATCACCACGCAGAAAGTGGCCGGCGATTCCGGCCGCGGCAGGCCGGCCGTGACCGAAACGAGTCCGGGCTGGCGGCGCACATGCGGCACGGCTGTATTTGTCAGGAAGTCCTTGAAGTCTCTGATCTTGTCGTCGCGGACGGTGGCGCGGAACACCCGGATGATCATGTCTCCCCCCATCTGTTCGTTGGACGGGGGGAGTATAGCACATCAAGGGCCCGGTTTGCGGGCCGCAGGCGGTCAGTGCGCGGGCCTGCGCCGCGCACAGGGAAAAGCGGGCACCGGTTTTCCTGGTCAGTGCGCGGGCTTGATAAACGTCCCGTTGCGCAACTCGCGGAACGCTTGGTGCAGTTCAGCCTGGGTGTTCATCACGATCGGCCCGTGCCAGGCGACCGGTTCATTGATCGGCGCACCGGAGATCAGCAGGAAGCGCACGCCTTCGGGGCCTGCCTGCACAGTGATCCCGTCACCGGTGCCAAAGCGGATCAGGGTGCGGTCGCCGGACAGATCGCGGATGTTGACCTCCTGGCCTGCGACTTCCTTCTCCAGCAGCACGCCTTGCGGGGCTGAGGCATCGGCAAAGGCGGCCTCGCCTTCGAAGACATAAGCGAATGCCCGGCGGTAGGTGTCGACCGGCAGGGTCTTCTTGACGCCTGCGGGGACGAAGACATCCAGGTACTGCGGATCTGCGGCAATGCCGTCCACCAGGCCGCGCTTGCCCCAGAAATCACCAGCAATCACCTTCACGCGGGTGCCGTCATCGTCGATGATCTCGGGGATGTCGGTGCCCTTCACGTCCTGATAGCGCGGCGCGGTCATCTTCTGGCTGGCAGGCAGGTTGCCCCACAGCTGGAACCCATGCATCTGGCCCTTGGCGTTGCCCGAGGGCATCTCCTGATGCAGGATGCCGGACCCGGCGGTCATCCACTGTACATCGCCTGCACCCAGGGTGCCCGCGTTGCCCAGCGAATCGCCATGTTCCACGGACCCGGCCAGCACATAGGTGATGGTCTCGATGCCGCGGTGCGGGTGCCAGGGGAAGCCGCGCAGGTAGTCCTCGGGGTTTTCGTTGCGGAAGTCGTCGAACAGCAGGAACGGGTCCAGCTCCGACGGGTCCTGAAAGCCGAAGGCGCGGTGCAGCTTGACGCCCGCGCCCTCGGTGTGGGGCTGGGCGGCGCGGGTTTCGAGAATGGGTCTGAGGGACATCTCAATGCCTCCTGTAAACGTTGACTGCGACTAAGATAAGATGTGCGCTGCCGCCCGGAAACCTGCCGCCGGACACGAGGGCTGTGCGCAGGTGAACAGGTGCCCCCGCAGCCCGCAGGGCTGCCCGGCCCAACGGGACGCGGTGCCGCAGGCACCAAGGACGGGCGGGAGCATTGCCGTTGCCGCGTGATGGACCTGCGGGGTAGCCTGAGCAGATGACACAAACCCCCGATCCCATGTTGCAGCTGCCGCCGGACCGTCTGCAGGGCGCCTTGCGGCTGATCTCCTACTTGCTGGAGGAGGGGCGCTCCGCCGCGGATCCGGATCAGGTGCTGGAGAAGATGTGCCGCCTGATCCGCACAGTGGGGGTGCCGCTGCAGCGCGCCGCCTCCATCGTGCAGCTGCTGCATGCCGAGGCGGTGGCCAGTGCCCGCTTCTGGGAGCACGGGCAGGGCACCCGCAGCGAGCTGTTCCCGTTCAACGAGGACAGCGGCGATGGTTATGCCCGCTCGCCCGCTGCTGATGTGCACAAAACCGGCGAATGGGTGATCCTGTGGCTGCCGGACACGCCCGACGACCGCTATGGCATCGTCCCGGACCTGAAGGCGGAAGGGTACACTCACTACATCATGGCGCCGGTGTTCATGGGGATCGGCACGGCCGGTATCTTCAGCTTTGCCACTCAGTCACCGGAGGGGTTTTCTGACGAAGACATCCGTTTCCTGCGCGCGGTTTTTCCGGCACTGGCTGCCTGCCAGGAAGTCCTCTCCACCGCCCGCACCATGAAGGAAGTGCTGCGGATCTACGTAGGTGAGGAGCCGCAGCGCCGGATCCTGTCGGGCGATGTGCACCGGGGCGAGGTGATGCGGATCCGTTCCGCCATCCTGTTTGCCGACATGCGCCGCTTTACCGAACTGACCGCCGGGATGAGTGCGGAGCAGGCGACCGGCCTTCTGAATGCCTATTACGACTGCATCGTGCCGCCGGTCGAGGCCGCGGGCGGCGAGGTGCTGAAACTGATCGGCGATGGCATCCTGGCGGTTTTTCGTGCCGGCGACGACGGGGCGCAGACCTGTAGCCAGGCGCTGACCGCCGCCCGTGAGGGCTTGGCGCGGGTCGCCGCCCGTTCAGTACAGCCGAAATTCGACGTCGGCATCGCGCTGCACTTTGGCGAAGTGGCGTTCGGCAACGTGGGGTCGGGGATGCGGCTGGACTACACGGTGATCGGCCGCGACGTGAACCTGGCCGCGCGTGTGGCGGAGCTGTGCGGCGCCAAAGATGAACCGTTGCTGGTCTCATCCGAGTTCCGGCAACGGGCGGGGCTGGAGGGGCGGTCTTTGGGAGAGCATAGCCTCAAAGGGTTGCAGACGCCGGAGGAGGTGTTTGCGGTTTCGGTTAGCCCGTGAGCGCTGTGCGGGAAATTTAACTAAGGGCCGTCCCTGCCGGTGCAGGCAGGCGCGGCCCGGGCAATGTTGCCGGGCTTTTTTCAGGCCTCATTCCACCACTCCGATGGTTTGCGCCGCTGCCCGTGTTTCCCTGCCAGCCGCAGCGCCAGCTTGCGCAGCGGGCCAAGCGCCAGCTTCAGCCACAGCCGGTTGCGCCACTTGGAAAAATCGCGGTTGAACGGGCAAACCCGCATGCAGATCGCGCAGTCAGAGGCCATCCTGGCCCAAAAGGAAAAGCACTTTTCGGCATCCGATGTCCATTTCCTGACCCCCTTGATCGCCGAGACATTGGCGGTGCGGGTGGAGGGCGGCCCGTAGGGCAGCGCCTTCACCGGGCAGGCATCGGCGCATTTGGTGCAGATATCGCAGAACGCCTTTACCCCTTGCGGCTGCGGCGCGTCATGGGACAGCGGCAGGCTGGTGAAAATCTTGGAAAACCTGAGCCGCGGTCCGAACTCCGGCGTGATCACCATCTGGTTGCGGGCGTATTCGCCCAGCCCTGCCTTGACGGCATAGGGGATCACCAGGCCGGTGTCATTCATCGACGGCACCGCCTCATACCCGAGGTTGCGGATATAGGCGGCCAGCTGCATCACGATGGAGGCCTCGTGGCTGTATTCCCGCCCCGTAGCGGCGCCTGCCAGCGCGGAGGGGTAGGTGGCCACCAGTTCCCTGTCCATTTCATGGCCCAGCACGATCACGCTGGTCAGCCCCTCGGGCAGATCATGCGGCGCCTCGGACATGTCGCGGGCATCGACCCGCGCGGTATAAAGCCAGCGTTCGTCCAGATCGGTTATGCCGCAGAGATCAGCGCCGAAGAACCTGGCGATGCGTTTCACCTCGGCGGACATCCGGGTGGGGTCATCAATTTCCAGCGCCTCCTTGGCCACCGGCGTGTCGGCGCGGATTGCGGCCTGAAACCCTTCGCGGACACCCTCATGCGCCCGGCGGCTGGAGACCACGTCGGAGATCAGCCAGGCCGCGTTGCGCAGGGCAAAGTCGCGCTGGGAGAAACCGTCGCCGCGGCGCGGGGCAGCCTCCATCCGGTAGGAGGCGAAGAATTTGGCGGTGTGTTTGGATTTAACCCGTTCGTCCCAGAAAGCGCGGGTAAAGATGTCGTTGCGCTGCGAGAACCGCTCGAAACCGTCGGTGACGTCGATCCCTGCGGCGGCATCGCCGTCGCGCTGGGGCGGGGTGTTCTGTGGCCAGGGCATGGCCGGACGCTAGCCGTCAATCCCGGAGCCGGCAAGGGCCGGCGGTGCTTCAGGCGAACAGCGACACGATCCAATCCCGCACCATGGCGGTTTCGGCGCTGTTCGGCGCTTCCCCGGCCGCGGGCATCAGGTAGTGGCCCTGGCCCATCGGAATCTCGGCGTCCAGCACCGGCGAGAGCCGGCCGTGCGACAGTGGCAGTTCAGCATAGCGGCGCATCAGCATGGCAACGCCTGCGCCAGAGGCCGCCATCTCGATCGCCGCCAGCGAAGTGTCGACATAGAGCGGCGCGCTGCGGTCTTTCAGCGGCACACCCTCCTGTTCCGACAGCCGCAGCCAGTGGTCCTGATAGCCGTGGATGTGGATCAGGGTCTGGCCGAAAAGCTGGTCCAGCGATTTCAGCTGCCCCGCCATCAGCGGCTGCGCGACTGGGATCACGCTTTCGGTGGAGAGCAGATGCGCACGCCGGTCAAACCAGCCTGACGGCCCCAGCCGGAGGTCAATATCCACATCTTCATCCTGGGTGCTGTCGGCCCAGACGGCGGAAATCAGCCGGATCCGGATGTGCGGGTTGGCGCTGTGAAACGCACCCAGCCGCGGCGCCACCCACAGGACCGCGGTGGAGACCGGCGCCCGCAGGGTCACGGTCCGGGTGTGCGCATGGCCCAGCAGGCCGCGGGTGGAATAGGCGATATCGGTCAGCGCCTGCGCGACGGAGGGGTAGTAGGCGTGCCCCAGCTCCGTCAGTTCCAGGTGCCGTGACCGGCGGATGAACAGGGTTATCCCAAAGCTTTTCTCCAGGCTGCGCACCTGATGGCTGACCGCGGCCTGGGTCAGTCCCAGTTCCTCTGCCGCGGCGGTGAAGCTTTGCAGGCGGGCGGCGGTCTCAAAGGCGCGCAGCCAGACGAGATTGGGCAGATCGGGCATTTGTGTTGCAAAAATTCTTTGGGTCAGACCGCGTTATTATTCGTTTTTGTTTAGGGGAAGGTCAAGCTAGCCATATCGCATGCAAAACCCCGGGGAGGAAAAGCGGGACATGAAAACGGATATGAAGATCGGCTTCATCGGCCTCGGCAACGTCGGCGGCAAGCTGGCGGGCAGCCTGGTGCGCAACGGGCTGGACGTGGCAGTGCATGATCTGGATGCGGCACTGGTCGGGGAATTCGTCGCGCGCGGCGCCAAGGCGGGCGGAAGCCCGGCGCAGATGATGCAGGACTGCGATGCGGTGATCACCTGCCTGCCGAGCCCGGCGGCCTCGGACGCGGTTGTCACCGAAATGCTGCCGCATGTGCAGCCCGGCAAGATCTGGATGGAGATGTCCACTACCGACGTGGAAGAGGTGAGACGCCTGGGCGCGCTGGTAGCGGAGCGCGGCGGCGAGGCTGTCGATTGCCCTGTCTCCGGCGGTTGCCACCGGGCCGATACCGGCAACATCTCGATCTACGCGGGCTGCGAGCGCGAGACCTTCGACCGGATCCTGCCGGTCCTGACCACCATGGGCCGCCGCATCCTGCATGTGGGCGAGATCGGCAATTCCTCGACCCTGAAGGTGATGACCAACTATCTGGCCAACCTGAACCTGCTGGCGGTCATGGAAGCGCTGACGGTGATGAAGGCCTGCGGCATGGACTTGGGCATGACCTATGAGGCGATCTCGATGTCCTCGGGCACGTCCTTTGCGCATGAAACCGAAAGCCAGCTGATTCTGTCCGGCTCGCGCGATGTAAACTTCACAATGGATCTTGTAATGAAGGACATCGGGTTGTTTCAGACTTTGGCAGACCGCCACGATGTGCCGTTGGAACTGTCACCACTGATGATCGATATGATGAAGGACGGCCAGCGCCGCTATGGCGAACGGGCGCAGTCCGACCGGATGATCGAGCGGCTGGAAGAGGCGACCGGGCTGTCGATCACCGCGCCGGGATTCCCGCAGGAACTGATCGACGACGAGCCGGAAGAACCGGGACACGAGGTAGTCGTGCGCCGCGCCGCGGCCGAATAAGCCTCCCGGGCAGCGCTGCATTCGGCCCCCGCACTGGCGGGGGCTGTTTTCTTTTGCCAATCCGGTTTATGCCCGGCTTGAGCAGTAAGGAGAGCAGCTGATGAGCAACGACATCCTGGCCACAATCGAGGCCTCGGCCGCGCGCCGGGTGATGGGGACAGCGATGCTGGGCCTGACCGGCGCCCTGCTGGTCTATGTAGCGTTTTCCGCGCCGCCGTCGCCTGCCTGGCTGGTATTCCTGCTGGCGGTGGGGGCCGCGGCGCTGTGGCTGGCGGTTCGGATGTGGCAGGCCACAATGCACCGGATCGAGCTGACCGCGGAGGAGCTGCGCTGCTCCGACGGGCAGCTGATTGCCAGGGTGGACGATATCGAGGCCATCGACCGCGGCTTCTTTGCTTTCAAGCCGTCGAACGGCTTTCTGATCCGTACCGGAACGCCCGGAGGCCGAACCTGGATGCCGGGGTTGTGGTGGCGGTCCGGCCGCCGCATCGGTATCGGCGGCGTGACGCCGGGGTCGCAAGGCAAGGCGATGTCGGAAATTCTGGCCGCGATGCTGGTGCAGCGCGGCCAGGTCTGATCAGGCAGGCGGTCCGGCCTTCTCGGCGTCATCGTTGTGGTTGTTGCCGTTGCCCTTGTCCTCGACAAAGACGACCTGCGGGGCAAAGCGCGGGCGGGTGAAGACAAAGTTCTGCACATCCATCAGCGGAATGCCCACGTTGAAGGCCGGCTGGATTTCGTTCCAGGTCTCCACCAGGATCACGCGTTCCTGATCGGGCATGGTGGGCAGATCGTCCTTTACCTCGTTGATGGTGCCGTCAACCCACTCCTGAAAGACGGTGCCGCGGACCTTGGACCAGTCGACGTAGTACCGGTTATCTCCCTCGTCCCAGCGCACAACGGAGATCCGGGTCGACAGCGTGGTGTCACTGCGCACCAGTTCCGTGGCCAGCGCATGCATGCTGTCGATGTAGGCCTCGTTCACATAATTGGTCTCACGCGAGATCAGGTCGGAAACGGTGTAGGCGGCCTTCAGGTTAATACTCTCCTGACGGAAGGCGTCAAAGAAAGTGTAGATGGCGGCAAACAGCCCCAGCAGCAACGGCGCGTAAAAGGCGAATTCGATCGAGACGCTGCCTTGGGTGCCGTTCAGGAAGCGGCGGGCGGGGCCGGGCAGGCGGCCGGACAAATGGCGGGACAGAAGTGTCAGCATGGTGTTACCTCGGCTCCTGGACGAAGGCGGATGAAGCGATCAGATTGACGCGGCCGTCGCCGTCCTTGCTCAGGTTGGTGCCCAGCCCCCAGGTCGGAAAAATCGGGTCGAACTTCATGCAGGCGCGGATGAACATCAGTTCGTTTGACTGGCCGTTCACGAATGTCCGCACCGGCTGAACCTCCTCGACACTGTCAATGCAGTCGGGTGTCGGGTCGATCGGCGTCCAGGCGTAGGGGTTGATCTGGAGCATTTCCAGGCGCAGCGACGTGCTGCATTCGTCGATGAACCCGGAGCGGGTGCAGATCTCATCGCGCAGCTGGTCATGGCTCATGTCCCCTCCGGTGCTGAGACGGATGGTGCGGACGGTCTGGTCCAGCGCCCGCTCCAGCTGGGAATGGCGCAGATTGATCATGCCCAGTTCGACGGTCGACATCAGGATCATGATGAAGGCCGGGATGACGATGGCGAACTCCACGGTGGCGTTGCCATCCTGTTGCTGCCTGAAACGGCGCAGGGCGTGTGCGGCACGGCGGATCATTGGGTCAGCCTCAGCTGGCGGATCGAGGTGGCGATGGACGAGAACGCATCGGAGATTTCCAGGCCCTCCACATCGAAGAAGTGGGCGGGCGAGCTGGCGCAGTCCTCCAGCACCTTGATGCCGGCGGATGGGGCCTCGAAGCCGACCGAGTAAACGATCACGCCCTGATCCTTGGTGATGTCGCAGATCGTCTTGGTGTGCTGATCCTTGGCGACGCGGTTATGGAAATAGCGGCCGGCGGTGAACCAGTCAGCCCAAGCGCTGGGACTGAATTCGTAAAGATAGCGGGCAATGTGGGCCAGCGAGACCTGGGCGTGAAGCTCCTGATAGGTCAGCCGCTTGAGGCCGTCTCCGCCTTCTTCAGCGACAGGGTCGCATCCTTCACAAGGCTCATAACTGCCTTCTCCGTAGGCGTGGTCTTCCCACCGGTCCAGATGAGGCCAGTAATAATTCTTCTCGCCGTTTGAGTGGTAGACGGAGTAAACGCCGATCAGGTCATCGTTCCAGTAAATCCGCTCATCGTGAGCCGCGTCAGGATTGTACCAGACGTTTGATAACCCCTCTCGGCGGCTCTCGTTCACCATGTACTGATTGGTGTTCTGGCCGTCGGACATCAGGATGATGATTTTCAGCGTGTCGCCGCTGCCATAGTCGGTCGGCCGGTTGCGGAAAGACGCGTCGATCACGCCGTCGTCAACCAGCGCGTTCACTACGCCGCGCGCAGTGGGATCCAGCAGGGCGCTGCCCCACTTCATCCCGATGTCGATCGAAGTGTTGCCATAGGCCGTAAGGCTGTCGATGTAGGCATGCAGTTTTGCCGCATCGTTGGTGAAGGGCAGAATGGCCGAGCCTTCCCGGGTCGGGCAGACAGGGCGGTCGATCATGTTCTCCGAATAGGTGAACGTGTCAAAGTGCGCGGTGCGGATCAGGTTTTCATTCTGGTACAGAGTATGCTTGCTGAACTGATCCTTGATGAAGTTCACGCAGTAGGAATAGTCATGCTCCTGCGTGACGTTGGGATATTTGCTCAGCAGTTCCTTACCGGCATTCACCTGCGTCGCATATGGGATGATCGAGATCGACAGATTGGTGACATCGGTATTGGTGGTGATCTGTGTCACAAAGGATTTCGCGGCGGCCTGCAGGTTCACAAGCCGGTTGCCGGAGTTCATGGAGCCGGAGATATCGAGCACCATTGAGATTTCGACGCTTCCGATGGTCTCTTCCGCGCGGGAGTTCGCGTAGAGGGATATGTTGTCGCCGCCAGCGAACTTCAGCAGATAGGCCTCGAAATCGGTGTCGATGGTTGCCTCGACACTTTTGTAGCCAAGTCCCTTCTGATCATCCGGGTCGGAATAATACTGCTCCAGCCCGGCCTTGGTCAGATAGTCCAGAACGACAGCGTCGGCATCCAGGGATTGGTCCAGATCCGCCGCGGCGAGCACTGCCCGGTCAAGCGTGTACTGCAGCTCAGTCCTGTCACGCTCCATCCGCATCAGGTCCACCCCGATGCCGCCGACGGCCAGCATGGCCAGGAATGTGCCGATCATCGGCTTGGCCAGCACCCCGTCTTCTTCGTGCAGGAAACTTTGCACTTTGGACAGGCAGCGCGCCATGAGCGGATTGCTCAGCGCGGTAGAGTTTTTGTGATGCATAATCATGTAACCACCCCCTGAATACCCCCGCCGGCTTGGGAACAGGTCAGCACGGCTTTGGCAGCGGAATTTACGTTGATTAATGCTTGGTAAAGGTGGCGGAATTGGGGCGCCATTTTGCCGAAATAGCTACGATTGTAATGGATAGGGCGTCCAATCTTACGCGGTTCTGCCAAGTTGTCCCGTCAGTGCGAACAATGGCCCAAGCGGCGGCGGCGAATCGTCAACCTTCGGATAAAATGAGAATCTTTTTGGCTGGGAATGGTCAAAAAGGTCGCACTCCTTAATTAACTCTGCATAGAGTGAGGGCATCATCGGCAGCGAGTCGATGTTTGAGCACGGAGAAGTTTTTAGATGAGCAGCCGCACAGAGCCGAGCTTCCGCGAAAGCGTGGACCTGATGTTTAACCGGGCCGTATCCCTGATGGATCTGCCGCCGGGGCTGGAGGAAAAGATCAGAGTTTGCAATGCAACCTACACAGTGCGGTTCGGGGTGCGCCTGCGCGGCGCCATGCACACCTTCACCGGCTACCGTTCCGTTCACTCCGAGCATATGGAGCCGGTTAAGGGCGGTATCCGTTATGCCACCGGCGTGAACCAGGACGAGGTTGAGGCGCTGGCGGCGCTGATGACCTACAAATGCGCCCTGGTGGAGGCGCCGTTCGGCGGCTCCAAGGGGGGCTTGTGCATCGACCCGCGCGAATATGACGAGCATGAGCTGGAGCTGATCACCCGCCGCTTTGCCTATGAGCTGGCCAAGCGCGACCTGATCAACCCGTCCCAGAACGTGCCCGCGCCCGACATGGGCACCGGCGAGCGTGAGATGGCCTGGATTGCAGACCAATACGCGCGGATGAACACCACCGACATCAACGCCAAGGCCTGTGTCACCGGCAAGCCGCTGAACGCAGGCGGCATCTCCGGCCGGGTCGAGGCCACCGGGCGCGGCGTGCAATATGCCCTGCGTGAGTTCTTCCGTTATGAGGAAGACAAGGCCGCAGCCGGGCTGTCCGGCAAGCTGGAAGGCAAACGCATCATCGTTCAGGGGCTCGGCAACGTGGGCTACCACGCGGCCAAGTTCCTGGCTGAGGAAGATGGCTCGCTGATCACCGGCATCATTGAACGCGACGGCGGTCTTTACAGCGCGGACGGCCTTGACGTGGAGGCGGTGCGCAACTGGATCGTCAAGCACGACGGCGTGGCCGGCTATCCCGACGCGCAGTTCGTCGAGGACGGCTCGCTGCTGCTGGAGGAAGACTGCGACGTGCTGATCCCGGCCGCGCTGGAAGGGGTGATCAACCTGGAGAACGCCGAGCGCGTCAAGGCGCCGCTGATCATCGAGGCCGCAAACGGCCCCGTGACCGCCGGCGCGGATGAGGTCCTGCGCAAGAAGGGCACAGTCATCATTCCCGACATGTATGCCAATGCAGGCGGTGTGACGGTGTCCTACTTCGAGTGGGTCAAGAACCTCAGCCACATCCGCTTCGGCCGCATGCAGCGCCGCCAGGAAGAGGCGCGCCACCAGCTGGTGATCGACGAGCTGCAGCGCCTGGACGATGTGATGGGCGATACCTGGTCGATGTCGCCGAACTTCAAGGACAAATACCTGCGCGGCGCGGACGAGCTGGAACTGGTGCGCTCTGGCCTCGATGATACGATGCGGGTGGCCTATCAGTCGATGCGCGAAGTCTGGCACAGCCGCGACGATGTGACGGACCTGCGCACCGCAGCCTATCTCGTGTCGATCGACAAGGTTGCCAAGAGCTACCACGCCAAGGGGCTTTGACGGTTCGCAAGGACGGGCCGGAAGCGTCCTGAGAACAGCCGGGGCGGAGGGGAAACTCTCCGCCCCGTTCATTTTTGCACCCGGCACGCAATACGTCACACGCTGTCGCAATTGACACTAGACACAAGTGATCAGTTCATGTGATTTGCAGCAAAGCCGTGCTGATGTGCCGCAAAACGAGCCTTTGGGCTAGGAGCAGCAGGAGAAAGCGGGTAGCAATGCCGCCAAGGCCCGGGCCTGCAATTATCCGGGTGCGGACAAGTGATTTGACGGGGAGGGACGACATGCGGTTTTCGGGCTGGCGTGTGCTCCGGGAGGGGCTCACCGGAAACAAGGGGTGGGCGCCCCATTGGCGGGACCCTGAGCCCAAATCCGAATATGACGTGGTGATCATCGGCGGCGGCGGCCACGGGCTCGCGACGGCCTATTACCTGGCCAAGGAACACGGCATTACCAATGTCGCTGTGCTGGAAAAGGGGTACCTCGGCGGCGGCAATGTGGGGCGCAACACCACAATTGTGCGGGCCAACTACTATTTGCCGGGCAACTCCGAATTCTATTCCCATTCACTGAAGCTGTGGGAAACGATGGAGCAGGACCTGAACTACAACGCGATGATGTCCCAGCGCGGCATCATCAACCTGTTCCACAACGACGGCCAGCGCGATGCGGCGGTGCGCCGGGGCAATTCCATCGTGAACCAGGGCGATGATGCCGAGCTGCTGAGCCGGGAGCAGGTGCGCGAGCTGGCGCCGTTTTTGAATTTCGACAACAACCGCTTTCCGATCATGGGCGGGCTGTTGCAGCGCCGTGCGGGGACCGCACGGCATGATGCAGTGGCCTGGGGTTATGCCCGCGGGGCTGACATGCGCGGGGTTGATCTGATCCAGAACTGCGAAGTCACCGGAATCGACGTCAAGAACGGCAAGGTGGTGGGCGTGCAGACCGCTCGCGGCCCGATCCGCGCCAAGAAAGTGGCACTGGCTGCTGCGGGCCGTTCCGGCCAGGTGGCGGCGATGGCGGGGCTGACGCTGCCGATCGAAAGCCACGTGCTGCAGGCCTTTGTGTCGGAAGGGCTGAAGCCCATTGTCGACCATGTGATCACCTTTGCCGAGGGGCATCTCTATATCAGCCAGTCTGACAAGGGCGGGCTGGTTTTCGGCAGCTACCTGGATTTCTACAGTTCCTATGCGGCGCGGGGAAACCTGCCGATGGTGGAGCACACGATGGAAACATTTGTGGCGATGGTGCCCGCAGTCAGCAAGGCGCGGCTCTTGCGCAGCTGGGGCGGGATCATGGACATGACACCGGACGGCTCGCCCATCATCGACCATGCGCCGATCGACGGCCTCTACCTGAACTGCGGCTGGTGTTACGGCGGCTTCAAGGCGACACCGGGCTCGGGCAGCGTATACGCGCACCTGATTGCCACGGACCGGCCGCATGGCGCCGCCGCGAAGTTCAAGCTCGACCGCTTCCGCAGCGGCGTTGGCCTGATGGATGAGGAGGGGACCGGTGCGCAGCATAACCTGCACTAAGCGTTTGGAGCGCGCCGGGCATGCCTCCGGCGGGAGTATTTTCGGAAAGATGAAAGGGCGCCGGTCATGAGAATTACCTGTCCGCTCTGCGGTGAGAGGGACCGCCGCGAATTCTATTACAAAGGTGCCGCACTGGTGCGCCCGGCTGAGGGGGCAGATCTGGACGCCTGGCATGAATATCTGAACCTGCGCGAGAACCCGGCGGGACCGCTGGATGAGCTGTGGTACCACGAAATGGGCTGCAATGCCTGGCTGAAGGTCACCCGTGATACTGCCACGCACGAGATTTCGGCTGTAGAGCTGGCGTCTGAGGCCGGGCTGGGAGGTGAGACATGAGGCTTCCCGGCAAGGGTCTGAATCAGGGCGCGAAGCCCATCACCTTTTCCTTCAATGGCCGTCACATGATGGGGCTTGAAGGCGACACGCTGGCGGCAGCGCTGCTGGCCAACGGCGTGCATCTGGTGGGGCGGTCGTTTAAATACCACCGCCCGCGCGGTGTGCTGACCGCGGGCAGCGAGGAGCCGAACGCGCTGATGACCATCGGTACCGGCGGCCAGCAGGATCCGAACGTGCGCGCCACCCAGCAGGAGCTGTTCGAGGGGCTGGAGGCGCGCAGCCAGAATTGCTGGCCCTCGGTCGAGCGCGACGTGATGGCCGTGAACGACCTGGCGGCGCCGTTCTTTGGCGCGGGGTTCTACTACAAAACCTTCATGTGGCCGGCGGCGTTCTGGGAGAAGGTCTATGAGCCGGTGATCCGCAATGCGGCAGGTCTTGGCGCGCTGTCGGGCGAGGCGGATCAGGACCGGTATGAGAAGGCTTTTGCCTTCTGCGACGTGCTGGTGATCGGCTCCGGTCCTGCCGGGCTGATGGCGGCGCTGACTGCGGGCCGTGCCGGGGCTGATGTGATCCTGGCAGAGGAAGACAGCCGCATGGGCGGCCGCCTGCTGGCAGAGCGCGAGGAAATCGGCGGCAAGCCGGGCCATGAGTGGGCGGCTGAAGTTCTGGCAGAGCTTGAGGCGATGGATAACGTGCGGCTGATGACCCGGACTGCCGTCACCGGCGCTTATGACCAGGGCACCTATGGCGCGCTGGAGCGGGTCTCGCACCATCTGCCGCGGCGGCACTCGCTGAAGGACAGCCATCTGCCGCGCGAATGTTTCTGGCGGATTGCGGCCAAGCACGCGGTGCTGGCTGCTGGCGCGATCGAGCGTCCGGTGGCGTTCCGCAACAACGACCGACCCGGCATCATGATGGCGGGGGCCGTGCGCGCCTATCTGAACCGCTGGGGCGTGGCGCCGGGTGAGCGGGTCACTGTCTTTGCCAACAACGATCAGGCGCACCGTACTGCGCGCGACCTGCATGACGCGGGCGTGCATATTGCGGCAGTGATCGACAGCCGCCATGACGCGCCCGTTGATGGCCCGTATCAGGTGATCAAAGGCGCGCAGGTTTGCGGCAGCGCGGGCCGTCAGCGCGTCGAAAGCATCACTGTGCGCTCGGTCAAGGGCGAGGAGAAGATCCAGACCGACTGCCTGGCGATGTCCGGCGGCTGGAATCCTTCGGTGCATCTGACCTGCCATCTGAACAGCCGTCCTGCATGGAATCGTGAGGCGCTGGCCTTTGTGCCCGCTGAGGGGACGGTGCCGGGCATGGTGACGGCCGGGGCCTGCAACGGCACCTTCTCCACCGCTGGGGCGCTGCGTGAAGGCGCGGAGGCTGCGGGTAAGGTGCTGGAGGCGCTGGGCCTGAAATCCGCTGACGCCGATCTGCCGGATGCCGAGGACGACCCCTACCGCATCGCTGCACTGTGGGCGGTGCCGGGCAAGGGCCGGGCCTGGCTCGACTTCCAGAACGACGTGACCGTGAAGGATGTGAAACAGGCGGCAGTCGAGAACTTCCGCTCGGTTGAGCATATGAAGCGCTACACCACGCAAGGGATGGCCACCGATCAGGGCAAGAACTCCAACGTCGCTGCACTGGCGGTGCTGGCGGATTCCACCGGGCGGACAATCCCGGAGACCGGCACAACCACCTTCCGTCCGCCGTTTGTGCCGGTGTCCATCGGGGCAATGGGGGCAGGGGCCACGGATGAGGGCTTCAAGCCGCAGCGCTTCCTGACCTCCCATGGCGAGAGCGACGCGCGCGGCGCGCATCAGCTGGAAGTGGGCCTGTGGTACCGCGCTGCCTATTTCCCGAAACCAGGGGAGACCAGCTGGCGCCAGTCCTGCGACCGGGAGGTGACTCTTGTGCGCAAGGCAGTTGGCATCTGTGATGTCTCCACCCTGGGCAAGATCGACATTCAGGGGCCGGATGCAGGCAAGTTCCTCGATTTCCTCTACACCAACACCTTCAGCACGCTGAAGGTGGGCAAGGTCCGTTACGGGCTGATGCTGCGCGAGGATGGCTTTGTCATGGATGACGGCACCACCGCGCGGCTGGGCGATCACCACTATGTCATGACCACCACCACCGCTGCCGCGGGGCAGGTGATGGCGCATATGGAGTTCGTGTCCCAGGTGCTCTACCCGGAATGGGACGTGCGCTTTGCATCAGTGACCGAGCAATGGGCGCAGTTTGCTGTCGCTGGTCCAAAGTCGCAGGAACTGTTGGATGGCCTTTTGGATGAGGACGTGAATGGCGAAACCTGGCCCTTCATGGGCTGCGGCGCGGCGACCGTGCTGGGCGTGAAGGGGCGGCTGTTCCGGATCTCCTTCTCGGGTGAACATGCCTATGAGGTGGCGGTGCCTGCGCGCTATGGCGAAAGCCTGTTCCGCGAGCTGCTGAAGCGGGCCGAGGCGATGGGCGGCGGTGCCTATGGCATGGAGGCGCTGAATGTCCTGCGGGTCGAAAAGGGCCTAATCACCCATGCCGAGATCAACGGCACCGTGACCGCCTTTGACCTGGGCCTGCAGGGCATGATGTCCAAGAAAAAGGACTTTCTGGGCAAGGCAATGTCCACCCGCGAGGGGCTGATGGCCGAGGACCGGATGCGCCTGGTGGGCCTGAAGCCCGTGGGTGCGGCCAAGGAGATCACCGCTGGAGCGCATCTGTTCACGCCGGGCGACCCGGTCGAGCGGATCTATGACCAGGGCTACGTGACCTCGGCCGGCTATTCCCCGACACTGGGGCATCCGATTGGTCTGGCCTTCCTCAAGGAAGGGCCTGACCGTATCGGCGAAACTGTGCGCCTGGTCGACCATATGCGCGGTGCCGACACCTTGTGCGAGGTTGTCTCGCCTGTGTTCTTTGATCCTGAGGGAGGGCGTGCCCGTGGCTGAACTGACTGCAAAAAGCCCCTGCGACGGACTGCTCCCGGTGACTATCGGCGGAATGAGCCTGACTGAGGAACAGCCCGGCAGCATGTGGATCGTTGCCCCCTTCAAAGGGCAGCAGGAGGCGCTGAGCAAGGCGCTGGAGGCGGCGCACGGCATGGCCTTTCCGGCCGTGAACCGGGCAACGGGCAAGGCAGGCAGCCGGGCGGTCTGGTTCGGCCGGGACATGGCGCTGCTGATGGGGCCTGCACCGGATGCCAGCTTGGCAAAGCACGCCGCCCTGACCGATCAGAGCGATGCCTGGGCGGTCGTTCGGCTGGACGGGCAGGGTGCAGAGGACGTGCTGGCGCGGCTGGTGCCGGTGGATCTGCGCCCCCGGGGCTTCAAGCGCGGCCATACCGCGCGGACGGAGCTGAAGCACATGATGGCCTCGCTCACACGCACCGGCCCGCAGGCGTTTCAGATCATGGTGTTCCGCTCAATGGCGAAAACGCTTGTGCATGATTTGAAAACAGCCATGGAAGCCGTCACGGCACGGGGGTAACCTGCGGGGATCACCAACTGATTCCCGGAGCGCATCTATGATCCGCATCGCCCTTGCAGCCGCCTTGCTGGCGGCTCCGGCCTATGCTTCTGAAACCAAAGAACAAAGCTGTAAATACCAGGGCCAGGTCATGGCCGCAGTGCAGCAGGCGCGGCTGGACCGGGTGAAGCAGGAAAAGGTGGAGCAGACTATTCTGGACAGCGAGCCGGAATGGCCTGCCGCCTATTCCAAGGCGATCCCGCAGCTGACAAGCCACGTCTATGCGATGAAGCGGCGCGACTTGAAAAGCACCGACCTTGGCGCACTGTTCGAACAGCAGTGCCTGCAGAACTGGGATCAGATCCAGGCGATGCAGAAACAGCTGAAGTCGAACTGATATGTCCCTGCCGCCCGGCTTTCTGGATGAACTGCGAACCCGCATCAGTATATCTGATGTTGTCGGGCGCAAGGTCATGTGGGACCAGCGCAAGTCGCAGCCCGGCAAGGGCGACTATTGGGGGCCGTGCCCTTTCCATCACGAGAAAACCGCATCCTTCCATGTCGAAGACCGCAAAGGCTTCTACTATTGCTTCGGCTGCCACGCCAAAGGCGACGCGCTGAAGTTTGTGCAGGAGACCGAGAACGTAGGTTTTATGGAGGCGGTCGAGATCCTGGCGCAGGAAGCGGGTATGGAGATGCCCAAGCGCGACCCCCGTGCGCAGGAAAAGCAGGACCGCCGTACGCTGCTGGCCGATGTGATGGAGCAGGCGGTGCAGTTTTTCCGGCTGCAGCTCAAGACCAATGCCGCCCAGGATGTCCGCGCCTATCTGCAGCGCCGCGGGCTTACTGCGCAGGCGCTGGATCGCTGGGAGATCGGCTTTGCCCCCGATGGCTGGCAGAACCTGTGGGATGCCTTGCGCGGCAAGAATGTACCTGAGGACCTGATCATCGGGGCAGGTCTGGCCAAGCCTTCGAACAAGGGCGGCAAGCCTTATGACACCTTCCGCAACCGGATCATGTTCCCGATCCGCGATGCGCGGGGCCGCGCGATTGCCTTTGGCGGCCGGGCGATGGACCCGAACGACAACGCCAAATACCTGAACTCGCCCGAGACAGAGCTGTTCGACAAGGGGCGCAGCCTTTACAACCACGGGCCCGCGCGGGCGGCATCGGGCCGGGGCTCCACGCTCGTTGTGGCCGAGGGCTATATGGATGTGATTGCGCTGTCTGAGGGTGGCTTTCAGTCCTCCGTTGCACCGCTGGGCACCGCGATTACCGAAAACCAGCTGCAGATGCTGTGGCGGATGTCGGATGAACCGATCATCGCGCTGGACGGCGACACCGCAGGCATCCGCGCCGCGATGCGCTTGATTGACCTGGCGCTGCCGCTGCTGGAAGCGGGCAAGTCGCTAAGATTTGCCATCATGCCGGAGGGCAAGGACCCCGACGACATGATCCGCAGCGAAGGGCCGGAGGCTGTGCAGGCGGTGCTGGATCAGGCGATGCCGATGGTCAAGCTGCTGTGGCAGCGCGAGACCGAGGGCAAGGTCTTTGACAGCCCGGAGCGCAAAGCAGCGCTCGACAAGGCGCTGCGGGAGAAGATCAAGCTGATCCGCGACCCCTCGATCCGCAAGCATTACGGCGAAGACGTCAAGGAAATGCGCTGGCAGCTGTTCCGCGGCAGCCGGGGCGGCAGCGAGGGCGGGTATCAGCAGCGCGCGGGCAAGGGCGGCGGCTTCCGCGACGGCGCCCGGGCACCGTGGAAGCCGGGCAAGGGCTTTGGCGTGATCCCGCAGCCGCGCGCCACGACCCGGGCCTCGCTGGTGGCAGGCGCCGATGACGAATCCTTTGCTGCCATGCGCGAGGCGGTGATCCTGGCGACGGCGATCACCACCCCCGCAGTGATCCCGGACTTCGAGACCAGCCTGGAGCGCCTGCAATGCGCCGATCCGGACCTGGCGGCCCTGCGGGACATGGTGCTGCGCCACGGCATCGACGCGCCAGAGCGGCTGCGGGAAGAAATCGACTGGGCTTTGGGGCCTCATGCCCTTGAAAACCTGTTTGGCCTTCGCCACGTTGCAATCATCCCCTGCCTGCGCAAACCCGGCGACACTGAACTGGCCAGCATGACCCTGGCCGAGGAACTGGCAAAACTCGAAGCGCGGCGCGGGCTGGATGCGGAACTGGCAGAAGCCGAAGAGGATTTGCATGGCCTTGCGGACGAGGCGCTGACCTGGCGGCTGCGGCAGGCGGCAGAGGCCAAGAACAAGGCCGTGCGCAGCGAAAATGAGGACAAGGCAACTTACGACGTGGGCAAGAACGGTGCGCGGCTCAACCGGGATGAGCGTGATGCCTTCGGTGCCCTTTTGAACCGGATCGGCTTTTCAGAGAAGTGACGCGCGGGCGGGTGATTCTGCGTTTTGCTAAGGAAGAGCACAGGAAAATTGGGTAAACGGGGTGACGAATCGGATTATCGCGCTAATGATTCGCGTGATTCGCACCGTCCCGCAGCCCCTGAGTAGGAGCATTGAATGGCCGCCAAAGACACCGACGACCGCAAACCTGACGATCAGGACGCCGAAATCTCCCTCGACATGAGCCAGGCTCAGGTCAAGAAGATGATCGCGGAAGCCCGCGAGAAAGGCTACATCACCTACGATCAGCTCAATCAGGTTCTGCCGCCGGATCAGGTCAGCTCGGAACAGATCGAAGACGTGATGTCGATGCTCAGCGAAATGGGCATCAACATCATCGAGGATGAAGAGGCCGAGGAAGAAGAGAACAAGGGCACCACTGACCTTGTGACCACCGAAGGCCCGCGCGAGGTTGCGCTGGCAGGCGCCCAGACCGAGAAGCTGGACCGCACCGACGACCCGGTGCGCATGTACCTGCGCGAGATGGGCTCGGTCGAGCTGCTGAGCCGCGAAGGCGAGATCGCGATTGCCAAGCGCATCGAGGCCGGCCGCAACACGATGATTGCGGGCCTGTGCGAAAGCCCGCTGACCTTCCAGGCGATCACCATCTGGCACGACGAACTTCTGTCCGAGGACATTCTCCTGCGCGACGTCATCGACCTGGAGGCCACCTTTGGCAACCAGCTGGATGAGGACGGCGAGGAGGAGACCCCGGTGGTCGACACCTCAGCGGTGCAGGCGGCGGCCAAGCCGGCCAAGGAGGAAGGCCCGGAGCTGGACGCCGACGGCAACCCGATCTCCACCGATGACGACGATGACGAGGACGATCAGGCCAACATGTCGCTGGCCGCGATGGAGGCTGCGCTCAAGGACCGGGTGCTGACCACGCTGGAGCGGATCTCCACCGACTTCGCCGAACTGAGCGAAATGCAGGACAGCCGGATCTCCGCCACCCTGAACGAAGACGGCTCCTTCAGCTCGGAAGACGAGGCGCGCTACCAGGCGCTGCGCTCCGAAATCGTCGAGCTGGTCAATGGCCTGCACCTGCACAACAACCGTATCGAGGCGCTGATCGACCAGCTTTACGGCATCAACCGCCGCGTCATGCAGATCGACAGCTCAATGGTGAAGCTGGCCGACCAGGCCCGCATCAACCGCCGCGAGTTCATCGACGCCTACCGCGGCCGCGAGCTGGACCCGAACTGGCTCGCCGAAATGGGCGAAAAGCCCGGCCGCGGCTGGCAGATGTTCATCGAACGCTCCACCGGCAAGGTCGAGGAGCTGCGTGCCGACATGGCTCAGGTGGGCCAGTATGTCGGTCTGGACATCTCCGAATTCCGCCGCATCGTGCAGCAGGTCCAGAAGGGCGAGAAAGAAGCCCGCCAGGCTAAGAAGGAAATGGTCGAGGCCAACCTGCGCCTGGTGATCTCGATCGCCAAGAAATACACCAACCGCGGCCTGCAGTTCCTGGACCTGATCCAGGAGGGCAACATCGGCCTGATGAAGGCGGTGGACAAGTTCGAATACCGCCGCGGCTACAAGTTTTCGACCTATGCGACCTGGTGGATCCGTCAGGCGATCACCCGCTCGATCGCCGACCAGGCCCGCACCATCCGGATCCCGGTCCACATGATCGAGACCATCAACAAGCTGGTCCGCACCGGCCGCCAGATGCTGCACGAGATCGGCCGCGAGCCGACCCCGGAGGAGCTGGCCGACAAGCTTCAGATGCCGCTGGAGAAGGTCCGCAAGGTGATGAAGATCGCCAAGGAGCCGATCTCTCTCGAAACCCCGATCGGGGACGAGGAAGATTCGCAGCTGGGCGATTTCATCGAGGACAAGAATGCGGTTCTGCCTTTGGACAGCGCCATTCAGGAGAACCTCAAGGAAACCACCACCCGGGTGCTTGCGTCCCTGACGCCGCGCGAGGAGCGGGTTCTGCGGATGCGTTTCGGCATCGGTATGAACACCGACCACACCCTTGAGGAAGTCGGCCAGCAGTTCAGCGTGACCCGCGAACGGATCCGTCAGATCGAGGCGAAGGCGCTCAGGAAGCTGAAGCACCCCAGCCGCTCGCGCAAGCTGCGCAGCTTCCTGGATCAGTAAAGTGAAAGGCGCCCTGCGGGGCGCCTTTTTCTTGCCGGATTGACCTGTATTCTCCGCGGCATATTAGCTTGGGAATTTCAGATCATGTTGTTCAGATTCGTACTTGCCGCATTGGCTGCCGGCACAGTAACCGCGCGGGCAGAAGCCCCGGATTTCCATCAGATTCCGTTCCTTTCGGACGCCGCCAGCGCCTCTATTCAGAGAGACTATGAGAGGGTGCGCTGCAAGCGGACGTATATGGTCGCGGTGTCGCCAAACGGCCATTGGGCGTCCCGTTGCAGCGGCAATAAACTGTCGTCGACGATTACCAGCGCCGTGCTGCAAAAGTGCGAGCACAGCGCCGGACAGCCTTGCGGCCTGGCGATTGCAAGGGGGCGGAACCTGCCCGGTTGGCGGGCGGTGTCCTCGCTGGTTTATGCAGAAACGGTCAATCCTGAAACCATCCCGTTTGTGGACGGCCTGCGCGGCCGGGATGTGGTTGCCCGCTACACTGCGGCCCGTCGGAACAAGGCGCTTGCGCTGAGCCGGAACGGTGCCTGGGCCTATGCGTCCGGGCGGCTGACAATGCGTGAGGCAGAGCAGGCTGCGCTTAGCAATTGTGAAGAAAATGATGGTAACCGTATGCGGTGCTTCTTGTACGCTTCTGGCAATGAAGTGGTGTTTGGGCCCGAGACGGATATCTATCCCGAGCGCTGATCAACGCTGGAGCAAAATTTGGAAAGGCCGTTCCATGACCGCCGGTGACCCGCGTCAGAACCTCATCGTCTTCGACGGCGAATGCGTGCTGTGCTCTGGCTTCTTCCGTTTCATGCTGCGCCATGACCGGGAAGGCCGGTTCTCCTTCGCCACAGCGCAGTCGCCTCTGGGGCAGCAAGTTTACCGCGAACACGGGCTGCCAACAGATGAGTTCGAGACCAACCTGGTGATCGTCGATGGTCGCTCCCATCAGCGCCTTGATGCGTTCGCTGCGGCGATGCGGGCGCTGGCCTGGCCCTGGCCGGTGCTGTCGGTCTGCCGGTTCCTGCCGGGATGGCTGAAGGACCCGCTCTATTTCAGCGTCGCCCGCAACCGTTACCGGCTGTTCGGCCGCTACAACAGCTGCATGATCCCCAGCCCGGAGATCCGCGCACGCTTTGCCGCCGGGGGCTTCGGCGCATGAGGGACGCCTTTGGCGAAATCATCGCATCGCAACGGCTGGAGGTGCCGCCAGCCCTGCTGCGGTTCCATGCGCAGCCGCCGGAGCGCAGCCAGGGCGTTGTCACGGTGGAGGGCGGCAACCGCTGGGCGCGGCTGCTGGCCGGGCTGGCAGGCTTTCCGCCGCCAATGGCGCAGTCCCGCTTCCGGCTGGACGTCGCGCCGCAGGGCAGGGGGCACGTGTGGCAGCGCAGTTTCGGTAAGTACCAGACCCGCTCGCGCCTGCGGTTCGACCCGCGCAAAGGGCGGGCCGTGGAACGCTTCGGGCCGGTTGAGCTGGAGCTTTCGGCCTCGGTCCAGCAGGGCGCGCTGGTGGTAACAGTCGAGAAGGCACGGCTGTTCGGCCTGCCGCTGCCCCGCGCCCTGTGCCCGCAAAGCGCGTCGATGGAATTTGAAACGCCGGAGGGGCACCTGGGCTTCGACATCTCCGCCAGCCTGCCGCGGATCGGCCTGCTGGTGCGCTACAGCGGCCATCTCGTGCTGCCGGAGCTGGATGTCCGGCGTTAACCATTTGCTAACCCTGGCATTGTCCCGCCTGAGGGCGGCGCTTAAAATCGCAGGTATCGCCAAAGGTCTTCCGGGGGGAAGGGGATGTCTGCACATAATGAAATGAATGAGGCGCTTGCGGTGCTGACGGACAAGCTCCGCTCGCTCAATGATCTGGTGGCTGCCAACCAGTTTATGGTCGAGGCGCTCGCGCAGCAGGGGGAAGCGCTTAAGCAGATGGACGCCAGCGGCTCCAAGGATATGCTCCGCCGCCAAGCCAGGGCCAGGTTCAACCCGGACACCGGAACCGCGCCCAATGCGGCCGTTCTGGCCGTTCTGGAGGAGGTGCTGGGCCGCCAGCAGCAAAGCGCAGAGATCATTCCGTTCCCTGTGCGGGCCTGACATCAGCCCCACACACATCTGCGAGAGCAAGCGGCTTTGCCCGCAAGCGGGCCTTGGAGCCCCAGCCGCCAACCCTTATGTTGACCGCAGCAAAGGGATAATTCCGGATGAGACACTTCATTTACGCGCTTGGCTTGGCCTGCCTGGGCGCGGTTCCCGCATTTGCCGAGCCCTTCCTTGCCAACCGGGGTGTGCGGGTGCTGCCAGTCGATGACATCGTGTAGGAGGTGGTGCCGGGAAGATCCGGCGGCACCTGGGACTATTGGTGCGCCGCCGCCCAGTATGCCCGCCGGGAACTGGGCGCAAACTGGACCGACCGCTTTTACGTGGTGCGCGGACGGGACATGAGCGTCACCACCGGCCGCCGCTCGTCGGTGCAGTTCACGCTTTACCCGGAGCGGGCGGGCATCACCCCCAAGGTCGGCTGGCTGTCACTTGGCTTCCGCCCGGGCGAGAGCATGTCCGTGCAGCAAGGCCACGGCTACTGCGCGCAGGCGTCTGCCCTTTAAGATTTCCTGCAGGCAGCAATTGAGGATACAGGCAGATGGCAGCTGTCAAGAAAGCTGCGCCGGCGCTGGGGTCAGCGGCGTCAGGGTTGGGGATAAGATCACATTCTTCTTTTGAAGGCCGCCCTCAAACGGGGGCTGCTGCGCAATGGCAACTGTGGAAACAGTTGCCGAAGGAGCGGGCATGGGGCGTGCCGCGGGCCAGCATCTGCTGCGGGTCTATGACCAAGGCGTTGTAAACGCTGACTTAGCTGCGTTCGCACCGGAGCTTCCAGACACAGATCAAAAATGATTTGCCGCCGCCGGCCTGCCGCCGCACGGCAGTGTGACTGGCTTGTGTTCCAAATTTTCCTACCCTTGTGAGGGAGCCGCCCGGCCGGGCGGGCAACCTTCAGACCGGAGGGAAGATCAGATGAAACCAGCAACCGCCGCCGCCGTTTTTGCCGCGTCCTTGATACTGGCGCTCCCGGACGTTTCCGCCGCTAACGCCAGCCGCCACAGCATCCGGGTCAATCCGGTCTCCGACGGCGTGTTCGAAGTCATTGCCCGGACCGGCAACGGCTATCTGTTCTGGTGCGGCGCCGCCGATCACGTGCAGCGTGTCTTGCGGCGCCCGTGGAGCAGCAAACTGTATATCTACCGCGGCCTTGGCCCCAGCGAAACCACCGGGCGCCGGTCTGCGGTCCAGTTCACGCTGGACGCAAATCTGGCGGCCGCGGCGCCGTCTGACGGATACAGGTCTGTCAACAGCCTGCAAGCTGGTGATACAATGAGTGTCCTGAGGGCCCACGAGTATTGCTTCGTGCCATTCGGGCGGCCCTGAAACCAGATTGATCCGCAGCTGTCGCAGCGGCGGGGGAAGGGGTTTAAATGAAATGCAGAAAACTGTGGCTTCCAGGGCTGCTGGCTTTGGTTCTGGCCGTTCCGGCACCCGCCTCCGCCTGGCGTGCGATCAACCGGAATGAGGTGCTGCCGGTTTCCCAAGGTGTCTGGGAAGTCGTGGCCCGGAGCCGGTCCGGCGCACAGGATTACTGGTGCAGCATCGCCGACTTTGCCATCCGCCAGCTGCGGGCGCCGGTCAATCAGCGCATTTACGTCTGGCGCGGCGAGGGGCCTTCGGTCAACCGGCCGGGCCGCAAGGCGGTGCAGTTTGCCTTTGGCCTGCCGCCCGGGGTGCCTGACCGCTCCGGCAGCCTTTCACTGAATGTGCGGGAGGCGGGCGACAGCCTGCGGGTGACGGCGGCGCAGACCTACTGCTATGACCGGCTGCCCGGGCGCGACCGCTGGCGGTGGTAACGGCTGAGACAGCGCAGCGTATCGGTTGCCTGCTGGCCCGGATTGCGCCAAAACTGCCGCATGCACAACGAATTCACTATTCCGACGCGCGGTCAGGGCCTTTATGAATTTACTGCCGGTGTGCGGTCCTGGGTGGCTGGGAGCGGCCTGCGGGATGGGCTGCTGACGCTGTTTGTCCGCCACACGTCTTGCTCCCTGCTGATCCAGGAAAATGCCGACCCCGAGGTGCAAACCGACCTGAGGGCCTTTTTTGCCCGCCTGGTGCCGCCCTCTAGCCATCCGTCGATGTCCTATCTGCGTCACACCTATGAAGGGCCGGACGATATGCCGGCCCATATCAAGGCGGCCTTGATGCCGGTGAGCTTGACGGTCCCGGTAACGGGCGGCGCGCCGGTGCTGGGCACCTGGCAGGGTATATATCTGTTTGAGCACCGGGATGCCCCGCACCAGCGCCGGGTGGCTGCGCACCTGGCGTGAACCTCTTTATCTAGCGGCGAAAAATCAGCTCTACCCAAATTCTGGAGGGTAGCCTATAGTTGTGGATAACCGGGCTGGTACCGGCACTAATAATCAAACTGACAGGATTGAGGAAGCAGGCGGATGCGCTGCCCATTTTGCGGAAATATCGACACTCAGGTCAAGGATTCACGCCCCGCCGAAGATCATGTTTCGATCCGGAGGCGCCGGTTCTGCCCGGCCTGCGGCGGCCGGTTCACCACTTATGAGCGGGTGCAGCTGCGCGATCTGGTGGTGATCAAGTCCAATGGCAAGCGGGAGGATTTCGACCGCGACAAGCTGGAGCGCTCGATCCGCATTTCGATGCAAAAACGCCCGATTGAGCCGGAACGTATCGACCAGATGATCTCTGGCATCGTGCGGCGGCTGGAAAGCATGGGCGAGACCGACATCCCCTCCAAGAAGATCGGCGAGATTGTGATGGAGGCGCTGGCCCGGATCGACACCGTGGCCTATGTGCGCTTTGCCAGTGTGTACAAGAACTTCCAGGCCGCGGACGACTTCGAGGATTTTGTCCATGAGCTGCGCCCGCCGGTGGCACCGGAAGAATAATGGACGCTGATCATCGTTTCATGGCGCTGGCGCTGTCCCTGGGGCGGCGCGGCCAGGGCAATTGCTGGCCGAACCCGGCTGTCGGCTGTGTCATTGTGCAAGGAAGCCGGGTTGTCGGCCGCGGCTGGACCAAACCCGGCGGCCGTCCTCATGCGGAAACCGAGGCGCTGGCGCAGGCCGGCGAAGCGGCCCGCGGTGCCACGGCCTATGTGACGCTGGAGCCCTGCGCCCACCAAGGCGCAACGCCGCCCTGCGCCCAAGCGCTGATTGATGCCGGGGTGGCGCGGGTTGTGGCCGCCATCGGGGACAGCGATCCGCGGGTCTCCGGCCAGGGCATCCGGATGCTGCGGGAGGCGGGCATCCGGGTGGACACGGGCATCTGGGGCGCTCAGGCAGCGCGCGATCATGCGGGGTTCTTTCTCAAGACCGAACAGGGCCGTCCGCTGGTGACGCTGAAACTGGCCAGCAGCTTCGATGGCCGCATTGCCACCGGATCGGGGCAGAGCAAATGGATCACCGGGCCGGAGGCGCGCCGCGCCGTGCATGCGATGCGCGCCCGCCACGACGCGGTGATGGTCGGCGGCGGCACTGCGCGGGCGGATGATCCTTCGCTGACAGTGCGCGATCTGGGGGTGGAGCGCCAGCCGGTGCGGGTGGTGATCTCCCGCCATCTGGACCTGCCGCTGATGGGTCAGCTGGCCCGCACTGCCAAACAGGTGCCGGTCTGGCTCTGCCATGGCCATGGCGCCGACCAGGAACGCATTCAGGCCTGGGAAGGGCTGGGGGCCAAGCTGATCCCTTGCGCCTCGCACGGGGTGCAGCTGGATGCTGGGGATGTGCTGCAGCAGCTGGGGCAGGCGGGGCTGACCCGTGTGTTCTGCGAGGGCGGCAGCGCCTTGGCGGCCTCGCTCCTGGCCTTTGACCTGGTGGATGAGCTGATCGGTTTCACCGCCGGTCTGGGGATCGGTGCCGAGGGGCTGCCCTCGATCGGGGCCCTGGGCATCGGCCGGCTGGAGGAAGCGCCGCGGTTCGAGCTGGTCGAAACCCGTCCCCTCGGCGGCGACATCCTGCACCGCTGGACCCGGGCGCTGCGCTGACCCCTGATGTTCTTACCTGACAGGCGGGTTCTCCCGCCCGTCGCCGGAGCATGGACATGCTCCGCTCCCGTTGGGCGTGGCCCGGCGCCTCGCGCCGGGCCACGCCCAAGGCCGCCAAGGATGCGCTGGCGGCAGCCAGGGCGTCCTGCGGGCGCGGGAGCTCTGCCTGTGCAGTTTGTTGCCGGGGTCAGCGCCACATATAGGCGTAGGTCGCAAACAGCCCTTGCAGCTTGGACAGAAGGCGGTTGCCAAGCCCTGGATGCGGCAGGCGGCCTTCACGCAGGCGCATAACCGCCACTTCCGGCGGGCAGGGCTGGCCGGTCACAGGGTCGACATAGCGCGGGTAGTCGATCAGCGCCGCATGGGCGAGGCCCAACAGCGGCACCTGTGCCTGGCGCCAGGGCGGCACCGTGGCCAGATCCGTGGTCAGCCCCCAGCCGGCATAAAACGGCGTGCCCAGCGTGGTCACCTTCACCCCGCGCAGAAGTGCCTCGAAGCCCAGGAGAGAGGTCATGGTCCAGACCTCCTGCACCGCTCCCAGAAGGGCCATGGGGTCTGCCTGCGCGGCAACAACATCCGCCAGCCCCTCGGCTTCCACCTGTCCCCGGCGCAGCCCGGCCTCCACATCCGGGTGCGGCTTGTAGATGATTACCGCCTCCGGGTTGGCGTCCCGCGCGGCGCGCAAAAGCTCCAGACTGGTCCGAACCTGCCCGGCCCCGCAGAGGAGCGAGGCGTCATCCTCCACCTGGCCCGGCACCAGGATCCGGCGGCCCTCCGGCAGGGCAGGGACGCCGCCGCCAAGATTGTACTTTGACACGCCGTCCCGGACCAGCGACTGCACCAGCCGCTCGGCGCGCAGCTCCTCTGCCTGGGTCATCTCCGCGCGGCGGGCGATCAGCGCGTCAAGGTCCGAGGGCTGGCGCGGATCGTAGTAGATCCCGCGCCGGTCGGTGACCAGCGACAGGGGCGGCACCAGCTCGGCGCCCAGCCCGCGCGACCGCAGGAAACCGTCCTCCACCCGCACCGCGCCGCTATGCGCGTCTGTAGCCTTGCCAGCCCAGACCATCCAATTGCGGCAGCTGGCCTGCGCCTTGGCCGGGTCCCCGTTGAACAGCACCTTCTTTTCTGCGCCAAAGAATTTCTGCAGCGGCTTGCGCTTCCACATCCGCATGCCGGATGCGGTCCAGCCGCGGCGGTCCTGCCGCCAGGCGCGGGTGCGCGCCTCCAGGTTGTCCATCACCGTTTCCAGCTCGCACAGTTTGTCCCGGAACGGGTCGTACCATTTCGGGTACAGGATCATCGCCGCCGCGAACAACTGCGCCCGTGTCAGCTGCCGCTGCCGCCGTGCGGGCGGCGCGTCGTCGATGCTCAGCCCCCAGCCTGCATAAAACGGCTGGCCGAAGACCCGCGGCTTGTGGCCGGCCAGGATCGCCTCGAACCCCAGCTGGGAGGAGACGGTGTAAACCCCGACAGCCCCCTCCAGCAGCGCCCAGGGCGACACGCTGCCGGTGAACAGCTCGATCCGCCCCTGCGCGTCCCCGGTATCGTAATAGCCTGCCCGGTAGCCGCGCAGCGTCTCAGGGTGGGTCTTGATCAGCACCCGCGCGCCTGGGTGTTCCTCCTGGGCAAAGGTCAGCATCTCCAGAAACCGGCCCCGGTCCGCCCGTGAGGCGGTGACGGAAGCATCGTCCCGCGCCTGATCCGCCACCAGCACATAGCCAGGCTCCGGCACCGGATCTTCGGGGTCAAAGGCGTTGTACTTGCTCAGATGCGCCGTCTTCAGGCGGGCGATAGCATCTCGCGCCCGGTGCATCAGATGGGAGTCATCCAGCGGGTGGGCGGCCAGCAGCTGCTCCAGATCCGAAGGCACGCCAGCGTCGAAATGCAATCCTGCCCGGTCCAGCAGCAGCCCCGCGGACGGCTCTCCGCAGCGGCCGGGATGGACAGAACGCAAAAAGGCATCCTCCACCCGCAGCAAGCCGCTGCCGCGCCGCTGTGCCACTGCCAGGCCCCGGTGCGCAGTGGGGGAGGCGCCCCACAGGCCGATCAGATCCTCAGGCTGCGGCAGGCCCAGCCGGATGTCATAACCGGACAGTTGTAGAATCCGCCGCACCCGGCGCTGGGTCAGAAAGCCGCCATTGTAAACAAAAAGCCGGGACGCAGTGCTCCCGGCTTCGTGCTGGCCTGTGGTCAGGCTCATGCTGTTTCAGCTGCCGTCAAGCGCGGTCGACACGCTCGACAGGGACCCCACCGGCGTCACAAGCAGCGAGATGGTCTTGGTCCACTGCGCATAAGGTGCCTCGGTGACATACAGCGTGTCGTCGTCGCGGATCACAAAGTCGCGGGCGACAAACAGCCCGTTCGGCTGGGTCAGGTTCAGCACGTAGACCATCCGCTGGGCGCCGATCAGGTCGTCGCGGCCCAGCACCTGGTTGGCGATCTCAGCAGGCTCGTTGCGCAGGATGAACACGCCCGTAGGGTCCGAGGCAGTGGAAATCAGGCCGCCGACCTGGGCGATGGCTTCCAGCGCTGACAGGTCCTGGCTTTCAAACGGCACCCGCGCCTGGGCGGAGGTTGCGCCAAGGGCGGTGAAGGAGCGGGTGTCCTCCTCCACCAGAATGCGGTCGCCGCCGCGCAGGGCGACATCCAGCTGCGGATTGTCGAACAGATCCTGGAACCAGATCTTGCCCTTCTCCTGGCCGCGGATCACGGTGACCTGGGCGATTTCCGGCTGGATCGTCACACCGCCGGCCTGTGCCAGCATGGCCGACAGGGTCCGGGTCGGCCGCTCGATCGGGTAGACACCCTGGGCCCCGACAGAGCCGGTCAGGCTGACGGTCGCGCCATCGCCCGCCAGGCGGCGTACCTGCACCTGCGGATCGGGGGTCTGGTCTTCCAGCTTGCGGGTAATGGTCTCGCGCAGCTGATCCGGCGTGTTGCCGGAGGCCCGCAGCCGGCCTGCGTAAGGCACGAAGATATAGCCCGCGCTGTCGACCTGCACCTCCTCCAGCACGGTGGAGTTTGTGGCTTCTGCCGCCAGCAGCCCGTCATCCACGTTTTCCCAGACCGTCAGGCCCAGCACATCGCCGGGGCGGATGGTGTCTGAGGTCAGCCGCCCCGCCGAGGTGAACCCGGAGGAGAACCCCAAAGCAGGCACAACTGCCGTGGCGCGGGCAACCCGGTCGTTGACAGAGACGATAAAGGCATCGCCTTCCCGCTGCACGGACCCGGCGAAGATCTGGCGCTTGTTGGGGCCGACTTTGGGCAGGCCGCAGGAGGCGGCCAGCGTCAAGGCGGCCAGCATGGCCACCGGACGCGCCCAGCGAAGGGGAACGGATTTCACTGCTCGGTCTCCTCGACCAATTATTGTTTGCCTCAAGTTTTACCGGCAACCTAACCGGGCAGCAGGGAAAAATCCAGTCTTCGGGCAAATCTGCATCAGGTCACCAGCCGTAACTGTTGCCGCGGTGCCGCTGTGCCCAGGCGCAGCGCGTCATAGGGATCCTCCTGTGCCAGCATCATATCCGCCACCTGGCGCAGCAGCTGGCGGCGCCCCTCCCGCGAATAATACCCTCCCGGCACTTGCGAAGTTTCCAGCAGGAAGCGGCGGTAATCTTTGTAGGCGCGGCTGTCGGGGCGGCAGGCGGCGGCGAAGAATTCCGTCAGCGGCTGCTCCGAAACAAATTCCGGCTTGCCATAGACCGCGCGCCCGAACACCCGCAGCGGGATGCCGCGCCACAGCACCTGCTGGCCGGCGGTGGAGTTGACGGTCACCGCGGTGCGTGCCTCGTTCAGCAGCTGCGCCAGCTTGCCGCCGCGCACGTAATGTACCCGGCCGGCGATGCCGTGCTCCCGCGCCAGCCGCCGCAGGGTGCGGCGCACCTGGGCGCGGCCATCCTCCAGCGGGTGCGCCTTGATCACCAAGTGATGGTGGAGCGGAGCGCCTTTGGCAAAGCCGCCGATCACTTCCGCCAGGAAATCGCCCATGCTGCTGAAGGGGGAGTGCATCTGGAAGGAGCTGTCATGCTCCAGCTGCAGCAGCGCCAGATGGTAGGGGAAGCCGCCGTTGCGGATGCGCTGCTCCGCCAGGCGCCGCTCCAGCGCCTGCGCGGGCATCAGCACCAAGCGCTTGAGGTAGAGCTGGAATTCCTTGGTTACCGGCAGCGCCCGGTGCGGCCGGAAGTGGCGGTACTTGCGGTTCCGGAACATGACAAACCAGTGGTACAGCGCGCCATAGAAGACATGCTGACGCATATCGCCCCAATGCGCCGGCGGCAGCGGCGCTTCCACGTCGGACAGCGCCAGCGCCTCCTGCATTTGCGGCACGGTCATGTCCATCAGGCGTGAGTGTCCATTGGCGCCGCCGCGCTCATAAGTCACCCAGTAGGGGCGCAGATAGCCTTCCTCAAACACATGCACAGTCAGGCCGCGCTGCCGTGCCGCCGCGACTGCGGCGGCGTGAACCGGGCGGGTGTCGCCATACAGCACGATGTCGGTGATGCCGCGGCTGTCCAGCAGCCCGGCCAGCACCTCAGGCCACTCCTGTTGTGTCCCGGTGAACGGAATATAGCTGTCCCTGCCGCGCCAGAAGGCCTGGTCGCCTGCATTGAACCCGACCCGCGCCACTTCGCAGCCCGCGGCCCGCAGCAGTTTGCCGAGGGCTGCGAAAAACGGCCCGTGCGGGCCTTGCAGGAACAGAAAGCTCCGGTCTGGTGCAGGTTTCTGGGGCATCACAGGGGGCTGAACTCGAAAAACTAAGATATGGATCGGATAATATTTCAGTGCGGCGAAACTAAGGCTTCAGCGGGGGAGATGGCAAGCCGGGGCTTGTGAAGACCGCACGGCTTGGCTACCTCTGCCGCAGGATAGACTTTGCACCGGGCGGGGAGCGCACTCATGTTCACAGGCATCATCACTGACGTTGGCACCATCGCCGAACTGGAGCAGCAGGGCGACCTGCGGGCGCGGATCCGCACGGGCTATGACACGGCCACCATCGACATCGGCGCTTCGATCGCCTCGGACGGTGTCTGCCTGACGGTGATCGCACTGGGCGATGACTGGTACGACGTGCAGGTCTCGGCCGAAACTGTCTCCAAGACCAACCTCGGCGCCTGGACCGTAGGCAAACGGGTCAACCTGGAGCGTGCGCTGAAAGTGGGCGACGAATTGGGCGGCCATATCGTGTCCGGGCATGTGGACGGCGTCGCCGAAGTTGTGGCAATGACGGACGAGGGCGACAGCACCCGCGTCACCCTGCGCGCACCAGAGGCGCTGGCCCGCTTCATCGCCCCCAAGGGCTCGGTGGCGCTGAACGGCACCTCGCTGACGGTAAACGATGTGGACGGCTGCGATTTCGGCATCAACTTCATCCCGCACACCAAGGACGTCACCACCTGGGGCGATGTGAAGACCGGGGACCGCATCAACCTGGAGATCGACACCCTGGCCCGCTACGTCGCCCGGCTGCACGAAGCCGGATAACAGCGCCGGTCATTTATTTTTCCCGAAATACTCCGGGGTGAGGCCGCCAGGCCGAGGGGCAGCGCCCCTTATGCGCTGGCGGTCAGCGCGCTCCCGCCCCTTTGGACTGCATCGCAGATGCCGTCAAAAGCGTTGGGCCGGGCGCGCCGCCATGGCGGCGCGCGTCACCACATGTCGCCGACGGTATAGCCCGCGGGGAACGGGTCGCTGGGATCCAGCGTGTAGCTGGAGAGGCCATAAATCCAGCCCTGACCGGACAGTGTCGGGACAATGGCCTTGTACGGCCCCACCTGCGTCTCCTCGACAATCCGCCCGGTGAAGGTGGTGCCAAGCGGCCCGGCGTTCGCATAGTCCTGCCCGATGCCCAGCAGCCCGCGCGCATGCAGCACCGCCATCTTGGCGCAGGTGCCGGTGCCGCAGGGCGAGCGGTCGAGGATACCGCTGGCATCCTGCGGGCGCTCCGGGTTGAAGGGGCCGGTGGAAATGGTAATTGCCCCGCGCCCGTGGGTGCCCTCCGCCACCGGCAGCCCCCATAGGTTGGTGATCGTCGGACCGGTGATCTCAGGGTTTTCGGGATGCACCACGGGCAGCTGCTCCGCGGCGGCGTGGCGGATGGCTTCCGAAACCCGCACAATCTCCGCGCCGTTGTCCGCGTCCAGCGCGACACCCAGGCGTTCGGCCCCGGCCAGCACAAAGAACATGCCGCCCCAGGCCACATCCACACTGACAGTGCCGAGCCCCGCCACCTCCACCTGCGCATCCAGATGCACGGCGAAGGCGGGCACGTTCCTGAATGCCACCCGTGTGACCTTGCCGTCCCGGCAGTCAGCCCGCACCCGGATCAGCCCGGCAGGGGCCTCCAGCACCAGCTCCGTCACCGGCTCTGTCATTGGCACGATGCCGGTCTCCAGCAGCACCGTCACCACGCAGATCGTGTTGGAGCCGGACATCGGCGGGTACTCTGTCTGCTCGAAGATGATGAAACCCGCATCGGCCTCCGGGTGGCAGGGCGGCACGATGGCATTGCCGCACAGGCCGGGATTGCCGCGCGGCTCGCGCAGCATCGTGAGGCGGATGTCGTCATGGTTGGCGGCCATGTCCTGCATCTTCTCGAACACCGAATTGCCCCGCAGCAGGGGCATGCCGCCGGTGATCACCCGGCCCGGCTCGCCCTCGGCATGAGCCTCGACCGCCTGCAGTATGCGGGATGCGCGCATGTCTGGTCCTCCCAACCCATTGATGCTTGACTCTGAGATTGGATCCAAAGCAACTTGTGCACAGATGCACAGGGCGCGTCCAGACCCCTTGTTGCCGTTTGCGGGACTGGCATTTGCTGCCGGCCTGGGCTATCTGGCTGGGAAAGAACCCGCAGTGCCAGGCGTGCTGCCCACGCACATCGAAAGGCTGCCATATGAGCTTTGAAACACCGGGGCCGGTTGAGGCGCAACTGCGCGATGCAATCAGCCCGATTGAAGAGATCATCGAAGAGGCCCGCCAGGGCCGCATGTTCATCCTTGTCGACCACGAGGACCGCGAGAACGAAGGCGACCTGGTGATCCCGGCGCAGCACGCCGATGCCGCCGCGATCAACTTCATGGCCACCCACGGCCGCGGGCTGATCTGCCTGACGATGCCCGCGGAGCGGATCGAGGAGCTGGGCCTGCCGATGATGGCGCTGCACAACTCCTCGCGCCACGAAACCGCCTTTACCGTGTCGATCGAGGCCCGCGAGGGCGTCTCCACCGGCATTTCCGCCGCCGACCGCGCGCTGACCGTGGCCACCGCCATCGATCCGGAGAAGACCGCCGCCGACATCGCCACCCCCGGCCATGTCTTCCCGCTGCGCGCGCGCCGGGGCGGAGTGCTGGTCCGTGCAGGCCACACGGAGGCCGGCTGCGATGTGGCGCGTCTGGCGGGCCATTACCCGTCGTCGGTGATCTGCGAGATCATGAAGGAAGACGGCACCATGGCGCGGCTGCCCGATCTGGTCGAATACGCGCAAAAGCACGGGCTGAAGATCGGCACCATTTCCGACCTGATCACCTACCGCGCCCGCAACGACAACCTGGTGGTGGAAACCTCGCGCGAGACCGTGACTTCGGAAATCGGCGGCGAGTGGGAAATGCGGCTGTTTACCGATCAGACCCACGGTATTGAGCATGTGGTGATGATCAAGGGCGACATTACCACGCCAGAGCCGGTACTGGTGCGGACCCACGCACTGCATGAGGCGACAGATATCCTGGGTCTCGGCCCCAAGTCAGCCCGCCAGCTGCCGCGCGCGATGGAGATCATTGCCGAAGAGGGCCGCGGTGTGGTGACCCTGTTCCGCCAGCCGCGCAATGCGCTTTATGCCAATGAGGACGAAGGCCCGCGCACCGTGACCATCAAGCAGACCGGCATCGGTGCCCAGATCCTGTCGGGCCTGGGCCTGCATGAGCTGGTCCTGCTGACCGACTCGCCCTCGACCAAATACGTCGGGCTGGACGCCTATGGCCTGTCCATCACCGGCAGCCGCCCCATTCTGAAGGACTCCTGATATGGCCGGACATGAAACCCATTACACCCTGCCGCGGGCCGAGTTCGACAAGCCGGTGAAGCTGCTGATCGTTGTCGCGCCCTACTATAAGGATATTGCCGACAATCTGGTCGCAGGCGCCGCCGCCGAGATCGAGGCCGCAGGCGGCACATTCGAGGTTGTCGAAGTGCCCGGCGCGCTGGAAGTGCCGACCGCGATAGCGATTGCCGACCGCACGTCCAACTTCGACGGCTACGTGGCATTGGGCTGCGTGATCCGCGGCGAGACCACCCACTATGACACCGTCTGCAACGACAGCTCCCGCGCGATTCAGCTGATGGGCCTGCAGGGCTTGTGCATCGGCAACGGCATCCTGACCGTGGAAAACCGCAAGCAAGCGGAAGTGCGCGCAGATACTGCCGATCAGAACAAAGGCGGCGGCGCGGCAGCTGCGGCCTTGCATCTGATCGCTCTCACGCGTAAGTGGGGCGCCCAGACCAAAGGCATCGGCTTCAAGGCGCCCGCAGGGGCGTATCAGATTGCCGGTACAGACAACGGATCCACCAGCGCATGAGCACCCAGGACAGCCGCCCCAAGGGCAATGGCAAGAATCAAATGAGATCGGCAGCGCGGCTTTATGCGCTGCAGGCGCTGTTCCAGATGGAGCAGAGCAGCCAGACCTTTGACCAGGTGATCGTCGAGTTCGAGGACCACCGGTTCGGCGCTGTCTACGAAGGTGACGAAATGGCGGAAGGCGACACCAAGGTCTTCCGCAAGCTGGTGCGCGAGGCCGTGAACCATCAGGCCCGGATCGACCAGATGACCGACCGCGCCCTGGTGGCGAAATGGCCGATTGCCCGGATCGACCCGACCCTGCGGGCGCTGTTCCGCGCGGCGGGGGCTGAGCTGACCCAGTCCGACACCCCGCCCAAGGTGGTGATCAACGAGTTCGTCGACATCGCCCGCGCCTTCTTTCCCGAAGGCAAGGAGCCGAAGTTCGTCAATGCCGTGCTCGACCACATGGCGCGTGAAGCCAAGCCGGAAGCGTTCTGAGGCTGTCCGGTAAGGGTTTCGAAGTTGAAAAGGCGCGCCGCAGGGCGCGCTTTTTTGCGTCAGGGGCAACCGGTTCGCAAAGGGTGCGACAAATTCCGCTCATCCCCTCCGGAACCGCTGGACGGCGCTGCAAAGGCTGATAACCTCAATTTGCAATTCTGGAGGACTCAGATGCCTGAACTGGTTAAGATGTATATCCGCAATGTTGTGATCGGCTTTGGAATCGCCGCTGCCTTTGTCGCGGTTCTGTTGTGGTTCAATGTGATGAACCTCTGGTCGCTGGTCACCGCTTCGGATGCGGGGCTGCTGGCGGTGTTCCTGCTCTGGTTCATGCATGGCATCGTCTTTGCCGGGGTGCAGTTCGCCTGGGCGGTGATGGCGATGGCTGAGAAAGACGGCGGCCCCCGCCGCGGCACGCCTGTGGTGAATGACTTTCAGCCGGTCAAAGTGCCCGCTGAAAAGCCGTCTCAGGTACAGCGCCAGCTGCGCGCCCGCCGCTGACCCGCAGACATACGGACATCCGAACCGCGCTTTCCTGACGGAGGGCGCGGATTTCTTTTGCGTAAAGGGGGGAGAAGCGGCGGGACCACCAGTCAACCGTGCGGCTTTGATTCCCGAGGACCTGTATATACAGGTGGGCGCCAGGTAAACGGACCAGGATCCGGACAGAGCCAGCTCCCTCGGAATTGCTTAAGGCCACCGGAATGCTGCCTGTCACGAGAAGGGCAGAACCCGCCAAGGCCGTAAGTAAGCTGCCCGGTCCTTCGTTACAAGGGGGCGCAAGGCCCGGCTTCGTCATTTCCGGGCAAAACCGCGGGATTGCAATTTGTTCACCAATTGTTCACATTCGCGCCCATGATGGAAGATTTGCAGCCTGGACAAAAACTGGCCCGCGGGGTGTCGCGCTATCTGCGCTCGCTCGGATACGCGCCGCTGGAGGAATTCGTGCCCGCCCGCGGTTTGCGGGTGGACGTGATGGCGCTGGGGCCGAAGGGGGAGCTTTGGGTCATCGAATGCAAATCCAGCCGCGCTGATTTCCAGGCTGACAGCAAATGGGAAGGCTATCTGGAATGGTGCGACCGCTATTTCTGGGCGGTGGATATGGATTTTCCCGCCGAACTGCTGCCGGGCGGCACGGGGCTGATCATCGCTGATCCCTATGACGCGGAAATCATCCGCATGGCGCCGGAGGATAAGCTGCCGCCCGCCCGGCGCAAGAAGCTGGTGCAAAAGTTCGCCATGGACGCCGCACGCCGCCTGCAATTCCTGCGCGATCCGGTCCCGGGCAAGGACGGTCTGCTGCTCGGTGGAGCAGGGAAGGAAACGCCGGATATGTGAGGGCGGAGGGGCGGGGGCTCCCGCGCCCGCAGGTGCCCCGGCTGCGCCGGGCCCCCTTGGCAGCCTTGGGCCCGGCAGCGCGCCTTCGGCGCCCTGCCGGCGGTTGCGGACCCGCTCCGTCAGGCAACGGCAGTCTGCGTGCGGGGATCGCGCGCCACGTCACGATTGTCAGCTGCACCGGTCGCAAAGTCCGGGCCGGAGACAGCCCGGAGCAATCGTCCGGTTTGAGTGAACAGGCTCCAGGACTGAACACCGGCCTGAAAACAGGCGCGGCGGTTCTGGCGGCCTGGATCAGGTGATGCTGCGCGCTGCCTGGGCTGCTGCGCGGATTTCGTCGGCGATCTCGTCAGCCTCTTCCGGATCGAAGTCCATCGGGATTTCGGTGCCGCCGGCTTCAATGAAGATCCGCACCATGCCCTGATCGGTCGGGCCGATTTGCAGGTTTGCCTCGACGTCGCGTTCGGTGTTGATACTCATCTTGCACTCCCTAGCCGGTCAGCGGAATGCAGCCGGTGCTAGCCCGCCGCACGCTGAAAGGCAAGCCGCGTTTGCGCTACACTGGGGGTATGACGGATGTGACCTTGCGCCGATTCGCCCCGACCGACATGCAATGGCTGGTGGCCCGCCACCAGGATCTCTATGCCCGCGAGGCCGGGTTTGACGAGACCTTCGGACCGCTGGTCGCCGACATCCTGCACAGTTTTTGCGCGGGCCATGATCCGGGCTGCGAACGGGGCTGGATGGCGGAAAGCCGCGGCGAGCGGCTGGGCACGGTGTTCTGCATGAAGAAGGACGACCAGACCGCGCAGTTGCGGCTGTTCCTGCTGACGCCCGAGGCGCGCGGCAAGGGGCTGGGCAAGCGGCTGTTGCGTGAGTGCATGGGATTTGCCCGCGCCGCAGGGTACCGGGGCATGATGCTGACAACCCATGAAAGCCACCGCACGGCCTGCGCCCTGTACCAGGCCTTTGGCTGGCAGCTGACCGGCAGCCGTCCGGTGCGCAGTTACGGCCAGGACCTTGTGGAACAGACCTGGCGCCTGTCATTTGACTCTTCAGGCGCTTAGCCGAAGCAGGGTAGGCTGCGCCGGATTCGGGTGTAATTGCAACCGGTTGTGGATAACTCCCGGGCGGCTGCGGCAGGCCGCACAAGGCGCTGCATCAGAATTTCAGCAGCCGCTGTTTTCTGCGGCGGAAACGTGAAAAAACCTCTTGCGTGCCTCTGGGACGTGCTATAAATGCCCCCTCAGTGCCGCCTTAGCTCAGTTGGTTAGAGCGCTGGATTGTGGATCCAGAGGTCCCCCGTTCAAGCCGGGGAGGCGGTACCATCTCTCTTAAAAGAAATTGCCAGTCAGAACGCTTCGAGCACAGTTGCCGGGCGGTCCTTCGGTTTTGCGCTGTTGCTGCTGACATTTACGGCGGCACACGGCAGGCGGTGCGGCGGCGTGTAAGGGCATCAATGCCGGGGCGCCCGGCGCCGTAAAGCAGGCCGGCCGCTGCCTGAACCAGCGGCCGGCCTCGGCCTCAATCGGCCGTGCTTGTGGTGGTTGTTGTCGTTGTTGTGGTGGTGCCGTCATCGTCGTCGGCAATCACAACCAGAAACAGCGCGCCCGCGACCACCCCGGCGGTGGCTCCAGCCGACAGACCGGTCTGCGGCATCCCGTTGGTGTTGTTCTGGGCCACGGTTTCGGCGCCTGTGGCCTGGCACGTCACCTGCAGCGAACCGTCCGGAAGATAGCTGGCGGAAACCGGCACCCCGGCGCCGCAGGCCAGGCGGCGCTTGGCCTCATCCAGGGCCGGACCCGCTGCTTGGGCAAAAGCCGCCTGACCGGCGAAGGCGAGCGGAATTATCAGCGTGGCCGCCTGCAAGATACTGGTATACATGGATAAACAACCTTATGATTAGGAACGTATTCAGATTAGTTAACGGCTGAGCACCGGGCAATATCGCAGATACCGGGCCGCGTTGTTCCGGCAAGATGCCGCGCAATGCCGCTGCGCGGAGCGGGCGGCGGCGGGTGCTCTCAGCGCTGCAGCAGGGGTTACGAGATGCTGAAATCAATCGCCAAGACATTGACCGCAGGGGTTTCCTGCCTGGGCCTGACTGCCGCGCCGGCCCTGGCACAAAGCCCGGGGACGTTTGTCTATACGGTCGTGGTGCCGGCCGGGGAGTTCGGCTCGGCCGCCTTTCTGGCGGAGCTGCTGGCAACCTTGGCGGCGGCCAAGGCCTTCTGCCGCGCCACCGGCGATTCGGCCCTTCAGGTCGACTGCCTGTCCGAACGGCTTGAGGCTGCAGCGGGCGGTATTCCCGAAGGCACCGACTACGATGAGGTGCGCAGCGTGCTGGAGGACACCTCCGGCAGGCTCAAGCGGCTGGCCCGCCAGAACCGCGATCCCGACCGGCGCCGGGTCACCGTCTCCAGCGCAACTGACCCGGCAGAACGCACTGCCCGGCCGCTCACTCCGGTGCGCGCCTCAGTCCAGGCTGCGGTCAATCAGGAGGCTACCCGCATTCTGGAAGAAGCCGCCACTGTCCTGTTGCGCAGTGCGGAGACCGCGCAGGAGCGGCAGACCCAATACGCCCAGATCGCCGCGGCAATCGATTCCAACAAGGTGCTGCTGCGGTCCTGAGCCGGGCGGCTTAGTCCTTGATCTGCACTTGCTGGCGCAATTCACCGGTCTCCCGGTCATAGATCAGGATGCGGTTGTCCTGGCTGACCACCGCGATCCAGTCCCGGCCCAGCGTCACCGCCTCAGCCTCCGCCCCGGCGGGCAGGGCGATTTCCGCGGGCAGCGGCACATCACTTGCCTGCAGGCGGATGACAAGCAGCGAGATTATCACTACAAGCCCGCCAATCATCACCACGGTCAGCGTGGTCACAAGCCTACGCAGGAACCGGATCTGCGGCGGCTCCGTTTGGATTTCGGTCTCGGAAGGATCAGTCATGGGCAGCCGCCGGATTGAGTTTGTCATCGCGGAAAACCCGCCTAAGCGGCTTGATAAAGCGGTTTCGCGCGATGTGCCAGAGGAGGCGTCTTTGTCGCGCACCCGTCTGGCCCGGCTGATCGAGGAGGGCGCGCTGACGGTCGACGGCGCCGTGGTTCAGGACGCCAAGGCCAAGGTTGAGGCCGGTGCATTGATTGCGATCGAGGTGGAGGAGGCCGAAGACAGCCACATCGGCCCCGAGGACATCCCGCTGGAGATCGTCTTTGAAGACGACGACCTGATCGTGATCAACAAACCTGCGGGCATGGTGGTGCATCCGGCGCCGGGTTCGCCTTCGGGCACGCTGGTCAACGCGCTGCTGCATCACTTTGGCGGCAACCTGTCGGGCGTCGGCGGTGTCAAGCGCCCGGGCATCGTGCACCGCATCGACAAGGAGACCAGCGGTCTGCTGGTGGTTGCCAAATCCGATGCCGCGCATCAGGGGCTGGCTGCGCAGTTCGAAAAGCACACGGTGGAGCGTTACTATCAGGCGGTCTGCTACGGGGTTCCGGACGGCAACGACCCGCGCCTGCGCGGCGTCAAGGGGGCGAGCTTTGAGCCCGGAAATATCCTTAAGCTCACCACCCAGCTGGCCCGGCACAAGACCGACCGTCAGAGGCAGGCAGTGCTGTTCCAGGGCGGCCGCCACGCGGTGACCCGCGCGCGCATCTGCGAAAGCTTCGGCACCCCGCCTTGCGCGGCGCTTATTGAATGCTGGCTGGAAACCGGCCGCACCCACCAGATCCGGGTGCATATGGCCCATGCCGGGCACGGGCTGGTGGGCGATCCCACCTATGGCGGCCGCCGCAAACTGCCCGCCAAGGCCTTGAGCGAGGCGGCGCAGGCCGCGGTTCAGGCGTTTCCGCGCCAGGCACTGCATGCCGCGGTTTTGGGGTTTGCCCATCCGGTTACCGGCGAGTCACTCAGATTTGATGCGCCGCTGCCGCAGGATATGGCGGATTTGCTGGCTGCTTTGCGCCAGTAAACTACCAGCAAATATGTGTGTTCAGCCCTGTGATGCAATTCACAGACGGCAGCGGCGGCGCTAACATAGAAGAATTCCACAAGCGGTCCTTGAAAAGGGCTTAGCGCTAACACATATGCGCTAATGTTAAGTCCTTATACATTTTGGGAGGGACACTTTAGATGGCGAATTATGCAAACCTGCCTGCCCCGACGCCCGAAGGCGGCCTAAACCGGTATCTCCAGGAAATCCGCAAGTTTCCACTGCTGGAGCCGGAAGAGGAATATATGCTGGCCAAGCGCTGGGTGGAGGAACAGGATGCGGCCTCGGCCCATAAGATGGTAACATCCCATCTGCGGCTCGCGGCCAAGATCGCCATGGGCTACCGCGGCTATGGCTTGCCGCAGGCCGAAGTGATCTCCGAGGCGAACGTCGGCCTGATGCAGGCTGTGAAACGCTTTGACCCCGAAAAGGGCTTCCGCCTGGCGACCTATGCCATGTGGTGGATCCGCGCCTCGATCCAGGAATACATTCTGCGGTCCTGGTCGCTGGTGAAGCTGGGCACCACTTCGGCGCAAAAGAAACTGTTCTTCAACCTGCGCAAAGCCAAGGCCCGCATCGGCGCGCTGGAAGACGGCGACCTGCGCCCCGAGAACGTCAAGCGGATTGCCACCGACCTCGGCGTGACCGAGGACGAGGTGATCTCGATGAACCGCCGCATGTCCGGCGGCGACGCCTCGCTCAACGCTACTGTCGGCTCCGAGGGCGAGGGCACCATGCAGTGGCAGGACTGGCTGGAGGATGAGGACGCCGACCAGGCCAGCGATTACGAGGCCCGCGATGAGTTGGAGGCGCGGCGCGAGCTGCTGGCCGAGGCGCTGGATGTGCTGAACGACCGCGAGAAGGACATCCTGACCCAGCGCCGCCTGATGGATCAGGCGGTGACGCTCGAGGATCTGAGCTCGCAGTATAATGTCAGCCGTGAACGCATCCGCCAGATCGAGGTGCGGGCGTTCGAAAAGCTGCAGAAGAAAATGCGTGAACTGGCGAGCGAAAAGGGCATGCTGTCCAGCGTCTGACCGCAGTTTCCCGCGGAAAATAGTCAAAGGCGGTGCCGCGGCACCGCCTTTTTTCGTGCGCCGGGCTGCTGGCCGTTGTGCTGGCTTTACGGCAGGAGTGTTTCCCCAATGTTTCGCGCGCGAAACATTGGGTCAGTCTGGCTGACCTGAAAGGCTGGCGGATGCTGGCAGGATAACCTGTCTGGCGCGTGGCTGGCTGCTGCGGGGCTGGGTGCGCTCAAGCTGGATGGGGAGGGCTGGCGGAATTGCTGGCTGAGGGGCTGGCGCGTGGCCGGCTGAAATCACTCTGGTGGCGGGCGTCGCTGGCGGTCTGGCTGTCCCGGAGGATGGCTGGTGCGCTGGCTGCTTGCGGCCTGGTGAGTCTGGCTTGCTTGCAATTTCTGCATTCTGTGTATCGGGGAATAAGCGGGTCGTCAATGGAAAATGTAATAAAATCATATAGTTGACAGATTTGCTCGGATATTGCCGCCGCAGGGCACTGGTCAGGGCGGCTGTCCGGCCCTACATTCACATCCTCTGGCACAGGAGGAGGAGCCATGGCAGGCGGCTGGGCACAGGATGGTGCGGTGAATGAGCAGATCGAAGCCTCGATCAATGATGAGCTGGCACGGTTGAAGGCGCAGAAACGCCCGGTGGGCGAAAGCCTGACCCATTGCGCCGAGTGCGAGGAGCCGATCCCCGAGAAGCGCCGCGCGGCCATCCCGGGCGTGAAGCTGTGCATCGACTGCCAGCAGGAACGCGACGGCGCGCATCAGTCGCGCAGCGGCATCAACCGGCGCGGCTCCAAGGACAGCCAGCTGAAATAAGCGCTGCCTGCGATTGGTCGCGCTCTTACCGCCGTCTGCGCCGCAGCCACCGGCGGATCAGCTTGATGTCCATGGCGGCGACCAGCACGCCAAGCGGGATCATCCAGAAGCCGAGGACCGGCAGAAACCCGAACACCCCGCCAACAATCAGCAGGATGCCCAGCAGCAGCCTCAGCCCGCGCGGCACATGCGCGCGCACCCAGGCAAAGAAGGGGCGGAAACGGTCCCTGAAATTATCCTTCCCGGCCACCTAGCGCTCCGCCGCGAGGCCCATCCGCAGAATGTGCTGCGGGCCGGCGAGACCGTGGGGGTTGATGCCGCCGGTATCGGCAAAACCGCCCTTCAGGTAGCAGCGGACGGCGCCGTGGTTCTGCATGTTGACCGTCAGCACCACAGCGCGGCGGTCAGGGTAGCAGGCGGGCAGGTAGGCTTTCAGTGCCGCCACGGCTGCGGTGGCATAACCTTTGCCCTGATCATCGCTGTGGATCATAAAGGCGCGCAGGCCCAGCTCATCCGCTTGGGCAAACTCATAGGTCTCGTGATACAGCCGGTCGATCTTAAAGAAGCCCACCGCGCGGCTGCTGTCGAGGATGGCGTGAAAATCCACGCCTTCCTCATTCTCTTCAAACGCCTGCGCCACCGTGCCGGAATACCGCACCTGATCCGGTTCCACCTGGATGCGGGAAACCAGATCAAATTCGCTGCGGGCCACCGCACGCAGGGAGAGGCGCATCAGTCCTCCATCGCCTCCAGCTCATCAATGAAGCCGGAAATCATGCTGAGGCCCTTGTCCCAGAACTTGGGGTCAGTGGCATCAAGACCGAAGGGCGCCAGCAGCTCCTTGTGGTGCTTGGAGCCGCCCGCCTTGAGCATCTCGAAATACTTGTCCTCGAACCCTTCGCCGCCCTCGGCGTAGACCGAGTAGAGCGCGTTCACGAGGCCATCGCCGAAGGCATAGGCATAGACGTAGAAGGGCGAATGCACGAAGTGGGGGATGTAGGCCCAGAAGGTCTCATAGCCTTCCATGTAATCAAATGCCGGGCCGAGCGATTCCGCCTGCACCGACATCCAGATGGCGTTGATGTCATCCGGTGTCAGCTCACCCCCGGCGCGGGCTTCGTGCAGTTTGCATTCAAAGTCATAGAAAGCGATCTGGCGCACCACCGTGTTGATCATGTCCTCGACCTTGCCCGCCAGCAGCACCTTGCGCTGCTCTTTGGTTTCGGCCTTGTCCAGCATCTTGCGGAAAGTCAGCATCTCGCCGAAGACAGACGCGGTTTCCGCCAGCGTCAGCGGGGTGGAAGACAGCATCTCGCCCTGATCCGCCGCCAGCACCTGGTGCACACCGTGGCCCAGTTCGTGCGCCAGGGTCATCACGTCGCGCGGTTTGCCCAGGTAGTTGAGCATCACATAGGGGTGCACGTTGGTGACCGTCGGATGGGCAAAGGCGCCCGGCGCCTTGCCGGGTTTCACGCCTGCGTCGATCCAGCCGTCGGAGAAGAACGGCGCGGCGATCTCGCCCATGCGGGGATCAAAGGCGTTGTAGGCCTCCATCACGGTTTTTTCGGCCTCGTCCCAGCCAATGGTGCGAGTGTCCTCCAGCGGCAGCGGCGCGTTGCGGTCCCAGACCTGCATCACGTCCAGCCCCAGCCATTTGCGCTTCAGCTCATAGTAGCGGTGGCTGAGCTTGGGGTAGGCGGCAACCACCGCCTCGCGCAGCGCTTCGACCACTTCGGGCTCCACATCGTTGGAGAGGTGGCGGCCGGTCTGCGGGCTGGGCATGCCGCGCCAGCGGTCGATGATTTCCTTTTCCTTGGCTTGCGTGTTGTGGACGCGGGCAAAGGTCTTGATGTTTTCACCAAACACGCGCGCCAGCTCGCGGGCCGCGGCCTCGCGCTTGCTGCGGTCCTGCTCGGTCAGCAGGTTCAGGGTGCCTTCGATGTTCAGTTCTTCGCCATCGACGGTAAAGGTCAGGCCCGCGATGGTTTCGTCAAACAGCTTTTCCCAGGCGTCGCCGACGATGCCAAGGTCGTGCATGAATTTCTCCAGTTCATCCGACAGCTGGTAAGGCTTCATCGCGCGGATGCGGCGGAACACGCTGGCATAGCGGGCGAGCTCAGCATTGGCGTCCAGATGCGCCTGCATCGCGTCATCTTCGATGCGGTTCAGTTCCAGCGTGAAGAACACCAGCGGGGTGGTGGCGATGGTCACCTTTTCCTGGCAGTCCGACAGGAAGGCGGCGCGGTCCGCGTCGGTGGTCAGCTGGTAATAGCGCAGGCCCGCATAGGACATGATGCGGCCGGCGATGTTGTTGATCTTCTCGTTGCGCTGCACGCATTCCAGCAGGCCGTCGGCATCCAGATCCGCCAGCTTGCCTTCGTAATCGGCGGCAAAGGCAGCGCATTCCTGCTCCAGCCAGTCCAGATCGCGGGCCAGTTCGGGGGCGTCCTCGGAGGTGTAAAGGTCGCTGAGGTCCCACTCCGGCAAGTTGCCGAGGCCGCCGGAACCGGCGGTGGCGTTTGCGTCGCGGACGGGGAAGGGAAGCTGGAACATGGGGGCTCCTGTTATGAGAAATGCTTTGACCCAACATCTAAGCGGCGGCTTGCGGGATCACAAGCAGCCGGGGGCGGATCAGCGCAGGAGAATGACAGAGCCGGGTAACGGCCGGGTAAAAGGGGCGCGCGCTGGACGGGCAACGGGATGCCGCGGGGTGTCAGCCGCCGTGCTGCTCAAACAGACGGCACATGCGGGAAAACACATGGGCGCGGATGTCCGGGGTTTCCATCATCACCTCGTGCTGGCCGCCCTTGATTAGGTCCAGCTCGCCGCCGGGCCAGCGGTCCATGCGGTCGTGGATCGCCTCGCAGTTGACGATCTGCTCTTCGGTGCCCAGGAAGGTGATGCAGGGCAGGGCGGGAGAGGGCTGCTGCGCCAGCCAGGCGCATTCTTCCAGGCTGACGCGCAGCCATTGGATGGTGGGGCCGCCAAGCGCAAGGTCCGGCTGCGCCGCCAGCTGGGCATGCATCATCCGGTACATCTCCGGATCGGTGGTCAGCGTGTTGCCTTCAAACGGGGTGATCTGGACGTATTGCTCCAGCGCGGTGGTCGGCAGCAGCCGCTCGTGCAGGCGCAGATAGGGCGCGATGCCGCTGAGGACGCGCACCAGCGGGCGCATCAGCGGCGGGATCTGGATGCCCCACATCGGGCCGGTGAAGCAGCAGGCATTCACGTCCAGCCCTTCGATCAGCGCCCGCAGGCCGATGGCGCCGCCCATGGAATGACCCACCAGAAACCATGGCCTGGGCAGCTCCAGCTGTTCCGCCAGCGCCGCGAGCGCCTTCACGTCTTTCTGGAAATCGGTGAAATGGCCCACGTGGCCCAGCCTGCGTTCGGCCAGCATCCGCCCGGCCAGCCCCTGGCCGCGCCAGTCCACCGTCAGGGTGGCAAAGCCGCGGGCGGCAAACTCTGCCGCGGCCAGCCCGTATTTCTCAACATATTCGGTGCGCCCGGGGAACAGCAGGACCGTGCCCTTGCCCGCCCCCTCAGGACGCCAATGGCCTGCGCGGATGCGCAGGCCGTCAGTGGTCTGCACCCAATGGGCCGCGCCATTTGCAGGCCCCTGCGCGATCTCCGCGAACAGGGGTGCAGGCTGCAGCTCCACCGGGGCGCCGTCCATCAGGCCAGTGCCGAAGCCAGCTTCATCGCGGCACCCATGTCGCCGTCGATGGTCAGCTTGCCGGACATGAAGGCAGCGGTCGGGTTCAGCTCGCCGTCCAGGATCGACTGGAAGGTATCGGCGTCCGCGGTCATGGTCACATCCGCCTCTTCGTCGCCGACACGGGCGCCGGCGCCGTCCAGCATGATGGCGCCCAGGCCTTCGATCTGGAATTTCGCAGTGGAATCGAATTCGCCTGCGTCCAGTTTGCCGTTCAGGGCCTCTGCCGCCTGTTCAAGGGTAACGCTCATATCGGTCCTCAATCTGTTTTGCGCGCTTATAGCACAAACCTGTGAAGCATGTGCATCCAATACTGGAAAATGCGGCGCGCGGGATTACACTGGGGGCATCATGCTGGCAAATTTCCCAAAGCTCAAAGCTATCGTGGCGGCAACGGCGGCCGCAGTCACCTTTTTCCTGCCCGGGCAGGCTATGGCCCAGGGCCTGTCTGCCGATGTGCTGCTGCAAGACCTGGCCTTGGCCGAAGCAACGGAAGCTGCGGCGATTGACCGCGAGCTTCAGGCGCTGTGGGCGAGGAGCGGCTCGCCGTCGATGGACCTGCTCTTGCGGCGCGGCACCGACGCGATGGAGCGCGGGGATTTGCAGCAGGCGGCGGAGCATTTGACGGCGCTGACAGATCATGCGCCGGAATTCGCCCGGGGCTGGTATGAGCGCGCGCGGGTCTATTTCGCGATGGGGCTTTACGGCCCGTCAGTTGCCGACCTAGAGCGCGCGCTGGCCTTGAATCCCCGGGATTACAACGCCATCTACGCGCTGGGCGCGCTGTTCGAACAGTTCCGTGAGCCTGAGCGCGCCTATCAGGCCTACCTGCGCGCCAAGGCTATACATCCGCACCACGAGGAAGTAAGCAGCGCCCTCGAACGTCTGAAGCCCTCGGTCGAGGGCAGGGAACTCTAAGCCCTTTCGGGGGCGGGGGCTGAAGCAATGGCAAGCGCATCGCGGATCGTGGCCGTTCTGGGCCCGACCAATACCGGCAAAACCCATTACGCCATCGAACGCATGCTGGGCTACCGCACCGGTGTGATGGGGTTCCCGCTGCGCCTGCTGGCGCGGGAGGTCTATGACAAGGTGGTTGCCGCCCGCGGGCCCTCCGTCGTGGCGCTGGTCACCGGCGAGGAACGCATTGTGCCGCCGCGGGCGCAGTACTGGATCTGCACCGTGGAGGCGATGCCCGAGGGCATGGGCTGCGACTTCCTGGCGATCGACGAGATCCAGCTGTGCGCCGACCCGGAGCGCGGCCATGTCTTCACCGACCGGCTGCTGCGGGCCCGCGGCACGCTGGAGACGCTGTTCCTGGGGGCTGACACCATGCGCGGGCCGATTTCGGCACTGGTGCCGGGTGTCGAATTCCACCGCCGCGAGCGGATGTCCGATCTGGTCTATGCAGGTTCGAAAAAGATAAGCCGGATGCCGCAGCGCACCGCGATTGTCGGGTTTTCTGTTGATAACGTCTATGCAATTGCCGAGCTGATCCGCCGCCAGAAGGGTGGCGCAGCGGTGGTGATGGGGGCGCTGTCCCCGCGCACGCGCAACGCCCAGGTGGCGCTGTATCAGAATGGCGAGGTCGACTATCTGGTCGCCACCGATGCCATCGGCATGGGGCTGAACCTTGACATCGATCATGTGGCGTTTTCCTCCACCACCAAGTTCGACGGCCGCCGGATGCGCCCGCTGGCCCCCAATGAGCTGGCGCAGATCGCAGGCCGCGCAGGCCGGGGGATGAGCCACGGCACGTTCGGCGTCACCGGTGATGCCCGGCCGCTGGACGAGGGCACCGCCTCGGCCATCATGAACCACCAGTTCACGCCGCTGAAAAAGCTCAACTGGCGCTCAGCGGACTTGCAGTTCGGCACGGTTGAGGCGCTGATCAACTCGCTCGAATCAAGCCCCTCGAACGAGCACCTGACCAAGGCGCGTGAGGCCGACGACCTGGGCGCGCTGAAAATGCTGTCGCGCGAATCCTCCATCATCGCCCGCACCACCAATGCGCAATCGGTGAAACTGCTGTGGGACGTGTGCCGGATTCCGGACTTCCGCGGCATCAGCCATGCGGAACATTCGTCGCTTCTGGGCGTTATATTCGAGCACCTTCACGGCGGCGGCGTGGTGCCGGACGACTGGATGGCCCGCCAGATCAAGCGGATTGACCGGACCGACGGCAACATAGATACCCTGTCCAAGCGTCTGGCCTTTATCCGGACGTGGACATATGTCGCGCAGCGGAATGGCTGGCTGCGTGACGAAAGCCATTGGCGCGGGGAGACGCGCGCTGTAGAAGACAGATTGTCAGACGCGCTGCACGAGCGCTTGACTCAGCGATTTGTGGACCGGCGCACATCCGTGCTTCTGCGCCGGCTCAAACAGAAGGAGGCCCTTTTGGCCGAAGTGAATGACAAGGGTGAAGTGACGGTCGAAGGCGAATTCGTCGGCCGTCTGGAAGGGTTCCGGTTCAGCCCGGACAAAGGTGCGCAGGGTGCCGAGGCAAAAGCCTTGAAAGCGGCCTCGCTGCAGGCTTTGGCGCCGCAATTCCATCTGCGTGCGGACCGGTTCTATAACGCGCCTGATACCGAGATCGATTTTACCGAACAGGGCGGCCTGATGTGGGGCGGCGATGCGGTGGGCAAGCTGGTGGCTGGCGCAGACGCGCTAAGCCCGCAGATCGAGGTGTTCGTCGACGAAGCGGCGGGGCCTGATGTCGCCCAGAAGGTTGAGCGCCGCCTGCTGCATTTCATCACCCGCAAGATCAACGCTCTGTTCGAGCCGCTGCTGAACCTGCAGAAGGACGAAGAGCTGTCCGGCCTGGCCCGCGGTTTTGCCTTCCGGATGGTCGAAAACCTCGGCGTGCTGCCGCGTGCAGGCGTTGCGCAAGAGGTCAAGGACCTGGACCAGGACGCCCGCGGCGCCCTGCGCAAGCATGGCATCCGCTTTGGCCAGTTCACCATCTTCATGCCGCTGCTGCTGAAGCCCGCGCCGACCCGTCTGCGCCTGGTGCTGTGGTCGCTGGCCAATGGCCTGCAGGACTTCCCGGAGGCGCCGCCCCCGGGTCTGGTCACCGTGCCGTCGATCAAGGACGCGCCCGAAGGCTATGACACCATGTGCGGCTACCGTGCGGCAGGCGAGCGGATGATCCGCATCGACATGCTGGAGCGTCTGGCCGACATGCTGCGCGGCGAAGACAGCCGCGGCGGTTTTGAAGCCAAGGCTGACATGCTGTCGATCACCGGCATGACGCTGGACCAGTTCGCCGACCTTATGCAGGGCCTGGGCTACAAAGCCGAAAAGGGCGAGCGCCTGAAGGTCAAGCCGGTCGACGCCGTTGTCACCGAAACCGGCACCCCGTCCGAAGACAAGCCGGTGATGGACGCCGCCGCTGAGGTCGAGAACACGCCCGCTGCCGCGCCGGTCGAAGATGGCGAAACTGCCCCCGCAGATGTGCCGGAAGGCACCGAAGCGATTGAGGATGCAGGCGTTGCTCCGGTGGCCGAGGAACCGGCCGAGCCGGTGGCAGAGGCGCCGGTCCCGGAGACCGCTGCGGATGAAACCCCGGTTGGCGAAGCGGCCGATGCCGCCGTGGACGCGCCGGAAATGGAGGTCTTCTACACCTTCACCTGGGGCGGCACCCGGGGCGGACGCCAGGGCGGCCAGCGCCAGCAGAACCGCCGTGCGCAGGGCGACGACAAGCCGGGCGGCAAGGGCAAACCGCGCGGCGGCAAAGCCGGTGGCGAAGGCGGCCGCGGCAAGCCTGGCCGCAAGGGCGGTCCGCGCCAGGACAAGGGCGCCAAGACCTATTCCTCGCGTCCCGCCAAGAAGGAAAAGCAGATCGACCCGGACAACCCCTTTGCCGCTGCGCTGATGGGGCTGAAACAGGGCGACTGACCCGGCCATGACCGGGGACGCGCCCAAGATCCGCATCGACAAGTGGCTGTGGTTTGCGCGGTTTTTCAAGACCCGCAGCCTGGCCGCCAAACAGGTCAGTGCGGGCCATGTGCGCGTCAACGGCACCAAGGCATTGAAACCGGCTCAGAACGTCTCTCCCGGAGACGTTCTGACCTTTTCCCAGGGCAAGGTGATCCGCGTGGTGCGGGTAGAGGGCACCGGCGAGCGCCGCGGCCCGGCGCCGGAAGCGCAGGCGCTGTATTTCGACATGACGGAGAAGCAGGAAAAAATTCCGGCCAATCCCAAGTTCGAAGGAAAAGGCCGCCCGGACAAAAAAGCCCGCAGGGCGCTTGATCTTACTCGCAAGCAGGATACCCTTTGACGGCTTGAAGCCTTCGCCGGTCTGGATTAGCTAGGCGCAAACGGATAACGGGACTCGGTACTATGACCTATGTCGTGACGGAAAACTGCATCGCCTGCAAATACACCGACTGTGTCGAGGTGTGCCCGGTGGACTGCTTTTACGAGGGCGAGAACACCCTGGTGATTCACCCCGACGAATGCATCGACTGCGGCGTTTGCGAACCGGAATGCCCGGCGGATGCGATCCGTCCGGACACCGAGCCGGACATGGACAAGTGGGTTGAATTCAACCGCAAATACTCCGAAATGTGGCCGGTGATCGTGTCCAAGAAGGACCCGCTGCCCGACGCCGAAGAACGCGACGGCGAAGAAGGCAAGATGGAGAAGTATTTCTCCGAGGCGCCCGGCGAAGGCGGCTGATTCCCTGCCTAGCGCGGCGATGCCGCAATTGTGCGGAAAATCGCCGCATTGCATTTGGATTTTACGTCTCCTGGCCAGCGGGCTGCCTTTCGGGCGGCCCTTTTTTATGATATACTCGAGCCACAATAGACATAAACAATCGGAGTCCGCCCCCGGCGCACGCCTCAAGCGGTGCGCACTTCGGGCGGTATTTCTGCGGAGAAAAATGTCCCGGGGACTGGTCAAAATGAACTGGCCGGAGCCGGGTGCTTTTTCGCGTTAATGCCGGTGCCGCCCGGCTGTGAGTGAGGAAAAACCTGTATGACCAAGTCGAAGAAGCTCGAATTCCGCCCCAATGATTACGTGGTCTACCCGGCGCATGGCGTTGGCCAGATCATCTCGATCGAGGAGCAGGAAGTGGCCGGCTTTGCGCTGGAGCTTTTCGTGATCACCTTTGAAAAGGACAAGATGACCCTGCGGGTGCCGACCAATAAGGCGACCGAAGTGGGGATGCGTTCGCTGAGCTCGCCCGATGTGATCGAGCAGGCGATGAAGACGCTTAAGGGCAAGGCCAAGGTGAAGCGCGCGATGTGGTCGCGCCGCGCCCAGGAATATGAGCAGAAGATCAACTCCGGCGACCTGATCTCGATTGCCGAGGTGGTGCGCGATCTGCACCGGACCGATGATCAGCGCGAGCAGAGCTACTCCGAGCGCCAGCTGTACGAAGCCGCGCTTGAGCGCCTGACCCGCGAAGTGGCCGCCGTCTCCGGCAACGACGAGATTGCTGCCGCCAAGCAGGTGGATGAGGTTCTGACCTCTCGCGCTGCCTGATCCCTGCGGATAGTATTCATCAGCAGAAGCCGCGCCCCCGGGTGCGGCTTCTTTGCATTCAGGCCGGCGGTTGCGGGCGGCGAAGCTTTGCCTTTTAGTTGGCCCGGGAGGCGCAGATGGACGAATTCCGGGATTTGGTAAAAGGGTTGTACCTGGGACGCGCCCGCGGGGCGGTGGCCTTCCGCTATGGTCTGATCCTGTTCGACGGGCTGACGATTGCCTTTTTCCTGGCGACAGCCCATCTGCACCACGGGCCGGTCCTGATCGGATTCAGCATTGCCGTTGGCCTTGTCATCCTGCTGGACCTTGCAGCCCGGTTGTGGATCGCCTCCAGCCCGCGCAAGCTGCTGCTGCGCATCTACACGCTTGCCGATATCGTGGTGATCCTGTCGCTGCTGCTGGAGCCGTTCCTGGCCGGCAACCTGGCCTTCTTGCGGGTCCTGCGGGGGCTGCGGCTCATTCACTCCTACCATTTGCTGAGCGATCTGCGCCGGGACAGCAAGATCTTCCGCCGCCACGAGGACGCGGTGATCGCGGCCATCAACCTTCTGGTTTTCATCTTTGTGACCGCCGCGGCCGTGCTGGTGTTCTTCTTTGACGACCACGTCACGGAAACGCCCTATATCGACGCGCTCTACTTCACGGTGGCGGCGCTCACCACCACCGGGTTCGGCGACATCACGATGACGACACCCGCGGGCAAGCTGTTCTCGGTGTTTGTAATGGCCGTGGGCGTGGCGCTGTTCGTGCGTCTGGCGCAGACGCTGTTTCAGCCGCAAAAAGTGCATTACACCTGCCGGGAATGCGGGCTGCTGCGCCATGAAGCCGACGCGGTGCATTGCAAGCATTGCGGTGCCAAGCTGAAGATCCCGACGCCCGGTTTGGAATAACCGGTCTTGGACGGGCGGCTAGCTCAGCGCCAGCAGCGTAAGCAGCCCGGCAATCTCGGCAACCTGCTGCGACGCGCCCAGAATGTCACCGGTCTGGCCGCCGATCTTGGCCTTGGCCAGCGCGCCGAGGCCCAAGGCAGCCACGCCCATTGCCAGGGCGGTGCCCAGGGCCGCTGCGCCAATCAGCGGCAGTGACAGCAAAACTGCAAGAAACGCCGCCAAAAGACAAGGCAGGGCGCGGGGGCGGCCCACAGTCTGCGAAAGACCTGCAGTGCGCGCATTGGGCAGCGCCGCCATCAGTGCAGGCATCACCGCCCGGCTCATCATTGCCAGCGCCACCAGGGGCCAGGGGGCTGCAACCTGCAGCAAGGCGGCCACAGCAGACCAGCGCAGGCCGAACCCCAGGATCAGCGCAATCACCCCATAGGCCCCGATACGGCTGTCCTTCATGATCTCCAGGCGCCGCGCGCGGTCGAAGCCGCCCCACAGCCCGTCGGCGGTGTCGGCCAGCCCGTCTTCGTGCATGGCGCCGGTCAGCATCACCTGAACCGCCAGCGCCAGCCCCGCCGCCGCCGCAGGCGGCAGGCCCGCAGCAAGCGCCAGCGCGGCCAGCAGCGCCGCGGGCAGGGCGACCGCGAGGCCCGCCAGCGGAAACGCCCAGACAGCCTTGGCCTGGCGCTGGAAAGTCGCAGCGGGCAGATGCGGCAGCGGCAGCCGGGTCAGCAGCACCAGTGCCAAAGCCACGTCATTTGCCTGAATGTCGTTTTTTCGCATTTACGGGCCTATTGCGGGGCTTGCGGCACTGCCGCCAGCGGTTAAACAGATTGCCAACCGCTTTATCCGCGTCACCCGCTCAGATGCAACGAGGCTTTCACATGCTGCCACAGCTTTCCTCTCTTGATGATTTCCGCGCCGCACTGGCCGACGCGCCGGCCCAGGATCAGGCCGCGCTGCAGGGGGCTGCCGCGCGCAACAGCCAGCTGACCAAACCGCCGGGCGCGCTGGGACGGCTGGAGGATCTGGCCGTCTGGTACGGCGGCTGGCGCGGCAGCGGCCGGCCCGAAATCTCCGCGCCGCAGGTGATTGTCTTTGCCGGAAATCACGGGGTGACGGCCCAGGGCGTTTCGGCCTTTCCGCCGGAGGTCACCGCACAGATGGTGATCAATTTCGAACACGGCGGGGCCGCGATCAACCAGCTGGCCCGGCTGGCAGGCGCCCGCATGGATGTGCACGCGCTGGAGCTGGACCGGCCGACCGCCGATTTCACCCAGGGCCCGGCGATGACCCAAGAAGACCTGCTGACCGCCCTGCAGGCAGGCTGGGATGCGGTGGATCCGAGCGCTGACCTGCTGGTGGTTGGCGAAATGGGCATTGGCAACACTACCCCGGCTGCGGCGCTGGCCTGTGCGCTGTTCGGCGGTGAGGCGGCGGACTGGACCGGGCGCGGCACCGGCGTGGATGACGCCGGTCTTGCCAGCAAAACCCGGGTGGTGGCCGAAGGCGTGGCGCTGCACAAAGACGCCATCCGGGACGGTCTGGATGCGATGGCCTGCCTCGGCGGGCGCGAGATTGCCGCCATGGCCGGCGCTATTGCCGCGGCCCGGGTGCTGCGCATCCCGGTGATCCTGGACGGCTTCATTTGCTGCGCCGCTGCCGCCTGCCTGCTGCAAACCGCAGACGGCGCGCTGGACCACGCGCTGGCAGGCCATCAAAGCGCTGAGGGCGCCCACCGGGCGCTGCTGGAAAAACTGGGCAAGCAGCCGCTGCTGTCGCTGGGCCTGCGGCTGGGCGAGGCCTCAGGTGCGGCGCTGGCGATCCAGGTGCTGAAAGGCGCGATTGCCTGCCACAGCGGCATGGCGACTTTTGCCGAGGCGGGGGTCTCAGACGGCTGACCGCGTGACTGGCCCTGCAAAACCAAGCCCCGGCCTGCGCCGGGGCTTTTTCATTCGGCGGCTTCGGAGGATTTCTTCCGCTTGCGCTCTGCCATCTCGAAAATCGCGCTTTCGATGGCTTTTTCCAGTTCCCGCGCCCGTTCGATATAGGCCGGGTTCTGGCTTGCGGGCACGCCCGGGATCCAGTGCTCGGCCAAGTCGCGAAGGTTCTGGCGGTCATGGCCATAGAAGGTCTGCGCCGCCTGCGCCGCCTCGTACTCGGTGAGGCCGACGTTCTCCAGCACGTAGCGGCCCGCCCGCACCGAGCTGTCGAACAGCTCGCGCACGATGTCGTCGGCGCCGGCCTTATACAGCTCATAGACGTGGTTGCGGTCCTTGGCGCGGGCGATGATATGCAGGTCCGGATAGGCGCGGCGCACATAGGACACCATCTTGACCACCCCTTCGGGGTCATCCAGGGCCACCACGAACACCTTGGCCTTGGCGATGCCTGCCGCCTTCAGCAGTTCCGGGCGGGTCGGGTCGCCGAGGAAGCTTTTGACCCCGAAGCGGCGCATCAGCTGCACCGCTTCCATGTCATGGTCCAGCACCACCGTCTTGAAGCCGCTGGCCTGCACCAGCCGGTTGACGATTTGGCCGAAGCGGCCGATGCCCGCGATGATAACGGGGCCTTCCTCGTCGATCTCGTCCGGCTCGTGCTCCTGGCGGGCCTCGCCCATGCGTTTGGACAGGAGGTCATAGAGGATAAACAGCAGCGGCGTGATCAGCATCGACAGCGCAATCACCAAAAGCAGCTTTTCCGACAGCGCCGCCGGAATGACGTTGAGCTGGCGGGAGAACGCGAGCAGCACAAAGCCGAATTCACCAGCCTGGGCCAGGCTGAGTGTAAACAGCCACAGCCCGCGGCGGCGCAGGCCAAAGGCCCGGCCAACGGCAAACAGGACCGCACCCTTGGCAAAGATCACCAGCGCTGCCAGGCCGATCAGGTCGGCCGGGTCGGCCAGGAACTGGCGGTAGTCGATGCCTGCGCCGACGGTGATGAAAAACAGCCCCAGCAACAGCCCCTTGAAGGGGTTGAGGTCGCTTTCCAGCTCGTGCCGGAATTCCGTGTTGGCCAGCACCACCCCCGCCAGGAACGCGCCAAGCGCCGGCGACAGGCCGACCAGCGTCATCAGGAAGGAGATGCCGACAACGATCATCAGCGCCAGCGCGGTGTACATCTCGCGCAGGTTGGAGGCGTGGATGAAGCGGAACAGCGGCCGGGTGAGGTAAATGCCTGCCAGGATGATAAAGGCGATGGCCGCGAGGGTCACAAGTGCCACGGCCCAGCCGGGCAGCCCGTCCACCAGCGACAGGGAACTGTGACCCGCGCCATGGTCGTCGCCTTCGAGGCTGATGGAGCCGTCGCTGGAGAACTGCGGGATCGCATATGAGCCGAGCAGCGGGAGGAAAGCCAGGATCGGGATCACCGCGATGTCCTGGGTCAGCAGCACCGAAAAAGCCGAGCGGCCGCCGCCGGTCCGCATCAGCCCCTTCTCCGACAGGGTCTGCAGCACGATCGCAGTGGAGGAGAGCGACAGCGCCAGGCCGATGGCAAGGCTGACATGCCAGGGCTGGCCCATGGCCATTGCCGCGCCCATCAGGGCCAGGGTGGACAGGGAGACCTGCATGCCGCCCAAGCCCAGCAGCTTGTGCCGCATCGCCCACAGCGTGCGCGGCTCCAGTTCCAGCCCGATCAGGAACAGCATCATGACGACGCCGAACTCGGCAAAATGGCGCAGGTCTTCGGTTTCGGTGCCGGTCAGGCCAAGCACCGGGCCAATGGCAATGCCCGCCGCCAGGTAGCCCAGCACAGAGCCGAGGCCGAGACGTGCGGCCAGAGGCACCGCGATGACAGCGGCCGCCAGATAAACGGTTGCCTGATAAAAAAACTCTTCCATACAGAAGGTATCGCAAGCGCGCCGGTACCTTGGCAATGGCTTTGGCAGCTGCGGCGCGCGGTTAGGGCAATTCAGCGCCTGCCTGGGGCAGGCGCTGCGGAATTATTGCTCGAACAGGCGGATTTCTTCGCTGAGTTTGCCGATCCGGTCCAGCCGCCGCGATATCCGCTCCTGGAAACCGCCGAGCTGGTCGATGATATCGGCCAGGGTTTCACCGGAATCGGTCAGTCTTGCGCTTTCGATCTTGAGCAGCACCCGGGTCGAGCTGAGGCCGAGGAAATGCCGGTGCATGATCTGGCAGGCGCTGGTGATGCGGTCGGATTCCTGGTCGACCTCCTTCATGCCGTCCTGCGCGCGCTTGACCTGGTCCTTCACAAGGTCGCCGAGAATTTTGCGTTCGGCCTCCATGTCGACATTGCCAAGGTCGCGGCGCTCCTTTTGCAGCTGGTTGTCGCATTCGATCAGGATCCGCGCCATGCCTTCGACAAACAGGCTGTCGTTCACGGAGGATTTGATCTTGGCGAAGTTGCTGTTCTTGCCCATCACATGCGCGCCGAACCAGTCCGACATCTCACGCGACATGGAGCCGTAGTTCTGCGACAGCACCGTGACCGGGCCGCCCGACGGCTCGATCCGCGAAGCCAGCACCCGCAGGTTATGCGGGATCGTGTGCATGGCGTCGAAATCGGCGATCAGCCCCTCGGTTTCCTCCACCAGGGTTTCGGCGTTGCGCAGCATGCCGGTCAGCTCCTGGATGCGGACGTGGGCCTGGTTTCCCAGGCCGGTGTCACGCGCGATCAGCTCCTGGCTCAGCGCGTGGGCGGCAAACTCGTGGTAGTTCTCGTAACCATGGCCGCCCAGCCAGTCGAGCAGGTACTGGGCGCTTTCCTCCGGCTTGACGCCTTGCTCATTCTCGCGTTTGAGCATCTGCGTATAGAAGGCGCGCACCTCATCGAACAGCTTGCTGCTGGGCTTGATCCGGGCGGAGAGATAGCCGTCCTCGCAGGGGACGACCACGGCAAACACCCAATAGTACAGACCGTCCTTGGACTTGTTCTTGACATAGGCGCCCATGCATTCGCCGCGTTTGAGCGTGTCCCAGAACAGCGAAAACACGCCCTTGGGCATGTCCTGGTGGCGGATCACCTTGTGCGGCGCACCGATCAGTTCCTCCCAGGGGTAGGCACCGACGCGGCGGAACACGTAGTTGCCCGCCTGGATCACACCGCGGCTGTCAGTCCTGGAAAAGAAAACTTCATTGAGGCCAAAGGGAGCCTCGCCGCTGCTTGGTCGCGTTTCAACACGGCGGTCAACAAAAGACACGGCAATTTCCACTTCTGATTACGGAATTCGTTGCCGTCTGTTTACGTTCAAATCCTTCCCGCTTGGTTAAGTCGGCAGCGGGGCATCGCGTTTTAATTGTGCCATTACGATCTGACTCTGGACTCTGGACACGCCGGGGTGCGGCAGCAGGATCTCGTGAATCAGGGCGTTCAGCGCCTGCAGGTCGGCGCAATAGACCCGCAGCAGGTAGTCGGCCTCGCCGGTCATTGTCCAAGCTGAGGTGATTTGCGGCTGGCTGGCCACCAGCCGGGCGAAACCCTTGGATTGTTCGGGGCCGTGGCTGCCCAGATGCACTTGCACGAATCCCTGTACTGCCAGCCCCAGCTTGGCCGGGTTCAGCCGCGCGGAATACCCCTCGATATAACCTTCCGCCTCCAGCCGCTGGCGCCGTCGCCCGGCCTGGCTGGGCGACAGGTTGAGCAGGTCGCCGAGCTGCTGCGCGGTCAGATGCGCGTCCTTCTGCAGTGCTGCGAGAAGTTTCGTGTCTGTCGGATCCAGCATGCGCAAAAACTCCTCATTTTCCCCACTTTCCGCGAAAACTCCGCGCAAATCAACCGGCGCGCGCGAAACTATGCGGAAACCCTGTATCCGAAAAGCGGTATTCTTAGGACAAGATTTAATCCTGTCCCCACATCAGATGAAGGAGACGCGCGATGGGCCCGTTCCCGCATAACGCCCCGAAATCCGAGATCACGCCTGAAAACCCCGCTGGCACCGATGGCTTTGAATTTGTTGAATTTGCCAGCCCGGAGCCGCAGGAGCTGCGCGACCTGTTCACCCAGATGGGCTATGAGCTGGTCGGCCGTCACAAGCAGAAGCCCGGCGTTGAGCTGTGGCAGCAGGGCGACATCACTTACATCCTGAACGCCGAGGCCGGCAGCTTTGCCGAGAAGTTCGTCGCAGAGCACGGCCCCTGCGCCCCGTCGATGGGCTGGCGCGTGGCGGATGCCCGGAAGGCGTTCGAGCATGCCGTTGCCAAGGGGGCCGAACCCTATGAAGATGATGACAAAACCATGGACGTGCCCGCGATCAAGGGCATTGGCGGCTCGCTGATCTATTTCATCGACCAGTATTACGACACCTCGCCCTATAACGAGGAATTCGAGTGGCTGAAGCAGTCCAAGCCGCGCGGCGTCGGCTTCTATTACCTCGATCACCTGACCCACAATGTCTACAAGGGCAACATGGACAAGTGGTTCAATTTCTACGGCGAGCTGTTCAACTTCAAGGAGATCCGCTTCTTTGACATCGAAGGCAAGTACACCGGCCTGCTCAGCCGCGCGCTGACCTCGCCCTGCGGCCGCATCCGGATCCCGATCAACGAGGACCGGGGCGAGACCGGGCAGATCGTCTCCTACCTGAAGAAGTACAAGGGCGAGGGCATCCAGCACATCGCCGTCGGCACCGAGAACATCTATGACTCGACCGATGAGATTTCGGAACGCGGCATCAAGTTCATGCCGGCCCCGCCGGAGACCTATTACGATCTGAGCCACGACCGCGTGCAGGGCCACGAGGAGCCGCTGGACCGGATGAAGAAACACGGCATCCTGATCGACGGCGAGGGCGTGGTCGACGGCGGCGAAACCAAGATCCTGCTGCAGATCTTCTCCAAGACCGTGATCGGGCCGATCTTCTTCGAGTTTATCCAGCGCAAGGGTGACGACGGCTTTGGCGAGGGTAACTTCAAGGCGCTGTTTGAATCGATCGAGCGGGAGCAGATCGAAAACGGCGAAATCCAAGCCGCCGAGTAACCGCAGCCAAACAAGTGCGATGGCCGGGTCCGCAGTGCGGGCCCGGCTTTTTTTTTATGTCCGGTATCAAGAAAACAGGAGTAAATCAGCCCAGTCAGCCGGTGAGAAGATGGGCGATTGCCGCCGCGAACCAGTCACCCCCGGCTGACTGTCGGTCCTAGGAGGGGGGTAAGAGGGGGAGACGCCGTCCAGCCCGGGCCTTCAGCCGTTCGGTATCTTCAGGGTGCGGTTGCGCCCGCTTTTCTGGTACTGCAACTGGTTTTCGCCGATGGCGATCACCCGGCCGCCGTCGATGCGGTCTCCGACTTGCACCTTCTTGTAGCGGCCCGAGGGCAGCCGGACCAGCGCCCGGCGGTTGGATGCGGTGCCGTAGACTCCGATCAGGTTCAGCTTGCGCAGGTTGATGGCGTTGCTGACGGTGGCGCGGCGGGCGACCGACGCCGTGGTCGGTATGCGCGGCGCAGCGGCGGCGGCAGCGGCTGGCACGGCGGCTGCGGTCTGCACCTGGTTCTGGGCGTTGCGGCGGGCGCGGTCGACCAGGTTGGCGAAATTCGCGGGCCGCCCGCGGGGCACCACCGAGGCGGCAACCGCCAGGGCGGTGGCAGGCATCTGCTCTTCTTCCGCCGGTTTAAGGCTGGCCGGGCGCTGGCGCGGGCGCAGCGAAGCGAGCTCGGCGCGGCTGAGGCCGCCCAGCTGGGCGCGCTCGACCTGTTCCTCCAGGTCCGAGGGCCGTGCCTTGGGGCGCTTGCGCGACAGAACCTGGTTGCGGGCCACTTCCTCAGCCAGGGCTTCGGCGGCGGGGTCGCTGCGCTCCGGCGCGCGCGGCGGCACTTTACCGGGGCGGCCGAGGTAGACCATGATGCCATCGGGGTTGAGCGTGCCTTCGCGGCTAGCCGTCACCAGGCCGCGGTCGTTGAGTTCAAATGCTTGCCCCGCCGCGGCAGGGGAGGTGATGGCTGCCGGCTGACCGTCTTGTGCAAAAGACTCCGCCTGCGGCAGAGCCACGGCATCCGCCGCGATGTCGGGCTGGTCAATGGAGGCGGTATAAAGCTCGTTAAGGCCCGGCGCAGCGGGGAAGCTTCCCAGATCAGGTGCAACAGGCCAGACCCCGGTTGCGGCGTAGCGCGCGGCCTGGGCCAGTTCGTCCAGCGGCTCTTCTAGCGCCGCCGCCGGGGCAGGCGCCTGCAAGCCGCCCTCCGTCTCGCCGCCCTCAGGGGCGTCCGTGACCACTGCGGCGGTGTCAGCGCTCTCCACGGGCAGCTCCGCGCCATCTGCGGCGGCTTCGTCTGCGGCAGCGGGGATCAGTCCGGTGTCTTGCACGCCGGGGTCGGGCTGATCCGCCAGCACGCTTACCTGCGGCGCGATAGCTTGCGCACCCTCGTCCGTGCCGGGCTGCGGCGCTGCTGCCGGTGTTCCGGCCGGGCTGTCTTCGTCTTCCGGCAGGCCGCTGCCGGGGGCGGCTTCCGTGTCGGGGGAAAGGCTGCTGTCCTTAGCAGGCGTGTCCGAAAGAAAGCCACTTTCACCGAAAACCGCCCATACCGCGACGGTGGCCATGAACAGCAGCAGCAGGGCGGTCAGGATCACCCCAAGGTAGCGCGGTTTGCCTTTGGCGGCCGGTTTTCCGGCGGCCTCCTTGGGCGGTGGGGCCGGGGTTGCGGCAGCCTCACGCAGCGCCGCGGGGGCGGGCGGGATCTTCGGCTGCGGCGTGGTGGCTTCGGCCTGGTCCGCGGGCCTGGCCGCACCAGCGGCTTCCAGCGGTTTCGCCGCTGACGGGGCTGGGGCCGGCTGGGGCCCTTTGGCAAGCGGCGGCGGCACCTGTTCGGGCTGCGGCGCCTTTGCCGGACCCAAAACAGGCGGGGCAGAGGAATCTGCGGGCGCAGCCTTGCTGCGGATGCTGGAGAACCCGTTGCCCTCCTGCGCGGAGCCATCGGCTGCCGGTGCAGGCGGAAGGCTGACTGGCGTCTTTGCTTCTGCGGCCGTCGCCGGGGCGCCCTCAGTGGCTTCCTCTTCTGACGGTTCCGCTTCCGGTTTTGGTTCCTCCGCGGGCGCCTGTGGGTGCTCCGGGGTGTCCCTGCCGCCTGCCGGTTCAACGCTTTCAGCTTGCGGCGCAGGCGGCAGCTGCGCCGCGGGCTGTTCGGCGGCGGTGTCCTTGGGCGGCTCCGCAGTGTCCTCCGCCGGGGCGGGCGGGCTGTCTTCTTTATCGTCTTCCGCCGCCGGATCCGGCATCTTAACCGGGCCAATAACCTCTACTGCGGCGCTGTCGGGCTCCACCTCGGTGCCGCGGATCGCGCGGGCAGTGCCAAAGAATGGCTCACCCTGAAACCCGCTGTCTTCGGGCGCCGCGACGAAGCTGGCAGGGCCAAAGCCATGCTCCACCGCAAAGGTCTCTGCCTCATCCAGCGTTTCCAGCGCCACGGCGGCGATATGGGTCAGGCCGCCGTCAGCACTGATATCAAAGGCCAGCTCGTCCACCTCATAGGGGGTCGCGCCTTCCAGCGCGGCCCTGGCGGCAGCAATCCTCTCCTCCGCAGGCAGTTCGCCGGTCTCCACCGTCAGATAACGGATCTGGTCATTGGGCAGGATCAGCTTGCTGAACACGCCGCCCGGTGCCAGCCGCAGCGCATCGGCGCGCATGTCCGCCAGCGCAGCGGGCAGATCCTCAGCGCTGAACGGGGTGCTGCCCACGCTCCGCCAGCCGTCGCCGGCGCGATAAAGAAGCGCAATACCATCAGCGGAAAGCGAAAGAGCAAAAGCCGGTTTCATGCCTTGGGTCAAACCATCCAAATCCATACTGCCCGGGGCCGCCTGCCGCGCCCGGTGTTTTGCCGCGGACCTTAAAGCAGGAGTCTGCCGAGTTAAAGGAAAAGACTTCCGGCGGGGCTTGCGGGCGGCTGTCCGCCACCCCCATCTAGTGGTCATTCAACAAAGGAGCTTTTGAGGATGAAAGCAAAGAAACTTCTGGCCGCCGCACTGGCGCTGTCGATGGGCGCTGGCGCTGTTGCGGCAAGCGAGGCCGCCGCGCCGCGGCAGATCACGGTCAGTGGCGAAAGCACGCTGCAGGTGGCCCCTGAGCTGGCAACCATCACTCTTGGCGTGACCGAGGAGGCGGAGGAAGCCGCAGCTGCAATGGCGGCAGCATCGGAGGCGATGGGCGCGGTGATCGCGCGGCTCAAGGACAGCGGCATCGCCGGCGCGGACATGCAAACCCAGCAGATTGCGATGCATCCGGTCTGGTCGCAGGACCGCTCCAGCGGCAACGGCGGCCGGCGCGAGATCACCGGCTTCCAGGCCTCGAACACGCTGATGGTGCGGGTGCGGTATCTGGACCGGCTGGGGCCGGTGCTGGACACGGTGCTGACGGCCGGCGCCAACCAGTTTCAGGGCTTGAACTTTGGTGTTGAGGACCCTGCCGCGGTCATCGGCAGGATCCGCGGCGAGGCGGTGAAGGATGCGATGCGCAAAGCGCAGCAGCTGGCTGAAGCGGCCGGCATGGAGCTGGGTCCGGTGCGCACAATCACCGAGAACGGCAGCGGTGGCGGGCCCCGGCCGATGATGGCCATGGACATGGCGCGCAGCGAGGCGATGCCGGTCGAAGCCGGGGAGCTGACCTTCACGCATAATGTCTCAGTGGTGTTCGACATGACCGTGCCGGGCGGCGCGGTAAGCGAATAAAAAAAGGCCGGGCAGGGCGCCCGGCCTTTCTCTTACGGGTAGACGGTGAGTCAGCCGCAGGCCTTGGCCAGCGCCTGGTCCAGGTCACGGATCAGGTCGTCCGCATCCTCGATACCGATGGACACGCGCACCACGTTGGGGCTGGCACCCGCCGCTTCCTGCTGCTCCGGTGTCAGCTGCCGGTGGGTGGTGGAGGCCGAGTGGATGATCAGCGAGCGGGTGTCGCCCAGATTGGCCACGTGGCTGAAAATCTCCAGCGAATCCACCAGCTTGATGCAGGCCTCATAGCCGCCCTTGACGGCAAAAGTGAACAGCCCGCCAGTGCCCTTCGGGTAGTGCTCCTGGGCGCGCTCGAAATAAGGCGAGGACGGCAGCCCGGCATAGGTCACATAGTCGATCCGCTCGTCGTTCTCGAGCCATTCGGCCACCTTGCGGGCGTTCTCGCAATGGCGCTGCATCCGCAGGGACAGCGTCTCGACGCCCATCAGCGTGTAATGCGCCGCCTGCGGGTTCATCGTCATGCCCAGATCGCGCAGGCCGATGGCGATGCCGTGGAAGGTATAGGCCAGGGGTCCGAAGGTTTCATGGAACTTGAGGCCGTGATAGGCGGGTTCCGGCTCCGACAGGGAGGGGAACTTGTCATTGGCCGACCAGTCGAAGGTGCCGCTGTCGATGACGCAGCCGCCGGTCACAGTGCCGTTGCCGGTCAGGTATTTGGTGGTCGAATGCACCACCAGCGACGCGCCCTGCTCGATCGGGCGGCACAGGTAGGGGGTGGCGGAGGTGTTATCGACGATCAGCGGAATACCGGCGCCGTCGGTGATATTGGCCAGCGCGCGGATGTCGGTGACATAGCCGCCCGGGTTGGCGATGGATTCGCAGAACACGGCGCGGGTGTTCTCGTCGATCGCCGCCTCCACTGCATCCAGATCGTCGGTGTCGACGAATTTCGCCGACCAGCCGAAGCGTTTGATGGTCTGGCTGAACTGGGTCACTGTGCCGCCGTAAAGCCGGGTCGAGGCCACCACATTGCAGCCCGGCGCCATCAGCGGGAACAGCGCCATGATCTGCGCCGCGTGGCCGGAGGAGCAGCAGACCGCGCCGACGCCGCCCTCCAGCGTCGCCAGCCGTTCCTGCAGCACCGCAACGGTAGGGTTGGTCAGGCGGGAATAGATAAATCCGACCTCTTGCAGGTTGAACAGGGCTGCAGCGTGTTCGGCATCGCGGAAGACATAAGCGGTGCTTTGATAGATCGGCGTCTGCCGCGCGCCGGTGGCCGGGTCCGGCTTGGCGCCAGCATGGATCTGCAAGGTGTCAAAACCATAAGACGGGGCATCGGTCATGAGTGGGTCTCCCTGAAAACTATTTCGCGCGCACAACAGCATGGCTGAGTGCGGAAGGCAATTGCGGCAATGCCGCAGCGGAAGCAGGCCGGGTTGCGATATGTTCTGCGGTTTGCAAGCGGCGGTTTCAACACGGCAGGCGGGCTCTGGCACCTGTGAGTTGAGGGGGTATTGCGGGCAGAACGGCCAAAAACGCTTTTCCCGGTGCCCCCGGAGAGCGCAGGAAACCTGAAGCGAAACCAATGCTTTAGAGAGGTTGGTGGTGCCCCCACACGGACTCGAACCGCGGACCTACTGATTACAAATCAGTTGCTCTACCAGCTGAGCTATAGGGGCACTTAGCTGTGAAACCGCGCTTAACATCCTTCGCGGGTCTGTCGCAAGAGGTCTTTTTCCTGAAATGGGCTGCCTTCATGCCGCCGAGGCAAGGCAGCCGGTTCAGTCCTGCGGAAGGGGCTGCCCGTCACGCCCGAAGGCCAGGCTTTCCACTGTCAGATCATCAAACGTCACCTCCACAGCAATCTGCTGAATCGAGCCCAGCGGATAGCTGCGGTAAGGCATGCCGTCCTCTTCCTTGATCATGTTCGGAAAGCCTTCGTCCAGGTGGCACTCCGGCAGCGGCCAGATTTCCGGCGCAGCGCCGTTCACGCCCAGCCTGACCTGCGCCAGGCCGCAGCGCCAGGACCACAGGTGGGTCACATAAAGCAGGTCCTGGCCGTTGAATTCGCGCACATGGATCCAGTTGGCCCGGGTCGCGGACAGGATCGGCTTCACCTCTGTTGCAGTGGTAAAGCGGCCGGTGGCCTCCTGCGGCTCCGCCGCCAGCGCGGTGCGGGCCGGCGCGGGCGCGGACACCGCCGCGGTCGCGGGCACGCCGTTGTCCGCACCCGGCTGGGCCGAGGCCGCGATGATTGCCAGGATCACATCAATCATAGTCTTTCTCCGCTTGCGGCGCCCGCTGCAACACAGGGGCGCCCGAATTTTCCAACCGCCTGTTGCACGGCATCCTGCAGGCTTGTAGCTACCTTATCAGGCAGTTCTGCCTGCGGCCTTAACAGGCAGTCCTAACCGCCCGGCAGGGACGGAAAAACGGGGAAAACAATGGCAAATGCCCCCTTCAACGTGATGATCATCGGCCAGGCGGGCCGGCTGCAGTATGAGGCGGTGCTGTTTGCGGCCTCGCTGCGCCATTGCGCGCCGGGGTTTGCCGGGCGGCTGTTCGTGGCGGTGCCGCAGCCGGGGCCCTTGTGGGACAAGGATCCCAGCATCCGCAATCCGGAGGTGCTGCAGGCGCTGGCGGATCTGGCGGCGGAAATCCTGCCGTTTGAGAGCAAGGCGTTCGGCGCCGCATACCCCTATGGCAACAAGATCGAGGCGCTGCAGGCGCTGCCCGAGGGCGAGCCTTTTGCGTTTTTCGACACCGATACGCTGATCACCGGCGAGCTGGCGGAGGTGCCGTTCGATTTCTCCTGCCCCTCGGCCTCCTTGCGGGTGGAGGGCACATGGCCGAAGCCGACGCTGTACGGTCCCGGCTATGCTGGCATCTGGCAGTCGCTCTATGCCCGCTTCGGCCTCGATTTCCCGTCCAGCCTCGACCTCAGCCAGCCGGATGAATTCTGGAAGCGGTATCTCTATTTCAACGCGGGTTTTTTCTACGGCGCCTGTCCGCGGGCCTTTGGCGCGCGGTTCCTGGCCTATGCGCAGTCGGTCCGGGACGATCCGCCAGTCGAACTCACCGGCCAAAGCCTGGACCCCTGGCTCGACCAGATCGTGCTGCCCCTGGTGATCCATTCCTTCGGCGGCGGCCGCGATGCGCTGCCAAGCGGTTACCTCGATGGAGAGACCAGCTGCCACTACCGGCTATTTCCGCTGCTCTATGCGCGTGAAAGCGACCGGGTGGTTGAGCTGCTGCATGAAATAGCCGCGCCGAACCGGATCAAGAAGGTACTGAAAGCCTATGAGCCGATCAAGCGCATGGTCTACCAGGGCCGCGGCGCGAAGGTGCGGGCGCTGTTCGACCGCGGGAATTTGCCCCGGCGCGAGCAGGCGATCCGCAACCGGATCAAGAAAGAAGGCTTCTGGATGCGCTGAGGCTGGCGGCGGGCGCGCGTTTCTGCCCCGCTACCGCAGCGCGCGCTCGATGCTGCGGGCAAATTGCAGCAGCCGCGCATCTGATCCTTTCGGCCCGGTGATATGAAGCCCGACGGGCATCCCGTCCGCCGAGCGGCCGCAGGGGATTGAGATTGACGGCAGCTCCATCGGCGGCGTCAGGGTCACCGTGCGCCAGTCCTCGGGCAGCTCGCCGTCGCGCAGGTCTGCTGAGAACGGCATCCCGGTTGCCGTGGGCCACAGGGCAACGTCGTAGCGGTCAAAGAAGGCGGCAACATCCGCCCAGACCCGGGCGCGGGTTTTCTGATAGGCAATCAGTTCCGCCAGGCTGCGCCCCTCTGCCTGGGCGCAAGCGGTGCGGAAGCTTTCCCCCGCCAGCTCCATGTCCGGTTCCAGCGCGGCGCGGATCTGCAGCGCGCACTGGCCGCGGGTGATACCGCCATGCGCCAGCAGCGGTTCCAGCGCCGGGGCGTCCTCAGCCACTTGCCAGCCCAGCGCTTGGCACAGGGTTCCGACCGGCGCAACCGCCGCCTGCACCGACGGCTCCACACTGGCGCCGAAGGGGGAGAGCGACAGGGCGATCCGGCCACAGCGCCTGGCAGGGGGCGCTTCCAGATCCGCCAGCCGCGGCACATCCTGCCAGAAGCCCAGCGGCTGGCTGGGGGCGTGGCCCTGCATCACCTCCAGCATCAGCACCAGGTCCCGCACTGTCCGCGCCATCGGCCCCGGCACCGACAGCCCGTCAAAGGGCGCCGGGTTCGGCTCATAGGGAATAAGGCCGGAGGTGGGGCGCATCCCCACAACCCCGCACCAGGCCGCAGGCGTGCGGGTGCTGCCGCCGAGGTCGGAGCCATCGGCCAGCGCCGCCATATTTGCCGCCAGCGCCGCCGCCGCGCCGCCGGAACTGCCGGCGACGGATTTTTCCGGGTGCAGCGGGTTGCGGGTGGTGCCGGCCACCAGGTTGCTGGTCTGGCCGGAAAAGGTGAACTCCGGCGTGTTGGTCTTGCCGGTAATCACCGCGCCCGCCGCCCGCAGCCGCGCCACATGCAGCGCGTCATAGTCCGGCACATGGGACGCAAAGCTCCGCGATCCCCAGGTGGTGCGCAGGCCCCTGGTTTCAAAGCAGTCCTTGATTGCCACGGGCAGCCCGTGCAGCGGCCCGGCAAACTCCCCGCAGGCGGCCATCGCATCCAATTCCGCCGCCCGCGCCTCTGCCGCGTCCCAGTCGATGGTGACAAAGGCATTGACCGCGCCCTCCCGCGCCTCGGTCTGCGCCTTGTGCGCCGCCAGCACCTCGCGGGCGCTCAGATCGCGCGTGCGCAGTTTCGCTGCCATCTGCTCAGCGGTGAGCGCGGTGATATCGGTCATGCGGCAGGTCTCCCGGGCCTGGGCGTGAAAGGCTGCCCGGACACTAGGGAGACGGGCCGGGAAGCTCCGTCCTGAAACCGGCCTAAAGACTGTCTGGCAGCGACCTTGCGCGCCTCAGCGGCGCAGCCAGCAGTGCACCGCGTCCTTGCCGTGGCGGCAGGCCTCTTGCAGGCTGTCCCCCTTTGCCAGATGGCAGGCAATGGCCGTGGCCAGACTGCACCCGGTGCCGCGTTTTGACACCGCCAGCCGCGGCGCGGCAAAGGGGGCAGGCGCGTCCTCCGCGGTGAACAGCAGGTCCACGCTTTCAGCACCGGTGCCATGGCCGCCTTTGACCAGCACCGCGCGCGCCCCCTGCGTCAGCAGTGCAGCGGCTTGCGCCTCAGGGCTGCCCAAAACGCCGGACAGCACCTCCAGCTCCGCCAGGTTCGGCGTGACCAGCGCCGCCCGCCGCAGCAGCGCGCCAAAACCGTCCGCCTCCATCAAAGTGCCTCCGGAACTTGCCTTCAGCACCGGGTCCAGCACGATGGGCAATCCCGCGGGCAGGGCCGCGTCCACCGCCTCTGCCACCGCAGCGGAGCCCAGCATCCCGATCTTCACCGCCCCCGGCAGAGCAGGCGTTGCCAAGGCGGCGCGCGCCTGATCCGCAACACGTGGGGGCGGGCAGGGGTGGACGTCCAGTACAGTCTCATTGGTTTGCACGGTCACGGCTGTCACCACCGGCCGGACTGCGGTCCCCAGCTCCGCCGCCATGGCGGTATCGCGGGTAAGGCCCGCGCCGCCGCTGCTGTCGGTGCCGCCAATGGCCAGGATCACTGTCACGCACTGCCTCCCGCTGCCAGCAGCGCCAGATCGCTATACCCGGCCTGCCGCAAGTCCTGTGCCGCCCCCCAGGCCCGCAAACCTGTGCGGCAGCACAGCACGATACGCGCCTTGCGGGGCAGGCCCGCCGCCAGCAGATCCGCACGGGAAATCCGCCGGGCCTGCGGCGCTGGCAGGCGCGGGGCTTCGGCGGCATCGCGCAGCTCGATCACCGTATCCTCAGGGCCGATATGAGACGCTGCGATAAAGGGCAGGGCTTCCTCCGGCTCTTCCGCCCCATCAAAGCGGAAAGAGCTGACCTGCAGGTCCTGCAGGCGGAAGATAAACAGCTGTCCCCGCGGGGAGGGCTGGTGATTGAGCAGCGCCTTCAGGGCAAGCTGCGCCTGCAGCGCGCCGATCATGCCCACGGCAGGCCCCATCACGCCCGCGGTTGCGCAGGTCGCAGCCTGTGCGGGCAAGTCCGGGAACACTGCGCGCAGGGACGGCCCGCCGCCGCAGAAGCCGCCGGCATACCCGGATTGACCCAGCGCCGAAGCGGAGATCAGCGTCTTGCCCTGCCGCAGGCATTCATCCGAGAGGATGTAAGACACCGCGAAACTGTCTGCCGCATCCACCACCAGATCGGCCCCGGCCACCATTGCGGGGGCGTTGGCGGCGTCCAGCGCTTGAACAAGTGCGCTGATGTGCAACGCTGGATTTGCGGCCAGCAGGTGCTGACGTGCAGCCTCCGCCTTGGGCCGGCCGAGGTCCGCCATGGAATAGAGCACCTGCCGGTGCAGGTTGCTCTCCTCCGCTAGGTCGCCGTCCATCACCGTGATCCGGCCCACTCCGGCCCCGCCCAGATATTGCAGCACCGGGCAGCCCAGCCCGCCTGCGCCCACCACCAGCACATGGGCGATTGCCAGCCGCTCCTGACCCTCCGCACCGACCTCCGGCAGGATCATCTGGCGCGCGTAGCGGCTCATGCGGGCTCCTTTGCGCGGCAGGCCTCCACCCATTCGCGGGTGCGCGCCTCGGGGTCGTCCGCCAGCTGGATATCAGTCACCACCGCGGCGCTGTCGGCCCCTGCGGCAAAGACCCCCGGCAGCCGCTCCGGCGTCAGCCCGCCAATCGCGACCAAAGGGGTCTTTCCCGCCATTTGCTTCCAGCGGGAGACCCGCTCCAGACCCTGCGGCCCCCATTTCATCTTCTTCAGCAATGTCGGATAGACCGGCCCCAGTGCCACATAGGACGGGTTGAGGGACAGGGCGCGGTCCAGCTCCGCCTCGTCATGAGTCGACAGCCCAAAGCGCGCACCCTTGCGGCGCAGCGCGGCAAAGTCGGCGGTGTCCATGTCCTCCTGCCCCAGGTGGACGAAGTTGCAATTCAGGTCCAAAGCCGCCTGCCAATAGTCATTCACCACCAGCTGCGCGCCATGCACCGCGCAAAAGTCGCGGGCGCGGGCGATCTGGCGGCGGACCTCAGCCTCCGGCTGGTCCTTGATGCGCAGCTGCACAAGCCTTGCCCCATGCGGCACCAGCAGCTCCAGCCGTCCCACATGGCCGACGATCAGATAGAAACGCTCCATCATGCAAACTCCGCCAGGCCCAGCACCGGGGTGGAGGGCACCGCCATGTCGCGCGGCTCCATCGGATCGGCCTCATATCCCAAACGCCCGGCCTCAATAGCCAGCGCCATCGCGCGGGCCATCCCGGCGGGGTCGCCGGCCTTGGCCACGGCGGTGTTCAACAGGACCGCATCCATACCCAGCTCCATTGCCTGGGCAGCGTCCGACGGCCGCCCGATGCCGGCATCCACGATCAGCGGCACACCGGTGAAATGCGCGCGCATCGTGCGCAGGGCGTCCGGGTTGCGCAGCCCCTGGCCGGAACCGATAGGCGCTCCCCAGGGCATCAGCACTTCACAGCCGGCATCCAGCAGCTTTTCCCCCACCACCAGATCGTCCGTGGTATAGGGAAAAACCTGGAAACCCTCGCCGCTGAGGATCCGGGCCGCCTCCACCAATCCGAACACATCCGGCTGCAGGGTGTCGGAATGGCCGATCACTTCCAGCTTGATCCAAGGGGTATCAAACAGCTCCCGTGCCATACGGGCGGTGGTCACCGCCTCCAGCACTGAATGGCAGCCGGCGGTATTAGGCAGGATGCGGCAGCCGGTTTTCCGCAGGCTCTCCCAGAACCCGGCGCCGGAGCCATCGGCGGTCTCGCGGCGCAGGGACACGGTGATGACCTCCGTGCCGCTGGACTGTATCGCCCCGGCCAGCACTGCGGGTGAAGGATATTGCGCGGTGCCCAGGAAAAGGCGCGAGGTGATCTCTGTTCCGTAAACTTTCATCTCATCCTCCCTGCATCGGGGCCAGCACTTCCAGCCGGTCGCCCTCGGACAGCTGCACCTGTTCCCGCTTGCCGCGGGCCACAAAGGTGCCGTTCAGCGCGGTGGCCACGGCCGAGGAGGCAAAGCCCAGCTCGTGCAGTGCCGTCTTCAGATCGGTTGCGGATACGTCACGCCGTTCGGCGTTCACGATGATCTTCATCTGATGTCTCCTGTAGCAGGCGGCGTGCCGCTGCTTGCGCCATCGCGGGGGCAAGCAGAAAGCCGTGCCGGTAAAGGCCATTGAGGCAGAGCGTGCCGTCCCGTTCGGTCAGCCGCGGCAGGTTGTCCGGAAAGGCCGGGCGCAGGCCCGCGCCGGTCTCCGCCACGCTGGCCTCGGCAAAGGCGGGGTGCAGGGCAAAGGCGGCGCTCAGCAATTCACTGAGCGAGCGCAGGGAGATGGGCCGGTCAGAGCTGCTCTCGATCATGGTGCCGCCGATCATGAAATACCCGTCTCCGCGCGGAACGAGGTAGAGCGGCATCCGCGGGTGCAGCAGCCGCAGGGTGCGGCTGATCTCCACCTCCGGGCAATACAGGATGGCCATCTCGCCGCGCACCGGGCGCAGGCCGGGCAGTGGTGCCGCCATCCCGGTGCAATCCAGCGTGACGCGGGCCGGGGCAGGGGTGCCATAGCGGATCTCCACCCCCATCGCCTGCACCTTGGCGCTCAGATCGCGCAGCGCGCGCCGCGGGTCCAGATGCGCCTCCTGCTCAAAGAACAGCCCTTGCGCAAACCGCCCCGCCAGCGCCGGTTCCAGTTCGCCAATCTCCGCCCCGTCCACGCCCCGGTGGCCGCGGGTGCGGCGGGCGAAACGGGTCAGCTCCGCCCGGTCGCGGGCAGGCGCCACCACCAGCGTGCCGCGCCTGTGAACCGGGGTGACCTTGGCCCACCAGCCGAAGGCGCGGCTGCCGAGGGTGATCACCTCTTCCTCGGCGCTTTCGCGTTCGCACCAGGGCGCCAGCATGCCGCCCGCAAAGCGCGCGACGCTGCCGGCCCCGGGCGCCTCGCCCCGCTCATAGACGGTGACCGCCGCCCCGCGCTGCGCCAGTTCATAGGCACAGGCGAGGCCGGCCAAGCCCGCGCCGGCGATGGTGATCATTCGGCCGGTTCCGCAGCCTCGGCGGCAGGCACATACAGCTCGCCGCCCTCCCGGAACTTGGCGGCCATCGCCTCCATGCCTTCTTTCTGGGCCTCGGCGCGGATGTCGTGAGATATCCGCATGGAGCAGAACTTCGGTCCGCACATGGAGCAGAAATGGGCGACCTTATGGGCCTGTTTCGGCAGGGTCTGATCGTGGAATTCGCGCGCGGTGTCCGGGTCCAGCGACAGGTTGAACTGATCCTCCCAGCGGAACTCGAAACGGGCGCGGGACAGCGCATCGTCGCGGCGCTGGGCGCCCGGCAGACCTTTGGCGAGGTCGGCAGCATGGGCCGCGATCTTGTAGGTGATCACCCCGGTCTTCACATCGTCGCGGTCGGGCAGGCCCAGATGCTCCTTCGGCGTCACGTAGCACAGCATCGCGCAGCCGAACCAGCCGATCATCGCGGCCCCGATGCCGCTGGTGATGTGGTCATAGCCCGGCGCGATATCTGTGGTCAGCGGCCCAAGCGTATAGAACGGCGCCTCGTGGCAGCACTCCAGCTGCTTGTCCATGTTCTCCTTGATCTTGTGCATGGCGACATGGCCTGGCCCCTCGATCATCACCTGGCAGTCCTTGGCCCAGGCGATCTTGGTCAGCTCGCCCAGGGTTTCCAGCTCCGCAAACTGCGCTTCGTCATTGGCGTCCGCAATGGAACCGGGGCGCAGCCCGTCGCCCAGCGAGAAGGACACGTCATACTGGCGGCATATGTCGCAGATTTCCTCGAAATGCTCATAGAGGAAGCTCTCCTTGTGGTGATGCAGGCACCACTTGGCCATGATCGACCCGCCGCGCGAGACGATCCCCGTCACCCGGTTCACCGTCATCGGCACCATGTGCAGCCGCACACCGGCATGGATGGTAAAATAGTCGACGCCCTGTTCCGCCTGCTCGATCAGCGTGTCGCGGAACACCTCCCACGTCAGGTCCTCGGCGATGCCGTTCACCTTTTCCAGCGCCTGGTAGATCGGCACGGTGCCGATCGGAACCGGAGAGTTGCGCACGATCCATTCGCGGGTGTTGTGGATGTTGCGGCCTGTCGACAGGTCCATCACCGTATCAGCCCCCCAGCGGATCGCCCAGACCAGCTTGTCGACCTCTTCCTCCATCGAGGAGGTGACGGCAGAGGTGCCCATGTTGGCGTTGATCTTCACCTTAAAATTGCGGCCGATGATCATCGGCTCGATTTCCGGGTGGTTGATGTTGGCCGGGATGATGGCGCGGCCCGCGGCGATTTCCTGGCGCACGAATTCCGGCGTCACGTAGTCGGGGATGTTGGCGCCGAAGTCATTGCCGTCACGGTTCGCGTGGCACGGCGACAGCTCGCGCAGCTGGTTTTCGCGGATCGCCACAAATTCCATCTCCGGTGTGATGATGCCCGCACGGGCATAGGCCAGCTGGGTCGGCGCCTTGCCGTCCTTGCCGCGCAGGGGGGCGGGTCTCACCGGGAACTCAGGCGTCAGCCGGTCGCCCTCGACAAATCCATTGTCCTCCGGCTTCACATCGCGGCCCTGGTAGCTCTCGACGTCGCCGCGCGCCTCAATCCACTGGCGGCGCAGCTGCGGCAGGCCCTGGCGGATGTCGGTCAGCACGTCCGGGTCGGTGTAGGGGCCGGAGCTGTCATAGACCGGCAACGGCGCCTCGCCCGCGGTAGGGTGGGTGGAGATCTCACGCATTGGCACGCGGATGTCCTGGTGGACCTCGCCGCTGACATAGATCTTGCGCGATGCGGGCAGGGCGCCCGTGGTGATCTTGGGATTGGGGACGTTCATCTGGTGTTCCTCCGGGGCTTCGGTTCAAAAACACCAATTGAGCCGGGACGGAGGAAAACGGGCAGGGGGGTGTACAGCCGGTGTACGGCCGGTGCACGCATGCTGCCTGTCCGAAACAGCGCTTGCCGCCGGGGCGCCGTGCGATGCTTCTTGCTTCCTACGCCAGTATCAACTGGGTCAGGTTCAAAGGGTCGCGCCGCCGGTCCGGGATACCCCGCACCATGACGCCTCTCAGTCCCTTGGGCGGGACTCCCCTGCGTGCCTATAGGGCTAGGGGAGGGGCGGGGTTCGCGTCAACCGGAATCTTTGTAGATTATTTTTTGGTATTAGTATCAGCGTGATACTGGACTTATGGGCGGGTTTTTGAGGCAAATCGCTGCAGCGCAGCTTTGATGCTTGATCGGCGGCTGCAAAATTATCTATAAAAACCAGCAACGCCATCCGCGCATGGCCAACAGGTATAGAGAACAGGAGACAGCATGCTGGACGCTGCACCCATCCGCACCGACTGGACCCGCGAGGAAGCGGAAGCGATTTACAATAAGCCATTCATGGACTTGCTGTTTCAGGCGCACACCGTGCACCGGCAGTATTTCGACCCCAATCAGGTGCAGAAATCCAAGCTGCTCAGCATCAAGACCGGCGGCTGCGCCGAGGATTGCGCCTATTGCTCGCAGTCGGCGCGCAACGGCGCGCAGCTCTCGGCCTCCAAGCTGATCGAGGTTCAGCGTGTGATCGCCGAGGCCAAGAAAGCTAAGGAAGGCGGCGCCACCCGTTACTGCATGGGCGCCGCCTGGCGCTCTCCCAAGGACCGCGACATGGCGGCTCTGGAGGCGATGGTGCAGGGCGTCAAGGACCTGGGTATGGAAACCTGCATGACCCTGGGCATGCTGGACGAGGAACAGGTGTTCCGCCTGCGCGACGCCGGTCTCGATTATTACAACCACAACATCGACACCTCGGAGCGCTACTACTCCGAGATCATCACCACCCGCACCTTCGCCGACCGGATCGACACCCTGAACCGAGTGCGCGAGGCGGGCATCAAGGTGTGCTCCGGCGGCATCGTCGGCATGGGCGAGCAGCAGCTGGACCGTATCGATATGATGCTGGCGCTGGCGACGCTGGAGGTGCACCCGGATTCGGTGCCGGTCAACATGCTGATCCCGATCGCCGATACGCCGCTGGCCAATGTCGAGAAGCTGGACCCGATCGAATTCGTCCGCTCGGTTGCTCTGGCCCGCATTCTGATGCCGAAATCGCACGTGCGCCTGTCCGCAGGCCGCACCGATATGTCGGACGAGATGCAGGCGATGTGCTTCTTTGCCGGGGCCAACTCGATCTTTGTCGGCGACACGCTGCTGACTGCCGACAACCCCGAAGAGGACAAGGACCAGCAGCTGTTCGACCGTCTGGGCATCACCGCCATGGCCGCGGGCTGCGACGGCAGCCGCTGATGGCGGGCGCCTTCCCCAGGCATGAGAAATCGCTGGAAGCGCTGCGCACGCGCGGACGCTACCGGCAGCTGATGCCGCGGGAAGGGCATGACTTCGCCTCCAATGACTACCTTGGGCTGGCGTGCAGCGATGTGATGCGCGCCGCCGCAGCCGATGCGCTGGCGCGCGGTGTGCCGGTGGGGGCAGGCGGCGCGCGCCTGCTGCGCGGCAATGACGCGGAACACCAGCTTCTGGAGGCTGAGGCAGCGGAGTTCTTCGGCACCGAGGCCGCGCTGTTCATGGGCGGCGGCTTTAATGCCAATCAGGCGATCTTCTCTACCCTGCCGCAACTGGGCGATCTGGTGCTCTATGACGCGCTGATCCATGCGAGCACTCACGACGGAATGCGGCTGGGCCGGGCGGAGACCCGCAGCTTTGCGCATGGCGATGTGGAAGACGCGGCGCGGGTGCTGAAAGAGTGGCGCGCGGCGGGCGGCACCGGTCAGGTCTGGATCGCGGTTGAGGCGGTTTATTCCATGGACGGCGACCTCGCGCCGCTGGACGCGCTGATGGCACTGGCCGATGCGGACGGCGCAGTGCTGGTGGTGGATGAGGCGCATTCAACGGGCGTGTTCGGCGATTTGGGCCGCGGGCTGGCGTATGAGATCGCGCACCGGCCAAACGTCCTGAGCCTGCACACCTGCGGCAAGGCGCTGGGGGCCTCCGGCGCTTTGATCTGCGGTCAGCGGGTGCTGATTGAGACGCTGATCAACAAGGCGCGCGGGTTTATCTTTGCCACCGCCCCGTCACCCTTGAACGCGGCACTGGTGCGGGCGGCCTTGCAGGAGCTGCAGCAGAACCCAAGCCGCCGCGAGCAAGCGTGGCAGGGGATCACCCATGCCCAAGGTGAAGCCAAACGCCTGTGCGGGCTGGAGGGTTTCCAAAGCCAGATCCTGCCGGTGGTGATCGGTGACGACAAGCGCTCCATGGCGCTGGCCTCCGCTATGCAGGCCCGCGGCTATGACATTCGCGGCATCCGCCCGCCGACCGTGCCACGCGGCACCTCGCGGCTGCGGCTGTCGATCACGCTGAACACGGGGGCAGGGGTCATCACCGCGATGTTCGAAGACCTCGCCCGGGAAATGGAGAATGGGGCATGAGCGCGCTGATCGTCACCGGGACCGATACAGGCATTGGCAAGACCGTCTTCTCGGCCGGCCTGGTGCAGGCCCTGGGCGCAACCTACTGGAAGCCGGTGCAATCCGGACTGGAAGAGGAGACCGACAGCCAGATCGTCTCCCGCCTGTCGGGCCGCCCGGCGCTGCCTGAAGGGTATCTTCTGCAACTGCCAGCCTCGCCGCATCTGTCGGCAGAGGCCGAGGGCGTGGAGATCGACCCGGATTCGCTGTCTTTGCCTGAGGCCGATGGCGTGCTGGTGGCCGAAGGCGCAGGCGGGCTGATGGTGCCGCTGAACCGCAAGGTGCTGTATCTCGATCTGTTCGCCCGCTGGGGCGCGCCGGTGATCCTCTGCGCGCGGACCCAGCTGGGCACGATCAACCACACGCTGCTGTCGCTGAAAGCCCTGCGCGATGCGGGCTGCCCGGTTGCGGGCGTGGCCTTCATCGGCGACGCGGAGCCGGCGGTGGAGGAAACCATCTGCCAATTCGGCCAAGTGGCGCACCTGGGGCGGCTGCCGGTGCTTGGCGAGCTGACCTCTGACGCGCTGGCCGTGGCCTTTCAGGCCAGCATCCGGGTGGACCTGATCAAGGAGGTGCTGTCATGAGTGCCGCAGACCTCACCCAGCTGGAGTTTGACCAGCAGCACCTCTGGCATCCCTACACCAATGTCGCCAAGCCCGGTCCGACGTTCGTCGTGAAGGAGAGCGAGGGTGTTTACATCACTCTGGACGACGGTACCCGGCTGATCGACGCCATGTCGTCCTGGTGGTGCATGATGCACGGCCACAAGAATCCGGCGATCACCAAGGCCATTCACGACCAGCTCGACACCCTGCCGCATGTGATGTTCGGCGGGCTGACCCATGACCCGGCGATTGACCTGGGCCGCAAGCTGCTGGAGATCACCCCCGAAAGCCTCACGCGCATTTTCTATTGTGATTCAGGCTCGGTCTCGGTCGAGGTGGCGATGAAGATGGCGGTGCAGTACCAGCACGCGATCGGCCAGCCGGATCGCAAGGAGTTTGCCACCATCCGCTCCGGCTATCACGGCGATACCTGGAAGGCGATGAGCGTTTGCGACCCGGACACCGGCATGCACCATCTGTTTCAGGGCGCGCTGAGCGTGCAGCATTTCGTCTCCCGCCCGCCGAACCGCATTAATGAGGACTGGAATGACGACCCGGCGCAAAACGGTCTGGGAGAACTGCGTGCCGTGCTGGAAGCCAACGCGCAGAAGATCGCAGCCTTCATTCTGGAGCCCGTGGTGCAGGGCACCGGCGGCATGTATTTCTACCACCCGGAGTATCTGAATCAGGCGCGTGCAATGTGCGATGAGCTGGGCATCCTCTTGATCTTCGACGAGATCGCCACCGGTTTCGCCCGCACGGGCGAGCTGTTCGCCACAAATTTCTGCACCGTCGAGCCGGATATCATCTGCCTCGGCAAGGGCCTGACCGGCGGCCATATCTCTTTCGCCTGCACCATGACCAATGACCGCGTGGCCGAAGGCATCGGCGGCGGCAATCCCGGTTTGTTCATGCACGGGCCGACTTACATGGGCAACCCGCTGGCCTGTGCGGCCGCGAAGGCCTCGCTGGACCTGCTGACCGGCCAGGACTGGCGCGGCACGGTGGCGGCTATCGGCGAGCAGATGGAGGCGGAGCTGGCGCCTGCGCGCGGCCTGCCCAATGTGGCGGACGTGCGGGTGCTGGGCGCCATCGGTGTGATTGAGATGAAGCACCGGGTTTCCGCAGACGAGGCGCACGCCCGCGCGCATGAGATGGGCGTCTTCCTGCGCCCCTTCGGGACTAACATCTACACCATGCCGCCCTTCATCACGGCGCCGGATCAGCTCAGCGAAATCACCGCGGGCATGCTGCGGCTGGCGCGGGAGCTGTAGGCATGGAATTCCGCTGGCTCAAACACAACAGCGCAGCCGAGGCCATCGTGGTCTTTGGCGGCTGGGCTGTGGGGCCAGAGGTGTTCTGGCATCTGGATGGCCCGCAGGACATCCTGTTTGCCAGCGGTTACAGCGATCTGAACGCGGAGCTGCCGGACCTGTCGGGCTATGAACGGATCAGCCTGCTGGCGTGGTCGTTCGGCGTGGCGGCCTATGCACACTGGCAGCAGGGGCGGCCGGATCCGTTCCAGCGCAAGGTGGCGGTGAACGGCAGCCTGAAACCGGTGAACCGCAGCGCGGGCATTCCGCCCGCGGTCTTCCGCAAAACGGCTGAGACGCTGAGCCTGGAAAGCTTTCAGAGCTTCCTGACGCGCGTCTTCGGGCAGCCTCAGCCCCCTGAGCCGCTGGATGCGGACGCGCTCCGGGCTGAGCTGCTGGCAGTGGAGCGGCGCGGCGACGCTCCGCAAACGCGGTTCGACCGGGTCTGGATCAGCACCGGCGACAAGATTTTTCCGCCCGCCAACCTGGAACGGGCCTGGGCGGGGCAGGCAGTCAGCCTGATCGACGCGCCGCACGCGCCATTCGGCCAGTTCGCGGCGTGGGAGGCGCTGTTGCAATGAAAGACATGACGCCTCCTCAGCTGGACCAGTCGCGGGTCCGGCAAAGCTTCCGCCGCGGGCTGCAAAGCTATCACCGCACCGCCTCGGTGCAGGCGGATATTGCCGCACGGCTGGCAGACTTGCTGCAGGCCCAGGGCGCGCCCGGGCAATTCGAGACTGCTTTGGAATTCGGCTGCGGCACCGGCCACCTGACCCGGCAGCTGGTGCAGCGGTTCGAAATTGGCAGCCTGCTGCTGAACGATCTGGTGCCGGAAGCGGCGTCCGCCTTGCAGGATTTCGGGGGCGCTGCGCCGGTTCAGGCCCGGTTCAAAGCCGGGCCGGTCGAAAGCCTGCCGCTGCCGCACGGGCTGGATCTGATCGCCTCGGCCTCCACCGTGCAATGGATTCCGGACCTGCCGGCGCTGACGGCGCGGCTGGCGGCACGGCTGAAGCCCGGCGGATGGCTGGCGCTTTCGGGCTTCGGGCGCGGGCAGTTTCGCGAGCTGGCGGCGTTGGGCTCCGCGGCCGCCGCGCCCAGCTACCTGGATGCCGCGGAGTGGCGGCCGGTGCTGCCGCAATGCCTGGATCTGCTGGCGGTCAAACAGGCGCCGGTGGTGCTGGAATTCGACAGCGCGCTGGCGCTGCTGCGGCATTTGCGCCAGACCGGCGTCAACGGCCATGCCCAGCAAAGCTGGTCCCGCCGGCATCTGCGCGACTTTGAGGACGCTTACCGGGCGCGGTTCGGCTGCGATGGAAAGCTGCCGCTGACCTATGATCCGGTGCTGCTGGTGGCCCGGCGCACCGCCTGACCGGTTGGCGCTGTTCCCGCGGCGCGATGCGCGCTTGAAGCAAGTTTTAGGCTTTTTTCTATTCTTTCGCGAAGCCGCCCCGCCGCAGCGTTAATCTTTGTCAATGTCCCCCTGTTATGCCGGACCCTGAGCTGCGCCTGCGCGCGGCACGTGGGAAGACTGGCAGTACGGGAGTGACGCCAATGAAAGTCAAAGCGTTTACGGCAGCGCTGGCGGCGCTGGCAGTTTCGGGGGCCGTTGAAGCGGCCGATATGGGGGATGTGGAAACGCCCATCCGCCTGTCGCTGAACAATTGGACCGGCCAGCGCCTGTCGACCTATATCGCGGGCGGGATGCTGGAGGAGGCAGGCTATACGGTCGAATATGTCGAGGCGGATCAGGGCGCCTTGTACGAGCAGATTGCCACTGGCGAGCTGCATGCCATGGTGGAGATCTGGACTACCAGCAATCCCGACGAATACATCGCAGCGCGGGAGGCTGGCCGGGTAGAAGAACTGGGCGACCTGGGGCTGGATGCACGCAACGGCGTGGTTTACCCGCCCTATGTGGCGCAGATGTGCCCGGGGCTGCCCAACTGGGAAGCGTTGCGTGAGTGTGCCAGCATCTTCTCCGAAGACGGCAACGGCAAGCGCGGGCGCTACCTGGCCTATCCGGAATCCTGGGGCTCGCCCGGGGCGGACCGGATCCGGGCGCTGGATCTGCCGTTTGACGTGGTCGCGGCCGAGTCCGAGGCGGCGATGATCGAGGAGTTCCAGCAGGCCTACAAGGACAAGCGCCCGGTGATCGCCACCTTCTGGGCACCGCACTGGGCGATGTCATCTTATGCGCTGCAATTCGTGCGGTTGCCCAAGCCGGAGCCGGCCTGCTACAGCGACCCGTCTTGGGGGCCGAACCCAAAGGCCACCGGCGATTGCGACTTTGCCCGCGGCGGCGTGGTCAAGGCCAGCTGGTCCGGCTTCAAGGGCCGCTGGCCCGCAGCCCATGAAATCCTCAAGAACTACGAGCTGAGCATCTGGGACCAGCAGCCGCTGATCGGGCTGGTGGATGTGCGGGGCGAGACCGTCCAGGGCGCGGCCCGCGGCTGGCTGGCGGTGAACCGCGCCAAGTGGATGCCAACGGTCGAGGAGGCCACCGGCAAGGGCCGTTCCTGATCGCGGGGGCAGCCAGGCAATTTGGTGATTAAATCTTCGGAACAGCGCCTCTGCGATGCGGGGCGCTGTTTTCGCATTCAGCCTTGCGGCTTGTGCCTGGATGCGCCGCCGCGTAAGCCCGGCGAGGGCGGGGAAAGTGATTCCGGAACTTGTGTGTTTACACAAAAACTTGAACCGTCAATCAAAATATTTTGCCGTTTGCGACGCAATTGCTCGACAAAGTGTCGTAATATGTTCCAATACTTGCATTATCCCCGGCCACACTTGGCTCATGGGCGCCGCTGACAGAAACACGGCCGGCTGAAATGCCAGTCAGGTGCCATGAACCGTCGGGTTCCAAAAGACGCGCCACAGCCGGAAACAGGCGGCGCAAAAGGATAATGACAGGGAGTATTGAGATGACTTTCAAAGGATATGCGCTGGCACTGGGCGCAGCCGCGATGACTGTGGCTGCGGGCATCGCCTCGGCCGCTGAACTGGGCGACACCAGCAAGCCGATCAAGCTGGCGGTGAACGAATGGACCGGCCAGCACGTGACCACCCACATCGCGGGCGAGATGCTCAAGGCTGCAGGCTATGACGTCGAATATGTCTCTGCGGGCATGATGAACCAGTTCCAGGCGATTGCCGATGGCGACATCCACGCGACGCTGGAAATCTGGTCCTCCAACGTTTCCGACGAATACGCCAAGAAGATCGAAGAAGGCACCGTGGTGGAGCTGGGCGACCTGGAGCTGAACGCCCGTGAAGGCATCGCCTATCCGGCGCATGTGGCGGAGATCTGCCCCGGCCTGCCGGCCTGGGAAGCGCTGAAAGACTGCGCGATGCAGTTCGCCACCGCCGAAACCCTGCCCGAAGGCCGCCTGGTGGACTACCCCGCTGACTGGGGCACGCCGGGTGCGGACCGCATGACCGGTCTGGGGCTGCCGTTCAAGGCTGTGCCTGCTGGCTCCGAGGCGGCGCTGATCGTCGAGCTGCGCGCCGCGACCGAGCGCAAGACGCCGCTGCTGATCACCTTCTGGCAGCCGCATTGGGCGATGTCCGCCTATGACGTCAAGTTCGTCGACCTGCCGCCGGGCGAGGACGCCTGTTTCAGCGATCCGGCTTGGGGCCCGAACCCCGATGCGGTGAACGACTGCGACTTCTCGCCTTCCCGCATCTTCAAGGCCGCCTGGTCCGGGATGGAGGAAACCTGGCCCGCAGCCTATGAAATCCTGTCGAACTACACCCTGGCCGTGGAAGACCAGCAGCCGATGATGGGCGCGGTCGATGTGGACGGCGGCAAGGTCGAAGAGGTGGTTGCCGAATGGATGGCCGCCAACGAGGACAAGTGGCGCCCGGTTGTCGACGCCGCCACCAACTGAGCCTTGCCCAGTGAGCGGCTCTGAAACGCCTGCCATCACCTGCCGGAATGTCTGGCAAGTGTTTGGCAACAATGCAGGCAGCGCCTTGAAGGAGGCGCTGTCGCGGCACGAAACACCCGAAGCGGCAGCTCAGGATCTGCGCTCCAAGGGGCTGATTCCGGCGGTGCAGGACGCCTCCTTTGACGTGAAGGAGGGGGAGCTGTTCGTGATCATGGGGCTGTCGGGCTCCGGCAAGTCGACCCTGATCCGCTGCATCTCGCACCTGCTGCACGCCACCGGCGGCGAAATCCGTATCGATGGCGAGAACATCGTCGAGGCCAGCCCCAAGCGGCTGATCGAGCTGCGCCGCAAGAAGCTGGGCATGGTGTTCCAGCACTTCGGCCTGTTCCCGCATATGACCGTAGCCGACAACGTCGCCTACCCGCTGCGGGTGCAGGGGGTGAAGAAGAAGCAGCGCCTTGCCAAGGCGCAGGAAGTCATCGAACTGGTCGGCCTCGGCGGGCGCGAAAAGAACTACCCGCGCGAACTCTCCGGCGGCCAGCGCCAGCGCGTCGGCATCGCCCGCTCGCTGGTGGCGGATTGCTCGGTCTGGTTCCTGGATGAGCCGTTCTCGGCGCTGGACCCGCTGATCCGGCGGCAGCTGCAGGATGAGTTCCTGGAGATCCAGGCCAAGCTGAAGACCACCATCGTTTTCATCACCCATGACATCAACGAGGCGCTGAAACTGGCTGACCGCATCGCCATCATGCGCGACGGCAAGGTCGTGCAGATCGGCACACCCGCCGACATCGTGCTGCGCCCGGTCGATGACTACGTGCGCGAGTTTTCCAAGGACGTGGCCAAGGGCCAGCACGCGCATGTGTCCTCGGTGATGCAGCCGGGCGAACACCATGTTTACGGCGCCGACGATCCCGGCCTGCGCCAGGACATGACGCTGGATGCAGCCCTTGCGCGCTGCATGGAGCTGTACGAGCCTGTGCCGGTCCGCACGGATGACGGCAAGCTGGTCGGCGTGGTGAACCCTGCGGATCTGGCCGCGGCCCTGCAGGTGGAGCAAGAGTGATGGCGGGTCTTTCGAAAGGCTCCATTGCGGCGCTGATCGCAGCGGCGGTAGGCGCCCTATGCCTTCTGCTGGAAAGCAGCCTGCCGTGGCTGGTGAAATTCCCGGCCGCCTGGGTGCTGCCCGCAACCGATTGGGTCGGGGCCGCCATGGAATGGTTTCTGGCGCTGATCAAACCTGCGGCGCGCAGTTTCTCGGCGCTAATGTTCTACCCTATGGAGGCCGCCAATTATGTGCTGAGCCACACGCCCTGGCCTCTGGTCATTTGCGCCACCACGGCGCTGGCCTGGATGCTGGGCGGCGTGCGCATGGCGCTGATGGCTGTGGTTGGCCTCGGCTTTGTGCTGGCGTCGGGCTATTGGCCCGAAAGCATGAACACCCTGGCGCTGGTTGCCGTCTCAGTGCCGCTGGCGCTGATCATCGGCGGCGGCATCGGTATCCTCGCCAATGAATACCCCAGGATCCGCCAGCCGGTGCAGGCGGTGCTGGATATCATGCAGACGGTGCCGACCTTTGCCTACCTGACGCCGCTGCTGGTGCTGTTCGGCTTTGGCCCGGTGGTCGGCCTCATCGCCTCGGCCATTTATGCCGCCCCGCCAATGGCGCGCAACGTGCTGTTGGGGTTGGAGCGGGTGGAGCCTGAGATCAAGGAAGCCGCCGTCATGTCCGGCGGCACCCGCCTGCAGCAGTTGTTCCAGTGCGAGATCCCCTCGGCCGGGCAGCAGATCATGGTGGGTGTCAACCAATGCCTGATGGCGGCTTTGTCGATGGTGATCATTGCGGCCGTGATCGGCGGCTTTGACGACATCGGCTGGGAGGTCCTCTTGACCATGCGCAAGGCGCAGTTCGGGCAAAGCCTGCTGGCCGGTCTGGTAATCGTGATCTTCGCGATCCTGATCGACCGGATGAGTGGCACCCTGACTCAGGACCGGCGCAACAGACACGACCCGCGCGTTGCCTGGGGCATTCTGGCACTGGGCGCGGCAGTAAGCGCAATCTTTTGGAGCCAGCTTCAGCAGCCCGGCACCTATGCCCTGTTCAACCCGGTCGCGGATAGCGTCGACCGGGGGCTGTCGGCCTTCACCAGCGCCAATGCGGAGGTTCTGACAGCGCTGAAAAACAACGTGCTGTTCTACGTGCTGCTGCCGCTGCGGATCGGATTGGATCAGGCTGTGCTGCCCTTCACCTGGGGCTTTGCCTGGACCCCGGTGATGAGCCTGGGGCTGTTTGCAGCAGGCGCTGCGGCGGCGGTGGTTTTTGCCCTGCGCGGCCAAATTGCGCTGGGCGTGATGCTGCTGATTGCCGCCGGAATGCTGGAAACCGGCATCTCGCAGTTGCCTTGGCCCTTTGTGCTCGCCGGGGCAGGGGCCTTGGCCTGGGTCGCAGGCGGGCGCGGGCTGGCAATCCTTACTGTGGTGCTCTTGGGGACCATCCTTCTCTCCGGCCTGTGGGAACGGGCGCTCTTGTCGCTCTACCTCTCCGGCGCTGCGGTCTTTGCCTGCGCGGTGCTGGGCGGAGCGGTTGGCCTGGCCTCTGCGGTGTCACCCGGTGTCTGGCGCGTGGTGCGGCCGGTCTGTGACATGCTGCAGACGATCCCGCTGTTCGTGTTCCTGATCCCTGTGCTGATGGTGTTCCAGATCGGCGAGTTCTCCGCCTTCCTGGCGATCATCGCCTATGCCATCGTCCCGATGATCCGTTACACCCGGCACGGGCTGGTCTCGACACCGGATGAGATGATCGAAGCAGCCACCGCCTCTGGCGCAACCACGTGGCAGATGCTCAAGGACATCCGCGCGCCTTATGCGGCGCCGTCGATCCTCTTGGGGCTCAACCAGACCATTCTCTATGCCTTTGCGATGCTGGTGATTGCGGCGCTGATCGGCACCACTGGCCTGGGCCAGTCGATCTACCTGGCGCTGGGGCAGGCGGACGTGGGGCTGGGCATCTCCGCCGGCGCGGCGATGGCGATCCTTGCCTTGATTGCCGACCGCATGGTGCAGGGTTTTGCAGAGGAGCGGCGCAAGGCGCTGGGTCTGTAGCGATCCTGAAAACCCTTAAAGAAGGGCGCCCCAGCGGCGCCCTTTTTTGATCTGGGGCAACGTTTTATACTGCCCGCCCGCCTATAGCTGCACGCAAGACTGATATATATCCGGAGAAACCCCATGGGCTGGCTTGAATTCACCGCCGCGCTGATGCTGTTCCTGGCCAGCCACGCCATTCCCGTGCGCCCGCCGGTGCGGCCTTGGCTGGTCAGCCGCATGGGGCTGCGCGGCTACATCATTGCCTACAGCCTGTTGTCGCTTGCGATCCTGGCCTGGCTGGTCGTGGCCGCCGCCCGTGCGCCTTACGTAGGTGTGCTGCCCTATTGGGAGGGGTTCCGCTGGGTGCCTTTGCTGGTGATGCCTCTGGCCTGCCTGCTGGCGGTCGCGGGGATGATGCGGCAGAATCCGTTCAGCTTTGGCGGGTTGGGGCTGCGCGCCTTTGATCCGGCTGACCCCGGCATTCTGGCCGTCAGCCGCCATCCGCTGCTGGCGGCAATGGCGCTCTGGGCCGGGGCGCATCTGTTGGCCAATGGCGACCTGGCGCATGTGATCCTGTTCGGGCTGTTCGCGGGCTTTGCCTGGATCGGCATGGTGCTGATCGACAGACGCAAGCAGCGCCAGATGGGGCAAGGGGAATGGAACCGCCTCAGCCGCAACACCGCGCGGCTGAACCCCGCCCGCTTGCGGCCCGCGGCCGCTGAGGCCGGGCTCGCGGCAGCGGTTTTCCTGGCGCTCCTGATCCTGCACGCACCGGTCATCGGCTACTCCCCGCTGCCCTGGTAGGGGTTGACCCCGGACGCCGCATGACCACCTATGAAATCTGACGACACTGGAGATTTAGACCGATGCACCTGGCCTATGTGATGACCGAAGAGCGCGGCGCCACCGACCGCCTGCTGAGCGAACTGGCCGAACGGCTGCAGGCCAAGGGCCTTCGCCTGGCAGGCATCGTGCAGACCAACGTGGAATGCTATGACAAGGAGCTCTGCGATATGGATGTGCGGGTGCTGCCGGACGGTGAAACCATCCGCATCTCGCAATCGCTGGGCGCAGGCGCCCGCGGCTGCCGCCTGAACCCTGAGGCGCTGGAACAGGCGGTGGGGCAGGTCTCTGCATCGCTGCAATCGGAGCCGGCGCCGCAGCTGCTGATCGTCAACAAATTCGGCAAGCACGAGGCCGATGGGCGCGGCATGCGCCCTATCATCGGCGAGGCCCTGGCGCTGGGCATCCCGGTGATTTCCGGCGTCAACAAGATGAACGTGGAGCCGTTCCAGGCCTTTGCAGATGGTATGGCGGTGGCGGCGGGCCCGGATCTGGACGCGCTGGCCGAATGGGCAGAACAGGCCGTGGCCGAAACTGCCTGACCGGCGGATTGCCTTTTCTAATCAAACGGAAAGCCCGCGCAGTTCACGCGGGCTTTTTGCAGCGTGCCACAGCGTGCGGCCTGTTCAGCCTGCTGCTGAACCACCATCGTCTGATCTGAAAAAAGAGAAGATGGTGGGCGACCCTGGAATCGAACCAGGCGTGCGTCTCCGCGAGGGAGTTACAGTCCCCTGCCACACCTTGCGGCCTGTCGCCCACTGTCAGTTGCGTGTTGCACCTGATGTGGAGGCGTGATTACTAGCAGGCCAAACGGGCGTCAACAGGAAAATCGCAAGTTTTTCGCACGCCTCGAAAATTCTTTCTGCCGGAGAGCAAAATGTCCAAGAAACCCAAATGGGTCGTCGAAAAAGAGCAGGCCAAAAAGGCCGCCTCAGCGGAAACCGTGTGGCTGTTCGGGCTGCACGCGGTGCGCGATGCGCTGCTCAATCCCAAGCGGGAAAAACTGCGCCTGATGGTGACGATGAACGCTCAGGCAAAGCTGGCAGACGCCATTGAAGACTCCGGTATTGAGGCCGAGGTGATCGACCCGCGCAAGTTCAACCCGCCGATTGATCCGCAGTCTGTGCACCAGGGCGCAGCGCTGGAGGTGAAGCCCTTGAACTGGGGCGGGCTGGCCGAAAACTGCATTGGCCGCGAGGCCCCGCGGGTGCTGCTCTTGGACCGGGTGACTGACCCCCATAACGTCGGCGCCATCCTGCGCTCGGCTGAGGTGCTGGGCGCCAGCGCGGTGATCGGCACCCGCCACCATTCGGCTCCCGAAACGGGGGCGCTGGCCAAGACCGCCAGCGGCGCGCTGGAACGCCAGCCCTACCTGCGGATGCGCAATCTGGCCGACACCATCTCCGAACTGCAGAACATGGGCTTTATCGTGCTGGGCCTGGACGGCGAGGCAGAAGCGACCATCGAGACCGCGCTGGACGGTAAGCAGCACCTGCCGGTCGCGCTGGTGCTGGGGGCCGAGGGCCCGGGCCTGCGCCAGAAAACCAAGGAGACCGTCGATCAGCTGGTCAAGATTGATGCGGCAGGCGGATTCGGCTCTCTCAACGTGTCCAATGCTGCGGCGATTGCGCTTTACGCCTCGATTGCACGCTAGGCGGGCCCGGCCCGTCACGGGGTGATCACATCTGCGTATCCTCCCTTTGCAACAGCAGGCCGCTGCGGCAGAGTCGGTGGGCTGCTGACTGTATGTGAATGGAGAAAAACGTGGCTCTGCGCCTGCTGGTTATGGCTGTTGCGGCGATGTTTCTATCGCTCCCCGGTTCGCTCCGGGCGGATGGGGCGGAGTCGGCTGTGTTCTCCTCTCGCGCAGGGGTCGCTATTGGCGGCTATGATCCGGTCGCGTTTTTCGAACAAGGCATCGCCGAGCCCGGGCGGCGCGGCAATGCGGTGATGTGGAAGGGGGTCGTGTGGCGCTTTGCCTCGGCCCGTAACCAGGCCCGTTTCGAAGCCAACCCGCGCGCCTATGCGCCGGCCTTTGGCGGGTATTGCGCCTTTGCAATGTCCCAGGGCAGGCTGCTGGACGGCGACCCGCAGCTCTGGGCGATCGTGGACGGCGAGCTGTACTTGCTTAATAATCCACAGGCCCACGGAGCCTGGGCCGCCCGCCGTGGTGAGTTGATTGCCCAGGCGCAGCTGCACTGGCCGGTGATTCTCCGCAAATAGCCCGTCACCTCACGTTTTCGCGAGGGGGGCTTTTATTTTTCTGACTGTGACCCATATTCAATACAGACTGCGGAGTGGAACCACCGCAGATCTTTTTCACTGTCCCTCGTTCCATACCTAGCGCCCGGTTCATCCGGGCGCTTTTTTATTTGGACGGCGGCGAATCCGGCTTTGCGCCGGTGCACCGCAAGGCTAGGGTGCGCGGCATGGAAAACTACAGCGACGAGCATCTGAAAAAGGTCCTGCAGCGCACCAAGGTGGTGGCTGTGGTCGGGGTTTCGATGAACCCGGTGCGGCCCAGCTATTACGTGGCGCGCTACTTGGGCCTGAAGGGCTACCGGGTGATCCCGGTGAACCCGGGCCATGCCGGCAAGCGGCTGTTCGGCGAGACGGTGCGCGCAGGCCTGTCTGAGATAGATGCGCCGGTTGATATGGTCGACATCTTCCGCCGCTCCGAGGCGGTGCCGCCGATTGTGGACGAGGCGCTGGAGGCGTTTCCGAAGCTGCAGACCATCTGGATGCAGATCGGAGTCGCGCACGCAGAGGCCGCCGCCAGGGCTGAGGCGCGCGGCGTCACCGTGATCCAGAACCGTTGCCCCAAGATCGAATACCAGCGCCTGTTCGGCGAGCTGCGCATGGGCGGCTTTGCCACCGGAATCATTTCCTCGAAACTGTGACGCCTGCGGCAGGGCAGGGCGCTCCCGCCCGCTCCAGCCGTCCTGCAGGACGGCCGTCACGGTTGGGCCCGGCGCCGCTGCGCCTCCCGTGACCCGCATCCAGAGGCGCAGCCCTGCTTAGGATCAGCCCTTGGGGCGCCCGGCCTTCTCGGCAATGCCGCTGAGGCCCTGGCGTTCCGCCAGCACCTGCAGCACATCGTCCAGCGCCACGTCGCGGGCGGCTAGCATCACCAGGAAATGATAGAGCACGTCGGCCCCTTCGGACGCGAGCTTGGCCTTGTCATTCTTCACCGCCTCAATGATGGCCTCAATGGCCTCCTCGCCGAATTTCTCGGCGCATTTTTCCGGTCCTTTGGCCAGCAGCTTGGCGGTCCAGCTGGTGTCCGGATCAGCGCCCTTGCGGGACAGGATGGTGGCTTCAAGATCGTGCAGCAGGCTCATCGCATGCCCCTCAGTTCAGCCGCATCGGGATGCCGGCGGCGGCCATGTGTTCCTTGGCTTCCTGGATGGTGTATTCGCCGAAGTGAAAGATCGAGGCCGCCAGAACCGCGCTTGCGCCACCCTTGGTCACGCCCTCCACCAGGTGATCCAGATTGCCGACACCGCCCGAGGCGATCACCGGCACGTCCACGGCATCGGAAATCGCCTTGGTCAGCGGCAGGTTGAAACCGGATTTGGTGCCGTCGCGGTCCATAGACGTCAGCAGGATTTCCCCCGCGCCCTTGGCCGTGACCAGCTTGGCAAATTCCACGGCGTCAATGCCTGTGGGCTTGCGCCCGCCGTGGGTGAAGATTTCCCAGCGGCCCGGCTCAACCGTTTTGGCGTCGATGGCGCAGACAATGCACTGGCTGCCGAACTGATCCGCGGCCTCGGCAATCACGTCCGGGTTGGCCACGGCGGCCGAGTTGAAGGAGACCTTGTCGGCGCCTGCCAGCAGAAGCGCCCGCACGTCATCCTTGGTCCGGACCCCGCCGCCCACCGTCAGCGGCACAAAGCACTGCTCAGCGGTGCGCTGCACCACATCGAACATGGTGCCGCGGTTTTCATGGGTCGCGTGAATATCGAGGAAACAGATCTCATCCGCGCCGGCCGCATCATAGGCCTTGGCCGATTCCACCGGGTCGCCCGCATCGCGCAGGCCGACAAAGTTGACGCCCTTGACCACGCGCCCGTCGGCGACGTCGAGACAGGGAATGATACGGGTCTTCAGCATGATGCCGTCCATTTCAAACTGCTTGGCCCCGTGGGTACGCAATGCCTGCGGCAAGCGCAACAAATATGGCAGCGGCTGCGCGATTTGGTCCGGGACGCGGGTGCGATCCGCGCGAAACCGCCGGAACCGAGCAGTCTCGCAGTTGTGAATTGCCTGGCCGGAGCGGTTGCCCCGATCATGATCAGATGTCCCTGAATTTGGAGCAGCTGTTATGACAAAGAGCATTTTCCTCGCCGGAGCCATCGCCCTCGCCACCGCACTGCCGGCTGCCGCGGAACTGGTGACCGTGCAAAGCCAGAAATCCGTTGGTGAGACCATCGACGCGCTTCAGGCCGCGGTTGAAAACGCAGGCGCCACCGTCTTTGCGCGTGTGGACCATGCCGCAGGCGCGCAAAACGCGGCGCTGGAGCTGAATCCGTCCCAGTTGCTGATCTTCGGCAACCCCAAGCTGGGCACTCCGGCGATGCAGGCAGACATGCGGGCGGGGCTCTACCTGCCGCTCAAGGTGCTGGCGTATGAGGATGGGGACGGCCAGGTCTGGCTGACTTATCAGGATCCAGGTGAAATGCTCTCTGGCCTCGATATCCCGGCTGATGCGGCGTTTATCGCCAAGATGCAGGGCGCCCTGGGTAAGCTGACCGCAAAAGCAGCCGAGTAGGCTTAGCGCCGCGCTGCCAGATAGCGTGACAGCGCAATTGCCAGCCCCCACAGCAGCCCGGCCCCCATGGAGACCGGGCCAAAGATCAGCGGCCCCCAGGCGGCAAGGACCCCCAGGGTATAGGCCGCCTCTCCCAAGTCGCGGCCCAGCACCACGCAGGGGTTGGCAAAGCCTTCGTGGATTTCGCAATCAAAGCCAAACCCCAGCAGCATCACCGCGGCAATGCACAGCAGCCACAGGACGATGGGCCCTATAGTCAGTGTCGCGAGGAGTCTGCGGACAAGGCGCATGAGGTTTCCAATTGCCGGGCGCGACGTCAGGCCTTCAGAACCGCCAGCGCCTCATTCAGGTCTATGGCCCCATCATAGAGCGCCCGGCCAGAAATCGCGCCATTAAGCGGCGCGCCGCAGGATTTCAGCGCCCTGAGGTCGTCCAGAGAGGACACGCCGCCAGAGGCAATCACAGGGATGCTGACCGCATTGGCCAGATCAGCGGTGGCCTCCACATTCGGACCCTTCATCGCGCCATCGCGCAGAATGTCGGTATAGATGATCGCGGCAACGCCCGCGTCCTCAAACGACTTGGCGAGGTCGGTGACCATCACGTCGGTCTCCTCGGCCCAGCCCTTGGTGGCAACCTTGCCATTGCGGGCGTCGATGCCGACCGCGACCTTGCCGGGGAATTCCCGCGCCGCCTCGCGCACCAGGTCCGGGTTCTCCACCGCCACGGTGCCCAGGATGACCCGCGCCAGACCCTTGCCGATCCAGCGCTCGATGGTGGCCATGTCGCGGATGCCGCCGCCCAGCTGCGCGGGCACCTTGGTCTGCTTCAGGATCTCCTCAACCGGGGCCGCGTTCACCGGCTCGCCGGCAAAGGCACCGTTGAGGTCCACCAGATGCAGCCACTCGCAGCCCGCCTCGACGAACTCCAGCGCCTGCGCAGCGGGGTTGTCGTTGAACACGGTGGTCTTGTCCATCTCGCCATGCAGCAGGCGCACGGCCTGGCCGTCTTTGAGGTCAATCGCGGGGTAGAGGATCATCCGGGCGGTCCTTCGTGAAATCAAGCTGGCGGTGTTTTGCACAACGTAAGGGCAGATTGCAACGCGACCCGAAGTCAACCTTGCCTCAAACGCCGCATCAGGGACAGGCTGCCTGAAAAACAGGGAGGAAATGGAATGAAACATCTATTGGCAGGTATGGCCTTGGCTCTGGGTTTGGCAGGGGCCGCTGCGGCGGATCCGGTTCTCGGTGTCTGGAAAACGGAACCCGATGACGGCTCCTACGCCCATATCCAGATGGCGAAATGCGGCGCCGCGGTCTGCGGCAAGATTGCCCGCACCTTCAACAGCGGGGGCGAATACAAGTCCCCGAACCTCGGCAAGACTCTGGTGATCGACATGGTGCCGAACGGCGATGGCTCATACGAGGGCAAGGTCTGGCGGCCGTCCAACGACAAGATTTACATCGGCAAGATGGCAGTGACGGGCAACAGACTTGCCTTGCGCGGCTGCGTGGCGGGCGGGCTGATCTGCTCCAAGCAGACCTGGACCCGGATCAAGTGAACCGCTGAGGGGCTGTCTTTACAGCAGCCCCAGCTGCACCGGGATCGGCGCATAGCCGCGCTTCAGCTGCCGGTCCCGGAACCCTTCAAAAATCGCCAGCGCCTCTGCGTGACCGGCGAAATAGGTCCGCTTCTGCGCCCCGCCCGGCGCGTTCAGCGGCCCCGAGACACGCTCAACGCACCAGTCGCCGAACAGCGTCGGCGTCAGGCTCAGCAGGCAATAGCGGTGCTTGCCTTCGGTGTGGTCGTATTTCTCGAAACGGATGTGCAAGGAGGGGGCCGCAGTGACAAAAGGTCCGCCCCGTATGCCTCGAAGCGGACCGCTTGTCTATTGCTCAAACAGGTGAATTGTACCGGCCCCCGCGGCAGTTGCGGTGCTTACACCTCGCCGGTGTATTCGCCGCGCGCCGGGTAGTTGTTGGGGATCGCGAAATCCAGCGCCGCCACCAGTTCCGCGAAATGCGGGCGCACAAACGGCATGGTCTGGACTGAGCCGTAGTACAGCGTCTGCTCCGGCGTCACCATGAACAGGCCGGGTTCCGCAAACAGGTCCGGTTCCTCGATTCCGATCGAGGTCTTGCCGCGCGAGGTGGAGATATAGAGCCCCCAGTCGCGTGCCTCGGACAGCGGCAGGTCATAGCCGAACCGCAGCTCCTTGGCCTCGATCTTGTCCGCCATGGCGCGGGCGCGCTCCTCGCCGTCGGTGCTGATGGCGATGCAGTTGACGCCTCGCTCGGCAAAATCCGGAACCTTCCTTTCGAACTCCTTCAAGTAGGTCGCGCAGATCGGGCAGTGCAGCCCGCGGTAAAAGCAGATCACTGTGCCTCGTTCGGCAGTCTCAGAGGACAGGTCGAACCGGCCGTGGTCCAGCGTCGGCAGGGACAGGTCCGGGGTTTTCTGGCGGGGAATCAGCATGGGCAGGGTCCTTGTGAACGGTGTGAGTGGTGGTGCGTGAGTGGTGGTCTTGTTCAAAGGTATCGCGCAGTTTAAGGTCTCATAAATCCGAAAAACCTGATGGGAACACCGGAAGTCATGGACCGCCTCACCACCTTGATGGACCGATTCCAGCTCGCAGTACAGGCCGCGGCGCCGGGGGAGGCCAATCTGGCCGCGGTGGCTGACGGCACCGGCGCGCCGGTGCGCATCCTCTACTGCACCAAAGCGGCGCTGGAGGGGCTGGACCCTGGCACGGTCATGTGGTCCGCGCGGGTGGAGTGGTCCGGGCAGAGCAACCCGTTTCTGGCCGCCTTGCCGCCGATGGTGGAGTACGGCGTCGCCGGAAACCCCGAGGCGCAGGGCCTGGTGCGGCTGATGCAGGAGGAAACAGAGGGCCAGCACTGCGGCGCGCAGTCGGTGATCAACCGGCTGGGCGAGGTTCTGATGGTGCGCCTGCTGCGCAACCAGATCCGGAAAGGCGCGACTGAGCCGGGACTGCTGGCCGGTCTCGCGGATCCGCGCCTCAGCCGGGCCATCGTGGCGATGCATGATCATCCCGGCCGCCTTTGGACCAACGCCGATCTGGCGCAGGAGGCGGGATTGTCGCTCTCACGCTTTGCGGAGCTGTTCGCGGCGGAAGTGGGCGAAACCCCGATGGGCTACCTGCGCCGCTGGCGCCTGATCCTGGCGCATCAGGACCTCGTGCGCGGCGACCGGGTGGAGGCTGTGGCGCGCCGCTACGCCTACGCCAGCCCCGAAGGCTTCACCCGCGCCTTCCGCAAGGCGTACGGCGTCGCGCCGGTCTCCTTGCGAACCGCTGCTGCTTGAACGCCGCAGCTTTCATCTTTCCCAAAGTACTCCCGCCGGAGGCCACGGCGCGCCAGCGCCGTCCCCTTAGGGTTTCCAGGTCAGGAAATTGCCGATCATCCGCAATCCGGTGGCCTGGCTTTTCTCCGGGTGGAACTGCATGCCGACCATCGTGTCCCGGCCGATCACTGCGGTCACGTCGCCGGCATAATCCACATGCGCCAGCCGCTCCGCCGGGCTGGCCACTCGGAAGTGGTAGGAATGCACGAAATACACGTGATCGCCGCTTTCAATCCCGTCAAACACCGGGTGCGCATGGTCGATCACCAGGTCGTTCCACCCCATGTGCGGCACCTTCAGGGCCGGGTCGGCGGGCGTGATTTTCACCACATCGCCGCCGATCCAGCCCAGGCCCGGAGTGTCCTGATACTCGTGCCCGGTGGTCGCCATCAGCTGCATGCCGACGCAGATTCCCAGGAAGGGCCGGCCCTTCTGCTCCACCGCTTCGACCATAGCATCATAAATGCCCTTGTGGCCGCGCAGCTCTGCCGCGCAGGCCGGAAAGGCGCCGTCGCCCGGCAGCACCAGCCGGTCGGCGCGTGCCACAACATCGGCGTCAGACGTCACCACAACCTCTCCCGCATCCATCTCCCGCGCCATGCGCTGGAACGCCTTTTCAGCGGAGTGCAGGTTGCCGGATTCGTAATCGATAATCGCGGTCAGCATGTCAGAGCGCACCTTTGGTGGACGGAATCGCATCCGCCTTGCGCGGATCGGTCTCCACCGCCAGCCGCAGCGCGCGGGCCACTGCTTTGAACGCCGCTTCGGCAATATGGTGGCTGTTGAACCCGTGCAGCTGGTCAATGTGCAGGGTAATGCCGCCATGGGTGCTGAGCGCCTGGAAGAACTCGCGCACCAGTTCGGTGTCGAATGCGCCGATCTTCTGGGTGGGCAGCTCCACATTCCAGATCAGGAAGGGGCGCGCCGAAAGATCCAGCGCGCAGCGCACCTGGGCGTCATCCATCGGCAGATGGCACTCGCCGTAACGGCGGATGCCCTTCTTGTCTCCCAGCGCCTGCACCAGCGCCTGACCCAGCGCAATGCCGGTGTCCTCCACCGTGTGGTGGTCGTCGATGTGGTAATCGCCCTTGGCGCGGATGGTCATGTCGATCAGCGAATGGCGCGCCAGCTGGTCCAGCATGTGATCAAAGAAGCCGACGCCGGTCTGGTTGTCATAAACCCCGGTGCCGTCGAGGTTGATCTCGACCGAAATATCGGTTTCCGCGGTCTTGCGGGTCACTTTGGCGGTACGCATCAGCGGCTTATCCTTCGTCATGCTGCCAGAACTTTAATTCTGCCTGGGCGCTTATAGGGCGGGCAGGGGGCACGGCTCAAGTGCGGCATTGTGCATGGGGGGCAATCTGTTGCGGCAATCCCGGCCTTTTCCCGGTCTCTTGCGCCCGGATGCGCCGCATGCGAGCTTGGGCGCAAATCCGTGACCATTCAAAAGGGCCGACCATGTCCACCTGCGTCTTTGTCCAGATCCGCTGCAAGCCCGGCACCACCTACAAGGTGGCCGAGGAGATTGCGCTGCGGGAAATCCATTCGGAACTCTACTCCACCAGCGGCAACTTCGACCTCTTGATGAAGCTCTACATTCCCAGTGGCGAAGATGTGGGCAAATACATCAACGACCAGCTGCTGCAGATCGAGGGGATTGAACGCTCGCTCACCACCATGACCTACAAGGTCTTCTAAGAGACCCGGGGCGCAAGCGCCCAACAGTAAAACGCCCCGCAGTGCGGGGCGTTTTTTGTTTTCGGGGTAAAGGATCAGGCGGCAATCAGCCCCTTGTCCTGCAGTTCTGCATAGGCGGTATCGACGGCGGCTTTCATCCGGGCCAGCATGTCGTCCACCTCTGCCTTAGTGATGATCAGCGGCGGGCACAGCGCCAGCGCATTGCCGGCCACCGCCCGCAGGATCAGCCCGTTGTCCTGGCAGGCCTTCTGCGCAGCAGCCCCTGCGGCCCCCTTGTCAAAGCTTGCGCCGGTGGTCTTGTTCGACACCAGCTCCAGCGCCGCAATCAGCCCCTTGCCGCGCACCTCGCCGACCAGCGGGTGATCGGTGAAGATCCCGCGCAGCTGCGCCTGCATATAGGCGCCCACCTCGGCGGCATGCTCAAACAAGTTGTCACGCTCATAAATCTCCAGCGTCTTCAGCGCCGCGGCGCAGGCCGCCGGGTGGCCGGAGTAGGTATAACCATGTCCGAACACGCCAACCTCGTTGGTCTGCGCAATCATCGCCTCATACATCCAGCCCGGAATGACCGACGCCGAGATCGGGAAATAGGCCGAGGAGAGCTGCTTGGCGAAGGTCATCAAATCCGGCTTGATGCCCATGGTGGTGCAGCCGAAATCGGCCCCGGTGCGCCCGAAGCCGCAGATCACCTCATCGGCCCAAACCAGGATGCCATGCTTGCGCAGCAGCGCCTGCAGCTTCTCGTAATATCCCTCCGGCGGCACGATCACGCCCGATGCGCCGGTGATCGGCTCCACGATCATCGCGGCGATGGTGTCAGGGTCTTCGGCCAGGATCTGTTCTTCCAGATTGCTGATGATCCGGTCGACAAACTGCTCCTCGGTCTCGTTGCCCTGACGGCCTGTGTAATAATGCGGCGCGTCCGAGCGCAGGATATGCAACGCCTCCAGCGGCGCGTCGAAATGCGCCAGATTCGCGGGCAGGGAGGTCAGCGAACCGGCGGCGACGGTGACCCCGTGATAGCCGCGCTCGCGGGTGATGATCTTGCGCTTCTCCGGCTTGCCGATGGCGTTGAAGTAATAGCGCAGCATCTTGTAATGGGTGTCATTGGCATCCGAGCCGGAGTTGCCGAAGAAGATATAGGCATCCTCCACCGGCACCATTGCCTTCAGCTTCTCAGCCAGCTCCATGACCGGCTTGTGGGTCTTGCCGCCAAAGGTGTGGGTGAACGGCAGTTTGTGCAGCTGCTCTGTGATCGCATCCATCACCTCGGTGTTGCTGTAACCCAGCGAGGTGCACCACAGGCCCGCCAGCCCTTCGATGTATTTGTTGCCGTCCGTGTCATAGACATAGATGCCGTCGCCGCGGTCCAGGCACAGTTGCTCGGTCGCGGTGAAATTGGTGGTGGGATAGATGACAGGGGCCATGGCCAAACTCCTCCGGTGAACCGCCCTTGGGGCACATTTGAGGGAAGCTTTGGCGTGTTTTGGCACGCGCGTCAAAAGGAATTTGATCAAATTTCACCGGCAAGGCTGAAAAAGCGAAAGGCCGCCCCGAAGGGCGGCCTGTCCGGTTCCGGATGGAGCGGGCGATGAGATTCGAACTCACGACCCTTACCTTGGCAAGGTAATGCTCTACCCCTGAGCTACGCCCGCGCTGCCATCTGGTGAGGCGGTGAATAGGAAATCCGGCAGGCGGCTGCAAGCGGAAAATGACAGGGCCATGAAGAAAATGCCGCCGCTGCCGCCGGGCCAAAAAGCGAAAGGCCGCCCCAAAGGACGGCCTTTTCGGCTTTCGAATGGAGCGGGCGATGAGATTCGAACTCACGACCCTTACCTTGGCAAGGTAATGCTCTACCCCTGAGCTACGCCCGCGCTGCCATTCGGTGAGCCGGTGTTTAGGGTTTTCCAAAACGGGCTGCAAGAAGAAATTTTCAAAACGCTGCAAGTAATTGTGGATAATCACTATTCTCCGGTTCTGAGGAAGCCCGCGAGGCGGGTTTCCAGGGCTTCAAGGTCCTTGGTTTCGCATTCCCAGACCGTCAGCACCTGCCAGCCCGCGGCCAGCAGGGCCGCCTCTTGCTCTGCGTCGCGTTCGGCATTGCGGCGCAGCTTGGGCTCCCAGTAATCGCGGCGGCTGGACGGAATGCGCCCGTCGCGGCAGTCATGCAGATGCCAGAAGCAGCCGTGCACAAAAATCACCTTGCGGCGCGGTCCGAACACCAGGTCGGGCTTGCCCGGCAGGTCCTTGCGGTGCAGCCGGTAGCGGTAGCCCATGCCATGCACCATCCGCCGCACCAGCATTTCGGGCTTGGTGTGCTTGGCGCGGATCTTCGCCATATTGGCGCTGCGCCGCTCTGGTGTCAGGGTGTCGGCCATTCCACATGGTGCCTGGATTGTTCCACCATGCGCGTATGATAGCCGCTTTCGATCCGGCAGGAAATGAAGGCGCTGGGCGGGCAGGGCGGCAGCCCCAGCGCTTTGATCAGCTGGGCATCCTTCTGGCCTTCCAGCAGCACGATCTGCTCGCGCGCCAGAATATCGCGGGTGCCATGGCCGCCGTCGGCGCGGATGCGGCGCATGAAGTCCTTCTGCTGCGCCACCGCCTCCACCACGTCGCGGGGGACCGGGCAGCCCTGGATCAGCCGGAACAGCCGCGCCATCCGCTCGTTGCCGGTCTCTCCCGCAAAGATCTGCTCCACCGCCGCCTCATCCGCGGTGCGCCAGAAATTTGCGGGGTAGGGCTGATCCTTCAGCAGCCACAGAATGTGGCGGAACCCCTCGGCTGAAATGCTGCGCTTGGCATCCTTGTTCTGTCCGGCTGTCAGGTAGTCCGGCCGGGCGATGATCAGCCCCAGATAGCAGCGCGCCCGCACTTCATCCGCGGCGACCAGCAGGCAGGCGCAATCAACCGCCTCGGTCGGAATCATCCAGTTGCCGCCCATGGTGTGCTTGATGTCGACATCCTGGCCCAGGATTTCGGTGTCCAGCCGCCCCTTGCGCAGTTTCAGCAGCGCCCGCAGCTCAATCTCAACCCGGGTGCCGATATAAGTCTTTTCGGTCTTTTCCAGCTCTTCATAGGCGCGCCGCCCGGTCTTGGGCGTCATGATCACATCGTCGATGCATTGGCGCAGCATCTGCGGCACATCGTATTCCAGTGCCAAAGCCCCGCCCGCACGGGTGGTGATTTCTTCCGCCAGCGGAAAGAGGCGGCCGAAATCCGGATGCCCGGGCTGGACAAGGCTGTCGGGAAGCTTCTGTTTCATGCTGAACACCGCCTGGCCGGCAGGCCGGGCGCTGCCTTCAGCTTTGTTTCCAAAACGATTGGCTTACGCCCGCACGGCATGCAGCGCCGGTTTGGCAATTGCGGCCTTCAACTCCCGCGCCACCGCCTCAGCCACCGGCGGCGGGAAGGCGTTGCCGACTTGGCGGTAGGCGTTGGTCTTGGCGCCGGTGAAATGCCAAGCGTCCGGGAAGCCTTGAATGCGCGCAACCATCCGCACCGTGAGGCGCGGCATGTCGTTGTGGAACGGGTCCGGCGCCTCATTGGCGATGGTGCGCCCCTCAACCCCCAGGGCCGCCCAGGCGCGTCGCGCGCGGGTCGGGCCCAGATCCGGCCCGCCGTGTTTCTTGGAGCCGCCGACGATGGTCGGCGCAATCTCATCCGCCTTGGCCGCCCAGTCGTCCGCCCCGCGCCAGCCGCGTTCCTTCATCAGGTCGATCAGCGTGGCGCCCACGGTCGGCGGGTTGTGCGGCAGCGGCTCGGGCCAGTTGAACTGGCCGGCAAACTCCTTGCGCAAGGCCACAATCGCCACCCGCGGCCGCAGCTGCGGCACGCCAAAGTCGGAGGCGTTCAACAAGCGCCAGTCGGTCTCGTACCCCAGCTTTGACAGCTGCTTCTTCAGCTTCTCGCGGTAGTCATGGAAAACTGCATCCAGAAAGCCGCGCACGTTCTCGATCATCACGGCGCGGGGGCGGGTGGCGTCGACGATCTCGATCGCATCATCAAACAGATTGCGCTCGTCCTTCTCGCCCAGCTGCTTGCCAGCGACGGAAAACGGCGGGCAGGGCAGACCGCCTGCCAGCAGGTCGATACCTTTGTAATCGCCCGCAACGTCCTTGAACTTGCGCACGTCTTCTTCCAGCACGTTCCATGCGGGGCGGTTGTGGCGCAGGGTGGCGCAGCAATGCTTGTCGATCTCAACCAGCGCGGTGTGATCAAAGCCCGCCGCCTCGAGACCGAGGGCCTGGCCGCCCGCACCTGCGCATAGTTCAACCGATGTCAGCATTCTGCTCTGCCCGCCCGTTTCTGTTCTTGCTCTGTTCCTAAGCGGAATCGTGATTCCGCACAAGGTTTTCTGCACCCGGGCAGACTATGCGGAAATCCTCAAAAGCGAAAGGCCGCCCCGAAGGGCGGCCTGTCCGTTTCCCGATGGAGCGGGCGATGAGATTCGAACTCACGACCCTTACCTTGGCAAGGTAATGCTCTACCCCTGAGCTACGCCCGCGCTGCCATCCGGTGAGCGGTGAAATAGGGGCTCCGCCCGCGGGCTGCAAGAGGAAAAACGGTGCCTGCGGAAAAAAATTCAATGGGCCGCGACGGAATTCCTAAGGCCATGCGTTTCACACCTCAACAACCAGCTTTTCAAAGGGAGATTGAGGGTATGCTTTGCAAGGACTTCCTGCGGATCACCTGCCTTGGCGCGGCGATTGCCTTGGGACTGCTGGTGCAAAACGCTCAGCACATCAGCGCCCCGCAAGCTGACAGCTGGGCCGGGCAGGCCGAAGGCGCCAGACCTGTGCAGTCCGAAACGGTGAGCCTGGCGCAGCCTGCGGCGTTCAACGCCTGACCGGCGGGCAAGACGTTTTCCCGGCGCGGTAAACCGGCCGAAAATCCTGCGAGGGTTTCGGGGCCATTTGCAACAGGCGGAGCTAGTGTCTGCGCCGGAAAACCGGCCGGAATTCGCGCCGAACTCCTGCTCCCCGCGCAAAGCAAAAGGGCGCCCCGCCAGCCGGCAGGGCGCCCTTCACTCAATTTCAGGCGCTGGCTTATTCCAGCTCGACCAGCAGATCCTTGGCGTCGATCTGGCCGCCGGCCTGCACGTGCACGGCCTTCACAACCGCATCGCGCTCGGCGTGGATGCCGGTTTCCATCTTCATCGCTTCGATGGTCAGCAGCATATCGCCTTCATGCACCTGCTGGCCCGGCTGCACCGCGACAGAGGCCACGACCCCCGGCATCGGCGCGCCGACGTGGTTCGCATTGCCCGCTTCCGCCTTGGCGCGCTGTTCGGTCGAGGCTTTGACCAGACGGTTCGGCACCCGGATCACCCGCGGCTGGCCGTTGAGTTCAAAGAAGACCTTCACTTCGCCTTTCTCATCGGTCTCGGAAATCGCCTGCAGACGGATCTCCAGGGTCTTGCCCGGGTCGATTTCTGCGGTGATCTCCTCGCCCGGCTCCATGCCGTAAAAGAAAGTGCGGGTCGGCAGGGTGCGGACCGGGCCGTACTGGCGGTGGCGGCCCATGTAATCCAGGAACACCTTGGGATACATCAGGTAGCCGTTCAGGTCCTCGTTATCGACCTTGAAGCCTTCCAGCTGCTTGGACAGGTCTGCGCGGACCGCTTCCAGGTCAACCGGCTCCAGATGCTTGCCCGGGCGCTCGGTGTTCGGCGCTTCGCCTTTCAGCACCTTGCTGACGATGCCCTCGGGGAAGCCGCCCGGAGGCTGGCCCAGGTTGCCGCGCATCATGTCGACCACCGAGTCGGGGAAGGCCACATCGGTTTCCGGGTTCTCGACCTCATCGCGGGTCAGGCCCTGGCTCACCATCATCAGCGCCATGTCGCCAACCACCTTGGACGACGGGGTCACCTTAACGATGTCACCGAACATCTGGTTCACATCGGCATAGGTCTGCGCCACATCGGCCCATTTCTCCTCCAGACCCAAGGAGCGCGCCTGCGCCTTCAGGTTGGTGAACTGGCCGCCCGGCATCTCGTGCAGGTACACTTCCGAGGCCGGCGCCGCGAGGCCGCTTTCAAACGCGGCATACTGCGCCCGAACCTGTTCCCAGTAGCCGGAGATCTCGCGCACCTTGGCGATGTCGATGCCGGTGTCGCGATCTGTGTTGCGCAGCGCCTCGACGATGGAGCCCAGGCAGGGCTGCGAGGTGCCGCCGGAGAAGGCGTCCATGGCTGCGTCCACCGCATCCACGCCGGCATCCGCCGCCGCCAGGATGGTGGCACCGGCCACGCCCGAGGTGTCGTGGGTGTGGAAGTGGACCGGCAGGCCGACCTCTTCCTTCAGCGCCTTGACCAGCTGGCGGGCAGCCGCGGGCTTCAGCAGGCCCGCCATGTCCTTCAGGCCCAGGATATGGGCACCAGCGGCTTCCAGCTCCTTGGCCATGCCGACGTAATACTTCAGGTCGTACTTGGCGCGGTTCGGGTCCAGGATATCGCCGGTATAGCAGATGGTGCCTTCGCAGACCTTGCCGCTTTCGACCACCGCGTCCATCGCAACGCGCATGTTCTCGACCCAGTTCAGCGAGTCGAAGACGCGGAACACGTCGACCCCGGTCTCCGCCGCCTGGCGCACGAACTCCTGCACCACATTGTCCGGATAGTTGGTGTAGCCGACGCCGTTGGAAGCGCGCAGCAGCATCTGGGTCATCACGTTCGGCATCGCCTCGCGCAGGTCGCGCAGGCGCTGCCAGGGGCATTCCTGCAGGAAGCGGTAGGCCACGTCAAAGGTCGCACCGCCCCAGCATTCGACCGAGAACAGCTGGCTCAGGTTCTGCGCATAGGCCGGCGCCACCTTGATCATGTCGATCGAGCGCATCCGGGTCGCCAGCAGCGACTGGTGGCCGTCGCGCATGGTGGTGTCGGTCAGCAGCAGTTGCGGCTGCGCCTTCAACCAGTCGGCAACTGCCTGCGCGCCTTTTTCCTCCAGCAGATTGCGGGTGCCGTGCGGCAGCTCGCCCGGTTCAACCCGGGGCGCGCGCGGCTCCTTCAGGTCGGCGGCGGGCGCCGGACGGCCTTCGGTCTCCGGGTGGCCGTTCACGGTGATGTCCGCGATATAGGTCAGCACCTTGGTGCCGCGGTCGCGGCGCTTCTTGAACTGGAACAGCTCCGGTGTCTCGTCGATGAATTTAGTGGTGTATTCGTTCGACAGGAAGGTCGGGTGCTTCAGCAGGTTTTCGACAAACGCGATGTTGGTCGACACGCCGCGCACCCGGAATTCGCGCAGGGCGCGGTCCATGCGGGCAATCGCCTTCTCGGGCGTCGGCGCCCAGGCGGTCACCTTGGTCAGCAGCGAGTCGTAATAGCGGGTGATCACGCCGCCCGCATACGCGGTGCCGCCGTCCAGGCGGATGCCCATACCGGTGGCCGAACGGTAGGCGGTGATGCGGCCATAGTCCGGGATGAAGTTGTTCAGCGGATCTTCGGTGGTCACACGGGTCTGCAGCGCGTGGCCGTTCAGGCGGATATCGTCCTGCGATGCCTTGCCGGTCGCTTCGGCAATGGATTTGCCCTCAGCGATCAGGATCTGCGCCTGCACGATGTCGATGCCTGTGACCTCTTCGGTCACGGTATGCTCCACCTGCACCCGCGGGTTCACTTCGATGAAGTAGAAGTTGCCGGACTCCATATCCATCAGGAATTCGACGGTGCCCGCGCATTCATAGTTCACATGCTGGCAGATCTTGCGGCCCAGGTCGCACAGCTCGGCGCGCTGTTCTTCGCTCAGGTACGGGGCCGGGGCGCGCTCGACCACTTTCTGGTTGCGGCGCTGGACCGAGCAGTCCCGCTCGTAAAGGTGATAGATGTTGCCGTCCTTGTCGCCCAGGATCTGCACCTCGACGTGGCGGGCGCGGGTGATCATCTTCTCCAGATACCCCTCGCCGTTGCCGAACGCGGCTTCCGCCTCGCGGCGGCCTTCCAGCACCTTCTCTTCCAGCTCCTTTTCGGCGTGGATCGGACGCATGCCGCGGCCGCCGCCGCCCCAGGAGGCTTTCAGCATCAAGGGATAGCCGATCTCAGCCGCTTCCTTGCGGATCGCGTCCATGTCGTCGCCCAGCACCTCGGTCGCCGGAATCACCGGCACGCCGGCCTGTATCGCCACCTTGCGGGCCGAGGCCTTGTCGCCCAGAGCGCGCATGGTTTCTGCCTTGGGGCCGATGAAGGTGATGCCGTTGCGGGCGCAGGCGTCCACGAATTCCGGGTTCTCGGACAGCAGGCCGTAACCAGGGTGGATCGCATCGGCGCCGCATTCCTTGGCGACGCGGATGATTTCGTCGATCGACAGATAGGCCGCAACCGGCCCCATGCCTTCGCCGATCCGGTAGGCTTCGTCCGCCTTGAACCGGTGCAGGCCGAGCTTGTCCTCCTCGGCATAGACGGCGACGGTGCGTTTGCCCATCTCGTTGGCGGCGCGCATCACGCGGATCGCGATCTCGCCACGGTTGGCAATCAGGATCTTTTTGAAGTCGGTCATTTCACCCTCGGGGTCCGTGCAAGTTGGTGCAGTGTTAGGCGGATATTAGCGATCCGCACAACCGTAGTTCTGGGTATTTCCGGCATGATTGCGCTCTCAAGCGGCCTGTTTTTGGATTTTTGTTACATCCCGGATGGCGGTTTTTTGCGCTTTGTAACGGGCTTTGCGCCGGCAGGGGTCCGGCGGCATGCTGCAATGCGGCAGCCGGAGCGGAGCGCTTTCGGCCAGCGCGCTCAACTTCGGGTCAGGAAAGCGCCGCGCGGCGCAACCAAAGAGCCCGGTCCTGACCTTCCGGCACAGGCGCAGCCCGGTGCCTTCCGGTTAGACTGAAAACAGACTTGGGTTCAATTGCTTGCCCTCAGAAAACCAGCCGCGCTCCGGCGCCGGCTGCTGCCAAGGAGAGTAATCATGCACCGTATCATATACGTCAGCCAGGCCGTGCGCGGCATGTCCAGCAAGGAGCTGGCCGTGATCGTGGAGAAAGCGCAGAAATCCAACGCCGCCGCTGATGTGACCGGCATGCTGGTCGGCCACATGGGGTGGTTCCTGCAGGTGATCGAAGGCCCGGCGGAGGCATTGGCTGCGCTGTTTCACCGCATCAGCTCAGACCCGCGGCACGGCAATATCCGGGTGCTGGTCAGCGAAGCGGCGCCCGCCCGGGCGTTTCCGGAATGGCGGATGGCCTTCTCGGAGCCGCATGTGCTGCCCAAGCCGGTGCAAAAGCACGTGTTTGCGCTGCAGAACCTGATCCCGATCAACAGTCCCGACCGCGGCAGCGAAACCGCCGTGCGGCAGGTTGTGCGCGACTTCCTGGCCGCGTTTGAGCGGTTGGAGAAAACCGCCTGACCTGCGCCGCGCAACGGTTCATCCTGCCGCAGGCGGCCACCGCTCCAGGGATTTCAAAGCCGCCAGGTCCGGCGCGCCCAGCTGGCTCATGTTGGCCTGCATGTCCTTGGCCAGAATATCGGTCAGATGCGCCGGGCCGTTTTCGCCAAGTGCTGCCAGCGCATAGTGATAGGCGCGGCCCAGCATGACGAAATCCGCGCCCAGGGCCAGCGCCCGGATAATGTCCAGCCCGCCTTCGATGCCGCTGTCGAAAATAAGCGGTATCCGCACCGCCTCCCGGATCTCCGGCAGCACGTCTATCGCCGCGGGGCAGCCATCAAACTGGCGGCCGCCGTGATTTGAGATCCAGACCGCATCGGCGCCGGCCTCTTCCAGCCGCTTGGCATCGCGCGCGCGCATCACCCCCTTGACGATGAAAGGGCCGTCCCAATTGCGCCGCAGCCATTGCACATAGTCCCAATCAGGCGAGGTGCGCAGCAAATAGCCGACGTGGGCGGTCGGCGGCAGGTTTGCCTGCGCGCCGGAGATATATTTGTCCAGCGTCCGCATATGCGGCATCCCGTGCCGCGCCATTCCCAGCGCCCAGGCGGGCCGCACCGCAATCTGCGCCAGCAGCCGCGGGGTCAGCCGGGGCGGCTGGGTCAAGCCGGAGCGGGTCTGCCGTTCCCGGCGCGAGGCGGCGGGCACATCCACCGTCAGAACCAGTGTTCTGAAACCCGCATCCCGGGCCCGCGCCAGCAGGTCGGCGCGGATGCCCTCGTCCTTGGGCGGGTACAGCTGGAACCAGCCGTCCTGCCCCAGATGCGGGGCCAGATCCTCCGGCGACCGGCTGGCCACGGTGGACAGGCAAAACGGAATGCCCGCCGCGGCGGCGCTGCGCGCAAGTGCGGCCTCGGCATCCGGCCAGATCAGCCCGGACATACCCACCGGGGCGATGCCGAAGGGCAGGGCCTGGGAGGTGCCCAGGAAACTGGTGCTCAGCTCCGGCTCCATCGGGCCGTGCAGAACGGACGGCAGAAAGCGGATCCGGTCCAGCGCCGTGCGGTTGCGGGCGCGGGCCTGCTCGGCGCCGGTGCCGCTGTCCAGGTAATCCCACACAAACCGCGGCAGCCGGTTTTTGGCGCGGTGTTTCAAATCGTCGAGGCCGGGGTAACGCTGATGCAGATCCATCCTCGCATTTGGAAGCCGTGATGCAGAAAAGTCCAGCCCCGCAAAGCAGTTGCCGCAGCCGCCCGCATTCAGCCGCTGTCAGCCCGCCTTGTTCGCTCCGGCGGCGGGCGGGCACGCGGAGGCCGCCTGTTCTGCCGCGCGCCATGCGGCATCCTGTTCGGCCTCGGTGCCGGCCGCGGCCGCGCAGACCTGGTTCCGCCCCTTCGCCTTGGCGGCATAAAGCGCCTCATCCGCGGCCCGCAGCAGGTCCTGCGGCAACAGCCCGTGGGCCGGGTAATGCGCAACACCGGCGGAAATGGTGATCTGCGGCAGGGTCTTCTCGCCATAGCGCACGCTGATCTCCTCCACCGCCTGGCGCAGCAGTTCGGCCCGGGCCAGCGCCTCTTCGGGGGTGGCGCCAGGCAGGATCAGGGTGAACTCCTCGCCGCCGGGGCGGCAGGCGGCCTCGCTGCCGTCGCAGGCCTTTTCCAGCACCGTGCTGACCGCCCGCAGCACCATGTCGCCCGCGTCATGGCCGTGGTTGTCGTTGAATTTCTTGAAATGGTCGACATCCACCGCAATCACACTCAGGCGCGTGCAGTTCAACTCGCCGCTGTTCAGGTGCTTGCGCAGGCTGTCGGTCATGTGGCGGCGGTTGAACAGCCCGGTCAGCGGGTCGCGCACCGACTGGTCGTGCAGCTGGTCGCGCATCCGCACATTGGCGATGGCCATGCTGATCTGCTCGGCGCACATCTGCGCCAGCGGCTTGCAGGTGGCAAAATCGCCGGCCCGCGGCGGCATTGCCCGCAGGTGCATCAGGCCGACGGTCTCGCCGTGGGCAAGGATCGGAAAGCAGAAATACGGCCGCCCGTCATGCGGTGCCGCATGGGCGCAGGTGAACTCCACCTCGGAGGCGCCGTATTCATAGGTGCGGCCGCGGCGCAGCCCCCAGCATTCATCGGGCCGGATATGGTCCTTGAGCCCGCCGCCGTTCCAGCTGGCGCAGCCGGCCAGCACATCGCGCGAGTTGGAAAACACATAGATGCTGCCCTCGGCATCCGGCAGCAGATGGCTCATGAACTCAGACACCATCTTGAACAGCTCATCCAGCGAACGGCAGGACTGCAGCCATTCGTTCAGCTCCCCCAGCAGCTTGACCTCACGCGCCAGCTGCATCTGGCTGGCCATGATTTCCTGATCCTTGGCGGCACGCTGCTGCATCTGGCGCAGGCTCAGCCGGTTGGTCCTGATGACAACCACGGACACGATGCCGATCGCGGCCACCATCACGGCAGACACCAGCGCCAGCGAAATGCGCACCCGGCTGAGGAAGGTGTCGCGCACCGCGGTGATGTCCGAATAGAACTCGATCGCCCCGGCAAACTGCCCGCCCTTCAGCACCGGCGTATAGATCTCCGCCACTTCGCGGCTGACCGCCATGGCGCCGGTGTCCCGGGTTTCGAAACCATCGACCTGGGACACTGGCTTGGTGCCGCGGGCGTAATAGACAGCGCCCTTGGCCACCTTCTGCTGGAAATAGGGTTTGCGGTTCACCGTGCCGATGTCCGCGGGGCGGGTGGACCACATAACGCGCCCGTCCGCCTGGAACAGTTTGATCCGGTAGGCATCGGTGGTTGCCGGCAGCAGCGACAGGTATTCGATGTCATGCTGGTCCAGCTGCCCGGTAAAGAAGCTGCCGGCGCCGTCCTCCAGATGCAAAAGGATCCGGCGCCGCCAGTCCGTTGCCTGTTTGCGCAGGTCAGCCTCCAGCATCCGGTCGACCGCAGGGGCGGGGACGGCATAGACCGCCCAGGCCGACAGCGCGGCTGCCGCCAGCAGCACCAGCAGCAGCGAATAAGTCTTGAGGAGGGGCAGCAGCTGCCCGGACGGCTGAATTGGCATCCCGATCACTTTAAACCATTTAAACCATGTATTTCGCCCAAGGGTTGCGCAATGATCTTTCGGTTTCGTGAAGGTGGCGTCCGGGGCGGCGCAGAAGGCGGAAAAAATGGGGCGAAAACGTTTCAAATCCGCGCTTTCCCGGGCGGGCTGCCTGCGGTCCGTAAACGTGTGAACAGAGTGTGAACGTCCTCTTTCCGCCGGGCTTGAATCAGGTTAGGATCGCGGCCATGAGCAGTTTCGACGAAATGGACGCCTTCGAGGGCGCATCGCTGTCGGCCCGCGCCATGCAGGCGCGGCCGATGCCGTATCTGGACACGCTGAACCCCGCCCAGCGGGAGGCGGTGGAATGCTTGGACGGACCGGTCCTGATGCTGGCCGGCGCCGGCACCGGCAAGACCAAGGCGCTGACCACCCGCATCGTGCACCTCCTCAGCACCGGCCGTGCGCGCCCAAATGAGATCCTGTCGGTAACCTTTACCAACAAGGCCGCGCGCGAAATGAAGGAACGGGTGGCGGGCATGCTGGGCCAGGCGGTCGAGGGGATGCCCTGGCTTGGCACCTTTCACTCAATCTGCGTCAAGCTGCTGCGCCGCCATGCCGAACTGGCGGGGCTCAAGTCAAACTTCACCATTCTCGACACCGACGACCAGATCCGCCTGCTGAAGCAGCTGATCCAGGCTGCGGGCATCGACGACAAGCGCTGGCCAGCGCGGATGCTGGCCGGTATCATCGACGACTGGAAGAACCGGGCCCTGACGCCGGACAAGGTGCCCGCAGGCGACGCCAGCGCCTATAACAACCGCGGCACCGAATTCTATGCCCAGTACCAGACCCGCCTGCGCGAGCTGAACGCGGTGGATTTCGGCGACCTGCTCTTGCACATGGTCACGATTTTCCAGATCCACCCCGACGTGCTGGAACAGTACCAGCGCTGGTTCCGCTACATCATGGTGGACGAATACCAGGATACCAACGTCGCCCAATACCTGTGGCTGCGGCTGCTGGCGGGCAAGCACAAGAACGTCTGCTGCGTCGGCGACGACGACCAGTCGATCTATGGCTGGCGCGGCGCCGAGGTGGGCAACATCCTGCGGTTCGAAAAGGATTTTCCCGGCGCCATGGTGGTCCGGCTGGAGCAGAACTACCGCTCCACCGGCCATATCCTCGCCGCCGCCGCGGGCGTGATCCGCGGCAACCAGGGCCGCCTCGGCAAGGAGCTGTGGACCGATGCCGGCGACGGCGAAAAGGTGCGCCTGATCGGCCATTGGGACGGCGAGGAAGAGGCGCGCTGGATCGGCGAAGAAATAGAATCGATGCAGCGCGGCACCCGCGGCCAGGCACCGTTGGGGCTGGACCAGATGGCCATCCTGGTGCGCGCCTCCCACCAGATGCGCGCGTTTGAGGACCGCTTCCTGACCATCGGCCTGCCGTACCGGGTGATCGGCGGCCCGCGCTTCTATGAGCGGTTGGAGATCCGCGACGCGATGGCCTATTTCCGCGTTGTTGTGTCCCCCGACGACGACCTCGCGTTCGAGCGCATCGTCAACACCCCCAAGCGCGGCCTGGGCGACAAGGCGCAGCAGACGATTCAGACCATTGCGCGCGAGAATGGCGTGCCGCTGGTCGAAGGCGCCCGGCTGGCGGTCGAGAGCGGCCAGATCAAGGGCAAGGGCGGCGGCGCCCTGCGCCAGCTGGTCGAGGGCATCGCCCGCTGGGGCCGCTTGGCTGGCGACCCCGACACGACCCATATGGAACTGGCGGAGATCATCCTGGATGAGTCGGGCTACACAACCATGTGGCAGAACGACAAGAACCCGGATTCGCCGGGCCGCCTGGAAAACCTCAAGGAACTGGTGAAGGCGCTGGAGTCTTTCGAGAACCTGCAGGGTTTCCTGGAGCACGTCAGCCTGGTGATGGACAACGACAAGCAGGACGCGGACGAGAAGGTCTCGATCATGACCCTGCACGCCGCCAAGGGCCTGGAGTTTCCTGCCGTGTTCCTGCCGGGCTGGGAGGACGGCCTGTTCCCGTCCCAGCGCTCAATGGACGAAAGCGGCCTGAAAGGGTTGGAGGAGGAACGCCGCCTTGCCTATGTCGGCATCACCCGCGCCGAGCAGATCTGCACCATTTCCTTTGCCGGCAACCGCCGGGTGTTCGGCCAGTGGCAATCGCAGCTGCCCTCGCGGTTCATTGATGAGCTGCCGGAGGAGCATGTCGAAGTGCTGACCCCGCCGGGCCTCTACGGCGGCGGCTACGGCGCGGCAGCGCCCGGCGGCGGCATGGGGGCAGAGCAGGTGCGCTCAACGATCGACGAAAAGGTGGCGCAGGCCGACGGCTACAACTCCCCTGGCTGGAAACGGATGCAGGCCCGGGCGGGCCAGCGCGGCCTGTCGCAGCCCAAGGAAAGCAAGCACCAGGTGATCGACCTCACCGCCACCTCCAGCTTCACCCTGGGCGAACGGGTTTTCCACCAGAAATTCGGCTATGGCGCCATCACCGGCATCGAGGGCGACAAGCTGGAAGTGGAGTTCGAAAAGGCGGGCACCAAGAAAGTGGTCGCCCGTTTTGTCTCCGCCACGGACGACGTTCCGTTCTGACCAGAAGTTTTGCGCCGGCTGGGCCGGCGGATCGGATCGCGCAGCGATCCGATCCGGGCGCGGGGGCGGCGGGCAGCTGTGCTGCCCGCCGCCCCCGCGCCACCCCCATCCTCTGAGAGCAGCGCGGCAGCAGCAGGCTTGTGCCTGGCTGCAGCCGCTTGCCTGCAGCACGCTTCCGGCATGCCGCAAGGGTGCGGGGGCTTTGATGTGATGTCCTGAAAAACAAGAAACGGCGGCGCCCAGGGAGGAGGAGGGGCACCGCCGTTCTGTCAAACACCGGGGAAAAGGGAGGAGGAGACCCCGGTGATTCAAGCCCGGCTTCAAGACCGGTATAGGGTGCGGCGGCATCAGGGAGGAGGAGGATGCCGCCGCGTAGGACAGGCTCTTCAAAGGGAGGAGGAGGAAGAGCCTGATCTCTATCAGTTGTTCTCGTAAGCAGCCTGGTAGGCGACGCGCTTGATTTCGCAGCGGCTCAGCCCCAGGTCCGCCAGCTCGCGGCCCGACAGCGCCGACAGCTCATTGACGGTCTGGCGGTACAGGCGGTAGCGGGTGAACTTCACCAGCAGCGCGTTCAGGAACCCGGCCGGGGATGCTACGCTCACCGCGGAGATTTGATGTGCAGCAGCCATGGTCGTGTTCCTTCATCCAGCCGTTTCGTCATCTGCGTCTTGCGCCTCAGCGGCGCCGCTTGAGCCATAATTTAGGGATCTCCCCGGGAGTCGCAATCCCGTGCTTCGTCATTGCTGCTATGCAGCATCTGCATGGGTGACGTATGGGTATGTAACTGGAATATGACAATAATTTCGGCAGCGCGTTGCGCATCTGTATAATTTTGCGGCACCGCGCGGCGGTTTCTGCATGGCTTCGGGCGGCGCCTGTTGACAGGCCGCGCATCCGGTCTCCGCGGCCCATGTGCGGCAATCGGGCCTGGCGGGTTTCAAGCTCTGCCGCCGCCGCATATATATGTGCCGGATAACACGCAGGAGAGCAGACATGCCGGTCACCCAGGATCAGATTCACGCAGCGCTGGAGCGGCTGGCCCTGCCGGACGGCGGCACGCTGGTGTCGCGCGACATGCTGCGGGCGCTGCGGATCGACGGCAGCAAGGTCAGCTTTGTGATCGAGGCCCCCAGCCTTGAGATCGCCAAGCTGATGGAGCCCCTGCGCAAGGCGGCCGAGGCGGCGGTGCTGTCCATCGAGGGCGTCGAAACCGTCTCCGCCGCGCTGACCGCCCACGCGCCGCAGCAGCCTGCGCCCAGCCTCAAGGTCGGCGGCCACCCGAAACCGCAGGCGGAGCCGCTGAAACCCGCAGGCGTCAAGCGCATCCTGGCGATTGCCTCCGGCAAGGGCGGGGTGGGCAAATCGACCGTATCGTCGAATCTCGCCGTGGCTCTGGCGAAACAGGGCCGCAAGGTGGGGCTGCTGGATGCCGATATCTATGGCCCCTCCCAGCCGCGGATGATGGGCGCCAAGGGCCGCCCCGCCAGTCCCGACGGCAAGACCATCGAACCGCTGCACGCCCATGGCGTCACCCTGATGTCGATCGGCTTCATGCTGGAGGAAGGCAAGGCGGTGGTCTGGCGCGGCCCGATGCTGATGGGGGCGCTGCAGCAGATGCTGGGGCAAGTGAACTGGGGCGAGCTGGACGTGCTGATCGTCGACCTGCCGCCCGGCACCGGCGACGTGCAGCTGACGCTCTGCACCAAGGCAGAGCTGTCGGGCGCCATCGTCGTCTCCACCCCGCAGGACGTGGCGCTCTTGGATGCGCGAAAGGCAATGGACATGTTCAAGACGCTGAAGACCCCGGTGCTGGGGCTGATTGAGAACATGTCCTTCTTCACCTGCCCGGATTGCGGCGGCGAGCATCACATCTTCGGCCATGGCGGCGTCGCGGCTGAGGCCGAGGCTCTGGGCCTGCCGCTGCTTGGAGCATTGCCGATTGATCTGGACACCCGGCTGGCGGGCGACAGCGGCACGCCGGTGGCCGCGGGCGAGGGCGCAATGGCCCAGGCCTATGCCCGGATCGCCGAGGGGCTGATCGGCGGCGGCATGGCCTGACGCCCCGCGGGCACGCACACACACTCTCTATAAATACGATCGGATGGCCCGCCCCCTGTGGCGGGCCTGCTGCTGTTTGCGGCCCGCACATGGGCGCTGATGGGATTGCCTGCCGGAACCGGGAGCGGATGTGACAGGCCGCACAGGGCAAAGGCGTGCAGGGCAGGCGGGAAACCATGGGACGGCTGGGAAATCACGGGATCTGCGGGAAATCATGGGCGCCATGGGAAATCATGGCCCGTTTTTCCGCCTGTTCCCTCTTGCCAGCACGAATCACCCCGTGCTGAAACGCTGATAACAGGAATTTCCGGCGCGAGGGGAGGAGGTGATTTGCGAACGTTGCGCGAACATTGGCGGAATCTGCGAGTCGTCTGACGGAATCGCGGGAAACTATGGGAAAAAATTTGCAGCCGCAACTCCCCTCTATATGTAGTGTTTGCGTTGCATTAACTCACAACAAGTTCCGGAATTTGTCCTGAGTTGGCCACGAATCTGGGGCGAATCTGCTGATGCACTGTCAAGGCCTCGGCAGGTTCCCGCAAAAAACAGTTGCAGGGCCATCAATTCCCATAGTATCCCTTGTTCATCGGATGAGACGAGGGACGGGGCGCCAAACGACCCCAAGCCAAAAACAAAACAAGCAGGTTTCATACAGGCCTTCGCTTTCATCGAACCAAGAGATCCGGCGCGCGAGCGAGCAGACATCCCCCCAGGTGGCGCGCGCAGTCGGACATCCCGCAAAGCGGGCCAAGGCGGCGGGTTGATCAGTGGCAGCAGATCAACCCGCCCCTTTTCATTCTGGGGGACGGATTAACGCGAGGGACGCGCGAAAAGGACGGGAAATTGGGCCGCAGGTTCAGAGGCGAAAGCCACCACAAGGTGGACAGCAAGGGGCGGGTGTCAATCCCCGCCTCCTTTCGCCGTGTGCTGGAGGCCGCCGATCCGAACTGGCAGCCCGGCCAGAACCCCGAACTGGTTATCGTCTACGGCGACCATCGCCGCAATTTCCTGGAATGCTATACTATAGAGGCAATCGAAGAGGTCGACGCCAAGATCGACCAGCTGCCGCGCGGCTCGATGCAGCGCAAGATGCTGCAACGGATGTTCCACGGCCAGTCCTTCCCGACCAATGTGGATGAGACCGGCCGCCTGGTGCTGCCCGCCAAGCTGCGCCAGAAGATTGATCTGGAGGTCGAGGCCTTTTTTATCGCCGCGGGCGACACCTTCCAGATCTGGAAGCCGGAAACCTACGAGGCTGAGGAACTGGCTCAGGCCGAGAAATGGATGGAAGAGCTGCCCGACGACTTCGATCCGATGGAATTCCTAGATGGCGCCGGGAGCGCTTAAGACATGACCCAGGACCAGAAAGCTGCCAATGGTCCCCACATCCCCGTTCTTCTGCGCCCGCTGTTGCAGGCGGTGGCGCCTGTCACCGGCCGCTGGCTGGACGGAACCTTCGGCGCCGGCGGCTACACCTGCGGCCTGCTGGAGGCCGGGGCAGAGCAGGTGATCGGCGTTGACCGCGACCCGCTGGCCTTTGAACTCGCCAAGCCCTGGGCAGGGCGGTATGGCGACCGCCTGATCCTGCAGCAGGGTGTGTTTTCCCGCATGGATGAATATGCCCAGGACCTGGATGGCGTTGTTCTGGACCTTGGCGTCTCTTCCATGCAGCTGGACCTGGCCGAACGCGGCTTTTCCTTCATGAAGGACGGCCCGCTGGACATGCGGATGTCGCAGTCCGGCCCCTCCGCCGCCGACCTGATCGCAGAGCTGACCGAGGCGCAGATCGCCGATAT